>NZ_BEWG01000046.1:39725-65333 GCF_002723835.1 Mycobacterium sp. shizuoka-1 | reverse complement strand
GCGTTCAACGGGTTGAGCAACACCGCACCGGCGCCGTGCTCGGTGGCCGTCCAGTCGATGAACTCCCGCAGATCACCGAAGTCGCCGATGCCCCACGAGCGCGCCGAGCGTAGCCCGTAGAGCTGCAGCATCCAGCCCCAGGTGCTGGGCGTCTGCGGCAGCCGAGGTGGTGCCGCTACGACGGTGACCTCCTGGTCGTCGCCGGTGCGCAGCCGGTACCAGCCCGGCGCCAGGTCGGCGGGCAGTTCACCGCGCACCTCGATCTGGCTGCCGTCCGCCGCGACCAACTGGGCTGCCCGCGGGATCGGCGTCGGGCGGCCATCCAGCCGCACCGCGATGGTCGGGGGTAATCGGCCGGCCCGGTCGAGTTCTGCGAGCCTGGCGAGTTCGATGCGCCGGGCGGTCTCGGTCCCGGCGTCGACGTCCAGCAACCCGAGCACCCGGATCACGACGGCGGCGTCGACCTCCACCGGCTCCCGTCGTTCGTTGCGGTAGGAGGTGGCCACGTGATGGGCGGCGGCCAACTGGCGCAGGTCATCTGGAAACACGCTGCTGCTATACCCGAGCGGCCGTCTTTCACACGACCGCGAGGTCAGTTGGCGTGCAACGCCTCGTTCAGCGCGATGCCCTGGCCGTCGCGGCCGACCACTTCGACCGCCCCCGTCACCGAATTGCGCCGGAACAGAAGGTTGTTCGCG
Source organism: Mycobacterium sp. shizuoka-1 (assembly GCF_002723835.1). Taxonomy (GTDB): domain Bacteria; phylum Actinomycetota; class Actinomycetes; order Mycobacteriales; family Mycobacteriaceae; genus Mycobacterium. Next base: position 64,635 of record NZ_BEWG01000046.1, on the reverse strand, counting down.
CCGGAGAGCTCACGTGCCTTCACCGTCGTCCCGTCCGGGGTGGTCACCTTGGTGCCCGCCGTCACGTACAGGCCCGCCTCGATGATGCAGTCGTCGCCCAGCGAGATGCCCAGCCCCGCGTTGGCGCCCAGCAGGCACCGCTTGCCCACCGAGATGACCTGCGTGCCGCCGCCGGACAGCGTGCCCATGATCGAGGCGCCACCGCCCACGTCGGAGCCGTCGCCGACCACCACACCGGCCGAGATGCGGCCCTCCACCATGGAGGCGCCGAGCGTCCCGGCGTTGAAGTTCACGAAGCCCTCGTGCATGACGGTGGTGCCCGGCGCGAGGTGGGCGCCGAGGCGGACCCGGTCGGCGTCGGCGATCCGCACGCCGGTCGGCAGCACGTAATCGACCATCCGGGGGAACTTGTCGACGCCGTAGACCGTCACCTGGCCGCGGCCGCGCAGCCGCAACCGCACCTCTTCGAAGCCGTCGATCTGGCAGGGCCCGAAGTTGGTCCACACCACGTTGGTCAGCACGCCGAAGATACCGTCGAGATTGCATCCGTGCGGCTCGACCAACCGGTGCGACAGCAGGTGCAGTCGCAGGTAGGCGTCGTAGGTGTCGGCCGGCTTCTCGGCCAGGTCGGCGATCACCGTGCGCACGACCACGGTCCGTACCCCGCGCGCCGGGTCGGCTCCGGCCGCGGCGGCCAGGTCCTCGGGCGCGTCGTCGGCAGTCAGGATGGTGCTGCCCGACGGGCTGTAGGCGCCCAGTTCGGGATCAGGGAACCAGGTGTCCAGGACGGTGCCGTCCTCGGTGATCGTGGCCAGTCCGACGCCTGCAGCAGAAGTCACGGTGCTCCACCGTAATGCATGGGCGGCGCCCGCTAGCCTGGGAAGTTGTGCCGGACCCTGTACTCGACCTACGCGCTGATCCGATCGCCCTGACGGCCGCGCTCGTCGACATCCCGAGTGTGTCGCACGACGAGGCCCGCATCGCCGACGCGGTGGAGTCCGCGCTGCGCAGGCAGACCGCCGGCTACGACATCGTCCGCTCCGGCAACGCGGTCCTGGCCCGCACGAACTTCGGCCTTCCGTCGCGGGTGGTGCTGGCCGGTCACCTGGACACCGTGCCGATCGCCGACAACGTGCCGTCGGTGTTCGACGGCGACCATCTGTTCGGGTGCGGCACGTCGGACATGAAGTCCGGGGATGCGGTGTTTTTGCACCTGGCCGCCACCATCGCCGAGCCGACCCACGACGTCACGCTGATCTTCTACGACTGCGAAGAGATCGAAGCCTCGGCCAACGGCCTGGGCCGCATCCAGCGCGAGCTGCCGGACTGGCTGCACGGCGACGTCGCGATCCTGGGCGAGCCGTCCGGGGGCTACATCGAGGCCGGCTGCCAGGGCACGTTGCGGGTAGTCATCTCAGCGGCCGGGATCCGCGCGCATTCGGCGCGATCCTGGTTGGGCGACAACGCCATTCACAAACTCGGCGCGGTGCTCGACCGGTTGTCGGGCTATGACGCCCGGATCGTCGACATCGACGGTTGTACTTACCGGGAGGGGTTGTCGGCGGTCCGGATCGAGGGCGGGGTGGCCGGCAACGTGATCCCCGACGCGGCCGCGGTGACCGTCAACTTCCGCTTCGCGCCCGACCGCTCGCCAGAGGCCGCGCTGGCCCACGTGCGGGAGGTCTTCGACGGGCTCGACGTCCACCTGGAGCAGACCGATGTGGCCGCCGGCGCTCTGCCCGGGCTGCATCATCCCGCAGCCGCCGCGCTGGTGACGGCTGCCGACGGAATGGTCCGCGCCAAATACGGCTGGACCGACGTCGCCCGCTTCGCCGCCCTCGGCATCCCGGCGGTGAACTACGGGCCGGGTGATCCCAACCTGGCCCACAAGCGCGACGAGCGGGTGGCGGTCGCGCAGATCACCGCGGTGACCGACACGCTGCGGCGCTACCTGACCACCTGACCGTCAGCCCCGGGCCCGATCCAGTGCGGCCACGGCGAACGCACAATCCACCGTGTCGGCCAGCGCGGCCAGGGCGCCTGCGGCCTGCGGGTCGCCCAGCGCGGCGGCCTCGTTCCAGGCCCACACCGCCGCCGCCAACTGGCCGCCGCGTTGGGCGCCCCTGGCCGCATCACGGGCGGCCGCGATCGCCGACTCGGTATCGCCCACGGTGGCCAGCCGCCAGGCCCGCGCCACCCCCAGTTCCGGCGCGAACAACGCCGATTTGGTGCCGTGGCGCGCCTCGGCGCGGCTGAGCGTCTTGGCCGACTCGGCGATCTCACCCTGCTGCGCCAGCGCGGTGGCCAGATACATCAGCGACAGCGGTCCCCAGGAGTAGCCGGTTCGCTCCAGCGTGGCCGCGGCCGGCCCCAGCAGCCGCGCCGCGCCAACCGGGTCACCCTGGGCGATCAGCACCTGGGCCAGCAGCACGTCGCCGATCGACCGGCCGGGCTGGGCGAGCTCCGCGAAATCGGTGAACTGCCTGGCCGTGTCGTACGCCGCGGCGGGCTGCCCGGCCATCAGCAGTGTCGTCGTCTGCGCCAGGCCGACCGTGAACCGCAACAGTCCCGGGTGCTCGGCGCCCAGCGCCCGGTCGACCAGCGGGCCCACCTGGTCGAACCGTGCCATCCGGGCCGAACTCAACGCCGCCGCGCTGGCCGCCCACGCCACCGCCATGTCGCCGGCCTCGGGCGCCGCCAGCACCTCGGCCGCGATCTCGACGGCGCGCGCCACGTTGCCCGCGTTCATCGCGAACGTCGCCGACAACGCGTCCAGGGTCAGGCGGTCGGCGGTCGTGTTGATGCGCTTACGGATGTTCTGCAGGAACGCGGTGGCGCGTTCGGGTTCGGACAGCATCCAGAACTGGTTGGCGGCCCGCGGCAACGCCCACGCCATCACCTCGGCCTCCGACAGCGCGTCGGCATCGACGTCGGCCAGCACCGAATCCGCCTCGCGACCGCGGCCCTGCCAAGCCAGGGCATAGCTCAGCGCCAACCGTGCGTCGAACCTCTCGCAGCGCGCCACGGCCGCACCGGCCAGCCGCTCACTGACGGTCAGGTCGCCCAGTCGCAACGCCTGCTGAGCAGCTGCCACCACGTCGTCGACCGATTCGGGGACGTCGCTGTCCAAGGCCAGCACCGCTCGGCCCAGTCGGTCGGCGACGTCGCGGCAAGGCGTGGCGCGCAACCGGGTGACGATCTCGGAGCGCCGGCGGCGGGCGTCGGCCGGGTCGGCGGCGCGGGCCACCCGCTCGACGAACAACGGATGACCGGCATACACCGCAGTGTCGAACACCGTTGCCGCGCCTGCTGTTTCGGCCTGCTCGACGGCGTCCGGCCCGGCCAGGGCGGCCAGGTCCGCAGCCGACAGCGGCTCGTGCACCGCCAGATAGGCCAGCGCCGCGCGGGCCGGGGCGGACAGCCCGTCGAGGTATGCGTCGATCAAACCGTCCAGTGAGGTGGCCGCCGACTGCGTCTGGATCAGCATCCGCAACTCCAGCGGGTTGCCGCCGGTGCGTCGGTAGACGTCGTCGCGGGATTCGCCCAGCGCGGCCAGCACCGCCCGGGTCTCGGTGTCGTCCAGCGGCCCGAGATCGAGGCGGGCCAGCAGTCCGTCCTCGGTCAGCGCGGCCACCGCCGACGGCAGTGGGCCACCCGCGCGGACCGTCACGACCAGCCGGGTCCGCGCCTGGCGGGCCAACTGGTAGACCAGGGTGGCCGACAGCGGGTCGAGTAGCTGGGCGTCGTCGATGACGATCAGCGTGCTGTCGGCTTGGGCGAGTAGAGAATCCAGCGCCGAGCGGATCAGCGCCGCCGGCTTGCCGACTTCGGTGACCTCCACCAGCGGACCGAACGCGCCGAACGGAACCACCGATCGGGTTGCGGTAGCGATCACCCGAACCGGATCCTTCTCCCCGAGCTGGTCGGCGATCTGCGCAGCCAGCGTCGTCTTGCCGGTGCCGTCGGCGCCCACCAGCGCCACCCCGCCATGGCGCTCGAGCAGGCCGATCGCGCTGTCCACGCACGGGCGGGGGACGACAGGCCACCGAATCGGCATAGCCGGACTTTATTTGCCGGTCCCGTGCCGTCAGGGCATTAGCGGCGAATTCGTCTGGGCTAGGTTTGCCGGTGTGCATCCCGGATCCGAGAATCGTGACGACGAGTGGGCGGTCTGTGTGTACTGCGCCTCCGGCCCGCGCCACCCTGACCTGCTCGAGCTCGCACACCAGGTGGGTGCGGCGATCGCCGAGCGCGGCTGGACGCTGGTTTCCGGCGGCGGGAACGTGTCGGCCATGGGTGCGGTGGCCGACGGGGCCCGCTCGCGCGGCGGGCGCACCGTCGGTGTGATCCCGAAGGCCCTGGTCCACCGCGAGCTCGCCGATGTCCAGGCCGACGAGCTGATCGTCACCGACACCATGCGCCAGCGCAAACAAGTCATGGAGGACCGCAGTGATGCCTTCCTGGCGTTACCCGGCGGGATCGGCACGCTGGAGGAACTTTTCGAAACGTGGACGGCGGGGTACCTGGGTATGCATGCCAAGCCGGTGGTGCTGCTGGATCCCGCTGGTCACTATGACGGCCTGCGGACCTGGCTGGCGTCGCTGGTCGAGCCGGGCTACGTCGCGCAGGCCGCTCTGGACCGGTTGGTCGTCGTGAACGAGGTGCAAGCAGCCCTCGAGGTCTGTGCGGCCGGGCAGTAGTGGCCCGGGGTTACGCTGACCGCGGGACGGGCGAGATTACGGGAGGTGGCGGCGGTGGCCAATGAGGAGTCCAGCGCGCGGAAGTCGGTGGGACTGATCGACCTTGCGACACGGTTGCCGTCGGTGGTGATGGACGCGCCGGTGATTCTGCGCGGTGTCGTGACGGGTTTCCTGGCGTTGCCGACGTCGAAGACGTCGATCGGCAAGGTGTTCGCCGACCGCGCCGCTCGCTACAGCGACCGGGTGTTCATCCGGTTCGGTGACGAGAAGATCACCTACCGGGAGGCCAACGAGACTGCCAACAGGTTCGCGGCGGTGTTGGCCGACAAGGGAGTTGGCCGCGGCGACGTCGTCGGCATCATGCTTCGCAACTCGCCCAATGCCGTCCTGATGATGCTGGCCGCGGTCAAGTGCGGCGCGGTCGCCGGCATGCTGAACTACCACCAGCGCTCAGATGTGTTGTCGCACAGCATCGGTCTGCTCGATGCGACGGTGGTGGTGGCCGAGGACGACCTGATCGACCCGATCAAGGAGAGCGGCGCCGAGCCGGGCCAGCTGATGACGATCGACGAACTCGTCGAGCAGGCCGCCGGAAAGCCGACCGACAATCCGGCGTCGGCCTCGGAGGTCCAGGCCCGCGACACCGCGTTCTACATCTTCACCTCCGGCACCACCGGGCATCCCAAGGCCAGCGTGATGACCCACCACAGGTGGCTGCGCGCGCTGGGCGCGTTCGGCGGGTTGGGGCTGCGGCTCAAGGGCGACGACACCCTGTACTGCCCGCTGCCGCTGTACCACAACAATGCGCTGACGGTCGCCGTGTCCTCGGTGATCAATGCCGGCGGCACGCTGGCGCTGGGCAAGTCGTTCTCGGCGTCGCGGTTCTGGGACGACGTCATCCAGATGGAAGCCACCGCCTTCATCTACATCGGTGAGGTGTGCCGATATCTGCTCAACCAGCCCGCCAAGGTCACCGACCGCGCCCACAAGATCCGGGTCATCGCCGGCAACGGCCTGCGCCCCGAGATCTGGGAGGAGTTCACCCGCCGCTTCAATATCGGCCGGGTCGCCGAGTTCTACGCCGCCAGCGAGGGCAATGCGGCCTTCATCAACATCTTCAACATTCCCAAGAGCACGGGCATCAGCCCGACACCGCTGGCCTACGTCGAGTACGACGCCGAGACCGGCGAGCCGGCGCGTGACGAGAACGGCCGCGTGCGTAAGGTGCCGCCCGGCCAGCCCGGCTTGCTGATCAGCCCGGTGAACAAGCTGTCGCCCTTCGACGGCTACACCGACAAAGAGGCCAGCGAGAAGAAGTTGGTGCGCAACGCCTTCAAAGAGGGCGACGTCTGGTTCAACACCGGTGACGTGATGAACCCGCAGGGCATGGGTCATGCTGCGTTCGCCGACCGGCTCGGCGACACCTTCCGGTGGAAGGGCGAGAACGTCGCCACCACGCAGGTCGAGGGCGCTCTGGGCCAGGACAGCGGTGTCGAGGAGTCGACGGTGTTCGGGGTGGAGGTGCCCGACACCGGCGGCCGGGCCGGTATGGCGGCGATCAAGCTGCGCGACGGCGCCGAGTTCGACGGCAAGAGCCTGGCCAAGACCGTCTACGGCAACCTGCCCAGCTACGCCGTGCCGTTGTTCATCCGGATCGTGGAGTCGCTGGAGACCACCTCGACGTTCAAGAGCCGCAAGGTCGACCTGCGCAAGCAGGCCTACGGCGGCGACGGCGAGGAGATCTCCGACCCGCTGTACGTGCTGGCCGGCAAGGACGAGGGCTACGTTCCGTTCTACCCGGAGTACCCGAAGGAAGTGGCATCGGGTAAACGCCCGGCCTAAGCTCCTGCGCCCAAACCAACGACTCGCCGAATAAGTGCGAGTAGATCGCACCATTTCGTCGATCTCGGCGCTACCAGGCACCATGGTGGGGTGACGTCGACGTTCTGCGGACGGCCGGTGGCCGGTGATCGCGCGCTGATCATGGCGATCGTCAACCGCACCCCCGACTCGTTCTACGACCGGGGCGCGACCTTCACCGACGACGCGGCCAAGGACGCCGCGCACCGTGTCATCGCCGAGGGAGCCGATGCCGTCGACGTCGGGGGAGTCAAGGCAGGGCCGGGCAACGTCGTCGACGCCGACGAGGAGATCGCCCGCGTGGTGCCGTTCATCGAGTGGCTGCGCGGCGCCTACCCCGACCAGCTGATCAGCGTCGACACCTGGCGGTCGTCGGTGGCCAAGCAGGCCTGTGCGGCCGGGGCGGACCTGATCAACGACACCTGGGCCGGAGCCGATCCGGCATTGCCCGAGGTCGCTGCGGAGTTCGGCGCGGGCCTGGTGTGCTCACACACCGGCGGCGCGGTGCCGCGCACCCGGCCGTTCCGGGTCGCCTACGGGACCACGGTGACCGGGGTGGTCGACGATGTCATCGCCGAGGTCACCGCCGCAGCCGAACGGGCCGTGACGCTCGGCGTCGCCAAAGACGCGATTCTGATCGATCCGACGCACGATTTCGGCAAAAACACTTACCACGGCCTTATTTTGTTGCGCCACGTAAAAGATCTTGTTAAGACCGGATGGCCCGTCCTGATGGCACTCAGCAACAAAGATTTCGTCGGGGAGACTTTGGGTGTGGAGCTCACGCAACGCCTCGAGGGCACCCTGGCTGCGACCGCACTGGCCGCCGCCGACGGAGCCCGGATGTTCCGGGTGCACGAGGTAGGGCCCACTCGGCGCGTGCTGGAAATGGTCGCGTCGATCCGTGGGGAACGTCCGCCGGCGCGGACGGTGAGGGGCCTGGCATGACCGAACTCGTGGCAAACGACACACTCTCCGGCGACACCTGGCTGTCCGACCACAGCTGGAGCCGGCCGAACTGGACCATCGCCGAACTGGTGGCCGCCAAGCGCGGCCGCACCATCTCGGTCGTTCTGCCCGCGCTCAACGAGGAGGAGACCGTCGGCTCGGTGGTGGACAGTGTCCGCCCGCTGCTCGGCGGGCTGGTCGACGAGCTGATCGTGCTCGATTCCGGCTCCACCGACGACACCGAGATCGAGGCGATCGCCGCCGGTGCCCGGGTGGTGACCCGTGAACAGGCGGTGCCCGAGATCGAGCCGCAGCCGGGCAAGGGCGAGGTGCTGTGGCGCTCGCTGGCCGCCACCACCGGCGACATCATCGTGTTCGTCGATTCCGACCTGATCGAGCCCGACCCGATGTTCGTGCCGCGGCTGGTCGGCCCGCTGCTCACCGGCGACGGGATCCACCTGGTCAAGGGCTTCTACCGGCGGCCGCTGAAGGTTGGCAAGGGCGAGGATGCCAACGGCGGCGGCCGGGTCACCGAGCTGGTCGCACGGCCGCTGCTGGCCGCGCTGCGGCCCGAGCTGGGCTGTGTGCTGCAGCCGCTCGGCGGCGAGTACGCCGGCACCCGCGAGCTGCTGACCTCGGTGCCGTTCGCCCCGGGCTACGGCGTGGAGATCGGCCTGCTGGTCGACACCTACGACCGGCTCGGCCTGGATGCGATCGCCCAGGTCAACCTGGGGGTGCGCAGCCACCGCAACCGGCCGTTGATCGAACTGGGCGCGATGAGCCGGCAGGTCATCGCCACGCTGCTGTCGCGCTGCGGCATCGCCGACTCCGGCGTCGGGCTCACCCAGTTCCTGCCCGACGGCGAGGACGGCTATCTGCCGCGGACCACGTCGGTCTCGCTGGCCGACCGGCCGCCGATGAACACGCTGCGCTGAGACGCGTCGATCGCCCAAACCGACAAATGGGCGCGAAAAGTCGAGCAAAAGCCTGCAGAACGTCGATCTCGGCGCGAAGTAATCTCGTGGCGTGACGTTGATCCTGCTGTACCTGGTGGTGCTGATCCTGATCGGCACCGTGCTGTTCGGGGTGGCGAGCCTGGTGTTCGGCCGCGGCGAGGAGCTCCCGCCGCTGCCGCGGGCGACCACGGCGACCGTGCTGCCGGCCTCCGGGGTCACCGGCGAAGACGTCGAGGCCGTCAAGTTCACCCAGGTGTTGCGTGGCTACAAGACCAGCGAGGTGGACTGGGTGCTGGACCGCCTCGGTGCCGAGCTGGACCAGCTGCGCGGCGAGCTGTCCGCGGTCCGTGCGGCCGCGGGGCTGGACGAGCCCGCGGTCACCCACCACGCCGCCGCTGGCGCCGACGAGGAGCCTGCGTGAGCGAGCTGGCGCCCGACGACGGCCGCACCCGGTGTGGCTGGGCACAGGGCCAATCCGTGCTCTACCGGGACTATCACGACCTGGAGTGGGGGCGCGTGCTGCGCGGGCAGGTGCCGCTGTTCGAACGGATGAGTCTCGAAGCGTTCCAGAGCGGGCTGTCGTGGCTGATCATCCTGCGCAAACGGGACAACTTCCGGAAGGCGTTCAAGGGGTTCGACATCGAGAAGATCGCCCGCTTTACCGAGCGCGATGTCGCCCGGCTGATGGCCGACGAGGGAATCGTGCGCAACCGCGCCAAGATCGAGGCCACCATCGCCAACGCCAGGGCGGTTGCCGACTTGGATGTCGACCTGTCCGATCTGTTGTGGTCCTACGCGCCGCCGTCGCGCCCGCGGCCGGCCTCGATGGCTGATGTGCCGGCCATCACACCCGAATCGCAGGCGATGGCCAAGGACCTCAAGAAGCGCGGTTTCCGGTTCGTCGGCCCCACCACGGCTTACGCACTGATGCAGGCCACCGGCATGGTCGATGATCACGTCGCCTCGTGCTGGGTTCCCCCGGCCCCAGCCGCCTGAGAGCGGCAAATCACAGGCCCTCAATCGGGTCTTTCACACCCATGCCCGCCGATGAGGAACAATAGAATCGAAAACAAGCACTTCATGCCGGACGCACCAGCCACGCAACCGGCATCCGATCGGGTCCGTGAAGGCGGGCCGGCTCGACTCTGGAGGGAGCACTCGATGGCGGCGATGAAGCCCCGGACTGGTGACGGTCCGCTGGAAGCAACCAAGGAGGGGCGCGGCATCGTGATGCGGGTACCGCTGGAGGGCGGTGGACGACTGGTCGTCGAGCTGACGCCCGATGAGGCCGCCGCGTTGGGCGACGAACTCAAGAACGTCACCAGCTAACTGATCGATCTCCGAAAACCCCGCGTGGCCGCGCGGGGTTTTCTCTGCCGGTCGGGCTACGCCGACACTTTGCGGTAGATCTCCAACGTCTGCTCGGCGATGTGTGCCCAGGAGAACTCGTCGATGCAGCGTTGCCGACCGGCGGCGCCGAAGCGGCTGGCCCGCTCCGGATCGCCCACCAGCGCGTTGACCGCCTCGGCCAACCGGGCCTCGAAGCCCGCCGGGTCGGCCTGTTCGTAGTGCACCAGGGTCCCCGTCACGCCGTCGGCGACCACCTCGGGAATGCCACCGACATCGGAGGCCACCACGGCCGTGCCGCACGCCATCGCCTCCAGGTTCACGATGCCCAGCGGCTCGTACACCGACGGGCAGATAAAAGCCGTTGCGGCCGAGAGGATTTCGCGGATCTTGCCGATCGGCAGGAACTCCTGCACCCAGAACACGCCGCTGCGGGTGCCGGCCAGCTCCTGCACCGCCGTGCTGACCTCGGCGGCGATCTCGGGGGTGTCGGGTGCGCCGGCGCACAGCACCAGCTGGATGTCGGGGTCGAAGCGATGCGCCGCGGCGATCAGGTGGGGGACACCCTTCTGGCGGGTGATCCGGCCGACGAACGCCACCATCGGTCGCGACGGGTCGACGCCGAGCTCGGCCAGCACCGACTCGCCGCGCTCCGGCGGAGCCGGATACCAGACGCTGGTGTCGATCCCGTTCTTCACGACGTGAACCCGGTTGGGGTCCAACCCCGGATACACCGACAGGACGTCCTCACGCATGCCGGAGCTGACGGCGATCACCGCGTCGGCGGCCTCGACCGCAGTGCGCTCCACCCACAGCGACACTCGGTAGCCGCCGCCGAGCTGTTCGGCTTTCCAGGGCCGCAACGGCTCGAGGCTGTGCGCGGTCAGCACGTGCGGGACGCCGTAGAGCAGCGCGGCGAGGTGACCGGCCATCCCGGTGTACCAGGTGTGTGAGTGCGCGACCGTCGCCTCGGCGGCCGCATTGGCCATCACCAGATCCGCGGACAGCGTCGACAGCGCCGGGTTGGCCCCCTTGAGTGCCGGGTCGGGCTGGTGCACGAAGGCTCCGGCGCGTGGGGCACCCATGCAGTGCACGTCCACCTCGCACAGCCGGCGCAGTTGCGCGACGAGTTCCGTCACGTGCACGCCCGCCCCGCCGTAAACCTCGGGTGGATACTCCCGAGTCATCATCGCCACCCGCATAGGCCCGACGGTAGTGGCACCGGCCCGGCGGCGCAGCCTTGTGGGGACAACGCGAGTGTCGCAACCCCAAAGTCGTTGTTGCCGCGACACAGCGACCTGCAATAGTCGCGATGGCCTAGCCGTCTGTAGCGCGTGCCATTAGGTTTGCAGCATGAGGGAATTGCCACATGTGCTCGGCATAGTCTTGGCCGGCGGAGAGGGCAAACGCTTGTATCCGCTGACCGCCGACCGGGCCAAGCCCGCTGTTCCCTTCGGCGGCGCCTACCGGCTGATCGATTTCGTGTTGTCGAATCTGGTCAACGCCCGCTACTTGCGCATCTGTGTGCTCACCCAGTACAAGTCGCACTCGCTGGACCGGCACATCTCGCAGAACTGGCGGCTGAGCGGTTTGGCCGGTGAATACATCACGCCGGTGCCCGCCCAGCAGCGCCTCGGTCCGCGCTGGTACACCGGATCCGCCGACGCGATCTATCAGTCGCTCAACCTCATCTACGACGAGGATCCGGACTACATCGTGGTTTTCGGGGCCGACCACGTGTATCGGATGGACCCCGAGCAGATGGTCAAGTTCCACATCGAAAGCGGTGCCGGTGCCACGGTTGCCGGCATCCGCGTGCCGCGGGCCGAGGCGCACGCGTTCGGCTGCATCGACGCCGACGAGTCCGGCCGCATCCGCGAGTTCGTCGAGAAACCCGCCGATCCGCCGGGCACACCGGACGATCCGGAGCAAACGTTCGTCTCGATGGGCAACTACATCTTCACCACCAAGGTGCTCATCGACGCGATCCGCGCCGACGCCGACGACGACAACTCCGACCACGACATGGGCGGCGACATCATCCCGAGGCTGGTCTCCGACGGGATGGCCGCGGTCTACGACTTCAGCAACAACGAAGTGCCCGGCGCCACCGAACGCGATCACGGCTACTGGCGCGACGTCGGGACGCTGGACGCGTTCTACGACGCGCACATGGATTTGGTGTCCGTTCACCCGGTGTTCAACCTCTACAACAAGCGCTGGCCGATCCGCGGGGAGTCGGAGAACCTCGCACCCGCCAAGTTCGTCAACGGCGGCTCCGCGCAGGAGTCGGTGGTGGGCGCGGGCAGCATCATCTCCGCGGCCTCGGTGCGTAATTCGGTGTTGTCGAGCAACGTGGTGATCGAGGACGGCGCGATCGTCGAGGGCAGTGTCCTGATGCCCGGGGTACGGGTCGGCCGCGGTGCGGTGGTCCGGCACGCGATCCTGGACAAGAACGTCGTCGTGGGGCCGGGCGAGATGGTCGGCGTCGACTTGGAGAAGGACCGTGAACGCTTCGCGCTGAGTGCCGGCGGAGTGGTGGCCGTCGGCAAGGGTGTGTGGATCTAACCGGGCTGTGCACTCCGGCGCCGCCTGCGGCGCCACAGCGACACCGCCGCCCAGGCCAGCGCGATCATCACCACCAGCACGAGTGCGGGGATCAGGATCGCGATGAACACCAGGGCGGCACTGGTGATGTCCTCGAGCGTGCTCAGCACGGGCGCGGCGACCCCGGCGGTGGTCACGTTGGCGACCGGCCGCACCGTGGTCTTGGTCAGGTGGACCACCAGTGCGGTGACCACACCGATCGCGATCGGCACCCACTGACCGCTCCGGGCGAACTCACCCGGGTCGGTGACCGCGGCGGTCTGGGCCGCGGTGCCCGAACCGAACACGATCCCGCCGGCGGTCGGCCGGACGAAGGTCTGCACTGCGTCGTTGACGGAGTCCAGCGCGGGCACCTTGTCGGCGATGATCTCGACGACCAGCAGCACCGCGACAATCGCGATCACCCAGCCGTTCTCCAGCCATGACCAGCCGTGCGGCAGCGTGATCAGGTCGGTGAACCGGCCGAGCAGTCCGATGGCCAGCAGCGGGATGTAGGCGTTGAGACCTGCGGCGGTGGCCAGGCCGAAACCGGTCATCAGCTCCACGCGCGCCTCCTCACGACGGTCCCGCATACAGGATGACGCGTCAGCGCGCCCGTCGTCAGGCCTCGAGCAGATCCATCTCTGCGGGGTTGGCGCCGCCGATCGGCTGCGAGATGAAGCTGCGGGTGGTCAGCGGGCCACCGAACTGCTGCAGCAGGCCGCCGTCGGCATTGCGACCCAGGTCGATCGGTTCGAAGCCGAACCGCTGGATCAATTCCGCCACTACACCGTTGGCGTCGGCGTCGTCACCCGACACGAACAAGACCCGCCGCCCGCCGTGCCCGTCGCCGGGCTCGTGGGCGAGCACCTTGGCCCAGGTGTGGCCGAAGGCCTTGACCACGCGGGCGTTGACAGCCCATTCGGCGACCAGGTCCGACGACGCCCTGCCGCCCAGGTCGGCCGGCGAAAACGTGCTGTAGTCAATGGCATTGGTGGCGTCGACGAGGATGCGCCGGTTCCAGTCGGGGACCTGCGCCACGAGGTCTCGGACGGCATCAAACGGGACGGCCAGCACCACGACGTCGGCCTGCAGGGCCTCGGCCACCTCGGTGGGGACGATATGAGAGCCGAGTCGTTCGGTCAGTGCTGCCACCCCGGCGGGACCGTGCGATGCGGCGACGGCGACGTCGAGGCCCACTCGGGCGAAGTGGCCTGCGACTGCCGAACCGATGTTGCCGGAGCCGATGATGGCGTAGGTCATGGGAGCGCCCTTCAGTTGCCCGAGCGGGGCAGGGTTTTGTAGCGAACGGTAAAGTTATTCTGCGCCGACGGTATCAGAACCGACGGTGCGACGCCTAGGATCAACGCCATGGCTCGGCCCCCGAAGTTCGATCGCGAAGAAGCGCTGCGCTGCGCAATGCAGCTGTTCTGGGAACGGGGTTTCGACGGCGCTTCCATCAGTGATCTGACCGAGGCGATGGGCATCTCGCCGCCGAGTCTGTATGCCGCCTTCGGCGACAAACAAGCCCTGTACGACGCCGCCGTCGACCTCTACGAGCTGACAGCCGTGGTGCCACCCGCTCTGCAGGCGCCCACCGCGCGTGAGGTTTTCGAGCAGATGCTGGACCGGGCGGTCGAGTTCTACACCCGGCCCGGTCATCCGCGCGGCTGCTTCGTGATCGCCGACCCGCTGTTGCGAACGCGTCGCAGTCGCGGACGCGATGACATCGTCGACCGCATGCGGCAGGCGCAACGTGCCGGCGATCTCGATCGGGAGGCGAACGCCGAGGCGTTGGCGGATTACATCGACACCGTTCTGCGCGGATTGTCGGCGAAGGCCCGAGATGGCGCCAGCCGCAAGCAGCTACGGGCGATCGCCGTCGTCGCGCTGCGTGCGTGGCCGTAGCGGCGACGGCGCGGCGCCGCCGACACCGTTCAGGCCGGTGCTGCTGTCACCACGGTGAACAGCTTTGCTATTCGGTCTTTTTCGACGAGCGCCACGCCGAAACCGGAGATCAGCGGCTCGGCGATCGTCGCGTCGGCGCCGGAGGCGAAGACGCAAGCAGGTTCTCTGCCATCAGACGAGTGATGTTCTCGTTCAACGGTTTTTCACTCCAGCGAGCCGGGTGGAAAGCTATAGTGCTCATGCAAGTTATACAACCGCGCTTACCAGATCAGCGGGACCAGTCGGTAGCGGACCTTCTGCATGTACTCCCGGTAACCGTCCAGTTCGGCCGCGAGCAGCTTCTCCTCGTCGAGGATCCGCACCGCCATCAGCGCCGTGCCGACCGCGACGAGAAGCAGTGCCCAGTACGAGCCGAGCGCCAACGCGATCCCGGTCATCAGGATCACGTTCCCGGAGTACATCGGGTGGCGCACCAAGCCGTACAGACCGGTGCTGACCAGAGTTTGACCATCTTCGATGGTGATATTGGCCGCCGCATAGCGGTTTTGGTAGACCACCCACATCGCCAGTCCGAGACCGGCGGCCACCAGGACGTCGCCGAGCACTGACAGCCAGGGCGGTACGTTCGACCACCCGAATCGGTGATCCAGCGCCGGCACCACCAACATCGCGGCGAACACCACGAACGTCGCCGCGATCACCACCTTCTGAACCGGTCGCGTCTCGGCCGTCACGCCGGCGTGGGTGCGCCGTTCCATGGCGGCGGGATCGATGCGCGCCAGCAACAGCGTCGGCACCAGACTCGTGACGCCGAATACGGCGAGCAGTGCCCAGCCCTGCCAGTAGTGCACGGTGCCCGCAGGCACGAACAGCAGCGCGGCGAAGGCTGCGATGCCGACGACGGACGAGATCACGATGCGGACAGAGATGTTCATGCCCACCCTCCTAGGCGACGTCGCGGTGCCGGTAGATGAAGCCGGCGCCGAGCGTGACCACCGCCGACACGGCGACCATCACGCACAGCGCCACAACGGAGACCGACGACGGCGCGGTGGTTCGTCCCACCGGCGAGGCGTCGATCAGCCAGCGCGGAAGCCGCAACAGCGCACCGAGATACAGTGCGGCGACTACGAGGGTGACGGCCAGCCATCCGATGCCGGGATGCTTGAGCGCCACCGCCAGAGCGGCCACGGCGGCCACGACGGCCATGGCGGGCAGGAAGGCCAACGCCGCCAGGGTCAGCCGCGCAATCGTCTGCGGTTCGCCCAATGTCAGGCCCGCGCCCAGGCCGTTGCCCAGTCCCGCGCAGGCCAGCAGCACCGCCGCACCGGTCAAGGCCGCTGCCACCGCCGACAGCAGCCATGTCCAGCGCGACACCGAGCCCGCCAGCACCGCCTCGCCGATCCCGGACTCCTCATCCCGGCTCAGCCGCACCACCACGGTGACCACGTACGCCGTCGTCGCCGCGGCCAGGAACTGCGTCATCGTGGTGTAGACCCCGTCCAGGCCGTGCGCGGAGAGAACGCGCGACAGCAGCGGGTTGTCGGCCGCGGCATCCATCAGCGACTTCGTCATCGATCCGAAGGCGGCTCCGGCGATCAACAGTCCGATCGCCCAGCCGGTGGTCAGGCCGGCGTGGATCCTCAGGTGCAGGGCGAACACACCCGGCACGGGGCGGGCCCGGGAATGCTCCCCGGAGGATGCCAGGACGCCGTCGTCGTATTGGCGCCGGCTCTCCAGCACGGCCGTGACGGCGACGAGCACGATGGCCAGCACCGCGAGCAGGCCCAGCGGCCACCAGCGCAGCGCGACGAACGGCCGCATCTGTTGTGCCCACGCGATGGGCGAGCACCAACTCAGGGCACTGCCGGAGTTGTCGATCACATCCCCGGCCCCGCGCACCAGTACGGCGGCGGCCAGCACCCCCAGTGATGCGCCGGTAGCGGTGCGGGCCTGGCGCCACAGCTGGGCACACAGCGCTGCCACCGCCCCGAACACGGTGGCCACCGCCGTCACGCCCAGGCACATGGCGGCCGTGTCGACGACCGCGAAACCGCTGGCCGCCATGGCGATTGTCATCGTCACGGCCAACACGGCATTGACCAGCGCCATGACGATCAACGCTGAGCTGGTGCGGGCGTGCCGCCCGACAATCGACGACAACACCAATTCGGCTGCGCCACTTTCCTCTTCGGCGCGAGTGTGTCGGATGACGGTCAGGATCGCCAGAATCGAGGCGGCGACGATCAGCGTCAGCATCAGTTCGTTGGCCATCATCACGCCGAGATCGGTCTCGTTGCCCCCGAACATGGGCCCGCCCAACATGATTCCGGCCGGCGTTTTGAGCAGATTGACTCGCGACTGGCGCTGGGTCTCGTCAGGATAGGCCAGGTTGATGGCGTTGGGGGCGTAGACCATCATCAGGGTCAGCGTCGACACCCACACCGTCAACCGGACGCGGTCGCGGCGCAGTGCGAAACGAACCAGTGCGGATGTTCCGGCCAGCGAGTTGACCGGGAGCGCGGTCGCAATCATTGTGCGGCGCTCCGGTATTCACGCAAGAACAGGTCCTCGAGAGAGGCCGGCGTCACGGTCAGGTCTGCGATGCCCAATTGGGTCAGGTGTGCCATGGTGGCGTCGAGCACGTCGCGGCCGACGGTGAACCGGATCTGCCCGTCACGGACGTTCACATCGTGCAGCCCAGGCCAGCGACTGACCACGCTGGGGTCGCGGTGCGTCCGAGCCGTCACGGTGGTACGCATCAGCTCCTGGAGCTGGGCCAGCGATCCGGATTGCACGGTGCGCCCGGCGCGGATGATCGTGACGGTGTCACAGACTTTCTCGACCTCGGCCAGGACGTGACTGGACAGCAGGACCGCTGCGCCCCGACGGGCGACTTCGTGCACACAGTGCTGGAACACGTTCTCCATCAGCGGATCGAGACCCGATGTCGGTTCGTCGAGGATGTAGATGTCGGCATCGGTGGCGAACGCGGCGATCAGCGCGACCTTCTGGCGGTTGCCTTTGGAGTAGGTGCGCGACTTCTTGTGCGGGTCGAGTTCGAACCGCTCGATCAACGCGTCCCGCCGGCGGGCGTCGGCCCCGCCGCGCAGACCGCAGAGGAAGTCGATCACCTGGCCGCCGGTCAGGTTCGGCCACAGGGTGACGTCACCCGGTACGTAGGCGATCCGCCGATGCAAGGCGACCGCGTCGAGCCAGGGGTCGCCGCCCAGCAGCCGTACGGTGCCACCGTCGGCGCGCAGTAGTCCCAGCAGCACTCGGATCGTGGTGGATTTTCCCGCGCCGTTGGGCCCGAGGAAGCCGGCGACCGAACCCGCCCGGACGGTCAGGTCCATCCCGTCCAGGGCCCGGGTCCGTCCGAAAGTCTTGACCAGACCGCGGATTTCGACGGCGGTGTCAGTGCGCGTCGTCGCTGTTGCCCTTGTCATCTGATTCTCCTTCGGTCTCGGCTGCAGCTTCGCTTTGAGCCACGAGGCTGTCGAACATCGTCGAATCGGTGAACACGCCGTTGGTGTAGATCTCCAGGGCCGGGAGCACCATGTCGCTGGCGTAGTCGCGCAGCACTGCTCGCAAGTCGGTCGGGTTGTCGTGGAGTTGCAGATAGAGCAGGAACGCGCCGCCGCCTGCCATCCCCATGTACTTGGCGCGCGCGGCCGGGTCGCGGCTGGGCTTGATGGTGCCGGCGCGGACTCCCTCGTCGACGTAGCTTTCGATGTTGGTGATCATCGTGCGCCACAGCTGCTTGGCGAGTTCGCCGCCGCTCTGCATGGTGCGTACCAGGTAGGCCATCATCGGCGCGTAGGACTCGATCTCGGCGACCTGGGCCAGCCACGTCGCCGGATCGGTGGACCGGATGGCCTCGGACTTGTCGCTGCGAATCTCTTCGGCGATGTAGTCGTCGCAGGCCTTTCGCAGCGCGTCCTTGGACCCGAAGTGGTGGATCACCAGCCCCGGGCTGACTCCGGCGGCTTCTGCGATCGCGCGGACCCCGACGGTGAATCCGTGTGCACCGAACATCTCGATCGCCGCATCGCGGATCCTGGCCGCCGTCGTCAGATCCGTTGAACGCATGTTTAGGATGCTAAACACGCGTTCAATCGAACGTCAAGGGCTTACCGCGGCCCCATCGGGGCGAAGACGGGGGTTGGTCAGGCGGCCCAGCGCAGGGCGACCGGCAGCTGCGCGGCGGCCGGGGTGCTGGCGCGGTTGAGAAGGATCTCGAACATCCGGGCTGCGGTCATCGATCCGGCGGAGTACCGCTGGGTGTGCTGCACCGACTCGCCGGGGCCCTCGACGATCAGGTGGACGAGGTGTGCGCTCGGCCCGTCGGTGGCGTCGTGACTCTCGGTCACCGCCGCGCGCAATCCGGCCAACGGGATGCGCCGTACATGCCGGCGGTCGCCCACGATGAGCACGCTCTCGGTGAATCGCAGATCGCCCCAGCGCGCCACGATCCCGTCGGCGCGGTCGTGGCGACTTTGCGAGAGATCGAGTGCGATGGCGCGAATTCCGAAAAGGATGAACGGCGCGACCAATACCGCCACCATCACGGGGCTGAGTCGTGGGTCCATGCTTTCCCCCCGAGTACACCGTGGGCGCGATGCCCGCCTGCCGGAAACCTGCGTGCAATCTGGCTGCCTCGCACCACCTTTGGCGGGTGCAAACCATCTAGGCAGCGAGACTATTGCATTGGCGTTGATTGTTCCCGGGAACGGCAATTCTTAATCTCGACGACATCTCGGAGCCGGTTTTCTCTTATTCATCGGGCGAGAAAAAGCCATTGAATATGTTTGCTGGAATTCCAGTTCTCTTGCATATGGCAAATAATTGTCGACTAAGAAAATCGTCAGAAGGCGGGCGGGATGTATGCCGGCGCACCGCGGTTGTCGCTGGTGGACTATTTGTCGCGCGGTCGGCTCGGTCGACCGGCTGACCGGCCTGTGCACTCGCTGTGAATCTCAGCAAACTCAGATGTGAAAACTCCGCCTGCAGCCGTGCGTCGGAACCCCGTGAGCACCGGTGAGGCAGCCCGACGACGGCGCCTGACGCCGCCGAGTCAGTAGTCGCGTGCCGCGACCAGAATCCCGTCCCCTAGCGGGATCAACACCGGGGTGAGCCGCTCGTCCTCGGCGATCAGCCGGGCCGCTTCCCGCACCGCCGTCACCTCGGCATCGCTGGCCGTCGGATCCCCGGCCCGGCCACCCAGTGCCGACCGGTGCACGACGATCACGCCCCCTGGGCGCAGCAGCCGCACCCCCTCGACCACGAAGTCGGCTTGGTCGGCCGGTGCGGCATCCAGGAACACCAGGTCGTAGGACTCGTCGGCGAGCCGGGTGAGGACGTCCTGCGCCCGGCCGGCGATCAGCCTGGTGCGTGACGGCCCGATCCCGGCCTCGTTGAACGCCTGCTTGGCGATGCGTTGATGCTCCGGCTCGATGTCGATGGTGGTCAGGACACCGTCCTCGCGCATGCCCGACAGCAGCCACAGCCCGCTCACCCCGGCGCCCGTGCCGACCTCGACGACCGCTTTGCCGCCCGAGAGTCGCGCCAGGACGCTCAGCAGTGCTCCAACCGCCGGCGTGACCGCTCCGGCCCCGGCGTCGACGGCACGTTCCCGGGCGGCCGCGACGATGGAGTCCTCGGAGATCGAGCCTTCCGCGTGGGCCAGGATCCGGTCGGCACGACTGGCCTGCGGCTGGCCTGATTGGTCCTCGGTAGTGGCCATTCTGAGGAGCGTAGAGGCAACGTGATCCAGTGGTGGGCAGGCGCGCCCGGCGCCGCGGCGGCCGGACCTGCCGCGGGGATGCCCGGACGTCGCCCGTCAAGCTCGACGCGCCGGGCTCGAGGTATCAGACCAGGGCACGAAATGATAACGAAAGCATTTCTTAGTCAAACCTTAGTTTGCTCATATCGCCCCCACACCGGTGTGGGGAACGGTAGCGGGCATGGAACACAGGCAACGCTGGTCGGGGAATACGCCAGAGAGCGCTCGTGTTGTCAGCCTTGATGCGATCGGCGGCAGCGAGCCGTCCGCGCAGATCAACCAGGAGGATCCGACGACCACCACACTGATGGCTCCGACACATATGTCGCACCCCGAGCAGTACGGGGAAGCCGAGTGGGTTGAACCGTCCGAGGAACTGCAAGGCACCGCGGTGTTCGATGCGACCGGCGACCGGACGGCGATGCCGTCCTGGGACGAGTTGGTGCGCCAGCACGCCGACCGGGTGTACCGGCTGGCTTACCGCCTGTCCGGTAATCAGCAGGACGCCGAGGACCTCACCCAGGAGACCTTCATCAGGGTGTTCCGCTCGGTGCAGAATTATCAGCCCGGCACGTTCGAGGGCTGGCTGCACCGCATCACCACGAACCTGTTCCTCGACATGGTCCGCCGTCGCGGCCGCATCCGCATGGAGGCGCTGCCAGAGGACTACGACAGGGTGCCGGCCGACGAGCCCAACCCCGAGCAGATCTACCACGATTCCCGCCTCGGCCCGGACCTGCAGGCAGCGCTCGATTCGTTGCCCCCGGAATTCCGTGCCGCAGTGGTCTTGTGCGACATCGAGGGCCTGTCCTACGAGGAGATCGGGGCGACGCTCGGCGTCAAGCTCGGCACTGTCCGCAGCCGCATTCACCGCGGCCGGCAAGCCCTGCGGGACTACCTCGCCGCACACTCCGGCCAGCAGGGGATGTCGGACTTCATCGCCGAATCGGCGTAATCCGGCCACCCGGCGGCTGGCCGCCTCGGCGGTCCGCCCCGGCCGGGCGAACGGCAAAACTGACGGTCATGTCATGTCGTTTGGGGCTGCGCGCGCTACATTCGACCTAGCGGCAATTGTGGCGTGCCCGACGTGACCGAGAGGAGCGCAGCGATGGTCGACCGTGGACACATGTTCCGTCGAGCATTCTCCTGGCTGCCCTCTCAGTTCGCCTCTCAGAGCGACGCCCCCGTCGGTGCACCCCGCCAATTCGGCTCGACCGAGCACTTGTCCACCGAGGCGATCGCCGCCTATGTCGACGGCGAGCTGCGCATGAAGTCCTACCTGCGCGCGGCGCACCACCTGTCGCTGTGCGCGCAGTGTGCCGCCGAGGTGGAGGGTCAGACGCAGGCCCGCGCCGCGCTGCGCGACTCCCTTCCGATCAGCATGCCCAGCAGCCTGTTGGGGCTGTTGTCGCAGATCCCGCAGTCGACACCGGACGAATCCGTGACCCCGCAGCAGCCCGGCCGCGCCGGTGGCGATCTCGAGGCCGGACTCGCCGACCAGTTAGCTGACGGCACAGACCGTGGCCGGCGTAAGCGCCGGTAGTGTGGATGTGAAGTCGAGCAGCGTCGTGCTCGGTCCGATAGCGCGCGCTCGCGGCTGAGCGCTTGGATAGAGGTTGAACTTGAGCCCCAATCAGGACAGTTCCGGCAGCAGCAGCCCTCGTTTGGCCCCGCGACCGGTGTCTCGGCCCCCGGTCGATCCCGCCGCCACCCAGGCTTTCGGGCGCCCCGCCGGTGTCGACGGATCGTTCATCGCCGAGGAGTTGCGACCGGCCAAGTTCCGCGGCGAGGTCGAGTTCCAGCCCAAGGACCGCCCTCCGGACCCCGTCCTCGAAGAGGCGTTCAGCCGTCCGCCGGGCAGTGATTCCCTGCAGCGCCACCCCGCCGACGCCGGGGCGCTCGACGCCGGCCCCGACGATTCCGAGGAACTCGACGACCCGTGGCGTGATCCGGCGGCCGCCGCCGGGCTCGGCACACCGGCGCTGCAGCAGGCCGCGCCCGTCGTGGTGGCCGGGCCCACCGGCAAGCTCGGGGTACGCGAGGTGCTCTTCGGCGGCCGGGTGTCGTATGTGTCGCTGGCGGTGCTGGGCATCATCGCGCTGATCATCGGGTTCGCCGGCGGCTGGGTGGGCCGCAAGACGGCCGAAGTCGTCGAAGCCTTCACCACGTCCAAAGTCTCGCTGGCCACCAACAGCACCGGCGAGGTTCCGCCCGGCCGGTTCGCCAAGGTCGCCGCGTCGGTGGCCGACTCCGTCGTCACGATCGAGGCCGTGAGCGACGACGAAGGCGCCCAGGGTTCGGGCGTGGTCGTCGACGGCCGCGGCTACATCGTCACCAACAACCACGTCATCTCCGAAGCCGCGACCAACCCGAGCAAGTTCAAGATCTCGGTGGTGTTCAACGACGGCAAGGAGGTGCCGGCCAACCTCGTCGGCCGCGATCCCAAGACCGACCTGGCCGTGCTCAAGGTCGACAATGTCGACAACCTCACGGTGGCGCGGTTCGGTGACTCCGACAATGTCCACGTCGGCGACGAGGTGATCGCCGCCGGCGCCCCGCTGGGGCTGCGCAGTACCGTCACGCACGGCATCATCAGCGCCCTGCACCGGCCGATCCCGCTGTCCGGCGAGGGCTCGGACACCGACACCGTCATCGACGCCATCCAGACCGACGCCTCGATCAACCACGGCAACTCCGGTGGTCCGCTGATCAACATGAACTCCGAGGTGATCGGCATCAACACGGCCGGAAAGTCGTTGTCCGACAGCGCCAGTGGGCTCGGCTTCGCGATCCCGGTCAACGAGGTCAAGCAGACCGTCGAGGCGCTGATCAAGGACGGCAAGGTGTCGCACCCGACGCTCGGGCTGTCCGCCCGCTCGGTGAGCAACGACCTCGCCCAGGGTGCCCAGGTGGCCAATGTGAAGGCCGGCAGCCCCGCCGAGAAGGCCGGCATCCTGGAGAACGACATTGTGGTGAAGGTCGGCAATCGGACGGTCGCCGACGCCGACGAGTTCGCCGTCGCGATCCGGCAGCTCAAGATCGGGCAGGACGCCCCGATCGAGGTCATCCGCGACGGCCGCAAGGTCACGCTGACGGTGAACCCCGCGCCGGACAACTGACGCGATGTTCGCCAACGTCGGGTGGGGCGAGATGCTCCTGCTGGTCGTCATCGGGTTGGTGATCCTGGGCCCCGAGCGGTTGCCGGGCGCGATCCGGTGGACGTCCAACTCGCTGCGGCAGGCCCGGGACTACATCAGTGGGGCCACCAGCCAGCTGCGGGACGATCTGGGCCCCGAGTTCGAGGACCTGCGCCAGCCGCTGTCCGAACTGCAGAAGCTGCGCGGCATGACACCGCGGGCCGCGCTGACCAAGCATCTGCTCGACGGCGACGACTCGTGGATCAAGGACGCCTTCCAGTCACCAGAGAAGCCGCAGAGCGCCGGGGGACCGCAGGACCAGATGCCGCCGCAGCCGCCGAAGCCTGAGCCGTTGCCGCCCGGCACGCCCGCGCCGTTCGACGCCGACGCGACATAGCCTTTCCAGCGATTTCGGCGCGTTTTCGTTCGCGTAGCGGCGGTTTGCGCGCCGAAATCGCTAGGGATCAGCCGCGGCGGGTGGTGTCCAGACCCAGCGACATCCCGGCCAACCCGCGCCGGCGCGCCGCCAGCTTGTCGGCGATGCTCCGCAGTTCCTTGCCTGCCGCGCCGTCGGGCGCCGACAACACCAGCGGCACCCCGGAGTCGCCGGCCGCCACCAGCGCCGGGTCCAGCGGAACCTGACCCAGCAGTGGCACTTCGGCGCCGACGGCCCGGGTCAGCCGGTCGGCCACCTGGCGCCCGCCGCCCTCGCCGAAGATCTGCATCGTCGTGCCGTCGGGCATCAGCAGGCCGGACATGTTCTCCACGACGCCGACGATGCGCTGGCGGGTCTGCAAGGCGATCGCCCCGGCACGTTCGGCCACCTCGGCGGCCGCGAGCTGCGGGGTGGTCACCACCAGGATCTCCGCGCCGGGGATCAGCTGAGCCACCGAGATCGCGACGTCGCCGGTGCCCGGCGGCAGGTCCAGCAGCAGCACGTCCAGATCGCCCCAGTAGACGTCGGCCAGGAATTGCTGCAGCGCCCGGTGCAGCATCGGCCCGCGCCACACCACGGGCGCGTTGCCTTGGGTGAACTGGGCGATCGAGATCACCTTCACGTCGTGCGCGATCGGCGGCAGGATCATCGACTCGACCTGGGTTGGCCGGTCGTCGGTGCCCATCATGCGCGGGATCGAGTGGCCGTAGATGTCGGCGTCGAGCACGCCGACCGACAAGCCGCGAGCGGCCAGCGCGGCGGCCAGGTTGACCGTCACACTGGACTTGCCGACGCCGCCCTTGCCGGACGCCACGGCGTAAACCCGGGTCAGCGAGCCGGGCTGGGCGAATGGGATCACCGGTTCGGCGGCGTCCCCGCGCAACTGCTTACGCAGTTCGGTGCGCTGCTCGTCGTTCATCACGTCCAGGTCGACGGTCACCGCGGCGGTGCCGGGAACGTCGGCGACGGCCTGGGTGACCCGCTCGCTGATCTCGGTCTTCTTCGGGCATGCGGCGGTGGTCAGGTAGATCTCGACGTGCACAGCGCCGTCGTCGGCGACCGCGATGCTCTTGACCATGTTGAGCTCGGTGATCGGGCGGCGCAGCTCCGGATCGATCACCTTGCCCAGCGCGAGTCGCACCTGGGTCTGCAGTTCGTTCTTCTCGGACATCAGCGCCGAGTCTAGGCGGAGCGCAGGAGCGCCCCGACCCCGAGGAGCAGCTAGGCGGCGGGGCCGGGCAGTGCGC
>NZ_BEWG01000046.1:34803-39646 GCF_002723835.1 Mycobacterium sp. shizuoka-1 | reverse complement strand
AGGGCGGCTGCCACGGCGGTGGCGCGTCGGGCACGTCGGCGGCCGGCTCGACCGGTGGCGGAGCCTGGGTGCCCAGGCAGATCACCTGGCAGGGCAGCCCGGGCATCGCACTCGCGGGCCCGGGCAGCGGCCCCAGCGCCAGCGATCCGGCCGATTCCGTGCTGCCCAGATTGATCAGCGGCACCTGGGTGAGCGGATCGCTGGAGGGCAGCCCGATCGCGTTCAGCGGCAGCCCCGGACCAAGGCCTTCGGGGTTGTCCAGGTGAGCATCGCCGAGTGCGGGCACCGGCCCGACGATCGGCGGCAGATCCACCGGCTCGACGCCGGTGGCGTACGCGGCCGCCCAGCCCAGCACGTTCTGGGCGTAGGCCATCGAGTTGTTGTACCGCAGGATCGCGGTCAGCACCTGGGACTGGTTGCGCAGGTTCAACCCGCCACTGCACAGGTAGCGGGCCGCGGCCAGCGCCGCGTCGTACACGTTCTGCGGGTCGGCCTTGCCGTCCCCGTCGCCGTCGGCGGCGTAGCGCGACCACGTGCCCGGCAGGAACTGCATGGGACCCATCGCCCGTGCGTAGACCGGGCGCCCGGCCTGCACGGTCTGCACGATCACCTCGTTGCCCGCCAGGGTGCCGTCCAGGCTCGGGCCGTAGATCGGGCTGATCGCGGTGCCGCGCGCGTCGGTGGCACCGCCGTTGGCATGCATGGATTCGATCCGGCCGATGCCGGCCAGCAGGTTCCAGCTCAGCCCGCAGCCCGGCGCGGTGACGGCCATCGCCTGCTCGGCGTTGCGGTAGGCGGCCAGCGGTACCGCGGGGATCCGCATGGATCCCGGGGAGTTCAGGACGATGGCCGGCGGCGGAACCGACGGAGTCGCCGCCGCGAAGTGGAAGTTGGTCGGCTGCTTGGAGAGCGCGACGACGGTGGCACCGGACGTGTCGGTCTGCGGCGAGACGGCCGCCAGCGGGGTGACCTCGGTGCCGACGACCGGCGCCTTGGGCAGGTCGGGGGCCGCCCCGACTGCGCCGGCGAGGACGACGGGGGTGAGCACGACGACTCCGAACGCAGGTTTCCGCACCATCCGGCTGACGCGGTTTCCTATGCCCACTCGTCCGTCCTCAACAAATGCATCCGCTTGTGAACCAAGTCACCATACATACCTTCGTGACCTCAGTGGTATCCATTGGTCACCTTTGTCACGAGCTCGACTCCTCGACCTCGGGCTCGATGGGCGGGCGGGCTTTCTTGGTCTTGTCCTTCTTGGTCTTGCCGCCGTTGTCGGCGGTCAGCGATTCCAGCAACTCGCGGATCTCCTCGAGCTCGCGGCGTAGGTAGTCGCGGGTGGCCACTTCGCCGACCGCCAGCCGCAGCGAGGCCAGCTCGCGGGCCAGGAACTCGGTGTCGGCCTTGGTCTGTTCGGAGCGCCGCCGGTCCTCTTCGAGCGAGACCCGGTCGCGGTTCTCCTGCCGGTTCTGGGCCAGCAGGATCAGCGGTGCGGCGTAGGCGGCCTGGGTGGAGAACGCCAGGTTCAGCAGGATGAACGGGTAGGGATCCCACTGCCAGCGCACGGCGAACAGGTTCAGGGCGATCCAGACGATGACGATGATCGTCTGCCAGGCCAGGTAGCGCCCGGTGCCCAGGAAGCGGGCGATCGATTCACTGAACTTGCCGACGGCCTCGGTGTCGAGGTTGAACGACGGCCGGCGCGAGGTGCGGGGGGTGTCGAGCCGCTGACGCGCAGACAGGTCGCTCATGTCGTCCCCTCTGCGCTGGTCACCGGATCGGGCAGTTGCGGTTCCTCGAAGCTTTCCCGCCAGTCGTCGGGCAGCAGATGGTCAAGCACGTCGTCGACGGTCACGGCGCCGAGCAGATGGTTCTGCTCGTCGACCACCGGACCGCAGACCAGATTGTAGGCGGCGAAATACCGGGTCACCCCGGCCAGCGAGGTGCCCGGGCTCAGGTTGGGCAGGTCGGTGTCGACGATGCCGCTGACCAGGTTGGCGGGCGGTTCGCGCAGCAGCGCCTGCAGATGCACGCAGCCCAGGTAGCGACCGGTGGGGGTGGCCGTCGGCGGCCGAACCACGAACACCAGCGACGACAGCGCCGGCGTCAGGTCGGGATCGCGCACCCGGGCCAGCGCCTCGGCGACGGTGGTGTCGGGGGCGACGACCACCGGATCGGAGGTCATCAGACCACCCGCGGTGTCCGGCGAGTGGCTCAGCAGGCGGCGCACCGGTTCGGAGTCTTCCGGGTCCATCCGGCGCAGCAGCACCTCGGCCTCGGTCGGGTTCAGCACGCCGAGAAGGTCGGCGGCGTCGTCGGGGTCCATGGCCTCGAGCACGTCGGCCGCCCGCTCGGTGTCGAGCTGGAGCAGCAGGACGGTCTGGTCGTCCTCGGGCAGCTCCTGCAGGATGTCGGCCAGCCGCTCGTCGTCGAGGGCGTTGATCACCTCGGTGCGGCGTTTGGCGGGCAGGTCGCGGATCGCGTCGGCCACCTCGATCGGGCGTTGTCCCTCGAACTGGTGCAGCAACTGCGCCACCCCCTGGCCGGGCATCGCGAGCGCGGACGGGGTCAGCCCGGCCACGTTGTGCCAATCGACCACCTGAACCGTCGAGCGGCGGCCCAGCCGGCGGTGGCTGCGCACGGCCACCCGGGTGACGACCCAGTCGCGGGTACGGATCTGCTCGATGCCCAGGTCGACAACGTTCACGTCCACCCCGGCCATCTGCGGCAGTTCGGGATCGTCGACCCGGACCCGGCTGTCGAGCACCTGCCCCAACACCAGCACTTCGCCGGGGCGCTGGGCGAACCGGCGCAGCGACACGTTGCCGGTGTTGAGCGTCACCGCGTTCGGCTCGATCGCGGTGACTCGCAGGATCGGGACGAAAATCCTTCGGCGCGTGAGCATTTCGACCACCAGGCCGAGGACTCGGGGTTGCTGGCGCACGATGCTCATACTGATCACGACGTCGCGGACGCGCCCGAGGGATTCTCCGTCCGGTCCCAGCACGACCAGCCCGGCCAGTCGCGCCGCGTACACCCTGTTCACCGACGCCATGACTCAAAGGGTAGGAGTGTAGGCGTGGATAACGCCTATCGACCCCGTCGAACGTGCCTGTCGGTTCCGGGCAGCAATCTCAAGATGATCGAGAAGGCCAAGGGTTTACCCGCCGACGAGGTGTTCCTCGACCTCGAGGACGCGGTGGCGCCAGATGCCAAGGCGCAGGCCCGCAAACAGGTTGGCGCGGCCCTGGCAAGCCCGGGCTGGGCGGGCCAGTTGCGCGGGGTGCGGGTCAACGACTGGACCACACCGTGGACGCATGCCGACGTCATCGACGTGGTGTCCGCGGTCGCATCCGCGCGCGACGGTCACCTCGACGTGGTGGTGTTGCCCAAGGTGACCGACGCCAGCCACGTGCACGCCCTGGACCTTTTGCTGACCCAGCTCGAGCTGACGCACGGTCTGCCGGTCGGGCGGATCGGGATCGACGCGCAGATCGAAGATGCCAAGGGCTTGACCAACATCGACGCCATCGCCGGCGCACCCCGGGTGCAGGCCCTGGTGCTCGGACCGGCGGACCTGATGGCCAGCCTCAACATGCGCACTCTGGTGGTGGGCGAGCAACCCGAGGGCTACGACGTCGGCGACGCCTACCACCACGTCTTGATGACGATCCTGGTGGCGGCGCGCGCGCACGGGATCGCGGCGATCGACGGGCCCTACCTGAAGGTGCGCGACGTGCCTGCGTTCCGGCGGGTGGCCGGGCGGGCTGCGGCGCTGGGCTATGACGGCAAATGGGTTCTGCATCCCGATCAGATCGACGCGGGCAACGAGATTTTCAGTCCTCGCCAAGCCGAGTACGACCATGCCGAGCTCATCCTCGAGGCCTACGAGTGGCACACCTCGAGCGCCGGCGGCGCGCGGGGCGCGGTGATGCTCGGCGACGAGATGATCGACGAGGCCAGCCGCAAGATGGCGTTGGTGATCGCCGCCAAGGGCCGCGCGGCCGGGATGGCGCGCGAAGGCGGGCGCTTTGTGCCGCCTACCTAGTTACGGGTAGTAGTCGGGGGACGACGGGACGTTGGCCGCGACGACGACCCAGAACGCGAACCAGAGCACATAACCCACGACGACCACGGCGCCGACGGCCACCCCGGCGACCGCGAGACCGAAGCCGTCCTGGCCGGTGCGCTTGGTTTCGCGCATGGCGACGATGCCGAGGATGATCCCGGCGATCGAGGGCAGCCCGCACAGCATCAGGCCGGCCAGCGAGGTGACCAGCGCTGCGATCGCCTTGCCGTTGGTACCCGGCGGCTTGGTCGGCCGGTACGGGTCGTAGGGATCGGCCGGGTAGCCGCCGTAGCCGGGGTAGCTGGGCGGCGGGTAGGGATAGCCAGTCGGGGCCGGGTAGACCGGCGGCGGCATCGGCGGGTAGTGGGCCGGATAGTCCACCGGGGCGTAGGGATCGGCGGGCGGCGGGGTGCCCTCCGGCAGCGGGGGAGTCGTCATCGGATCAGGACCAGGCGTAAACGGCCCAGATCATGCTGATGACCAACGATGCCACCCCGACCACGATCCCGGCGATAGCCAGGCCGTACCCGCCCTGACGGGATTGCTTGATCTGGTTGAGTGCGACGACACCGAGCACGATGCCGATGATCGAGCCGATCCCGCACAACAATCCCACGACCGAGGCGACCAGCGAGGAGATCGCCAGAGTGTTGGTTCCCGACGCCGGAGCGGGATAGCCAGCGGAATAACCGTAGCCGCCGGGCGCCCCGCCGTACTGCGGCGGCGGGGGGTATCCGCCACCGGGTGGCGGATAGCCGGGGGCGCCGTAGCCGC
>NZ_BEWG01000046.1:20606-34771 GCF_002723835.1 Mycobacterium sp. shizuoka-1 | reverse complement strand
CGTCGGATAGCCCGCCGGCGGAAACGCACTGGGTGCCTCATAGCCGGAGTAGGTCGCCGGAGCGGGCTGGTCCCCCGACGGAGCGTGAAAGCCGTGCGCCGGCGTGGCATCTTCCTGCTCGATCGGCGGGGCTTCGTAGGTCCCGCCGGAAGGCTCCTGGTCACCCGCGTTCTGGGGTTTTTCGCCGGAGTCACCGCCGGAAGCTGTCATGCTGTTCAACCTAGCGTATGTGCAGGTGGCGCGGGACTGGCTCGCGGTGGGGCACCATCGCCTGCGGTGCCGCGTTGAGCAGGCATCGGGCCGCCACGCGCGGGCGGCCACGACGCGACAACCGTCACGCACGACAGGAGAATGTGCAGATATGACCACCCCCTTTCCGGGTCAGAACCCCGGCGGTTCGTCCGCCGCGGCTCGTCGTGGGCCCGTGAGCCTGCCGACGCCGCCCAAGGGCTGGCCGATCGGTTCCTATCCCACCTACGCCGAGGCGCAGAAGGCCGTCGACTACCTGTCCGACGAGCAGTTCCCGGTTCAGCAGGTCACCATCGTCGGCGTGGATCTGATGCAGGTCGAGCGAGTCACCGGCCGGCTGTCCTGGCCCAAGGTGCTCGGTGGCGGCGTGATCACCGGCGCCTGGCTGGGCATCTTCATCGGCCTGGTGTTGGGATTCTTCAGCCCCAACCCGTGGGCATCGCTGATTACCGGTGTCGTCGCTGGTGTGATCTTCGGCCTCATCACGTCGGCTGTTCCTTACGCGATGGCGCGTGGCACAAGGGATTTCAGCTCGACCATGCAGCTGGTGGCGGGGCGATACGACGTACTCTGCGATCCGCAGAGCGCCGAGAAGGCGCGGGACATGCTGGCGCGCTTGACGATTTAGACACCACCCGCAGCGCCGGGCGCGGTCACGATTTGGGCCGCTACGGCGCGGCAGTGTTGCACATCACGGCCCCGGGGTTCTACGGTTTGGGCCACGGGGCAATGCCCTGCCGTGATGCAGCATGCGCCGAAACCCGGACGGTTGCGCCACGAGTCGAGGAGACGGGAGGCGGTTGCCGTGGCAAGCCCAGGCGCGCGCGCTCGACGGGTGGGCGCGGCCGCCATCGCCGCCGTCACCACCGCATCGGTGGTGACCTCGTGTGGCTCCGCCGATCACGGAATCGTCGTCAGCTTCTACACACCGGCCAGTGAGACCGCCACGTTCACCGCTGTGGCCAAACGGTGCAATGACGAACTCGGCGGGCGCTTCCGCATCGAACAGCGCAGCCTGCCCAAGGCGGCCGACGATCAGCGTCTGCAGCTCGCGCGGCGGCTGACCGGCAATGACCGCACGCTCGATCTGATGGCACTGGATGTGGTGTGGACCGCGGAGTTCGCCGAGGCGGGTTGGGCGTTGCCACTTTCCGAGGATCCGGCAGGACAGGCGCAAGCGGACGCCACCGACAACACGTTGCCCGGCCCGCTGGAGACCGCGAAATGGCAGGACAAGCTCTATGCCGCGCCGGTCACCACCAACACCCAGTTGCTCTGGTATCGAGCAGATTTGGTGGCGCCGCCGCCGGACACCTGGGATGGCATGGTCGCCGAGGCGACCCGTCTGCACGCCGCGGGGAAACCGAGCTGGATCGCGGTCCAGGCCAAGCAGTACGAGGGTCTGGTGGTCTGGTTCAATACTTTGCTGGAAAGTGCTGGGGGACAGGTCCTTTCCGGCGACGGCAAACGGGTCACCCTGACCGACACCCCCGAGCACCGGGCCGCCACGGTCAAAGCGCTGCAGATCATCAAAGCGGTGGCCACTGCGCCGGGCGCCGATCCGTCGGTCACCCAGACCGACGAGGGAACCGCGCGGCTGGCCCTCGAGCAGGGTAAGGCGGCGCTGGAGGTCAACTGGCCGTTTGTGTTCGCCTCGATGCTGGAGAACGCCGTCAAGGGCGGGGTGCCGTTCCTGCCGCTGAACGAGAAGCCGGAGCTGGCGGGCAGCATCAACGACGCCGGCACCTTCTCTCCGACCGACGACCAGTTCACCGTCGCCTTCGATGCCGCCAAGGAGGTGTTCGGGTTCGCCCCGTATCCCGGTGTGATCCCGGGCCAACCCACCAAGGTCACCCTCGGTGGGCTGAACATCGCGGTGGCCAAGACCACCCGGCATCCGGCTGAGGCGTTCGAAGCCGTGCGCTGCATCCGCAACCTCGAAAATCAGAAGTACACCTCGATCGAGGGTGGTCTGCCGGCGGTGCGCACCTCGCTCTACTCCGACCCGGAGTTCCAGAAGAAATACCCGCAGTACGCGATCATCCGCGACCAGCTGACCACTGCGGCGGTGCGCCCGGCGACCCCGAACTATCAGGCGGTGTCGACCCGTATCTCGGCCACGCTGGCCCCGATCACCCAGATCGACCCGGAGAGGACCGCCGACGAGCTCACCGAGCAGGTGCAGAAGGCGATCGACGGGAAGGGGCTGATCCCATGACCGCCGCCACGGCTCGCAGCGACGATCGTCGCTCGCAGCGCAGGCTCGCCTATCTGTTGATCACGCCGGCCGTCGTCCTGATGCTCGCGGTGACCGCGTACCCGATCGTGTACGCGCTGTGGCTGAGCATGCAGCGTTACAACCTCGCCAGCCCGGCCGACACGAAGTTCATCTGGTTCGAGAACTACCAGACCATTTTGAGCGACAAGTACTGGTGGACGGCGTTCGTGATCACACTGGTGATCACCGTGATCTCGGTGGCCATCGAGTTCGTCCTGGGCATGGCGCTCGCACTGGTCATGCACCGCACCATCTTCGGCAAAGGTCTGGTGCGCACCGCGATCCTGATTCCGTACGGCATCGTGACCGTCGCCGCCTCCTACAGCTGGTACTACGCTTGGACTCCGGGCACCGGCTATCTGGCCAACCTGCTTCCCGACGGCAGCGCCCCACTGACGCAACAGATTCCCTCGCTGGCCGTCATCATCTTGGCCGAGGTGTGGAAGACCACGCCGTTCATGGCGCTGCTGCTGCTGGCCGGGCTCGCGCTGGTCCCGGAGGACCTGCTCAAGGCTGCCCAGGTAGACGGCGCCGGGCCATGGACGCGGCTGATCAAAGTCACGCTGCCGTTGATCAAACCGGCGATCCTGGTGGCGCTGGTCTTCCGCACGCTAGACGCATTCCGGATCTTCGACAACATTTACGTGCTCACCGGCGGCGCGAACGACACCGCATCGGTGTCGATCCTGGGGTACGACAACCTGTTCAAGGCGTTCAACATCGGGTTGGGCTCCGCGATCAGCGTGCTGGTGTTCTTGTCGGTCGCCGTCATCGCGTTCATCTACATCAAGCTGTTCGGCGCCTCGGCGCCCGGCACGGACAACGAGGGGCGCTAGCGATGTCTGAGCGGGTGGGTACCCGGCGGGCGGTGAGCTGGGTCGTCATCGACGCACTCGTGGTGATCTACGCGCTGTTCCCGGTGCTGTGGATCCTGAGCCTGTCGCTCAAGCCCACGTCGTCGGTCAAGGACGGCAAATTCATCCCGTCGCAGATCACCTTCGACAACTACAAGGGGATCTTCAGCGGCAACGCGTTCAGCTCCGCGCTGATCAACTCGATCGGCATCGGGTTGATCACCACGGTGATCGCGGTGGTGATCGGCGGCATGGCGGCCTACGCGGTGGCCCGGCTGGAGTTCACCGGCAAAAAAGCGCTCATCGGTGCCGCACTGCTGATCGCGATGTTCCCCCAGATCTCCCTGGTGACACCGCTGTTCAACATCGAGCGGCGACTCGGCCTGTTCGACACCTGGCCGGGGTTGATCATCCCCTACATCACGTTCGCGCTGCCGCTGGCGATCTACACGCTGTCGGCGTTCTTCCGGGAGATCCCCTGGGATCTGGAGAAGGCCGCCAAGATGGACGGTGCCACACCGGCGCAGGCGTTTCGCCGGGTCATCGCACCGCTGGCCGCGCCGGGGATCGTGACCGCCGCCATCCTGGTGTTCATCTTCGCGTGGAACGACCTGCTGCTGGCGCTGTCGCTGACCGCCACCGACGCCGCGATCACCGCCCCGGTGGCGATCGCGAACTTCACCGGCAGTTCGCAATTCGAAGAGCCGACGGGTTCGATCGCGGCCGGCGCGATGGTGATCACGGTGCCGATCATCGTGTTCGTTCTCATCTTCCAACGACGGATCGTCGCCGGGCTGACCTCCGGCGCGGTGAAGGGGTAGCGAGGTTTTCGATGGCCGAGATCGTTCTGGACCATGTCACCAAGAGTTACCCGGACGGTGCTGTCGCCGTGAAGGACCTCAGCCTGACGATCGCCGACGGCGAGTTCGTCATCCTGGTGGGGCCATCGGGGTGCGGAAAGTCCACCACGCTCAACATGATCGCCGGGCTGGAGGACATCAGCTCCGGTGAGCTGCGCATCGGCGGCAGCCGGGTCAACGAGAAGGCTCCCCGCGACCGGGACATCGCGATGGTCTTCCAGTCGTATGCGCTCTACCCGCACATGACGGTCCGCCAGAACATCGCGTTCCCGTTGACGCTGGCCAAGCTCAGCAAGGCCGAGATCGCGCAGAAGGTCACCGAGACGGCAAAGATCCTCGACCTGTCCGATCTTCTGGACCGCAAGCCCTCCCAGCTGTCCGGTGGCCAGCGCCAGCGGGTCGCGATGGGGCGTGCGATCGTCCGAGCGCCCAAGGCGTTTCTGATGGACGAGCCATTGAGCAACCTGGACGCGAAGTTGCGCGTGCAGATGCGCGGTGAGATCGCCCGGCTGCAGAACCGGCTGGGCACCACCACCGTCTACGTCACCCATGACCAGACCGAGGCGATGACGCTCGGCGACCGTGTCGTGGTGCTGCGCGCCGGCGAGGTGCAGCAGATCGGCACCCCGGAGGAGCTCTACGGGCAGCCCGCGAATCTCTTCGTCGCCGGTTTCATCGGTTCACCGTCGATGAACTTCTTCCCGGCCTCGCTGTCCGACATGGGGTTGCGGTTGCCGTTCGGCGAGGTGACGCTGAGTCCGGAGGTCGCCGATGTGGTGGGCCGACACCCCAAGCCCGCCAACGTCATCGTCGGAATCCGGCCCGAGCATTTCGAGGACGCCGCCCTACTGGACGCCTACGAGCGCATCCGCGCGCTGACCTTCGACGTGAAGGTCGACCTGGTGGAGTCGCTGGGCGCGGACAAGTACGTCTACTTCGCAACCTCCGGTGACGGCGCCAAGTCTGCCCAGCTGGCCGAACTGGCCGCGGAATCCGGTGCCGGCGAGAACGAGTTCGTGGCGAGGCTGTCGGCGGACTCCAAGCCCGTCGTCGGGCAGACCGTGGAGTTGGCGTTGGACACCACCAAACTGCACGTGTTCGACGCCGACACGGGGGCGAACCTCACGATCCCCCCGCCGGCCTAAGTGAGTCAGTCCCTGGGTCCGGTCCGCGAGCATGTGCGCCGCCACTTCGCCGAGGCCGGCATCGACACCGAGCCGGATTCGGCCAGTGTGACATTCCTCGGCCTCGAACGGATCGATGTGTTGCGGTTCGGGCCGGCGCCGGACGGGGTGGCTCACTATGTGACGCTTGGGTGTTCGCGCCATCCGATGGCCGAGCCGACCTCGGATGTCGCCGACCCGTTGCGTGGCCCCCGCGCCGAGGTCGTGCTGAGCCTGCGGGCCACCGCCCCGACGACCGGGCTGGCGCGCGCCCTGGCCGTGGTGGCCGCCACACCCGCCGTGGAGGGCGTCGTGCTGGTGGCTGATGCGCTGATCGATCTGTCCGCACCGCTGTGGG
The DNA here is from genome assembly GCF_002723835.1 of Mycobacterium sp. shizuoka-1. Lineage (GTDB taxonomy): Bacteria > Actinomycetota > Actinomycetes > Mycobacteriales > Mycobacteriaceae > Mycobacterium. Next base: position 29,009 of record NZ_BEWG01000046.1, on the reverse strand, counting down.
AGGGTTCCGCGTTCACGGCTGTGCTGCTTGGCGATTCGGCCATCGCCGAGCTGCCACTGGAGGCGCCACGAGACCCGGTGAAGTTTCTGGCCGCGGTGCCGGTCACTCAGACCGAGGCCGCCTGGGTGCGGCTCAAAGGCGCCGAGGCGATGCGGCAGGCCTGGCTCGATGACGGAGTCGACATCCTCGATCCGAACCGGCGCGCGGCGCAGCCGAATTGAGCCGACCGCCGCGACTACAGCCAGTGGTTGCGGCGGAAGTTCAGATAGAGGAATCCGCAGACTGTCGCCATCAACGTGAGCACGGCCGGATAGCCCCAGGTCCAGGACAGCTCCGGCATGTGCTCGAAGTTCATCCCGTAGATTCCGGCGATCATCGTCGGGACCGCCGCAATGGCGACCCACGCCGAGATCTTGCGCATGTCGAGGTTCTGCTGCAGGCCCACCTTGGCGAGTTCGGCCTGCACCAGCGAGCTCAGCAACTCGTCGTAGCTCGAGATCTGGTCCCCGGCCTGGCTCTGCAGGCTGAGCACGTCGCGCATGTAGCGCAGGACCTCTTTGGTCATCAGATCTTTGTGGTCGGTGGTGATCTTTTGCAGTGCGGCCGTCAGCGGACCGACCGCACGACGCAGTTCGACGACCTCGCGCTTGAGCATGTAGATCTGGGCGATATCGGTCTTGAGATCGGGGGAGAACGCCTCTTCCTCGATGGTGTCGATATCGCATTCCATCAGGCGGGCCACGTCGAGATAGCTCTCCACGACGTGCTCGGCGATACCGTGCATAACCGCATAGGGGCCCAGCGCAAGTTGGACGTGTTCGGCTTCCAGATGATGGCGCAGCCCGGCCAGCCCGGTGTGGTCGCCGTGCCGGACCGTCACCACATAGTCGGCCCCGACGAACACCATGATCTCGCCGGTCTCGACGATCTGGCGGGCTTGGGCAACCGATTCGTGCGGCACGTACTTGACGGTCTTGACGATCAGGAACAGCGCGTCGTCATAGCGCTCCACCTTGGGTCGCTGATGGGCGTGCACGGCGTCTTCCACCGCGATCGGATGCAGGTTGAAGGTGTGGGCCACCGACTCCATCTGATGCTCGTCGGGCTCGTGCAGACCCAGCCATACGAACGCCCGTTGTCCTTCTGCCGTGAGCTCGTGCACCTTGGCCAGCGCCGCCGCATGGGTGTACTTGCCCGGCAATCGTTCGCCGTCGAGGTAGATCGCGCAGTCGACCATGGCCCGGGCCACCGGGACGTGGATGCGCCGGGCGTCGACTTCGGATGGGCCGGCTCGGCCGGGACCGAGCAGCGACGGCGGCAACGGACGGAACGACGGCATCATCCGACCTTCCCTCGAGCGGCAGGCGGGGCCCTGCCGGCCCCGCGGAAATGTTACGCGCCGGTAGCGTCGTCGGCGCGGTTCACGGCGGGGAGACCCTGGTCGGTGAGGTTTTGGGGGCGAGTACCCTGACGCCGTGTCCGAAATGGTGAGTACCCCCCGCGTCGTCATCGATGACGAAGAGATCTTCGCCGCTCACGTGGGCGGCAAGCTGTCCGTGGAGCTGAAGGCGCCGCTGGACACCCAGCGCGCGCTGTCGATCGCCTACACCCCGGGTGTGGCACAGGTCAGCCGTGCGATCGCCTCCGACCACACGCTGGCCAAGAAGTACACCTGGGCCAACCGCCTGGTTGCGGTCGTCAGCGACGGTACCGCCGTACTGGGCCTCGGCGACATCGGTCCCGCCGCGTCGCTGCCGGTGATGGAGGGCAAGTCCGCGCTGTTCAAGACGTTCGGCGGGCTGGACTCCATCCCGATCGTGCTCGACACGAAGGACCCCGACGAGATCGTCGAGACGGTCATCCGGTTGCGCCCGACGTTCGGCGCGGTCAACCTCGAAGACATCTCCGCGCCCCGTTGCTTCGAGATCGAGCGGCGCCTCATCGAGGCACTGGACTGCCCCGTGATGCACGACGATCAGCACGGCACCGCGATCGTCGTCCTCGCCGCGTTGATGGGGGCGACCAAGTGCCTCGACCGTGACATGCGCAGCCTGAAGGTGGTGATGTCGGGTGCGGGCGCCGCGGGCGTCGCGTGCACCAACATCCTGCTGGCCGCGGGCATCACCGACATCACCGTGCTGGACAGCCAGGGCATCCTGCACACCGGCCGCAGCGACATGAACTCGGTCAAGGCCGAGCTGGCGTCGCGGACCAACCCGCGCGGTCTGACCGGTGGCATCGCCGAGGCGCTCGACGGTGCCGACGCGTTCATGGGCGTGTCGGCGGGCCTGGTGCCCGAGGAGTTGATCGCGACGATGACCCCCGGCGGCATCGTGTTCGCGATGTCCAACCCGGACCCCGAGATCCACCCGGACGCGGCCCGCAAGCATGCCGCGATCGTGGCGACCGGGCGAAGCGACTTCCCCAACCAGATCAACAACGTGCTGGCCTTCCCCGGGGTGTTCCGCGGTGCGCTCGACGCGGGTGCGCGGCGGATCACCGAGAAGATGAAAGTCGCTGCGGCAGAGGCGATTTTCTCCGTCGTCGGCGATGATCTGGCGGCCGATCACATCGTGCCCAGCCCGTTGGATCCGCGAGTCGGCCCGACGGTGGCCGCGGCGGTGGCAGCGGCATCCGAGTCCTGAGTCCAGACCTGTTGAGGCCGACGATGTTTCGCCGGCTGCTGATAGGGCTGCTGGTTCTTGTCATCGCGGGGTGCGGCGGATCGCCGTCGCCGGGCCCGTCGCTGGCCGTCGGCTCGACCGCCGACCCCGAGGACACCCTGCTGGCCAACCTGTACGCCGCGGCGTTGCGCTCCTACGGCAGCGCCGCTCACGTGCAGGTCGTCGCGGATCCGCTGGCGGCGCTGGATTCCGGGGACGTCAACGTGGTCCCGGGATTCACCGGCCGGTTGCTTCAGACGTTCGCGCCTGGCACGAATGTCCGCTCCGATTCCCAGGTGTACCGCGCCGTGCTCGGAGTGCTCCCGGAAGGCGTGGCGGCGGGGGACTACACCACCGCTGCCGAGGACAAGCCCGCGCTGGCCGTGACCGACGCGACGGCCGCCGCGTGGGGCAGTCGTGATCTGACCGCCCTGGTGCGGCACTGCGCCGGGCTGCGTGTCGGCGCTGTGGCGCACACCCGGGGAGTGCCGAGTGCGGTCGGCGACTGCGCGCTGCCGCCGGTACGCGAATTCGCAGACCAGGCAACGCTGTTCGCGGCGCTTCGGGCCGGGACGATCACCGCCGCGTGGACATCCACCGCAGAGACCGGGGTGCCCAGCGATGTTGTCGTGCTGGCCGACCGTAAACCCGCGTTGGTGATGGCCGAGAACATCCTGCCGCTCTACCGGCGTAACGAACTCGACGATCGTGCGGTGCGCGCGATCAACGAGCTCGCCGGCGTGCTCGACACCGGCTCGCTGGTCGACATGCGAGAACACGTCGCCGAGGGCCGCGACCCCCGCTCGGTCGCCGAGGAATGGTTGTCAGGACACCCGTTGGGGCGCTGAGGAATCAGCGCATCGGCGGAGCGAGCTTGGGCAGCACCGTGGAGAACAGTTGCTGATAGCCCGATCCGGTGATCCGCACGATGACGTCGAGGATCTTGGCGTCGGCACCGACGAGGACGCGGGCCTTGTTCTTGCGCACCGCATCGAGGATGATCTGCGCCGCGCGCTCGGGCGTGGTGCGGGCCAGCTTCTTGTCGAAGGCGCTGGCCATCGCGGCCTGGTCGAGTCCTTCGGCCACGGTCGAGTTGCGCGCGATCGCGGTCTTGATCCCGCCCGGATGCACCGTGGTCACCTTCACCGGGTGCTTGGCCAGGATCATCTCCTGACGAAGCGCTTCGGTGAAGCCACGCACGGCGAACTTGGCCGAGTTGTAGGCGGCCTGGCCGGGTACGGAGAAGATGCCGAACAGGCTGGAGACGTTGACGACGTGGCCGTCGCCGGACTCGATCAGGTAGGGCAGGAACACCTTGGTGCCGTTGACGACGCCCCAGAAGTCGACGTCCATGATCCGTTCGATGTCCTTGAACTGGCTGATCTCGACGTCACCGGAGTAGGCGATCCCGGCGTTGTTGTAGATCTGATTGACCTTGCCGAAGTGCGCCTTGACGCCGTCGGCGTACGCCTGGAAGGCCTCCCGCTCGGTGACGTTCAGCCGATCAGCCTTGACGTCGACGCCGATCGCCTTGAGGCGCTCCTCGGTCACCGCCAGCCCCTCGGTGTCGATGTCGCTGATGGCCACCTTGGCGCCCGATCGGCCCAGTTCGATCGCCAGTGCCTGACCGATGCCCGACCCGGCTCCGGTGACCACCGCTACCTTCCCGGCAAACCCCTGCATGAACGACTCCTCCGAGTTGTTTGACGCGTGTTTAATGGGACCCAGGGTATCGGGTGGGCACCCCGCGGGTAACAGCGGGATACCCGACCGCGATGCTTAGGGCATGACGTTTCGCCGTATGGCTGGTGCCGCGACCGTTGCCGGGTTGATTGCCGGCGCGCTCGCGCTGGCCGCCCCCGCCCAGGCCGACACCACCACCGACGATTTCCTGAACGCGCTGAGCTCTGCCAGCGGCCTCGAAGGGATCGATCCGGGGCAGGCCGTGGAGCTCGGCCAGTCGATCTGCCCGCTGCTCGCCGACCGCAGCCAGAACACCGCTGACATCGCCTCGACCGTCGCCGACCGGTTGGGCCGGCCGCTGGGCCCGGCCACCATGTTCACCGGACTGGCCGTCTCGTTCCTGTGCCCGCGCGCCATGCAGGACCTGGCGAACGGCAACTCGCCCATCCCGCTGGACCTGCTGAACAACTTCGGCTTCTAGACCGCTCAGCCGCGTCCGCGAGCGTGCGGTTTCGTCCGCGACTCGCCGGTCGCGGCGTATCAGACCGCACACTCGCGGACCCTGGAGCTAGCCGAACGCCTCGTCGATGATCTCCTGCTGTTCGACGGCGTGCACCTTCGACGAGCCAGACGACGGCGCCGACATGGCGCGCCGGGAGATCCGCTTGATCCCGGTCAGCTTCTCGGGCAACAACTCGGGCAGCGTCAGCCCGAACGTCGGCCAGGCGCCCTGGTTGGCCGGCTCCTCCTGGACCCAGAAGAACTCTGCTGCGTTCGGGTAGGAGTCCAGCGTGTTGCTCAACCGCCGCTTGGGCAGCGGCGCCAGCTGTTCGACCCGGACGATCGCGACGTCGTCGCGCTTGTCCTTCTCCTTGCGTGCGGCCAGCTCGTAGTAGATCTTGCCGCTGGTCAACAGGATGCGAGTGACCTTGTTGCGGTCGCCCTCACCGTCGGTGTAAGTCGGCTCCTCCAGGATCGAGCGGAACTTCTGCTCGGTGAAGTCGCGGATGTCGCTGACGGCGGCCTTGTTGCGCAGCATCGACTTGGGTGTGAACACGATCAGCGGACGATGCACGCCGTCCAGGCCGTGCCGGCGCAGCAGGTGGAAGTAGTTCGCCGGAGTCGACGGCAGCGCGATCGTCATCGAACCTTCGGCCCACAGCTGCAGGAACCGCTCGATGCGGCCCGAGGTGTGGTCCGGTCCCTGACCTTCGTGGCCGTGCGGCAGCAGCAGCACCACGTCGGAGAGCTGGCCCCACTTGGCCTCACCGGAGCTGATGAACTCGTCGATGATGGACTGCGCACCGTTGACGAAGTCGCCGAACTGCGCCTCCCACAGCACCAGCGCGTCGGGGTTGCCCACCGAGTAGCCGTACTCGAAGCCGACGGCCGCATACTCCGACAGCGCCGAGTCGTACACCAGGAACCGGCCGCCGGTCGGCGTGCCGTCCGGGTTGACCGTCAGCAGGTCCAGCGGGGTGAACTCCGCGCCGGTCTTGCGATCGATGATCACCGCGTGCCGCTGGGTGAACGTGCCGCGACGGGTGTCCTGACCGGAGAACCGGATCAGCTTGCCCTCCGCCAAAAACGTTCCCAGCGCCAGCAATTCGGCGAATGCCCAGTCGACCTTGCCCTCGTAGGCCATCTCGCGGCGCTTCTCCAGCACCGGCTTGACCCGCGGGTGCACGTTGAAGCCCTCGGGGAACGCCAGGTGCGCATCGCCGATCCGGGCCAGTAGCGCCTTGTCCACCGCGGTGGTCATGCCCCGCGGGATCATCTGGTCGGCTTCGACCGACTCGCTGGGCTCGACCTCGTGCTTCTCCAGCTCGCGGACCTCGTTGAAGACCCGCTCGAGCTGGCCCTGGTAGTCGCGCAGCGCGTCCTCGGCCTCTTTCATCGAGATGTCGCCGCGGCCGATCAGGCTTTCGGTGTAGGACTTGCGGACACCGCGCTTGGTGTCGATGACGTCGTACATGTACGGCTGGGTCATCGACGGGTCGTCACCCTCGTTGTGCCCGCGACGGCGGTAGCACAGCATGTCGATGATGACGTCCTTCTTGAATTTCTGCCGGAAGTCCACCGCCAGTCGCGCCACCCAGACGCACGCCTCCGGGTCGTCGCCGTTGACGTGGAAGATGGGCGCTCCCACCATCTTTGCGACGTCGGTGCAGTACTCCGAGCTGCGCGAGTCCTGCGGCGACGTGGTGAAGCCGATCTGGTTGTTGACGATGATGTGGATTGTGCCGCCGGTGCGGTAGCCGCGCAGCAACGCCAGGTTCAGCGTCTCGGCGACCACGCCCTGGCCGGCGAAGGCCGCATCGCCGTGCAACATCATCGGCATCACGGTGAAGCCGTCATCGCCGGTGCCCTTGTCCAGCAGGTCCTGCTTGGCCCGAACGATGCCTTCCATCACCGGGTCCACGGCTTCCAGGTGCGACGGGTTGGCGGTCAGCGACACCGCGATGTCGTTGTCGCCGAACATCTGGATGTAATTGCCGGTGGCGCCCAAGTGGTACTTGACGTCGCCCGAGCCGTGCGCCTGCGACGGGTTCAGGTTGCCCTCGAACTCGCTGAAGATCTGCGAATAGGGCTTGCCGACAATGTTGGCCAGCACGTTGAGCCGGCCGCGGTGCGGCATGCCGATGACGACCTCGTCGAGTGCGTGCTCGGCGGCCTGGTCGATCGCAGCGTCCATCATCGGGATGACGGTTTCGGCGCCTTCGAGGGAAAAGCGCTTCTGGCCCACGTATTTGGTTTGTAGGAAGGTTTCGAAGGCCTCAGCGGCGTTCAGCTTGGACAGCACATATTTCTGCTGGGCGACCGTCGGCCCTTCATGCTTGACCTCGATGCGCTCCTGAAGCCACTTCTGCTGCTCGGGCTCGAGGATGTGGGTGTACTCCACACCGATGTGGCGGCAATAGGCGTCGCGCAGCAGCCCGAGGACGTCGCGCAGCTTCTTGTATTCCTTGCCCGCGAACCCGTCGACCTTGAACACCCGGTCCAGGTCCCACAGCGTCAGGCCGTGGGTGTTGACGTCGAGATCGGGGTGGCTGCGGAACCGGGTCTTGTCCAACCGCAGCGGGTCGATGTCGGCCATCAGGTGCCCACGGTTGCGGTAGGCCGCGATCAGTTCCATCACCCGGGCGTTCTTGTCGACGATCGAATCCGGGTTGTCGGTGCGCCAGCGGACCGGCTCGTACGGGATGCCCAACTCGAAGAAGATCTCGTCGAAGAAATCATCGGAGAGCAGCAGCTGGTGGATCGTCCGCAGGAAATCGCCCGACTCCGCACCCTGGATGATCCGGTGGTCGTAGGTGGACGTCAGGGTGATGAGCTTGCCGATGCCGAGTTCGGCGATGCGCTCCTCGCTGGCGCCCTGGAATTCGGCGGGGTATTCCATCGCCCCGGCGCCGACGATCGCGCCCTGGCCCGCCATCAGCCGCGGCACCGAATGCACGGTGCCGATGGTGCCGGGGTTGGTCAGCGAGATCGTCACGCCGGCGAAGTCCTCGGCGGTCAGTTTGCCGTCGCGGGCGCGCCGCACGATGTCCTCGTAGGCGGCGATGAACTGACCGAACCGCATGCTCTCGCAGTTCTTGATGGCAGCGACCACCAGCGAGCGCTTACCGTCCTTGCCCTGCAAGTCGATCGCCAGGCCCAGGTTGGTGTGTGCCGGGGTAACGGAGTTCGGTTTGCCGTCGATCTCGGCGTAGTGGCGGTTCATGTTGGGGAACGCCTTGACCGCCTGGACGATCGCATAGCCGAGCAGGTGGGTGAAGGACACCTTGCCGCCGCGGGTGCGCTTGAGGTGGTTGTTGATGACGATGCGGTTGTCGATCATCAGCTTGGCCGGGATGGCCCGCACGCTGGTCGCGGTGGGGATTTCCAGCGACGTGTTCATGTTCTTCACGACCGCGGCGGCCGCGCCGCGCAACACCTGGGTGTCGTCGCCGTTGTCGGCGGGGGCCGCCTTGGGTGCGGGAGCCTTGGCGGGGGCCGGCTTGGCCGGGGCGGCAGCAGGGGCTGCCGCCCCGTTGTCCGCCGGCGCTGCCTTGGC
>NZ_BEWG01000046.1:8733-20560 GCF_002723835.1 Mycobacterium sp. shizuoka-1 | reverse complement strand
GAGTCGGTGGCCGGCTCGGGGTTGTAGTCGACCAGGAACTCGTGCCAACTCTCATCGACCGAGGAGGGGTCGTCGCGGAACTTGCGGTACATCTCCTCGACAAGCCATTCGTTCTGTCCGAATGGTGAACTCGTACTGCTCACGGCAGTTGCTCGCCTCGATTCCTTCGTCCGGGCACGCCGTGCTTGGACGGTTTGCCCCCACATTTACTTCCCGACACTCGGCCGCCGCCTAAAAGGCTAACCCTTCTCAGGCGTTCCCGAAGCGCGTCGCCACCATGCCGGGAACTGGTGCGACCACCGGTCGACAGACGTCGGCGAACGGCTATCGTCCTGGCTCGATCGCAGGCAGCAGGTGCAAGCTCACCGGCCACCGGCTGGGCGCGGGCCCGAACGCTGCCCGGGCATTGTTCACGATCTTTTTGCCCATCATTCGGTTGCCGCCGCCACCGACCGCGGCCCCGATGCCGACCGGCAACATTTTGCCGAACGCCATGGCCGAACGCTTGAGGGCGTACCGCTTCACGAAATACCGCATCAACCGTGTGTTGAGCTGTGCCAATGCCGGGAGCGGCAACATGTCTGCGCTTTCGGCCAGCCATGCGCCACTGGTCCGACCGGGTCCGATCAGGTCGGTGATCGCGCCCTTGCTCTCGTCGCCGACGAGCACCGCGAGCACCAACGCGCGGCGCCGCTCCCGCTGCTCGATCGGGATCCCGTGCACTTCGGCTATCGCCAGGACGAACACCGCGGTGGCCTCCAGGAACACCAGCGTCTCGCCGGCCACCGCCGACAGTGCGGCCAGGGTGCCGATACCGGGAACCGCTGCAGCCGAACCGACCGCGGCGCCACTGGCCATCACCGCGGCCAGGTAGCGCTTCTCCAGTTTGGTGACGATGTCGGCCGGGGTGGCCTCCGGATGCTGCCGCCGCAGCCGCCCGACATAGGCCTTGACCGCCGGCGCCTGCACCCGAGTGCTGCGCTCGATGACCTGGGAGAGCACCCGGGCCGACATGGTGGCGTCGTCCTCGACCTGGGCCTGCCCTTGGGCAACGGCGACGTCAGACCGCGTACCGCGTCGGCGGACCATCATGGCAGTGCCTCTCTGATCGGTGCTTCCAGGCTAACGAACGATCACCACGCAAAGGTGCCCCGCGGTGATCCGTGTCACCGCGGGTCGCATGCGCCCAGGGGGAACAAAAAAGCAGTGGCGCGCGCTGTGGGTCTGCATGGCAACATCGGCGAGTGTGACTGCCACCGGTGACGCACTGTCCGACACCGTCCAGCAGGCACAACCAAGTCAGTTGCGGATGATCGTGGTGCTCGGCGCGCTGGTCGCGCTGGGCCCGCTGACCATCGACATGTATCTGCCCGCCCTGCCGCGGATCGCCGACGAGCTGCGGGTGTCGTCCTCGGTGGCACAGCTGACTCTCACCGGAACGCTGGCCGGACTGGCGCTGGGTCAACTCGTGGTGGGTCCGCTGTCCGATTCGCTGGGTCGGCGGCGCCCGCTGATGGCCGGGATCGTCCTGCACATGCTGGCCTCGCTGCTGTGTTTGTTCGCGCCCAACATCGCGGTGCTCAGCGTGGCCAGGGGGCTGCAGGGCATGGGTGCCGCGGCCGCGATGGTGGTGGCGGTCGCGGTGGTCGGTGACCTGTTCGACAACACCGAAGCCGCCACGGTCATGTCGCGGCTGATGCTCGTACTCGGTGTCGCGCCGATCGTCGCGCCGTCGCTGGGGGCGGCGGTACTGCTCAAGGCGTCCTGGCACTGGGTGTTCGCCGTGTTGATCGTGCTGGCCGGGGCGCTGCTGGTGATGGCGGTGCTGGCGTTGCCGGAGACCCTCGCGCCGTCGCACCGGCGGTCGCTGCGGGTGCGGTCCATCGCGTCGACCTACCTGACGTTGCTGCGCGACGTGCGCTTCGTGATCCTGGTGCTGGTCGGTGCGCTCGGCATGGCCGGATTGTTCGCCTACATCGCCGGGGCGGCCTTCGTGCTGCAGGGCAGGCACGGCCTCGATCAGCAGACGTTCGCGCTGGTATTCGGTGCCGGGGCCATCGCCTTCGTCGCGGCGACCCAGTTCAACGTCGTCCTGCTGCGCCGGTTCTCCCCACAGCGCATTCTGGTGTGGGCACTGGCGACCGCGTGCGTGTTCGGCGCGGTGTTCATCGCGCTGTCGGTGACCCACACCGGTGGCATGTACGGCTTCCTGCTGCCGGTGTGGGCTGTCCTGTCGATGATGGGTTTCGTCATTCCGAACGCCCCCGCGGTCGCGCTGTCGCGCCACCACGAGGCCGCCGGCACCGCCGCCGCTCTGCTGGGCGCCGCGCAGTTCACCGTCGGCGCGGTGATCGCCCCCGTGGTCGGCCTGATGGGCAACGACGAGATCGCGCTGTCGGTGGTGATGACCGCCGGGGTGGCGGTCGCTCTGCTGGCATTGCTGGCCGTCGGCGGCGACACCGCCGACGACGCACACGCCTAACCGGCCGAGCTGTTCTCCGCGTACCGCAGCACCGCGCCGATCCCGTCGGCCGGGTCTACCCGCTCGTCGGTGCGCACCAGTGCCGCCCCGGTGGCCACCGCCAGCAGTGGCAGCGCTTCGTCGGCGCGCAGCGTGCGCTCGGGCGCCCCGCCCAGCCCGGACAGGGTGTCGGCGTCGGGGGCGATCATCGCCAGGTCGGTGTCGGCGACGACGGTGAGGTCGCCGATGTCGCCGATGATGAGCGTGTCCACCGCGCCGTCGCGAAGGGCGGCCGTCACGTCGGCCACGCCGTCGACCGCCAGCCCGGTACCGCGACCGGCGGCGAACCGCTGCGCGGCATCGTCGATCGCCGCCAGCCGGCGCTTGAGGAACTCCTGACCGATCTCGTGGTGCACCTCGGCCTCGTCGGTGCCCTCGGTGCGACCGCCGCCCTGCAGCAGCACGGCCTTGTCGGCCACCCGCTCGGGCAGCGCGGAGACCAGTTCGGTGCGGGCGCCGACCTCGCCCTCGATGAACACCAGCGCCGCCCCGGTCTCGTCGACCAGATGCGTGACTCGATCGGCGACCTCGCGAATGTTCTTGCGGATGGCCTCCTCGACCGCCTGCTCCTTGCCGTATTCGTGGCCCTCACCCGACTTGGCCTTGTGCACCGGGTAGCCCTCGCCGTCGACGTTCTCGGTGCTGACCCGGCCGAGCCGGTGCACGCTGATGTCCGCGCCGGTGTGGTCGACCGCAACCCGCAGGTAGGTGGTGTGCAGCATGCCGTGCTCGACGACGGGCACCAGGAACGGAAGCTCGGAGACCCGCACGACCGTGGTGGTCGGCGGCCGGACGAGGTGCTCGTCGAGCACCACGGTGTCCCCGGCGGCGATCACCGCCCGGCCGCTGCGCCCCACCGGCGGACGCGCCCCGCGCACCGCGCTGTCGATGGCGCCGATCACCGCCGCGTCGACGGACTGCTCCTCGAGGTGTTTGCGGATGTCACGCAGCCTGGCGTCGAGCTGTGCGGCCGCGTCCTGGGTGTCGTGCGAGTCGTCGAAATAGATCGAGACGAACGGACCTGTCGCGTCCACCAAGGGGCGGAATCGATCCGAATGCATGGCTCCTCCTGCGCTGGATATTCGGTTAGATCAAGCACCCGTGTGCCTCAAGGTACGCCGGCCCGGCCGGCTGGGTGCGGGCCCACCGCCAGGTACCCGTTCGGCGGGGGAGCTAGTCTCGATCCGGCAGCGTGACGGCGGCCGGAAGCTCACGCAGCTGCACCGGCGTTACGCACATGGTGTTGCTGCTCATCGATGAGGCGCGGGGGCCTACAACGGTTCCGTCAGCGCGCGCCGACACCATCGCAGGAAGCCGAAACGAGGTATCGATATGACCAGGAACATGGCCGGCCCCGCGCCGGACGTGGACTTGGACCCCGATCCGCGCGCTGCGCCCGCGAACCCGTGGCATGCGTTGTGGGCCATGCTGGTCGGCTTTTTCATGATCCTGGTCGATTCGACGATCGTCGCCGTCGCCAACCCGAGCATCATGGACGCGCTGGAGATCACCGACTACGACACCGTGATCTGGGTGACCAGCGCTTACCTGCTGGCCTATGCGGTGCCGCTGTTGCTGGCCGGCCGCCTGGGTGACCGCTTCGGCCCGAAGAACCTCTACATCGCGGGGCTCGCCGTGTTCACGGCGTCCTCGTTGTGGTGCGGGATGGCCGGCTCGATCGACATGCTGATCGCCGCACGCGTCGCGCAGGGTCTGGGCGCCGCGCTGCTCACACCGCAGACGCTGTCGACGATCACCCGGATCTTCCCGCCCGAGCGTCGCGGTGTGGCGATGAGCCTGTGGGGCGCGACGGCCGGGGTGGCCACGCTGGTCGGCCCGCTGGCCGGCGGGGTACTGGTCGGGCACCTTGGCTGGGAGTGGATCTTCTTCGTCAACGTCCCGATCGGCGTCGTCGGCCTGGCCCTGGCGGTGTGGCTGATCCCGGCACTGCCCAACCGCGAGCATCGCTTCGACGTGGTCGGCGTGGTCCTGTCCGGACTGGGCATGTTCCTGGTGGTGTTCGGGCTGCAGGAAGGCCAGAGCCACCACTGGGCGGCGTGGATCTGGGCGGTGATCGTCGCCGGGATCGGGTTCTTCACCGCGTTCGTGTATTGGCAGTCGATCAACCGGCATGAGCCGCTGATCCCGCTGCACATCTTCGCCGACCGGGACTTCAGCCTGTCCAACCTCGCGGTGGCGGTGATCGGGTTCGTTGTCACCGCGATGATGCTGCCGGTGATGTTCTACGCCCAGGTGGTGTGCGGCTTGTCGCCGACGCGCTCGGCGTTGCTGATCGCGCCGATGGCGATCGCCAGCGGAGTGCTGGCCCCCTTCGTGGGGCGGCTGACGGATCGGGCCCACCCGCGTCCGATCCTCGGGTTCGGCTTCTCGGTGCTGGCGATCGCGCTGACGTGGTTGTCGATCGACATGACGCCGGCCACGCCGATCTGGCGGCTGGTGGTGCCGCTGACCGCGATGGGGGTCGGCATGGCATTCATCTGGGCACCGCTGGCCACCACCGCCACCCGGAACCTGCCGCCGCATCTGGCCGGCGCCGGGTCGGGCGTGTACAACGCCACCCGCCAGGTCGGCTCGGTGCTCGGCAGCGCGGGGATGGCCGCATTCATGGCGTCCCGGATCGGTGCCGAGATGCCGGCCGCGCCGTCCGACGCGTCGCCCGCCGACCTCGCGGTCCTGAGTCTGCCGTCCTTCCTGCACGAACCGTTCGCGGCCGCCCTCTCGCAGTCGATGCTGCTGCCCGCGTTCGTCGCCCTGTTCGGGATCGTGGCGGCGCTGTTCGTGATCGGTGGTCTGAGCGGCCGGCGGGTCGCCGACGAGGAGATCACCGACCGCATCCCGGTGTACGACGACGGCTATGACGACGACGACTACCTGGAATACGTGGTGGAGCCGCCAAGCCTGCAGGTGCCGAATCGGGTGCACTATTCCGCCGAGGTCGACGACGAAACCGAGGTGATCGTCTGGGATCCGCCGGTGCCGCAGCCTGAGCCGGCCCGCATCGAGCCGCCGGTCGGGCCGACCAGGTTCACACACAACGGCTTTCACGTGGACGGTGCGCGGCATTTCTCGGCCCTGGACAGTCTGCTCGCCGAGGCCGCGGCCGGTTCACGCCATCGGCTCACCGACCCGGCGGAACCCCGGCGCGCCCGCCACCACCGTGACGAGGGCGACGACGCCCCTTCCTCGGGACGTCACTCCCGGCCGGACTGAGGGTCCTCATTCGGTCCTCATTCCGCCGATTTGGGATCGGTAGGGCCCCGGGACGGTTTTCACTGGTGGCCGTGGCGCTGATGCGTGTTCGGCGTCGGAAAGGGCACCACCATGGCGATCGTTCGAATGGGAGTCGTCGTGCTGGCGGCGACGGGGCTGGTGGCCGGATGCTCGTCCACCACGACCACCCCGGCGGTGCCGGCGTCATCGGATTCGGCCTCGTCGAGTGCACCGGCGACCTCGGGGAGCGCGGCGGCGACCCCGGCCGCCGCCGCAGGGGTCGAGGCGGCCGTCACGGACGTGCCGTGGGCGCAGGTCGGCCCGGGCTGGCTATTGGCCGAGTGGAGCCCGGTCGGCCCGCACCGGGGCGGGGAGCAACCCGCTCCCGGTGAACCCGAGAAGGCTTCCACCACCCTGTATTTGGTGGACCCGGCCGGCAATCGCTACGCCATCACGACATTCGCGCCGGGTGGTGACGTCAGGCTGGTGGACTGGTCCGGCGACGGCAGCCACGCATTGTTCACCCCGTCCTACGTCAGCCCGACCTCGGCGATCTCCGTCGACCTGCGCACCGGGCAGCAGACGACGATTCCCATTGCCGGGGATCCCCGCTACACCCGACCCGACGGTACCGCGCTGCTGGTGTCCACCTCGTTCAACGGCGATCGCCCGGGAACCCTGAAACGGGTTGACCTCAGCGGCAATCCGCAGTTCAGCTACCCGACCGACGATCTCGGTGGGGCCGGGCAGTTCAGCGGCGACTTCGTCGAATCGGCCGACGGCACGCGCCTTGTGCTGGCCACCGCCAATCTCGGCAACGAGGTCGTCGCCAGGAGTGACAACAGCCTCGTCGTGATGAGCAATGACGGGAAGGTGATCCAGACACTGCCCACGCCGATGCCGAAAGCCCTGTGCGCGCCCGTGAAATGGTGGACGTCCACGACGCTGCTGGTGCGCTGCACCGCCGAGGGCAGTTCGGCGAACCAGCTCTGGGAGATGCCTCTGGACGGCGGCGCCGCCACCTCGATCACCGCGCTCAACTCCGGCCAGGGCGACGACCCTGGCTTCGGCGGCGATCTCGGGGACGGCGATGCCTGGAGGTTGCCCAGCGGCACGTTCCTGCAGTCGGCGGGCGCCTGCGGCACGGAGTTCTTGTCCCGGCTCACCCCGGACGGGCACACCGCCCGGGTCACGATCCCGGGGGTGTCCGACAGCGTCGTGGTGACCGGCGCGGCCGACGACCGGCTGCTGGTTCGCGGTCAGCTGGAATGCGGTGGAACCACCTCGTTGGTGAGCTACGACCCGGCCGCCAACGCCGCGAAGGTCCTGCTCGGGCCGCCGGTCAACGGCGGTGGGGTGAGCCAGGCGATGCTCTACCCGAGGCCGGACGCCTGACCCTCGGCACGTTCTTCAACTATGAGTACTATGCTCGCTGAAAAAGAGAATCTAATTTCCAGCGAGGAGAATGATGGCGGACACCCGCTCGCTCAGCGGCCGCACGCTGGTCGTCTCCGGTGGCAGTCGGGGGATCGGCCTGGCGATTGCGCTCGGCGCGGCCCGGCGCGGCGCCAACGTCGTGCTGCTCGCCAAAACCGCCGAGCCACATCCAAAGCTGCCCGGCACCGTGTACACCGCGGCCGCCGAGATCGAGGCGGCCGGCGGTAAGGCCGTCGCCGTCGTCGGCGATGTGCGCAGCGAGGAGGACGTCGCCCGCGCGGTCGGCGCCGCCGTGGCGCACTTCGGTGGCGTCGACATCTGCGTCAACAACGCCAGTGCCATCGCCACCGAACCCACCGAGGCGTTGTCGGCCAAGAAGTTCGATCTGATGCAGCAGATCAACATTCGCGGCACCTTCCTGTTGACCAAGGCCTGCCTTCCGCACCTGCGTACCTCACCCAACGGCCACGTGGTGACCATCGCGCCGCCGCTGAACCTCAACCCGCGATGGCTGGGCGCGCACCCGTCCTACACGCTGTCCAAATACGGGATGACGCTGCTGTCGATGGGGTGGGCGGCCGAATACGCCGACACCGGAATCGGTTTCAGCTGTCTGTGGCCGGAGACCTACATCGCGACCTCGGCGGTGGCCAACTCGGCGGACTTCGAGGAGGCGCTGGCGTCCTCGCGCAGCCCGCAGATCATGGCCGACGCGGCGGTCGAGATCATCACCTCACCCGGCTCGCAGGTCAACGGCGCCTGCCTGATCGACTCCGACGTGCTGCGCGCGGCCGGGGTCGACGACCTGTCGGGCTACGGCGGCGGGGAGCACCCGATCATCGACATCTTCGTCGATCGCTGAGCACGGGCGGCCCTGCACTCAGCCCACCGGCTGCAGGTCCGGGTAGTCGGTCGGGACGCACTGGCCGTAGCTGCGGAACACCTCATGGCTCGTGACGGCGGCATCCGAGTCGGCGGCGAATGCGGCCTGGGCCTTGAAGACCCGTGCGGCCGCGCTCAATTCGTGACGCACCTCGTTGCCGGGCCGGCCCAGGCCGGGCACCCACACCTCACCCCATACGGTGACTTCGGTGCGAGCTGAGCGCACCGACGCGGCCAGTGCGTCGCGGACCCGGTCGTCGGTGCTGCCCAGCGCGCCGGCCACGGCCAGCGCTGCCGGGATGTGCCCGGCGCCGAACAGCGTCGCCACGCTCACGGCGTGCACCCCGAGGATCCGCAGAGCCGCGAGATCGCCAGGGTGCACCACGGCGACCCGCACATCCCAGCCGGCCATGACCCGGTCGAACAACCAGCCGCCGGCCGCGTCCACGACATCGGCCACGTGGGCGCCGACGACGTCGAGCTGATAGCGGGCCAGTCGAGCCGCCCGTTGACGCGGTGTGGCGGGGGCGGTGCTGCGGTGACGTTCGTCGATATCCTGCACGCCACCCAGCGTGACATTTATGCTGCAATCTGTAAAGGTCAAGATCGGCCGAAGAACCGTCGCAGCGCGCGAGCCTGCATCGCCAGCAGATCTCGGCTCGCCGCCCAGTCGGGACGCAGCGAGTCGAATCCGTGACAGGTCGCCCCAAACACGTGCAGCTCGTTGCGCACGCCCGCGGTCATGAGCCTCCTGGCGTACTCAAGCGCCTCGTCGCGCAGCGGGTCAAGTTCCGAGCAGGTGATGAAGGTGCTTGCCGCGCCGATCATCTGGTGACTGCGACCCGGCACCGAGGCAGCGCTGGGCGGGGTCTGGCCGAGGTAGTACCGCCACATCTGCTCGGCGGCGACTCCGTCGAAACCCGGCGTTGTCACGAACTCCGCCTTCGAGGCGCTGCGGCGATCGTCGAGCACGGGTTGATGCAACAGCAGCCCCACGACCGGCGGCGCCGTCCCCGCCGCCGCGCGCTGGACCAACCCGGCCGCCAATGCGCCGCCGGCACTGTTGCCGGCCAGGACCAGCAGAGCGCGGTCCAGGCCCAGCTCCTCGGCCGAAGCCGCCGCCCACGTCAGCACGGCCGCCGCGTCGTCGAGCGCTGCCGGGTAGGGATGCTCCGGAGCCAGCCGATAGTCGACGGAGAGCACCGTGCAGGCACCGTGGCGGGCCAGCTCGACGCACTGGCGGTGATCGGTGTCCAGATTGCCCATGACGAATGCCCCGGCGTGGCAATAGATCACCGCGGGCGACGGCGCCGCCGCGCCGCGGTAGACGCGGACCGCTACCGCCGCCGCTCCCTCGCCCACCGTGGCCTCGGAGATCTCGACGCCGTCGGTGTCGACCAGGCCGGCCGCGTCGGCGCGACGCTGATCGAGCGAATCCCGCACGGCGGCAAGCCCGGCCGGCGAGAGGTCGCTGCGGGCGGCAGCGAAGGAATGCAGCGCCGGGTCGAGTCGCCGGAGGAGGTCGGGATCGGGTTGCACGACGCTATCCACCGGGTGGTGCGCTGAAGAGGTAGTCGCCGGATCGGAACCGGCGGGTCGACGCCCAGAAGGCGCGGGCGCTGCGCGGCCACTGGGTGACCACCCGCCCGTTGGGTGCCCGGAAGTAGTTGCTGCACCGGGTCGTCCACACGGTGCCCGCCATCGCACGGTCGATATCGGCCAAAAAGTCCGCCGTCGCCTGCGGCCGTACCGCCAGGTAGTGGCCGCGGGTGCGGCGCAGATAGCGCAGCGCGCGCACGATGTAGCGCGCCTGGGCCTCCAGCACGAAGAGCACGCTGTTGGAGCCGACGTTGGTGTTGGGTCCGTAGAGCATGAAGAAGTTCGGGAAGCCCGGGACGGTCATGCCCAGATAGGCGAAGGCGCCGTCGCGCCAGGTATCGTGCAGCGATTGGCCGCCCTCGCCGACGACCTCGATCTGGCCCAGGTAGTCGGTGGCGGCATAGCCGGTGGCGCACAACACCACGTCCACATCCAGTTCGGAGCCGTCCTCGGTGACCAGTGACCGGGCCCGCAGCGACCGGGCAGGACTGGACACCACTTCGACGTGCGGCTGGGTCAGGGTCGACAGGTAGTCGGCGGCGAACACCAGTCGCTTGCAGCCCAGTGGGTGATCCGGGGTGAGCCTGGCGCGCAGGTCGGGGTCGGGAACCGCGGCGTGCAGGAACCGCAGCGAGATGTCCTTGAACTCCTGGGTCTTGTCGCTGCCGTTCTCGATCACCGAGATGTTGCGCTCACTGCGTAGCCACAGCCGGGTCCGGTAGAGCTTCTTCGCGAACGGGATTCGCCGGAAGATCCAGCGTTCCCGGTCGGTGTAGGCCCGGTCGGGCTTGGGCAGGATCCAGGTGGGGGAGCGCTGCACCGAATACACCCGCTCGGCCACCTTGGCGACCTCCGGGATCAGCTGCGATGCGGTGGATCCGGTGCCCAGCACGGCGACCCGGGCACCCCGTAGATCCACCGAGTGGTCCCACCGCGCGGTGTGCATCAGGATGCCGGTGAACGGCTCCTGCTCGGTGAGGTCGGGCAGCAGCGGGCGGGTGAACATCCCGACCGCGGAGACCACGATGTCGAACGTGTGCCGCCGGCCGGTGGTGTCGGTCAGCGTCCAGGTGTTGTCGCCCGGGTTCCACTGCGCAGCAGTGATTTCGGTGTTCAGGTACAGATGCGGCCGCAGGCCGTGGCGATCGGTCGCACGTTCGAAGTACTCCAGCAGCTCCGGCTGGCCCGGCCACATCCGGCTCCACTCCGAGTTCAGGTCGAACGAATACGAATACAAATGGGACTTCACGTCGCAGGCGAGCCCGGGGTAGGTGTTGATCCGCCAGGTTCCGCCGACTCCGTCCTCACGGTCGAAGATCGTGAAGTCGCGAAATCCCGCCTTGGTCAGGAACACCCCCAGCGCCAGACCACCCGGCCCGGCGCCGATGATGCCGACCGACATCGGCCTCAGCCGATCCGCAGGCATTGCCCACCGTCGACGACCAGCTCCGCTCCGGTGATGAACGACGCGTGTTCGGACACCAGAAAGGCCACCGCGTCCGCGATCTCCATCGGTTGACCGAGCCGTCCGCTGTACGCGCGGGCGACCAGCCGCTGGCGTGCGGTCTCGTCGAGCATGGGGGTCTCGACCGGGCCGGGGAACACGGCGTTGACCCGGATACCGTCGCCGGCCAGCTCCGCCGCGGCGATCTGGGTCAGACCGCGCAGCGCCCACTTCGACGAGCCGTAGGCGGCGTGGAACGGGAACGGGCGCATCGCCCCGGTGCTGCAGGTGTTGACGATCGCGGCCCCTTCGGCGCGGCTTAACGCAGCTAGCGATGCCCTGATACCCAAGAAGGGGCCCAACGTGTTGACCCGCCAACTGCTCTCGAACCCTGCCGGGGTCTCCTCGGTCAACGAGGCCCGGTGCAGCACGCCGGCATTGTTCACCAGCACAGTCAGGCCCCCGAACCGCTCGACGGTGCGGGCGACCGCGGCCGCCCACTGCTCCTCGGAGGTCACGTCCAGGTCGACCGGCAGCACCCCGTCGTCGTCGGCCTCGATGGGCAGGCGGTCGGCGGCGGCGACCAGGAAGCCGTCCGCGCGCAGCCGGGCGACGATCGCCGCCCCCTGGCCGCGAGCCGCGCCGGTGACAAGTGCGACTCTTGTCATGCGCCGCTCCTCCTCATCGCTTCGCTCTGCATCGTCGCCGGCGGT
>NZ_BEWG01000046.1:0-8678 GCF_002723835.1 Mycobacterium sp. shizuoka-1 | reverse complement strand
CCTCCTCATCGCTTCGCTCTGCATCGTCGCCGGCGGTGTCATGCGCCGCTCCGCCCGATCGCTTCGGCGAGATGGTCGGCCGCGCCGCGGCGCAGGGCGACCGATTCCGGGGCCAGGGTGATCAGCGCAAATCCCAACGCGGCCAATTCCTTTCCTGTCACGCCGTCACCGGCATGGATGCCTGCGACGACACCGGCAGCCGCCGCGGCCTGCTGTACCCGCACGATCCCGTCGCGCACCGCCGGGTTGTCGGTCGCCCTGACGACCCCGGTGCCCAGCGAGATCGCCAAATCGGCGGGGCCCACATAGACCCCGGCCAGGCCCGGTACCGCGCAGATCTCGTGGACCGCGTCCAGGCCGGCCGCGGTCTCGATCATCGCGAACACACTCACCCGCGCCGACAACGCGGCCGGGTCATGTCCCAGGCTGGCCCGCAGCGGGCCGAAGCTGCGGATCCCGTCTGGTGCGAATCGGGTCGCGGCGACCGCCTCGGCGGCCTGCTCGGGGCGGTCCACCATCGCGACGATGATCGCGTCGGCCCCGGCGTCCAGTACCCGTCCGATCGGCGCGGGCGCCGCGGACGGCACCCGCACGGCGGTGGCGATCGGGACGTGCTCGAGGCGGCGCAGCGCGAGCGCCACGTCGGCGTCGTCGAGATAACCGTGCTGAATGTCGAACCCGACGTAGTCGTAACCGGCACGGGCGAATTCGTCGGGCCCGGCGAACGACGGGCCGGTGATCCAGCCGCCCCAAACCTGCGCCTTGTCGGCCAGCGCCTGCTGCAACCTGCCGGCGGTCATGCGGCCACGATCGCGATCTTGACCCGACCGGGGGTCGGGCGGCAGGCGAACTCGAACGCCTCTTGTACGTCGGCGACACCGAACGTGTGGGTGACGTAGCGAC
Organism: Mycobacterium sp. shizuoka-1; assembly: GCF_002723835.1. Lineage (GTDB taxonomy): Bacteria > Actinomycetota > Actinomycetes > Mycobacteriales > Mycobacteriaceae > Mycobacterium. Next base: position 7,775 of record NZ_BEWG01000046.1, on the reverse strand, counting down.
CCAGCAGCTCGGGATGCGCGCGGGCGAACGCGTCGGCGGCATCCAGCACCCGTCGGCGGTCCAGTGTCACACCGGATTTCAACGTGAGATTGTTGCGCAGCATGGTGCGCATGCTGATCGGGTAACTGTCGTCGTCGGGCACACCGAAGTAGAAGACCGTGCCGCCGAAGGCGGCCGCTTCGACGGCATTGTTCAACGTGGCGACCTGGTGGCCGACCGCTTCGATGACGATGTCGGGCTTGTCGTGCGCGGCGAGGTGCGCCACCCAGCGGTCACTGGTGGCCCGCACCACGGTGTCGACGCCGAACGTCGCGGCCACGTCGTCGCGGTAGATCGGGTCGACCCCGGTGACGTGCTCGGCGCCGGCAGCCTTGGCCGCGTAGGAGAAGAGCAGCCCGATCGAGCCCTGGCCGATGACCGCGACCCGCTTGCCCGTCAGCGGCGGAAGTTGTTCGAGCGCATAGAGAATGCAGGCCAGCGGCTGCAGCCCGACCGCCTGGGCGGGGCTCAGCGCGGGGTCGTACGGCGCCAGCCCGCTGCCGTCGGATACCACGAATTCCATCAGGCCGTCGAAACCGGAAGCCCAGCCGACGACGCGGTTGCCGGGGCGGTGTTCGGCATGTGCGCTCGCCAAGACTTCGCCCACGATCTCGTGCACGGGAAAGCCCGCCATCTCGGCGGCCAGGGTGCCGGTGTCGCCCGGCAGTCGGCCCTGCACGCCCTTGAAGCCGGGGATGTCGCTGCCGCAGATGCCCGCGGCGAGGAATTTCAGCAGCACCTGACCGTCGCGCAGATGGTCGGGCGGGGGGTCGGGCGTTGTCACCCGCTCGAACGTATACGGCGCGACAAGCCGGTAACACCACACGGGCTCAGGCCTCCGATGACGCGTCGGTCGTTGACAGTGCCACGTACGGAGCGTGACACTTGTGCGATGTTTTGTAAAGGTACGGCATGACGGTCCTGGACTCCTTCTCCCGAGCTCAGCTTGCCAGCGGATTCTGCTTCGGCGAAGGCCCACGGTGGTTCGAGGGCCTGCTGTGGATGTCCGACATGCTCGGCGAGGCCGTGCACACGATCACCCTCGACGGGGCGGTGACGACGCTGGAACTGGTCGGCCACGCGCCGGCGGGCCTGGGGTTCCGCCCCGATGGCACGCTGCTGATCGTGTCCACCGAGCGCCGCGAGGTACTGAGCTATGACGGCGATGTCATCACCACCGTCGCCGACCTGTCTGCGGTGGCGCCGGCCAACCTCGGGGACATGGTGATCGACGGTCACGGCCGGGCTTATATCGGGTCGCAGGCCCGTGCGGGCGGCATCATCGCCCGGCTGGATCTCGACGACTCGGTGACCGTCGTGGCCGACGACCTCGACTTCCCCAACGGGATGGCGGTCACGCCCGACGGTGCCACGCTGATCGTCGCCGAGTCGATCGGCCGGCGGCTGAGCGCCTACGAGATCGACGCCGACGGCGGGCTGTCCGGGCGCCGGGTGTTCGCCGACGGCCTCGACGGTCCACCGGACGGGATCGCGCTCGACGACGCAGGCGGAGTGTGGACGTCGATGACACTGGCCCACCGCTTCGAGCGGATCGTCGCCGGCGGTGAGGTCACCGACCGCATCGACATCGGCGACCGGGCGGCCATCGCCTGCATGCTCGGCGGGCCCGACCGGCGCACCCTGTTCCTGGTTTCCAGCTCCGACGCCTATCCGCAGCGGCTGGCCGGCACCCGCCTGTCGCGCGTGGAGACCGTGTGGGTCGACGTCCCCGGTGCGGGGTTTCCGTCAGTAGAAAGGTGAGCATGTCCGACAGCTACTACGAACTCGTCGACCCCGACGATCCGCGCGGGCAGAAGTTCCGGGCCACCGACATGGTTCGCAGCACCTGGTCGTCGCACATCCAGCACGCCGGACCGGTGTCGGCGCTGCTGGTCCGTGCCCTGCAGCGGTGTCGCTACCGCCCGGACACCCGGTTGAGCCGGGTCGTGGTGGACCTCCTGGGGCCGGTGCCCGCCGACGGGGACATCTGGGTCACCGCCGAACTGGACCGGGGCGGCAAGCAGATCGAACTCGTCTCGGCGGTGATGCTCGGACTCGGGCCCGACGGACAGCCGCGCCCGGTCGCGCGCGCGAGCGCATGGCGGATGCTGACCCTGGACACCGAGGCACTGCTCTCGGCGCCGGTCGCGCCATTGCCGCCCCGCGCGCAGGGCGTCAACCGCAACCTCGCCGACAACTTCGACCCGAACTACGTGCACAGCCTGGAGTGGTTGTGGCTCACCGAGCACATGGCGCCCGGTCCCGGAGGCTCGTGGCTGCGGCCACAGGTCGACCTGGTGCAGGGCGAGGTGAGCACCCCGTTGGAGCGGCTGTTCGCCGTCGCCGACTGCGCCAACGGCATCGGCTCCAAGATCGACATCAGGAAGTACACCTTCCTCAACACCGATCTCGTGGTGCATCTGCACCGGGTGCCGGCCGGGGAGTGGACGGGCATCCGCTCCGAGACGAGGTACGGACCCGACGGGGTGGGGACGACCGTGGGCACCCTGTTCGACGACGACGGTGCCGTAGGCGTCATCGCGCAGTCGGTGCTGGTGCGGCCCCGGTAGTTCCGGGCGCCGAAGACGTCGGCTCTAGTCGAACAGCACAGCGGGATTCAGATAACCCGTCGGGTCGAACGCGGCCTTGATGGTGCGCATCGCGGCGATGTCCTCGTCGGTGCGAGCCATCGACAGGTAGTGGCGTTTGCGGCTCCCCACACCGTGCTCCGAGCTGACGTTGCCGCCGTGGTCGGCGATCAACGTCATCATCGCGGCGTACAGCTGGGCTTCCTGTTCGGCGTCGCAGCGCAAAACGTTCAGGTGCAGATTGCCCTCGCCGATGTGGCCGAACAGCACCGGGATCGCGTCCGGGGCATGTGCGGCGACCAGCGCGGCCGACGCGGCGGCGAACGCCGGGATCGCCGAGAGCGGCAGGGAGACATCGAATTTCAGCGGGGGACCGAACAGCCCCACCACCTCGGCGGTGGCTTCGCGGACCTGCCAGAGCCGTTGCTGTGCCGTTGCGTCGATGCCGACCGCCGGTTCGCCGGACAGCTCGGCATCCTCCAGTGCCTCGGCCAGCCGCTCGGTCAGATCGGTCTCGCCGGCCAGCTCGATCAGCAGCAACCACGCACCGGCGGTCGGCACCGGAACGTCCAGGTGTTCGGCGGCCAGCGCCGCCGCCCGCCCGTCGATGAGCTCAAGTGCGGCAATCGATTCGGTGTCGCGCAACACCCGGCCGGCCGACACCAGCGCGTCGAGCTCGGCGAATCCGCACACCGCCGTCACCCGATGGGCGGGCACCGGGTGCAGGCGCAGGTCCAGCCCGGTGATCACCCCCAACGTGCCTTCCGCGCCGATGAACAACGAAGCCAGGTCGTAGCCGGTGTTGTCGGAGCGCACCATGCTGTGCCGGTGCACCAGCGACCCGTCGGGCAACGCGACGTCCAGGCCGATCACCTGCTCGCCCATGTTCCCGTACCGCACGGTGCGCAGGCCGCCGGCATTGGTGGAGGCCATCCCGCCGACGGTCGCCGAATCACGGGCGGCCAGGTCCACCCCGAACAGCAGGCCGGCGCCGGCCGCCGCGCGCTGCACGGCCGCCGCGGTCACCCCGGCGCCGACCCGGATCCGCCGCTCGACGACGTCCACCTCGCCGATCTCGGTCAGCCGCTCCGTGGACAGCAGGACGTCGTCGTGTTCGGGCACGGTCCCGGCCACCAACGAGGTGCGGCCGCCCTGCACCGTCACCGACACGCCCGCGTCCCGGCATTCCCGCAACACCGCGGCCACCTCGAGGGCCGAGCCGGGCCGAACCAGGGCGCTGGCCTTCCCGCGGTAGCGCCCGGTGTGATCCACGCTGCGGCCGTCCAGGACGTCGGCATCGGTGACGACGTGCGCGGCACCGACAATCGCCCGGAGCCGCTCGGGCAGTGAGGAACTCATCCCGAGGGTCTATCACACATGGCCAGGAACGCTCCCAACTCCACCAACCCGGCCGGCGTCGACGGCAGATAATCGGTCAGCATCGCCGACCGCACGATCACCGCCGCGTACTTCGCCCGGCTCACCGCCACGTTCAGACGATTGCGGTTGAGCAGGAACGAGATTCCGCGCGGCACCTCCGCGATCGAGGACGCCACCAGCGAGACGAACACCACCGGGGCCTGCCTGCCCTGGAACTTGTCCACCGTGCCGGCCTGCACCGCCGACAATCCCGCCGTGTCCAACAGGCGACGCAACAACACCACCTGGGCGTTGTAGGGCGTCACGATCAGCACGTCGGCGCCGGTCAGCGGTCGGGTGCCGTCCTCGTCGGTCCAGGCCGCGCCGAGCATGGCGGTGATCGAGGTGACGATCGCCTGGGCCTCCTGCCTGCTGTCGGTGGAGTTGCCGTCGTGCGCGACGGGCAGGACGTGCACACCGGGTTGGACGCCGGCCAGGCGCCGGGCGGCCGTTCGTTCTTTGACCGAGTGCAGCCGATTGTCGTAGGACAGCCGGGACACCACGGCGCACACCGCCGGATGCATGCGATAGGAACGGTCCAGGAAGTAGCCCAGCTCCTCGGGCAGGGTGTGCCTGCCGTCGACCAGCCAGCCCAGCGCCGAGGCATCCACCGGTTCGGGATGTGTGCCCTGGCTGACCTGAGGTAACTGCTGGGGGTCGCCGAGCAGCAGCAGGTTGGTGGCCGCCTGCGCGACGGCGATGGTGTTGGCCAGGCAGAACTGGCCCGCCTCCTCGATCACCAACAGATCCAGGCTGCCCGGCGGCACCCGGGACGCGTTGGCGAAATCCCATGCCGTGCCCCCGATCACGCAGCTATCATGGTCGGCGATGAACGCGGGATAGTTCTTCTCGTCGAGCTCGGTCCACTCGCCGCCGCCCCGCTTCTTGGCCACCACGGCCGGATCTACCCCGGCGCCGATGATGTCGCAGAACAGGTTCTCCACCACGGCGTGGGATTGCGCCACCACGCCGACGCGCCAGCCATGCTCGGTGACCAGTGCGGCGATGACGCGGGCGGCGGTGTGCGTCTTACCGGTTCCGGGCGGCCCGTGCACCGCCACATACGACGAGTCCAGGCCCAGCACCGCGGCGGTGATGTCGGCCGCGGCATCGCCGGTGCGGGGCAGCGTCGTGCGGGTGCGCGGCGGGCGGCGCAGCAGGATGTCGACGACAGCGGTCAAGGGCAGGGCGGGCAGACCGGCCGCCACGTGTGCGGCTGCGGCGTCGATGGACTGGCGCAGCGGCTTGGTGGAGAACGGCGAACCAGGGGTCAACGCGAACGGAACCGCATCGAAGACCCCACCGCTCTTCGGTTCCCGCTCCAGCACCAGCACCTCGGTCGGCGCCGCGGGATCATCGCACTCGAGCACGTCCACCGACGAATACGCCCGCCGCTCGGGATCGTCGGACAGGCCGGCCGGGGAGGGCGGGTCGTACATCGCGTACATGTCGCGGTTGAGCTCGCCGGCGGCGATCGAACCGGTCAGCAGCAGACGCCGTTGCTGCTTGCGAGCGCGCGGCGGGATGTTCCACGCCGTCTCGACGCTCACTTTCTCGGCCAGGAAAACTCCTGGCGTATCCGACCATTCGTCGACCGGGCTGTTGAGCCGGTCGAAATGTCTCCACCAGAACGGCTTGTCCTCGCGGCGGTGGTACCCGCGCGCGGCGGCGATCATCGCGACGGCCCGCTGCTGCGGGCTGCGGTCGCTGACGTCGTCACCGGCGAATGCGCCCAGGGTGCGGGCCAGTTCGTCATCGACGTCGACCTGGCCGCTGTCCTGGACCGGCGCGGCGCCCAGTGGAGGCACCCCGGATTCAAAGGCGCGGCGCAGCAACCAGTCCCGCAGCATCCGGGTGGACCGGCAGTCGTAGTGGTTGTAGTCCTCGATCTCCTTGAGCACGGTGGCGGCTTCGTCCGCGCGGTCGTCGGCGAGCAATTCGCAGTAGCGCGCGTACATGGTGATCGAGTCGGTGGCGGTGGTGACGTCACCGGTGCGCAGCTCGGCGCCCATGTAGAGCGGCTCGAGCGACTTCAGGCTGTAGTTCTCGGTGCCGACTCGAATGCTCTTGCGGACCAACGGATACAGGTCCACCAGCACGCCGTTGCGCAGCAGGTCGTCGACCTCGTCCTCACCCTCGCCGTAGCGGCCCGCCAGCCGCAGCAGCGCGGTCTTCTCGTACGCCGCGTAGTGGTAGATGTGCATCTTCGGATACCGCTTGCGACGTTTGCGGACCAGCTCCAGGAAACCCTTGAGCGCCTTGCGTTCTCCGCGGCGATCGTGCGCCCACAGCGGCTGGAAGTCCCCGTCCGGCCTCGTTCCGAGCACGCCGAACAGATACTCCAGGCCCCAGTCGGTGCCATCGGCGGTCCAGAGCGGGTCGCCTTCGAAATCGAAGAACAGATCACCCCGGTCCGGGTCGGGCAACAGCATCAGCGGCTGCGGATCGACGACCTCGAACGGTGGCTTGCCGGCGATCCGCGGCGCGAGCTGCAGCCGGGCCTGCCCGCGCAGCGAGTCGAGCGCGCGAGCTGCCAGCTCCGGTACCGGGCCGTCGTGGGCGGCCAGCTGGGCCACGGTGGTGATGCCGGCGTCGATCAGCCGGGACCGTTGACTGACCCGCATGCCCGCCACCAGCAGCAGATCGTCGTGCTCGCGCACCTGCGCCTCGCACTCCGGGCAGCGCATGCAGGCGCGCACGGACTCGTCAGCCCAGTCGACCGCGGCGTCCCCGGCGGCATGCCGGTCCAGCAGGGCCTGCAGGTCGGCACGGCGGGAGCGGTATACCGGCAGCAGTTCGTCAACCCGGTAGGCGGTGGTAACACCGTTGCCCAGGACCAGCTCGACCTCTTCGTGCACGGCCACTCCCGCGGCGGCCAGTGCTTCGGCATAGGCGGCCAGCTGCAGCAGCGCCTCGACCTTGACCGAGCGGGCCAGCTTGGTGTCGCGCAGCCGGTAGCGCTCGCCGTCGAGCACGAGGAAGTCGGCGAAGCCCGCGAAGCGGCCGTCGAACATCGCGGCCTGATAGATGACGGGGGCCCGCCGCTGCACCGCGCGCAGGGTGGCCTCCGCGGCGGCGCGCAGGCCGGCCACCGAGTAGGCGGGCCTGCCGATGACGACGACGTCGCCGGTCGATCGCAGCTCGTCGAGGTGGCGCTGCTCGTGCTGGTCGCCCAGCTCGGCGGTGCGGGCCAGCAGCTCGTCTTCGACCGACACCGACGGGCCGCGGCCCAGCTTCGCGTCGAAGGCACGCAGCAACGCGTACTCGCAGCGGGCGGCCGCCGCGAGGTCAGAGGCGCTGTAGATGACGCGGTCGTCGGCGACGAACACAGACCCACTGTAGGCGGGTCCGCCGACGGATCAGGTGTTGCCGATCAGCTCCACGCCGTTGCCGTTCCAGCGGAACTTGACCACGCTCTGCAGGCCCAGCCCGTTGACGTAGGACAGTGCCACGGTGTCACCGGTGGTCTGTGCGGGGTCGACGCCGGTGAAGCCGTAGGTGTCGGGCACGCCGGTCGGGATGTACTTGCCGAGATGGAACATCACCGCGCGGGTGTTGGGGTTGTCGGCGTTGGTGTTGGCCTTGATGATCACCGCCGACAGCTGAGCGCATTCGTTGTAGTTGCCGGCCACCGGTACCGGGTTCCAGGGTTGATTGCTGCGCGGATCACGGGGAAGTTCGGAGACGGTCTGGGCGATGGCCGGGGCCGTGAGGTTCACCGCGCACGGG
>NZ_BEWG01000045.1:57731-60133 GCF_002723835.1 Mycobacterium sp. shizuoka-1 | reverse complement strand
GTGTAGTCGAGGTGGTCGGGCTGCAGTGTTCCCAGTTCATAGAGGTAGTGGGCCGCGGTGAGGTGGGATGCCAGTGGGCCTGGTGTGCCGGCGCGTAGCGCGTCGAGTCGTTCGCCGGCGAAGTGGGAGGGTTCGAGGGCTAGCCAGGTAGCTCGGACGGCGTCGAGAGTGATGTCGGTGGGTGTGCCGGCGAAGCGGTAGACCGCGCGGGTGTCGGTGTGGTGGATGCGGTCGGCGGCGCAGAGCTGGGTGATGCGTTTTCGGGTCATGCCGAGGCGGGTGGCCTGGGCTGCGGTGAACATGCCCCACTGGCCGGCCGCTTCCACGGCCAGCGCGAGTTCGGCGTCACGCATCCCGGACATGCTCTTAAAGATACCCTGATTAGGTATCAATTGGGTAGCTCAGGACTACTGTTGGTGGTGTGGTCGCCGGGGCACGTGATGCAGGGTGCATCACGTGGTGGGTGTCGCGGCCCAGGTCCAGCGGGTCGGGTGGCGCCGGCGTAGAGCATGCAGGTATCCGTCCAGTCCGCCGTTGAATTGGGCGATCAGGCGGAGGTCGGGGCCCGCCTGGTGCACTGCAGCGTCGAGGAGGTGTTGTCGGCTCAGTCGGCCTGTGGGGTCGGCGAACTGTGCGCTGCATTCGCGGCATTGGAGAGTGCCGAACAGGATGGGAGTGCGGGATCCGCGTTCGACGAACCGTGCGGCCCTGATGTTGTTGCCGCTGATGAGGTGTAGGCCGGTGTCGAGGGCGAGGTGATCCACAATGTCGAGAACCTCATCGGGCGTTGCCCAGGAGCCGCCAGGGCGGCCTGGCGACCAGAGTCTGCCGCCGTTGCCGAATTCGCTGGCGTCCATCCACTTGGGGAGGAGCCGGAGGTACTCGTCGGTCGCGCCGTGCAGGCGCATTTCGGTGGAGGCAAGTACGGTGCCGTCCTGGTCGTGGATTTCTTCGAAGTTGGCGTAGTACATCCGGTAGGGCCACGCGGCTTGGTTCTGTTGGCGCAGCGTGAGTGCGACGCCGCGTTGCACGACTGCCTCGACGGTCACTGGTGTCGGGCTGGCTGCGTAGATTTCCCTGGTTTTGGGATGATCGAAGTCGGGATCGGGTTCTACGGGGCCGGGCACAACGACGCGGTAGACGTCACCCGGTTCGGGTTCGCGCTGGCTGTTCATGTAGCGGGCGGCGTACCCGCGCGCGACGCCGAGATGAGTGGTGAAGTACACGAGGTCTGGGCGGTAGCGGGGAACTTGGGGTTGCGCCCCTGGTGCCCAGGAGTAAGCAGTCGAGTAGTCGAGGCCGAGGTGCGCGGCGGGGACGATGCGGTCCCCGGGCTGCTTGCCGGGCACTCCGCCGTGGAAGAAGCTCGTCGGCTGAATGATGTTTCGGACTCGCTGCGTCGGCGTGTTAGGGGCTGCGGAGTTTGTCGTCGGGAAGCCAGATTCCCGATCCTGGGATCCATTCGACCCAGTCGGGCGTTGTGGCTGAGCCCATGGTGCCGGGTGGGCCGAGGCTGCCGGGGGTCTGGTAGATGGCGTTGTCGGGGAGCTGGTCTTTGGGGAGCCAGTAGCCCGAGTCGGGGAGCAGTTCGACCCAGCCGGGAGTGCCGTAGGGCGAGGAAGGGCCAAGGCCGCCGGGTTCGGTGACGTAGAGGCCATCGAGTTCGTTGTCGGGCAGCCAGATGCCGGTGTCCTGGCCGATCTCGATCCAGTTGGGGGTGCCGGCGCTGCCAATCGTTCCCGGTGGGCCGAGGCCGCCAGGTTCGGTGATGATGGGCATGCTGCGCTTGTCGGGTGGGCCCTCGGTGTCGGGTTTGTCGGTCTTGAAGTCGACGGCCTGGGTTGCGGTTGGGTTCTCGACGCTGTGGGGGAGCTCGGCCGAGGAGGCGGCGAGCTGTTCGGCGATGGTCGCGTACTGGGTGGCGGTCTGCTCTATGAGCTGGGCTGCTTCGGTGATGCGCAGCTGTCCTGCCTGGAGCAGCGCCGCCTGTCCGGTGGGGGTGTCGGCCAGTGGGCCGAGGATGGCCTTGTCTTGCTGCCATGAGGTCTCGACCGCGGTGAGGCCGGTGCGGGCTTCTTCGGAGAGTCGGTTAGCGGAGGCGACTGCGGTGGCGGCTCTCTTGTGGGTAGCACGCAGGTCTTCTCGGTTGGTGTCGAGTTCGGTGTGGACGGTGCCAGCGCGCTCGGCGGCTGTGCCGGTCCAGTCGGTAGGTGTGCTGACCTGCCCGCCATAGGCTGGTGGGGTCAGCTCGGGCGGGGTGAGGTTGCCCAGTAGCTGGCGCGCCTGCTGGAGGGCAGCGTCAACGGGATGCATGAGTCAAAGGTATCGCGATGTTGGGAACTTCGAGAAGCGGGTGCTCGGGAAGTTATGCGGGTGTTCCTGGGGGGCGTGTGCGGGCGCGT
>NZ_BEWG01000045.1:37000-57698 GCF_002723835.1 Mycobacterium sp. shizuoka-1 | reverse complement strand
TCGTAGGCGGCGCGGTAGGCGGCGGGGGTGAGATCGAGGATGGCGGCGATGGTTGCAGCGTTGGAGTCAGTGAGGGCGACTTCGCCGCGCTCAATGGCGCCGATGGTGGTGGTGCTCAGTGCGGTCGCAGCGGCCAGTTGTGGCTGGGTGAGTCCGCGGATGACGCGCCAGTCGCCGGGGTAGCGCCGGTCGGGGGGGATCTTGATGAAGGACTCGGGGGTGAGGTTGAGGACTGCGGCGACGCGGACAAGCGCGTCGATCTGGGGTGTGGCTTTGCCGTTTTCCCAGTTGTCGATGGTGGCGCGGCCGGTACGGGATAGGCGGGCGAGATCCTGGCGGCTTAGACCGGCGGAGATGCGGGCTCGGGTGAAATCCTCGGGGTCAAAGCCTCGCATGACGCGTCGGCTCATTGTGGTGCCAGTGGTGTGGGTGTGGCGGTGTGGGCCATGGTTGCAGAGTTTGGACGATGGCACCACATACAGGTACATGCTAGCGTAATAGTTCACGGGTATAGATTGGCGTCAAAGGGGGGTGTAAACATGGCAGTACTAACCGCGGACACGATGGTCGGGGGTGCGCCTGTTGAAAACACCTGTTCGCTGCAAGATCATTACCGCATGAGTTCAGCACCTGTTTCCGTTGACCCGGCGTCGTTGCGGACCTCCGCCGTTGACAACGACGAATGTGCCGCGAGCTACGACGAGTACCGGCGCCAGGTCTCTGCGTGGATCGACGGTGTCGAAGACGAGATCATCCGATGTCATGGCGCCATCGCGGCTCCCGTGGGGGCGTCCCTGCGCGAGTACTTCGGCAGGGTGTCGGGCTACGCCGAGCAGACTGGCGCGCGGCGGGCTGGTATGGCCCAGAATCTGATGGCCGCGGCGGGGCGCTACGAAGGCGGCGATGCTGATGGCGCACAGTCGATCTCTGCTGCAGGCGGTGGCCTGTAGGTGGCTGGAATTCGGGTTGATCCTGCCGAGGTTGGGCCGCGTATCAGTGCGGCGTTGAGCTCGGCAGCGGCCGCGCTGGCGGCGCCTGCTGCGATCACCCCGCCCGCCGCGCCCGGGGCGGATCCCGTATCAGTGGCCGCGGCCGGACAAGTGGCAGCGAGTGCGGGGCGGCTCAGCGCTGATCTTGCCGGGGGTATCGCTCGGATCACTGAGGGCTCGCAGGCAGTCGCTGCGGCGCTGCAGCGCTATGTCGATGGTGACGCGGCGGGCGCACAGGGCATTTCGGGAGGGTCGGTAGGGGCTGGCTCGGTAGGCGGTGCTGTGCAGGCGGCGCTCTCGGCGCTGAATATCCCTGCGCCGCCCGCAGTTTCAATCCCTGACATGCCTGATACGTCTTCTGCGGTTGCGCAGATCCCCGCAGAGCCTGCGACTGTCGACGACGCGTTGCGCGGTGGTGCCGGTGAAGCTGGAATGGAAGCTCACGCAGCGGCGTGGGATTCTGCGGCTGCGGAATTGAGTTCGGCGGCTGCCGCTTTGCAGGCGTTGGCAACTGGGCTACCCGGCTCGTGGGACAGTGAGGCGGCCTCGCTGCTGTCGGCGCGGCTTCAGAGCTTTGGTCAATGGATGAACGAAGGCGCGACCTCGGCGGGTGCGCAGGCAATGGCGGCGCGTCAGGTGGGGTCCTATTGGCGGTCTGCGGTAGCTGAGCATCCTCGGGCCGAGGACGTTCGGCAGCGGTACAAGCTGTTGCTGGCGGCATCGACGAGGGCGGCCGCCGGTGATCCCCGTGGTGCCGCGGAGGCTGCCGAGCATGAACGTGCGATTGAAGAGGCCAGAGAGGTCTCGGCGTCGACGATCAACCGCTACGGCGAAGGTGCGGGCGGGGTCAACGATCAGGTGAACAAGCCCGGCGACTCACCGCGCATCAGCGGTGACGGGGACCCGCGTTTGCCGGACAAGCCGGCGGGCGAGATCGGCAGTATCGATGATCCTGCCGCAGCTGATGAGCTGCAGTCTGGTGATGCTGCGCAGGGGCTTGGCGAATCGACTGGCCAGGGGATGCAGTCGGTGATGTCGACGTTGATGCAGATCCCGTCGATGGTGGCCAATGCCGGTGGCCAGATGATGGGTAAGGCCGGTGAATCGGTGCAGCAGATGGGCCAGCAGGCCAGTCAGGCCGCCAGCCAGCTGGGCAATGTTCTCGGTGGAGGCGGATCGCCGACCGGCGGTTCGGGCCTGGGCAGCTCCGGGCGCAACCCATTGAGTGCCTTGGGGTCTGGCGGTGGCGGGTCAGGTTTGGGCGGTGGCGGCGGTGGTGCTGGAGGAGGTGGCCGCACGATGCCGGCCAGTCTGCCCGAGCAAGCGCCGGCCGCTGCCCCGCCGCCGGCCGCGTCATCGACTACCGCGCCATCGACCGGTGCTGGTGCTCGGCCGGGAGGATTCGGCGGTAGCGGGATGATGCCGATGGGCATGATGCCGCACAACCGTGGCGGGGAAGGCGACAAGGAAGCTGCCCGCAATAAAGACTGGTTTCCCGACGAGCCACTGGTCGCTGACGAGCCCGAGGTCTCCGAACCGGTGGCCGGTCAGCGACGTCGCGTGCGGCCGACCGAGACTTAAGAAGGAGTTCAGCCAGTGTCGTTTCACCCCGCGGTGGAGAGTTTCCTGGCCAAGTCCAGGGAGCTGGGCTCGGTGCTGGGCAAGGTTCAGTCGGCGATGTATGACGATCTTCGCGTGCGCCGTGCGGCACCCGAAGAGCCCAATGTGATGCCAGAGATAGACGGGTATGGGGCACTGACCGACCTGTACCTGGACGGCATCGTGGGTCGCTATTCCGCGCGGCAGATCGAGGACCTGGTGATGTCAGGGCTGCAGGAGTGCTACGCGGCGATTGACGAGCGGCGCCTGGAGGCGGTGCGTGAGGCGGTGCCCGAGTTCGATCAACTCGACCTGGGGTTGGGTTGATGATTGCTGGACAGGCAACCCCGGCTGAGTTGGTCGCTGAGTGCCTCGATGGCGGCGTGCGCAGGCTGCTGGGCGGTGTGCACTCGTTGACCTCGGCCAGGGCAGTGGTGGTGCGCGTTGACCCGCAGTGGGTGTGGGTGAAGTTCTCCACCGACCCGGGACGTCTGGCAGCTCCGTGGGAGTTCGTCGACGCGGGCTGGGTGCGCGCTCCCCGCGGCTCCGAGCCAGGGCTGCGTGACGCGTCGGCCGATCCCGTTCTCGTTGTACTGGGTGTGGGCGAATCCGAGCTGCTCGCGGTCAACGCATTAGCCATCGATGAGATCGGTGTGACCTGCACAGGCCGCGACGCGATGATCGCCCACTGGACGATGCAGGCGGCCGCGCAAGGGGTTGTCGCCGACGACGCAGCGATAGCCGGCGCGCGGGTCAGTGGCAACCCGGATGCCACGGTGGTGATCGCTGACCCGCTGCTCGCCGACGACCCCGGGTGGGTCGACGTGCTAGCCGCGGGTACGGCCTGGCCCGTGCGGCCCCTGCGCCGGCCAGTCCTTGCGCTTCCCGATGGAACACCCGGCATCGAGCGCGGTGCAGTCGAGACAGATCCAATTGACTCGAATTCTCCCATCGCTGGTGTCGCCGACGGTGGACAGATCGCGGGCGAAGGGGTCAAAGTGGAATCAACCGGGCTGGTCATCGATCCGGTCGACGTGGCATCGACACTGGACGCGGCTGCCACGGAGCCGCCGGCGCCGGCCGATCCGGTAGTCGCCGCAGATGACGTCTCGACGAGGGTCGCGGGCACTGACTTGAGGCCAGTCACAGGGGAGGCGGCTGTCGCCCCGGATCGCCCGCAGGGGCCCTGGATGACGGTGTTCGGGGGATTCGAAGTGGTCGACGGGACCGGCTCGCCGTTCCAGCCGATGCAGCAGCAGATCATCGGCGCAATCGCATTCTGTCAGCCGATCGTGACGGCGGATCTGTGTGACATGCTGTTCGGAGATCCCGCTCGGCCGAAGAGTTTTCATGTGGCCTTGAGCAAGATCCGCAACCGAGGTCTGGACCCGCGTCACACGGATACGGGTTACGTGCTCGACATCAACTCCGAGTGGAGGCAGTTCGTCGAGCTGGTGGGAGAAGATCCCGCGACCGCCTCGACCGGTGCGCTGGCTTCCGCTGCGGCAATGGTGTCTGCGCCGCTGTTCGGTGCGGAACCGCCGCGCTGGGCAGCGGCCCAGATAGCGGAGATGACGTCTGTGGTGTGCCTGGTGTGCCGGGAGTTGGCGGCTCGCCATTGTGAGGATCCCCCAACCGCGCTGCGGTACGCGCGGCTGGGATTGGTCTTCGATCCTGATCATTTTGAGCTCGGACGGATGGTGGAGTTGCTGACACAGGGAGCAGGCGGCGTGCCGGACAGGGGAATCGCATCGTGAGTGATCTCGGGCAGCAGGTTGGCGATGTGTCGGTGCCGGAGTCGACCGAGGAGTTCTACGCAAGGGAGTTCACGGTTTTCAACCCGGCCGGTTCGGTTGGGGTTACCTGCAATGGGCGCGGGCAGATCAGCGCGCTGATGCTGGAGCCTGAGGCGTTGACCAACGACGAAACGCTGGCCGAGGAGATCGTGGCGATCGCGGGGTTGGCGCGGGCCAAGCAACGCATGGAGTTGCGGCTGTTCACGTTGCTCAGCGCCGAAGCGCAGGGCCGGAATCCGGATCCGATCGACAGGTTCTGTCGGCGGACGCAGAAACTACCGACGCCGGAGGAATACCAGGACATGGAGAGTGCGGAGTTCGCGCGGAGGTACCCGGCGTGAGCGCAGCTGAGGATCGATTCGATGCTGGCGTAGCGGCGTTGGGGATCATCGACGGCGGCCGCGCGGATAGTGCGCAGGCGTTGCGGTACTTTACCGCTGCCAGCGAAGAGGACCCGCAGATGTGCGATGCCTGGCTGGGTCGAATGCTGTGTGGTGACAACGAGACCGGTGTGATCTATCGCGCGTGGCGGTCGCGGGCGAACATGCACCAGCAGTTGTCCCGGTTGCGGGTTCCGCCGGCCCATTTCGTGCCGCGGTTCGATATCGGGATGGGGATCGTCGCCCTCGACCAGCCGATCGTTGACCGCGGGATCCTGACTGTGGCGTTGGCGCGGATGCAGGCGATGCGGACCCCGCCGGATTACGCGGAGGCGTTGGAGACCTTGGCTGAGGCGCCCTCGACGATCGCGGGGCGGTGGCTCGTTGGTGCGATTCACTACAAGGCTCAGCGGTGGCCGGAGGTGATTTCCAGCCTGGGGGAGGAGCTGGGCTCCTTCGAGGCTGATCAGTTGTTGCGGGTGGCCGTCGATGTTGCTCTTGGCGGTGCGCACGCGTTTCTGGGTGAGTTCGATGAGGCGCAGCGCTACCTGCATAGTGTCGAGGCCCAGGAGAATTTGCCGGGAGCCAAGCCGGCGGCGAAATGGTTCCTGGCGCTCATCGCGCGGGAACGTGGCGAGGAAGATGCTGCGGTCGCATTGCTCAAGCAGATCAACGCGGTGGCGCCGTCGGCGGAGGTAGCGGCGGCGATCGCCGATCCCGGTATCCGTTTGAAAGTGACGACACGTGAAGCGGTGGCAGCCAGGACTGACCCGTGGGATCCCGAGTCCGGGCCCGATGCCGCCGAGCTGGCCGGGGAGCGAGCCGCCGAGGCGCGCGCCAAGCTGTTGGCTGAGGCGACCGCGGAACTGGACGCCCAGATCGGCATGGGTGCGCTCAAAGATCAGATCAAGACGTTTCGGGCGCGGATCCGGATGGCGGCCAAGCGGCGGGAGTTAGGTCTGAAGACTCCCGGTTCGGCCAACCACATGGTGTTTGTCGGTCCGCCGGGAACAGGCAAGACCACGATCGCGCGGGTGATGGCCAACATCTTGGCCGGCTTGGGTGTGATTGCCGAGCCCAAGCTGATCGAGACCGGGCGCCGCGATTTCGTCGGCGAATACGAAGGGCATTCAGCAGCCAAGACCGGGGCGACGATCAACAGTGCTCTCGATGGTGTGTTGTTTATCGACGAGGCCTACACGCTGGTCCAGGAGCGTGACGGTCGGGCCGATCCGTTCGGCAAGGAAGCCCTGGACACGCTTTTGGCGCGAATGGAAAACGATCGGGACCGGTTGGTGGTGGTGATCGCCGGCTACGAGAACGATATCGATCGGTTGCTCGCGGCCAACGAAGGTCTTCGGGGTCGGTTTGCGCACCGGTTCAAGTTCGAGACCTACAGTGCCGGTGAGCTGGTCGCGATTGCTGAGGCTGTGGCCGTCGGTCGCGACGATGTGCTGGCTGAGTCGGCAGTCGAGGTCCTGCGCGCCACCTGTGGCCGGTTGGCTGAACTACGGATCGGCGATCGCAGCGCGATCGACGTGGTTGGCAACGGACGGTTCGTGCGCAAGGTGATCGAAGGTGCGGCCGATTTCCGCGACCTCCGGCTTGAGGAGGATCCACCGGAGGTCCTCGATGCCACGACATTGACTACGATCATCGGCGCCGATATGGCGTTGGGGTTGCGCAAAGTGTTAGCCGCCGAATCCAGCGAAGCCGGTTCGGATCTGACGCAGCTCGTCGAGATCGTGGGGTCCTGATGCCGTTCATCCCGTCTACGAAGCTGCAAGTCACCGGCTACAAGTTCCTGGTGAACCGGCTGACGCACGCGCTGACCCGGCACGACACCTCGATGCGCCACGACCCCAATCGGTCGGCGACGATGGCGGCGATGGCAGGGTTCCTGGTCGCCGCGCTGGTCGCTGTTGGGGCTGTCGCGCTCGCATACTTCAAACCGCAAGGGTTACGGGACAATTCGCCGATTGTGCAGGCTCGCGAAACGTCGGAACTGTTCGTCACGATCGACTCAAAGCTGCACCCGGTGCTGAACCTGGTCTCGGCGCAGCTGATCGTCGGCAAGCCGGACACGCCAGCATTAGTGAAGACCTCCGAGGTACAGAACATGGCGCGCGGATCGCTGGTGGGTATCGCCGGGGCGCCGTCGCGCGTGTTCCAGCCGGCGCAGAAGGATTCAGTGTGGACAGCTTGTGATGTGATCGATCGGCCCGGGACGGCCCGGCCGGCGGTGACGACGGCGGTCATCGCCAGTGATCAGCAGCAGTTGTTGAGTGCTGACCCGTCGGCGGCGCGGATCGTGCAGGGCCCCGATGAGGCGACCTGGCTGCTCACCGGTGATCAGCGTCGCCGCATTGACATCAACGACACGGCCCTGGTGTTGGGTCTGGGGTTGCAGCGGTTCCCCACCATCGACGTGATCAGCGAGGAATTGTTCAACGCGATCCCGGCGGGGCGGCCTATCAGTTCCCCGGTCATCCCGCAGGGCGGCAGTGTCCCGGGGTATGCGGTAAGCCCGGGAATCGTTGTCGGATCCGTGATTCGGGTTCCCTCAGGAGAGGACGCCGACTGGTATGTGGTGCTCGCCGACGGTGTTCAGAAGATCTCTGAGGTGATGGCTGCGGTCATCCGCAATACCAATGCCTACGGGGCCGACGTGGCGCCCACGGTGTCTCAAGATGTGGTTGCGCGGCTGCCTGCGGCCAATCCCGGATTGGACACGAGTATGTTTCCGGAGTCGCCGCTGCACTCCTCGCCAAGTATGGAGGAACCGGTGACGTGCTGGCAGTGGGTCAAGGCCGCTGGGGAGCAGCAGTCCCGGACGGTGCTGACCTTCCGGCCGGGGTTGCCGTTGGACGCCGAACAGCAGATGCTGTGGCAGCACGAGTTGGTCTCGCGGCCCACCGTGTCGATGTACGCGCCGCCGGGGTCGGGTTTCTTCGTGCAGACCACGGGGTCTGATCCGCGGTCTCCGGCGCGCGAAACGCTGTGGTGGGTCTCCGATGCGGGGGTGCGCTACGGGCTGATGTCTTCGCGGGAAGGCACGTCGACGGAGAAGGCGCTGGGTCTGAGTTCGCCGATTCCGGCTCCGTGGGCGGTATTGGCGATCTTGGCTGACGGCCCAGGGCTGTCGAAGGAGGCGGCGTTGATCAGCCAGGACACGATCGCGGCGGGCAACGGCGATACGGAAGGTGGGCTGCGATGAGTGTGCGTCCCTGGATCCCGAACCGGTCGAGCAAACGGGTCGAGGCCCCCTCGGCTGAGGAGATCACGGTTGCCACCGAGGTGCCGCCGCCCAACGAGATCCCAGAGGTGGTGCCGCCCAACAAGTTCCAGAAGCTGCTCCCGCTGTTGATGGGCGTAGCGATCATCGGCATGATCGGCATCTTCTTATCCATGGGTATCCGGCGGATGAGTCCGATGATGCTGATGTTCCCGCTCATGTTCTTGATGGCCGCTGGGGGCATGATGGCCGGGCACGGCAACAGTGGCGGCCCTAAGACCCCTGAGATCGACCTCAACCGGCGTAAGTACCTGGAGATGTTGACCGGGCTGCGGCGCAAGGTTCACTCGCGGGCGGCCGCGCAGTACCGCTACCTCGCGCACTACGCGCCGTCGCCTGACACGCTGGCCGCGCTGGTCAGCAGTCCTCGGCAATGGGAACGCAGCGCCCCTGATCGTGACCCGACCTACTTTTTGGCCCCGCGGGTCGGGGTGGCGGCCCAGAAGCTGGGCGGCGGCATGACGATGAAAGAGACCGCCGAGAAGAAGGATCTTGAGCCGGTCGCGCGCACGGCGGGGGAACGATTCTTCCGGGCCCATCGCGCCGTCGAAGGTATGCCGACGCTGATTGACCTCAAGACCCATCGGGCGGTGCAGTTCTTCGGAGAGGGCGATCTCGCCAGCGTGGTGCGCGCACTGCTGCTGCAGGTGGCGGTGTTCCATCCGCCGAACATGGTGATGGTCGCGGTGGTGACCAACAATCCGGCCGACTGGGACTGGATCAAGTGGTTGCCGCACAACCAGCATCCGCTGCGCCTGGACGCGCTGGGCACCGAACGGATGGTGTATTCGCCGGCCGAGGCTGGCGCTGCGTTGGCCGAGCTGATCGCTGACCGCGGAGATTTCTCTGCTGATGACAAGTACACCGGAGCCAAGCCATGGCTGATTGTTGTCGCTGACGGTGTGGGTTCGGTGCCCGGATGCGGTGAAGGTCTGGAAGCCGTGACGGTCATACGCCGTGGCGAGGTCGATGAATCTGGGCTGGAAACCCTCGGTGCGCGGGTGCAGATCGCCGCAGATGGGGCAGCCCGTAAGCGGCGCATGACACCCGATGACCCGCTGAAGTTCTGGCTGAGCCGGGCCGATTCGGTCGGCGTCGAGCAGGCCCGTCAGGTGGCGCGGCGGATGACCCGGTGGCGGGCTGCCACCGATGCCCAGATCTTGGCCGGTGTGGAATCGTCGCTAGCAGAAACCCCCAAGACATGGGCCTCGCTACTGGGCATCGACGATGTCGGTTCCACCGGCACGAGCACGTGGCGAACCTTCCGCGAGGGCGACCCCGATCGGATGCGCGTCCCGATCGGATGGACCAAGTCAGGCGCCGTGATGTCGTTGAACATCAAGGAGGAAGCCGAGCAGGGAATGGGGTCACATGGGTTGATCCTGGGAACCACCGGATCGGGCAAGTCGACCCTGCTGATCAACCTGCTGCTGGGCTTGGTGGCTCGACACACCCCTGAGCAGCTGAACCTGATCTTGGTCGACTACAAGGGTGAGGCCACCTTTGACGGGTTCGAAAAGCTCAACCACACCGTGGAGATCATCAGCAACCTGTCCTCAGGTAAGGACATGATCAGCCGGTTCGAGGAAGTCATGCGCGGCGCTGTGGAGAAGCGTCAGGCCGCGCGCAGCGAGTTGGGCAAGCGGACCGTGGGCAAGAAGTTCCGTGACGCGATGACCTATCTGAAGGCCCGCGAACGAGGGGCGGCGCTGCCACCGTTTCCGACCCTGTTGATCGTCGTCGACGAGTTCACCGCGTTGCTCAAAGACCATCCCGAGTTCCGCGATGTCTTCGAGCACCTGGGCCGGCAGGGCCGTTCTGATCGGATGAACCTGCTGCTGGCCACCCAGTCTTTGACCGGGGTGTCGGTCGGCCAGCTGCTGTCGAACTGCGGGTGGAAGATCGCGATGAAGACCGCTAGCGCCCAGGACTCCCAGGCGGTGATCGAGACCAAGGAGGCCTATTACCTCGACAAAATCGGCGAGGGCTACCTCAAAGTTGGCGGCGCCGAGCCGCAGTACTTCACCGCCGCCAACCCACAGGCACCCTACTTCCCGCCGGTGGCCGCACCCGAACGGGCGGACAAGCGCGGGACGGTCGGGTTCTCCGGGGTCGCACCGTTTAGCGTCGAGGCCGTTCCGCTGCCTCAGGAGGAGCCCGTCGACGGTGACGGTGCACCGGTGGTGGCGGTGCATACCGCCGAGGAGATCGCCAGCGCTCCCGAGATTGCCTCGGTGATGCTCGACCAGTTGGCCGGCCAGGGGGAGCCTTGCGAGAAGCTGTGGCTGCCCCCGCTGCTGCGGCCTCGGCCGTTGGGGCGGTTGATCGCCGACAGTGGTTTGCGTGCGGGAGCCAAGGCGGTGCTCGATCTGCCGATCGGGTTGATCGACCGCCCGTACACCCACGCCCAGGATGTGTTCCGTGTCGATCTGACGGACAGCAACCTGTTGCTGCTGGGGCGGCCACGCTCGGGTAAATCGGTGGCGTTGCAAACCCTGGCAGTGTCGGCGGCGGCACTGAACAACCCGCGCACGGTGCAGATCTACGGACTGGACTGCGGCGCGGACCTCAAATTGGCGGCGTTGGAAGGGCTTCCACACGTCGGCGGCGTAGCAATCCGCGGCGACGGTGACGGCATCGCCCGGGTCATCGCCGAGGTCACCGAGGTGATGAGCCAGCGTCGCACGCTGTTCCGGGAACTGCGGATCGGGTCGATGGCCGCCTACCGCGACAAGGTGGCAGCCGGACAGGCGGCCGATGACGGTTATGGCGATGTGCTGCTGCTCATCGACGGGTGGGACAACTTCAAGAAAGAGAACGACACCCACCTCGATGCAGTCGCGAACCTGACCAACAACGGTCTGGCCGTCGGCATCCACATCGTGGTAGCAGTTCAGGTGCACTCCGAACTTGGCCGGGCGATGAACCAGAGCTTCAGCACCCGAGTCGACTTCAAGATGAACTCCCCGGAGCTGTCTGGGGTCAACAACAAACGGCTCGCCGAGGCGGTGCCCGACGATGTTCCCGGCCGCGGCCTGGACCTGGCCGAGGCGCTGCACATCATGATCGGCGCCCCCCGCTTGGACGACATCGAAGCCGTCGACGATGCTGGGCTGGCCGCGGCTATCGCCGAGGTCGCCGACCGCTGGCAGGGTCAGTCGGCGCGGCGGGTGCGCCGGCTGCCCGAACGTGTGGAGGCATCTTCTTTGGTGGTGCCGCCCGAGTGGACCGGATCGAAATGGTCGGTGCCGATCGGTATGTACGAAAAGGACCTCTCGACGGTCATGCTCGACATGCTCAGCGACCGTCACCTCAACATCTTTGGGCGCACCGGCGGCGGCAACGGCAGCGGCAAGACCCATCTGATCGCGGCGATCATGAAGTCGCTGATGGCCCGCTACAGCCCCGACGAAGTGAAGTTCATGGTCGTCGACCTGAAGTCCTCCCAGCTGCTCGACATCATCGACGAGCGCTACATCCTGAGCTGGCAGGGCTGGGAGACCGTGCCAGTGACCAACCCGGCGCCCGGCCAGCCGGGCACCACGCGGAAATCGGTGGCCCACAACGGTCTGATCCTCAACGCCACCGAACTCACAACGGCGGTGGAGGGGATCGCCAATGCGCTCGCGGGTCGCACACCGACGGAGAAGGTCGGCATGCAGGAACGTCGTGACCGGTCCTGGTGGAGCGGGCCGGAGGTCTTTGTGTTCGTCGACGACTACGCCATGGTCAACAGCGCGGCACCGCAGGCATTCGCGCCGCTGGCGCCCTACTGGGGCAACGCCCACTCGCTGGGCCTTCACGCCGTGGTGTCGTGCCCGATCGGGCTGGCCACCCGCGTGCTGGCGCAGTCCGGTTCCCTGCTCAAGATGAACAATGACGTCAACGGGGCCACACTGGTGATGGATGGCATCAAGGAGAACGGCCCCATCTTGGGGCTGCGGGTCCAGCCCCGTGTGACTGGCCGAGGTGTGCTCATCACGGCGGCGGGACAAGAGGTAATACAAACGCCAGTGGTAACTGAAATGGAAGACCCCGCGGGGGTACCAGGAGCCAACTGATCGGCAAAAGACCAGGTCGGGGCGCCTGTTGAGAAGGTGCACGGACCATGCAAATATCACGGTAGATTAGCTGGGGCAGGAAAGGGGATCACAAATGTTGCAGGTACAGCCCGAAGCCTTGCTTATGGGGGGCGCGTCTGTTCTGGGGCTTAGCGCCCAGCAGACAGCGGTCACCGCCGCGGCAATGCCCGTGGTGTCGGCACTGGTTCCGTCCGGAGTCGACGAAGTGTCGGTGATGGCGGCGGCGGCGTTCGGTGCCCAAGGTATCGAGTTCAGCGCCATGTCGGCCGAAGGCGCGGCGATGCTGACGCTGGCCGGTGAGGGCTTGACCGCGGTCGGGGCGGCCTACGAAGCCGGTGACGTCGCCGGTGCCACGCTGATCGTCTGATCCCCGGACTCGTCGGGGGTTCAACGGTATGTGGCATGGTTTCCCGCCCGAGGTCAACACCGGGCGGCTGATCGCCGGTGCGGGCGCCCAGCCCTACCTTCAGGCGGAGATCGGCTGGCAGACGCTGGCAGCCGACTTCACCGCCGCTACGACGGCGTTGCAAACACAGATCGCGGTGGTTTCGGGTGCGTGGCAGGGCATGGCCTCCACGCAGGCACAGGCGGCGTTCCAGCCATACCTGGCGTGGATGGGCACAGTGATCGCCATGGCCCAGCAGCGCGCGGCGGCAGCGGCCGCGCAGGCGTCGGCCTACTCGATGGCCGTGGCAACCACCCCCTCGCTGGGAGAGATCGCCGAGAATCACATCACCCACGCGGTGTTGCAGGCCACCAATTTCCTTGGTGTGAACACGGTTCCGATCGCCGTCAACGAGTTCCAATACTTCGTGGAGATGTGGAACCGCGCCGCAGGGGTCATGGAGAGCTACGCGTCGGCGACGGGGGTCAACACGACATTCCCACCGGTCCCCCCGGCCCCGCCCATCATGGCGGCCCCGGGCGCCCCGGAAGCGGGCCTGGCGGCGGTGTTGTCGCAGACCGCCGCCGCCCTGCCGGCGAGCATGGCGCGCAACGCGGTGCTGGCCTCACTGGGAGCGTCGAGCGTGGGGGAGAACGTCAAAGGCCGCGCACAGGCAGTCAGCCAGCTCAGCGGAATCGCGGGCAACACCGCAGCGTCGGCGGGCCAGCAGGGTGCCCAGCGCAGCGCCGAGGCAGCGGCCGCCGCGCCGATGGAATCGTCGCAGATGGCGACACAGATGTCGCAGATGGCCATGCAGGCGCCGCAGATGGCCGCGCAGCTGCCTCAGCAGGCCGGCCAGCTGCTCGGGCAGGGGCCCCAACAGTTCATGCAGATGGCGAGCCAGCCGCTGCAGCAACTCACCCAGCTGTTCAGTCAAGGCGCTGGCAGTGATCTTGCCAGCCAAGGCATTTCCAACGATGCGCTGATGTCGCACTTTGGTTCCGTTGACCAGATGGGGATGTATGGCACCAGCCCGGTCGGTTCGGCCGGCGGCGCCTACGGCGGGGCAGGGTTGCTCGGGTCGGGCGGCTCCGGTGCAACACTGCGATCTCCTGCAGGGTGGACCCCGCCGATTGCCGCAGCCCCGCAATCTGAGCTGGCGCCCTCTCGCGCCACCGTCGCCGGATCCGGTACCGGTGCGGTCGGCTCAGGCACCGGGATGATGGGCCCGATGGCCGGCGCGATGCGTGGTGTTGACGGGTCCATGGTGGCCGCCGACGAGCCAGAGGTCGATGAGCGACACGTGGTGGCCTCACTGGGCTTCGACACCATCGACTCGGGAGATGACGTCAGGGCATGGTGAGAGGAGGGGAGGAAGCTGGGGGTCCTCTTGCGTTCGCCGCAGGGATCGTTTTGGCTGGTAAGGACGGATTAGATGTTCCGCGTCGCTGCTGTTTCCGGCGCGGCCTTCAATGTCGAAGGTGAACCTCGTGAGACAGCAAGCGAGCATGACGCAACAACCAACCATTGATAAAGGGAGTGACAAGTGGCAATTCTGAGCACCGATACCGCGGTCCAGGCGGCCGTCGGCCAGGAGATCGGCAACATCGCTGCGGCGCAGAAGGGGCAGATTCAGGCGTTCCTCAGCGAGGTCCAGGCGCTGCAGGCCCAGTTCCAGGGCGAAGCGGGCATGGCCACCCAGGCCAAGGCCTCCCAGCTGCATGAGGTCGGTATCGCGTTGATGGCCGAGTTCGACAGCATTGCCGAGCGGGTCGGCCACGCGACGACCGGTTACATCAATTCCGACGCCGACGG
Organism: Mycobacterium sp. shizuoka-1; assembly: GCF_002723835.1. Classification (GTDB taxonomy): domain Bacteria; phylum Actinomycetota; class Actinomycetes; order Mycobacteriales; family Mycobacteriaceae; genus Mycobacterium. Next base: position 43,357 of record NZ_BEWG01000045.1, on the reverse strand, counting down.
CGCCAGCATCATCGGTAGCAGCGCCGGCGCGGCGTTCTGATCGGCCGAGACCACCTCACAACGAGACTGTAGGAGAGAGCAGATGACACAGCAGGTTTGGAACTTCGCCACCATCCACGCGACGATCGGCACGCTTCGTGGGAACGCCTCGACCATTCAGGCGGGCAACGAGCAGGCCGAGGCCGCCCTGGGCAAGGGTGTCGCCGCCTGGCAGGGCGAGGCCTCGGAGATGTGGGCGATGGAGCAGCAGAAGCTCAACAGCCGTGGCGAAGAGTTCAAGATCGCCGTCGATCAGTACCTCGCGGCGGTCGAGGAGGCCACCCACGGCCAGGAGAACATCGAGAAGGTGAACATGGCGTCGTTCGGCTGACACCATCACCAACTCGGAAATATAGCGGTACGGGTATAAGAATCCCGTGCCGCTATGTTTTTGCGCAGGTCACGATGGTGTTTTATTCATTCATTGGCGGTGTTAGGGTCAATTCATGAGCAATCCACAAGACCCGTATGGCGGCGTTTTCGAACAGGGCCCGCCAGCCGGCGGGGCGCCCCATCGGCGACCCCCTGCCGCCGAGCCGCCGCCCGCGCCCGCTCCGCCACCACGTCCAGCTGAACAGTTTCACGGTGACCCTCCGGACTGGCCGACGGAGGTCCATCCTGCTGTGGACGGTCCGCCGCCGCGGCACCAATCCGCTCCGCACAGAAGCTATGCACCGCAAGACTTCCCACCACCGCAGCCTCAGTACCGGCCCACCCCAGGCTTGGTCGAGCCGCGTCGTGGAGGGCACTACGCAGGCGGGGATGCCCTGCCGGTTCCCGCCCGTCAGCCGGCCACCGTAGAGGGATCTGTCGGGCTGGACCGTCTCGACGTACGTCGCCGCAAGGTTCCACCAAAAGCGGGATGGCGGCGAACCCTGCACACGCTGACGCGAATCAACCTCGGTCCTGGCAAAGACGAATCCTATGAAATTGGGCTGGTTGAAAATGTTCAGCGCCCCATTCGAACCACATTCACCGTGGCTGTGATCGGACTCAAAGGCGGCGTCGGAAAAACGGTCGTCTCCGAGGGGCTGGGATCCACACTCGGGTTGCACCGAGGCGATCGGGTGATCGCGATGGACGCCGACCCCGACGGGGGCAACCTCATCATGCGCCACGGCGTGGAGAATCAGCTGTCCATCCACGACCTCGTCGATGACACCTCGGTGGTCCGCTACCACGACGTGCGGGCTCACACGTCGCAGAATGGCAAGACCCGCCTCGAAGTGCTGGCCGGACCTGACTACGCCGGCAGCGACCGCGTAATCGACACCGGCGACTTCCAGAAGGCGCTGGGCATCCTGCAAGAGCACTACGCAGTGGTCGTGGTGGACTGCGGGATCGGACTCAAGACCGAACTGATCCGATCGGTGCTGGCTGAGGCCGGGGCGGTGGTGGTGGTGACCAGCGCCTCGATCGACGCGATGCACGAAACCCGCGACGCGTTGGCCTGGCTGCGGCACGCCGGCTACCAGCGCTTGCTTGACACCGCGGTGCTGGCGATCAATCGAACCGAGGCCGGGCGGCCCAATGTTGATGTCGCGCAAGCGATCGAGCAGTTCTCCCGGGAGATCCGACCCGATCGGATCTTCGAGCTGCCCTTTGACCGGCACCTGCACGAAGGCAAAGAGATCACCTTGGAGCTGCTGAACAAAAAGACCCGCCGCCGCTACCTGGAGATCGCCGCGGCGCTGTCGGACCTGTATCCGCGGACCGTGAACTGACTGAGCTCCACAACGATGCAAGCTCGACACAGTGGCGCCGCAGGGGGCCGGCGCGAACAGGAGGGGCGGTAGTGGTTGCCACACCAGGAGCTGCCTTGTCGCGGGTAGCGGTGAGATACGACACGACGCAAAAGGATCTTGTCCTGCCGTCGTCAGTGCCGATCGGGGAGTTCATCACCGACGTCATCGACGCGCTTGCCGAAGATGCCGACATCGAGTCGCCCCGCGACGGGCACTGGACGCTGGCACGCATGGACGGGGCCATCAAACCCGATCAGACACTCAACGACGCCCGAGTGCTCGACGGGGCAATCCTCGAACTGCGCTCGGTCGCATCGACCGAGCGCTATCGGCCCGTGATCGAAGACGTCGTCGACGCGGTATCAGAAGCGGCCGCGCAGGCCGCCCGACCTTTCGACGCCGCCGCCGCGCGCCGTGCCGGGCTCGCCGGTCTGGTTGCCGGTGGAGTGGCGCTGTGCGCAGGCCAGTGGGCGCTGTGGTGGGCCAACGGATTCAGCTGGATATGGATGGCAGTGGGTCTGGTCGGGGCCGCGGCCGCACTGATCGGGATGACCTCGGCGACGCTGCGGTATCGATCCCCGGATGCCTCGACGGCCTGGGCGGTGGTCTGGGTGGTCGCGGCCGCGGCGATCGGCCAGGTCGTTCCGGTGTCGCAGCGCACCGCCGTTCCTGGCGTGGCGCACCTGCTGATCAGCGCTGTCGGGATGGGCATCGCCGCACTATGTGCGCTGCTGATCACCCGCCGGCACCTGGCCGCCTACAGTTCAGTGATCGCGATGGCCGCCGCCGCAGCACTGACCTGCGTGGTGGTCGAGTACACCGAGTTGGCCCCCTCGGCGATCGCAGCAGGCGCCGTACTGGTCGGGCTTATCGGCCTGCTCCAAGTGCCGCGAACGGCGCTGGGTTTGGCGCGAATCACCCTGCCGCCGGTACTCGCGCCAGGCCAAGAAGACATCGAGGTCGGCAGCGGCGTGGACGCCGACGAACTGGAAACACTGCGCCTGCGCGCCCAGCGCGCCGTCCAACTGACCTCGGGGCTGATGGTGGCCACCGTGGCGGTGGTGTCCGTGGCAGCCGCGGTGGTCTTCGATCCGAGTTCCTACTACGTCAGGCAAATGATCGGGATCGCGGTCTGCGTGGTGCTGGTCCTCGTCATCCGCGGGCGCACCATGCCCAACCAGATCCAGGCGTACGCGATGTTCAGCGGCGCGGTGGCGGTGATCATTGGGGTCGCCGCCAGAGCCTTGCTTGCCTGGCCCTCAGGGGTAGCGCCGATCGTGGTCATGGCGGCGGTAGCCGCAGTGACTGTGGGGCTGAGCGTAATCGCGATCGTGGTGCCGGGCCGCTCGGTCAATCCGCGGGTGAGCCGGTGGGTGCAGTGGTTGGGCAACGCCGCGCTGGGTGTGGCGTTCCCCCTGTGCTTTTGGGTGATGGGCGTCTACGCCACGCTTCGAGATCTGAGCCTGGGATGAGCGCAGATTCGCTCGGGAATTGGCTCTGGCGGCCCGTGGCCATCGCTGCGGTCGCGATACTGGTCGCGGTGATCGGCCCGGCCGCGCCAGCGGCGGCGCTGACCCCGCCCAGCGTCGATGCCGCCGCGGTGCCGCCGGACACGACCGGCCCTGAGGTTCCCATGGCCCAGCCTGTGGCCTGCCAAACCCCCGGCGTGCTGCCGGGCAGTAACTTCGCCGACCCGCCGCCCGGGTGGCGGCTTCTCAATCTTGATGCGGTGCGGCCGTTTGCCACCGGCGCCGGAATCACCGTGGCGGTCATCGACACCGGTGTCACCCCGAACTTCCGGCTGCCCAACCTAAGGCCCGGCGGCGATTACGTCACCGATGGTGATGGGTTATCCGACTGCGACGGGCACGGCACCCTGGTCGCTGGGATCATCGGTGCCTCACCGCATCCCGGCGACGGCTTCGCCGGGGTTGCCCCCGATGCCGCACTGATCAGCATCCGGCAATCCTCCACGCATTTCAGCCCCGAGCGCGCGGCCCCGCCGGGGGACGACCCGAATGCCTCCGAGACCGCGATGGATCTGCGGGCGATGGCGCGGGCGGTGGTACACGCGGTCAACTTGGGGGCTCAGGTCATCAACATCTCGATGGTGTCGTGCATGAAGGCTGTTCGTCACGCCGATGACCGGGAGCTGGGTGCCGCGCTGCGGTGGGCGGCCACCGAACGCAATGTCGTGGTTGTCGTCGCCGCGGGCAACACCGGCGGGGACTGCACCCAGAATCCGGCGCCGCCGGCAGGAGATCCAGATAGTTGGGACAACGTGGTCACCATCGCGTCGCCGGCCTGGTGGGCCGACTACGTCCTGGCGGTCGGGTCGGTCAACGGTGACGGCGCGCCGTCGACGACAACCCTGCAGGGCCCGTGGATGGATCTGGCGGCACCGGGCGAGCTGATCACCAGCATCGGCAACTATCCCGATGGGCGGCTGGTCAACGGAGTGCCCGGTCAGGACGGTGTGCTGGTGCCGATCTTCGGTGATTCCTACTCGGCGGCCTACGTCTCCGGGGTGGCGGCGCTGGTCCGCCAGAAATACCCCGAGCTCAACGCTTTCCAAGTGATGAATCGACTGAAGGCCACTGCGCGGGCTGCTCCGACCACCCCGGATCCGGCATTGGGATGGGGAGTGTTAGACCCGTTGGCGGCCTTGACGTGGAATGTCGCCGATCCGGTGCCGACGCGGCCGGTGAACGAGGTGATCGTCCCGCAACCGCCCCCGCCACCGCCGGACATGGCGCCACGCCAAGTCGCGACCTACACACTGCTGGGTGTGGTGGCGCTCGGTGTCGCTGTTGTGGGCGTGGTGTTCGCGCTGCGGAGGAAGCAGAGCCGATGAACAGTGGGAGCGGCCGTTTACAAACGGGTGCAGCATCGGGGTTCACCAAGCCGCCGGTGTGGGGAATGCGGTGGACGCTGTGGCGGACCATCACCGTGCTGGTGGTGTCAGTGGGCTGGGTGGCGGCCACCGTGGGGAGACTGCATCCGGTGTGGGTCGCGCTTCCGGTGGTCGTTCTGGCGCTGTTGGCGTTCAGCACCGTCTACCACGTCACGCTGACACGGTGGGTCCAGCGCAGATGGACTTGGTGGCGGCGCCGTCGTGCCGCCACCCCGCCGCAGTGGCCCGCAGCCCTGGATGTACCCACCGGTGGGGTGCCGATCGGTGTGGTCTCGGAGAACGAGACACTGACCATGATGGTCGAGCTACGGCCTGATCCGATAGCGCCCAGCGTGGTCACCGACACCGAGGAACGCACAATCAACACGATCAGCATCGCGATGTTGACCGAGATGATGAACGTGCTCGACGTCGAGCTCGACTCGATCGACCTTCTCGGCGACGGGTTTCGGGCCGTCGGTGGATTCTCCGATCTCTACCAACAGATGACGGGCCCCACCCCAGCTGCAGCGGCGCGGTCGAACTGGATCGTGCTAAGGATGCGCCTTTACGAGAACTTGGCAGCGATCGATCGCCGTGGCAGGGACATCGAATCCGCGCACCGGGTCGCCGCCACGACATGCCTTCGTGCGGCCGACATGCTGGCGGCCAAGGGGATCGACGCTGTCCCGGCAAGCGCGGCGCAGATCGATGCGGTCAACGCGGCACTGCACGACGACACACCGACTGTTGATCACTGGTCACACATGGAGAGTCGTCAGGGGTACGCCAGCGTGTACTACGCCGATCCCGCGCATATCAGCGTCGATTCGCCGCAGTGGTGGACATGGACGTTGGCGCAAAGAACATCCACGCTGATCCGGCTTAGCCGCGCTGGCGGTGACACCGTGAACATCGCCGCACTGGTGCGCTATCGCACCGCTGCCCGTCCGACGGCGCCACCGGTGTCGCGGCTGGGCCCGCTCTACGGCGTGCAACCGGCGATGTGGCGTCAGTTCCGGATCGGGTACTTGCCCTTCGAGGCGCCCATCCCGTCGACCCTGCTGACCGGCGCGGATCCGGTGATTCCGTTCGGGCCGACCGGGCCCGTCATCGGATCCATCGGCGACCCGCGGGACAAGGCTTCGGTGCACCTACCGCTGGCGGGGCCGATCACCGTCCTGTGCCAGACTCCACTGCTGCTGCGGCAGGTGGCCCTGCGCGCCAGTGTGACCGGACGTCCCCTGGTCGTGGTGACCGATCGCGCAGCGCAGTGGGAATCGATTGTGGCGGTGGCCGCGTCAGGGGCAGTGGTCGGGTCCATCCCGGAATCGCTGCCCGATAACGCACTTCTGGTGCTCGACACTGATGACGAATGGCCGGCCACGCTTCCGCGGGTCACGGTGCTGACCAACGATGAGGCCTGCGACGCTGACGTCGAGCTCGTCGACGCCGACGCGGAGAACTCCTTCACCCTGCAAACCCGTACCGGACTGAGCGCCCGCGTGCGAGCCAAACCCACCCACGAGGAACGCCGCCTGCTCGGAGTCAATCCGCCGTCAGCGCCGCGCGCGGCCACCCGGGGCGCGGAGCCGGAACTGGCCCGCCCGACACGGGGCGTCCGTCCCGATCTCAATCCGACGGGCGTCAGGGCGCAGCCGGCGGGCCAGCCGCGCTGGC
>NZ_BEWG01000045.1:0-36990 GCF_002723835.1 Mycobacterium sp. shizuoka-1 | reverse complement strand
CCGCCGACACGAGCGCACCGGCCGCCACCGACCATGCGGCCGCAACCGCCGGCCCAGACCTACCCGGTGTGCGCTACCAGCGCGGTGGTGAGACCGAACAGAATCGGCCGACCGCCGCGGTACCGGGCGGTGATACGGCGCCGCGTCGCAAACCGCCGCCGCCCCCGCCCCCGCCTCCTGCGCGTCGGGGCAACGGCCAAGGGCCTGGAGCGCAGCCCCCGCCACCAGTGCGGCACCTTCGACCGGTCGGATCCCCGCCGCGAGGATCCTCGCCAGGGCGGCATCGCAGCGACGACAAACCGGCACCACCGCCCCCGCCTCCGCCGCCATCGCCGCGTCGTCAGGGACCAGGCGGTGCGCCACCCCCGCCAGAACCGCGACGATAAGGGGCATCCACGAATGGCCAAGAAGGTAACGGTCGAACTCGTCGACGACATCACTGACGAGCCCGGGGCCAGGACCATCCACTTCGGCCTGGACGGCGTGGACTACGAGATCGACCTGATCGACGACCGGCCCCTGCGTGAAGCCCTGAAGCCCTATATGCGGAGGGGCCGGCGCGTCGGCGGCTCGGCCAAGGAACGCGCCACCCCCCGCGGAAGGTCGGATTCCACTCTGATTCGCCAATGGGCCCGCGACCACGGCCACGAGGTTCCCGAGCGGGGCCGGCTTCCTAAGGCCACGATCCGCGCCTACGACGAATTCCGGCGCCAGGCCCGCGACATCGAGTGACGGGTGTGGCTATCGCCTTTGGTCCCGCCAGCGAAGTGAACGAAGTGTCGACGCTGGTTGCGGCCTGGTCAGGCGGTGGTTCCGGGAGGGCGTTTACGGGCCCGCTGGTAGGCCTGCTGGTAGTCCTCCGTGGATACGCCTAGCAGCTCCGCCAACTTGGTCGCGGTGGCTTCGGTGAGTCCAATGTCGGCGCGCTCGATCCCTCGTAGCGTGGTGGTGGCGATACCGGCCGCGGCGGCGAGTTGCGGTTGAGTGAGTCCGCGGATGACGCGCCAATCACCGGGAAAACGCTCATCGACCGGTACGGTCACGACCAGCTCAATCGGGGCATCGAGAATGGCCATGACACGAGCCAGGAGGTCGACCTGAGGCGTGCCGCGGCCTGCTTCCCAGGAATGGACAGTCGACTGGCCGACGTCGGCGAGGCGCGCGAGATCAGACACGGTGAACTGGCGGTCCCGCCTCACTTCGGCGAACCGCTGTGCATTGAACCCACGCAGCACCCGCCTGGTCATACGCGGGTCCGATTGGCGGTCATAACTAGATAGGTTCACTGACGCGATATCCAAATGGTCAACTGTGCTGTCATAGACTAGAGTCTTAACACGTCCTGCCGTGCTTAAACCCCGCCGAGACGTCAGGCATCGACGAGACAACTGACCCTTGCGCGGCGGCATCACCAACGTCGGCAACGCTGGGTCCCAGATCCCGCCGAGGACGAACGTCCTCACCATCGGGCCATCCACCTCACCTGCGGCAGGTGGTCTTGAAAACAGGGTGGCCACCGACAACGGTTAGTAATCATGGAAGACCGCCGCAACGGCCACAACGCGAAAGAGGCAGCTGCCAAAGGCATTCCGGTGGCCGCCCAAGGATGTGGCACCGCGGAGCCGGGCCCTGGTGCACCCGAGCGGGAGCTGCGAATCTCACCAACCGCAGTGCGCGTCGCGTGCATCGTTGCAGTCCTGATCACCGCAGTCGTCGCGGCCGCGAGCTTCGTGCTCAGCTTCGCCTCTCTGGCCGATCTCGCGCAACGTTCCGGATATCCGGCCGAGCTGGCCAAACTGTGGCCCGTCATCGTCGACCTCACCATCGTTCTGGCCACCGTCGCCGTCATCGTCCTAGGCCCGGCTGGCGTCGGTAGCCGCGCCCACCGCCGCTACTTCTGGGCAGTGCTGGCAATCTCGGCGATCATCAGCATCGGCGGCAACGCCCTGCACGGCTACCTCCCGCCCGACACAGCACTGTGGCCCTGGTTGGCCGCCTGCATCGCCGCGGTCGCTCCGCTGAGTCTTCTGGCCACCGTGCACGGAGCCGCTACCATGCTGCGCATCTCAGCCTTCGTTTCACGACGCGCCCCGGCCGCCGACGCCTCCGTGGACACCCCCACCGCGGAGGCGCCCATCGCGGAGGCTCAAGACACCCCCGTCAGAGTGGGTGTCTTGAGCCCCGCCCCCGTCAGAAAGCAGCGAAGAATCCCCGTGCTCGACCTCGAAGAACCCGTCGTCGAGCCACCCTCCGACCCGATCCGTGCCGCCGCCGCGCCCGGACCGCAGGCGGACCGTCGCGCCGGCGCGGCCATCGACACGGTCGAGCCCACAACTGGGCCCAGCGCGGCCGCTGCGGCGCCTGAGGTATCGACCGGGTGGATGCAAGTTGCCGCATCCCTCGTCCGAGACGGGGCGACACAGAAGTCCGTAGACCAGACGGCGCAGGTCCTCGAACTGTGGGACCAAAAGGTCCCTTTCACCGTGATCGCCCGCCAGACCGAATTGCACCACAGCACCGTGAGATCCATCATCGAGGCGGCCCGACGACTCCTCGACGGCGCCGAAGGCGGGGCCCGGGCATGAACAGGCCCCGGCCCCAGCAGCCCGCCAGCGGCGCACCCCCGACCACGCACCCACGCGACATCGACGCCGCAGACGACCTGCAACTGGCCGGGAGGTTGCGCTGTGGAGCTTGACCTGTGGCCGCGCCAGCATGACTTGCCGCCACGATGGGACGGCCTGCCCGTCGAATGGGGCAGCTGGTCGGACACCGCCGACATCATCATCTGCCCGCCTCCGCCACGACGCCCCAAATGCGTGCGCTGCGGAAGCCACCAAGATCCCCACATGAATCTCGGCAGGGTCTGGACCGAACCAGGCATGGTCCGCGCGATTCGCCGGGCCCAGCTGTCCAATGGACGGCACCTCGTGGCCCACCTCGCCGCGTTCCGCTGTCCCGACTGCGAACACGACCACGTGATCGACCTCGTCAACGACCAAGCGTGGGATCTGGACACCACCGACTACACCGACGACGGCTCCTACGACGTCGCCGCCGGCCGAGGCTAGCGAGCCCGTCGTGACCGTTGTCCAGCTCGACCTGTTCGGCGAGATCGAAGCCGCCGAGCACGCAGACGCTGCAGCCCGAGACAACGCGGCGATGCAGGCCGCTACGTTCCTCGTCGAGACACCGTGGCCAGACCTATTGATCGCTTATCCGTAACGAACCTTGAAGATAAGGCTCTTTGAGCAGTTCTAGACGATGAATACATGTGTAAGCCCGGATGAGAATCGGGTCTTGCTTGTTGCACATGTAACCGACGGCATTGCCGCTGCGTACCGTCTCGTTGTTTGCCGACATCGAAGATTCGAGACACTCGCTATCTCTACGTCTGAGACTGGTCAATCTTGTGTAGATATCGCACAATCGATCCCCCGGAAGGGGGACGAAGGCGCGCTGCGGTCTTGTTTCGCCATCAGCGGGGGCAATCGAGTGTTTTGACGACGGTTGCCGGTACGCCGGCGACCAGTGTCCGCGGGGGAACGTTGCGGGTGACGACGGCGCCGGCTCCAACAATGGCATCATCGCCCACGGTCACACCTTGCATGACCAGCGCGGACGTACCAACCCACACGTTCCGTCCGATAGCGATTGGCGCGGAAGTGATCCCGACTCGTCTCTCAGTGGGGTCTAGCGGGTGCCCCGAGGTGATGAGACTGACGTTCGGGCCGAGCATGACGTCATCTCCGATATCGATCCCGCCGATGTCGTTGAAACGGCAATTCTGGTTGACGAACACATTCCTGCCGACGCGGATGTTGATTCCGTGGTCTGAGTAGACCGGCGGGATGAGATGGAACTTCTCATCGACAGTTTGTCCCGTGAGCCTGCTCCAGCCCTGGCGGATGGCCTTCTGATCTGCGTATTCGAGCGTACTTAGTTCCGCGGTGAGCCGGATTGCACGCTGCACCGTCTGCGCAAAGTCCATCATCGTCCTCTCGAATGAACAACCTCTAGGTGTGAGCATTGAGCAGAACTCAAACCAACAGCTGAGTTCAAACAACTCGTCAGGCGGCGAGCTACAACCACAAGTTGTACATCTAGGGTGGATCTGTGGATGTGGAGTCTGTCCGGACATTCGTGCTGGCTGCCGACGGTGTTGTGCGTCGTCGACGGTGACCATGTCGGCGTCACCGATGGTGGTGATGATGCTGTGATGAGAACGGCCCCGCTCGGTGTGGTGAGCGGGGCCGTGGTGGTCTCGGTGACGGAATCGTCGCCGCGGTGATGCAGTTGTGGTCGTGGTGGTGGGAGTTTCGTTCAGTCTGAAGCTGTTTCGCTGATCGCGATGCGGGCAGCTTTCTCCCCGACGATGGAATGACCGGCAGCGAACGCGGCCGTCAACGCGTGCAAGGCGAGGTTGTTGACCGCGCGGGGGTGCCCGCGCGAGGCGTTGTGAATCAGTGTGACGGCGTCGTCGGCGAACAGGGTGTCGGAGCGGCCGGCGATCTTGGTGTGGTGGCTGATGTAGTCAGCGGTGTCGGCCGGGCTCATCCCAGGCAGGGCGTAGCGCACCGCGATGCGCTGATCCAGGGCGGCCAAGACACCCAGGCGCAGCCGATGCCGCAGGGTCGGTTGGCCGACCAGCACGACCGCGAACGGGGATCCGGAGTCCATGTCGTGGTTAGTGAGAAGTCGGATCGCTTCGAGTTGATGGTTGTCGAGCAGGTGTGCTTCATCGACCACCAGCACTGGGTTGCGGCCCCGTTCGGCGTGTTCAGCGGCCAGGGCCTCGGCGGCCTGAGGAGCGAGGCGGGCGGTGTGAAAGACCGGGGTGTGCCCAAGGGCGGCCACGATGTGGGTGAGCATGCCGCGAACGCCGATGGTGGGGTTGGCCAGGTAGATGATGACGTGGCGAGCCGGGTCCAGGGCGGTGGCGGCGGCGCGGATGGCCACCGTCTTGCCGGCGCCGACTTCGCCGGTGATGACCCCGATGGCGCACTGATTGACACACCAGCTGATCCGGGCGATGGCTTCACTGTGGCCGGGGTGGCGGTGCAGCATCGACGGAGCCAGGTTGCGCCCGAACGGCATCCGACTGAACCCCCAATGTGACTGCAGCCGTTCAATACTCATGCCGACATCCCATCTTCATGGGCAGCGCTGTCGGAGCCGAGGTCGGTGATGGAGAGCTGGCCGGGAATCTGACCGTCTTGTTCAGCTGTGCCGATCGTGGTCTGACCGTCCGCTCCGTAGAGGGCGTGGTAGCCGATACGTTCGTCATGGCGCAGCTGCTCATGATGGGCCGCGGCGGTCAGCGCAAGGTAGTCAATCCCCGTCGCCGGTGTCGGATCGTCACGGGTTTCAGGTCGGGCTTTCGGGTGGGCGTGGCGGGTGATGGTGTGAGCGACCGCGGCACCGAAACTCTGGTCGCGGTAGCGGACCTCGATGGACTCCAGATCGAAGGGACTGAACACCAGCTCCACCCTGCGCCCGGCCAAGGCGGGATCAACTCGGTAGGTGTTGGAATGCAGCGAGACCGTGGCGGTCTTGGTGACCACCCGAAACTCCGACCACAAGAACGCCTCGGTCAGATCCGCCGCGGTCGGCAATGCCGGCGACCCGCCGAGGCGGTCCCAGCCGTCCTCCCACCGATCCAGCGGGGACTGTCCAGTTTCGGAGTGGGTGCGGCGGTGATACTCGGTTTCGGTCCAGGCCATGAACAGTCGGTTGAGCTCCAACAGAGCCCCACGGTGGTCCACCCCCGCGGCGGTAAGGTCCTCGGCGCTGGTGTCGGTGACTTCAACGAGGAACTGGTCGCGCACGGTGCGGAAGAACCGCTCGATCTTGCCGCGGCCCTGCGGGCGCCCGGGTGCTGAATGCACCAATCGGATCCCGAGTTTCGCGCATGCCCGCAACAGCCACGCATCCACAAAGGCTGAACCGTTGTCGACATAGATCGAGGCGGGAACGCCGCGGGCCGCCAACGCCGGCTTCAGGGCGGCGGCCAGGCGCACAGTGTCTTCAGCGAACCCGAAGCGGTGCCCGACCACCAGCCGAGAGTGGTCGTCGAGGAAGGCGAACAAGTAGGTTTTGCGGTCTCCGACCCGCGGGCCGTGCAGGGCATCGCCGACCCACAGTTCGTTGGGATCAGCGGCTTCGAATCGGCCGAACACCTCGCCTGGCTGACCGGCGGTCGGGCCCATCAACTCACACCGGTGGAAGTGGCGCAGCAGCGTCGACTCCGAGGGCGCCCACCCCGTCGCGGTCCGCAGGATCCGGGCCACCTGAGCCACGGTGCGGGCCGGGTTCTCCCGCTTCAGTGAGACCGCCAGCTCCAACACCTGGGTGTCGGTGCGGGTGCCCAGCCGCCGCGGCTCAGGCACCAGCGCTTCGAACCCGCCCGTCCGGTAGCGGCGGATCCAACGGTCCAGCGTCGCCCGCGCCACCTGCACCTGGGCGCCGAACGGATCGATATGCCGGCGATCAGCGATCTCGCGGACCAGTTTCCCGCGCTGCTTGGTCGACAGCCCTTGCTCGAGGGCGGGGCAGATCAGCTGATACCGAAACAGCCCGATCGCCTGGGCCCGTTCCCGACGTTTGTGGTCCTCCAACGACACCGCCACGTTCTCCTCACACTGTTGACGGCCCGGCCCGAAACCGATTGTCGGGCAGGTGCCTTGGCGAGGATCACCGATCACGTGAGCCCCACGTCAGGGGCAACTGGTGTTGCTCAGATGCGCCGGGCAGCCGGCGGCCAGCACGGCGCCAACAACCTGCCGCCGCTGACCGCCACCATCACCAGCGGTGGCGTCATCACGCCCAGCACCCCAGCCGGGCCGAACCGCGCACCGATCGCCGCGGCGGCGGTGGCGATCGCGGCCACCAGGTCACTCCAGCCGCAGCCAGACCCATCTGGGATTGCCACGTCGATCCCGGTGCCCACCGCGACCTGGAGGAACCACGCCCGCATCGACTCGACACGCCCGGTCACCCGGCGCAGCCATCCCCGCACCGTGCTCGCCGGCACCCCCAGGTTCTCTGCGATTCGGCGATGCCCCCAACCACGGGACCGCAAGACCAGCGCGTTCCAAATAGTCTGTGCGCCATACCCCCTGCGCAACAGTGCCATCACTGGCAGCAACACGTGTGTGACTCGGCATGACCGGCATCGAGCCCGCCGCGGACGCACCGGGCCGGTGACGCCGTGGACACGGCGGACACGGGCGAAACCCCAGCAGGCCAATACGCCGTCGGGGCAGGACGGGCAGTCCATCTGCCCGGACGCCAGCCGGGACTCGACGTGAACGAGATCAGCCTCTACCGTCACCATGAGTGCCTCCGTGCACTACAGCGCGGCACCCTGCGAGCCCGCCAAGACTTCAGCGGGGTGCCGCGCGACCCATCAGTACGTCCTCACCCTGACGGTGCACACCAACACCAGCAACTCCGCAACAATCCGGGCCTCCAGATCGGCAACCTCAACGACGATCCACTACCCCATGGTCGTCATCCCGAAAGACGGCCAACAGTCAGAGACCACCCGGTGACCGCGTTCTATGCGGTGGTCTGGCAGAACCGGATCGTGTTGGAGAACGGGTCGATGACTTCCATGGTGGGTCCGCCTGGTGAGTCGGCTTCGATGCCGGGGTTCATGCGGTCATATCCGGTGGCGTGGAGTTCTTTGTGTAGCGCCGCGACGTCACTGATTGGTACCCATACGGTCGAGCCCGGGGTGCCGTCGCCGTGGTGTTCAGAGAGGTCGAGTACGAACCGGTCGCGGCGCAGCCGCATGTAGAGGATTGATTGCGCGTACTCGAAGCGGTGTTCCCATTCGATGGTGAAATGCAGGTAGTCGATGTAGAACTCGCGTGCCCGGGTTTCATCGAGGCTACGGAGGACGGGCACGGGTGCGCTCATGCCCTGGCGGGTTGGGAGCCCCGCAGCTGCGGTGTTCCAGTCCCGGAAACCGAGCTGCTGGGCCACGATTTCCAAAGCCTTGGAGTGCGTCAGATTGGCGGCGGGTAGTTGGTCCCGGAGTATGCGTGCGGCGCGCTTGGCGTCGTCAAGGGTCAGATCCATCACTTCACCTACGTTTCCGATGCCGGTGTGCGATCAGTGCCCGCGTTGCTGATTGTCCAGGCACCGTGTGCTCGTAGACGAGTGTGGTGGTGACCGAGCCGGATGCGTTCACCTCACCAATTTTTTGGCGCGGGCGGCGGGTCGCATCGAACCCATACAGTGACGTTACTGACTGCCAGCAACGGATTCAATCCCTGATTGATGACAGGGCATAGGCGTGTACTGGGGCACCGTGACCCGAGCCAGAATCTGATCGACATCAATTCTCTAGAACTGAACGCAGCGGGTGAAACCTGGCGATGGCGTCGATGACTGCGGCTCCCATGGCAGGGCTGCCGGTGTGACCGGAGTCCTCGATGATCCTTAGGTCGGCGTCCGGCCACGCCTGAGCGAGTTCCCATGCGGTGAGCAGCGGGCCTGACAGGTCGAGACGCCCGTGGATCAAGACTCCGGGGATTCCTTTCAGGCGGTGGGCGTCTCGCAGTAACTGACCGTCATCAAGCCACGCGCGATGGGCAAAGTAGTGCGTGCAAATTCGCACGAACGCCAGCTTCGCTACGTCCGGTTTCGCACCGTACTGACCGGGACTGCCCAAGCTTTCGTGGGCAATGACGGCGTCTTCCCATGCGCACCAGTTGTGTGCAGCCTGCTCCCGCACGGCGACGTTCGTGTTCTCCATCAGCTGCCGGTAGGCCTCGACGAGGTTCCCGTCGCGGTCGCGCTCGGGTGCCCCCGCGCGAAACCGTTCCCATTCGACGGGGAAGAGCAGACGCAGTCCGCCATAGAGCCAGTCGATCTCCTGAGATCGGGTCATGGTCACTCCGACCAGGACGATTCCGATCACCCGATCGGGGTGGCGTTGGGCGTAGGCCAGGATCAGCGTCGACGCCCAGGAGCCTCCGTAGAGCAGCCACCGGTCGATACCAAGGTGCTCACGCAAGGTTTCCATGTCGGCGAGCAAGTGTTCGGTGGTGTTGTGCGCCATGTCGGTCGCCGGGTTACTGGCGTGGGGCTTGCTGTCACCGCATCCGCGCTGATCAAACAGCACGATCTGAAATCCCTCGGGATCGAACCCCTTGTGGGCGCCACGCGGCCTACCCGATCCCGGTCCGCCGTGCACGACCAGCGCCGGTCGACCATTGGGGTTGCCCCTGGTCTCCCAGTACACAAGGTTGCAGTCCCCCACGTCGAGAAGCCCATGGTTATACACCTGCGATTCGGGAAACGGTCGGTCCTCAGACACAACCGACCACGCTACCGGCGGCCCAATGCACCGCAGCCGTGAAGAACCGAGACGGGATGTGATCGACCTCAAATCTCTACAAACGTGACAGGCTTCTGGGCCAGCAAACATCTGTTCAGATCGGTGGTCGCTGAGAGTTCTTGTCAATCTAAAGTTGACAAATCTACGAACGTCAATAATGTATTGACGTATGTCAGGTTCGTTCATGCTGGCTGGCCAACAGCTTCATCGCCAACTCGGCCAGATCCTTGCCGCCCCGGTTTTCAATAGCGACAGCGATCCGATTGATCTGGTGCGTGCAGCGCACCAAATCCGGGGCGGAGCCGAGGCATTGATGGCTGCGGCTGTACGACAGGCACGAGAGGCGGGCCGGACATGGCAGGAAATCGGCCAAGTGCTTGGCGT
The DNA here is from genome assembly GCF_002723835.1 of Mycobacterium sp. shizuoka-1. Taxonomy (GTDB): domain Bacteria; phylum Actinomycetota; class Actinomycetes; order Mycobacteriales; family Mycobacteriaceae; genus Mycobacterium. Next base: position 27,257 of record NZ_BEWG01000045.1, on the reverse strand, counting down.
TTCACGCCAGGCCGCTTTCCAGAAATACGGCAAGCCCATCGATCCTCGAAACGGAGAAGTCATGGATACCAGTCCGCTTCCTGAAGCCATTGAGCTAGCCCGGGCAGTCATCGATGATCACGCTCACGCCCGGTGGGCCGATATCACTGAGCGCTTCGATGAGACGATGCGCGCGGGTCTCACGGAAGCGGGACTCGCCGAGGCGTGGGCCTGCCTCGCGGGGATGGCCGGCGCATACGAAAAATACGGAGACACGGAGGCCGTGCGCGCTGGCGACTTCACCGTCACCAACACGCCATTGGCCTTCGAGGCCGGCGATTTCGTCGCTCGCATCACCTTCCGCGACGATCGAACGATTGCCGGGCTCTACATCCTCAATCCCGAGGTAGCCGACGGCGATAGCAAATCAGCCACCACGTAAATCCGTATCGCGCAAACGTTTCTAGCGCCCTGCCCGCACATCTCTCTTGGTGAGACAGGAACTGATCGACCTCGTTTCTCTAGAAACGAGACGACCTCAAACGCCTGCGGAAGCTACGGGCTTTGAGAGTCGAGTTAGCGGGGCCGACTACCGTACGATCATCTGAACGGCAGCAGCTCGCGCAGCGCGATCGAGCTGTCTAAGTCGGTCATCACGAGGGTGTCTACGTTGGCCTCATCGAGCTGGATGATGAATTCCCGGCAGCGCCCGCAGGGAGCAAGTACCGCGCCGTGGCGGTCCACTGCCACCATTCGGACGATCTCGCTTTGACCTGCGGTAAGCATCGCGGCCGCGGCTGAATGCTCAGCGCAAAACCCCAGCGATGACGCGGTGTCCACGCAGACACCCACGAACACATCGCCGGTAGCCGTCTCTATCGCGGCGCCGACAGTGCCGCACACAGCGGACTCCGTTAACTGCCGCGGAGCGACCACGGCCCGCGCCGCGGCAAGTAAGCGCTCAAAACCACTCACTACTTGAGTGTGCATCTACCACCGCCTTGTGACCAAACCCCAACCAAAGAGAAAGAGAGTAAATGCCATGCCGGACAACCAAATACGTAATGGTACCGAGCGATTGATCATCGAGAATCTGCTTGACCACAACCGCGAAGCGCTCATCGAGACCGTCCGTGGTCTCACCGAAGCCCAAGCCCGACGCCGACTTGTTGCATCGCTGACGACGCCCATCTCACTGATCAAGCATGCCGCTGGCGCAGAGAGGATTTGGTTTCAGCGGTTCTGGGCGGGACTTGAGGAATCCGAATGCGATGGTTACTCACGCCGTGACGAAGGCACCTTCACCGTGACCGACGACGAGTCGCTCGCTGACGTCATCGCCGAGTTTCAGCGCGCCAGCCAAAAGTCGCGTGAGATCGCGGCCGGCTTCGACCTCGACGACACCAAGGACAACCCGCGAGAAGGAACCGTCAGCATGCGGTGGACGCTGCTGGCCATGATTCAAGAATTCGCGCGCCACGCCGGACACGGAGACATCCTGCGTGAGCAGATCGACCGGCCCACCCCACGCAACCCGCACGCCGAGATGGAGGCACCAGGCCCCGCCACTTGAGACAGGAAGTGATCGGTCTCGATTCTTTAGAAACGAGACAACGGCAATCGGTCACCGGGCGGTCAAAGACCACCCGGTGACCGCGTTCTATGCGGTGGTCTGGCAGAACCGAATCGTGTTGGAGAACGGATCGATCACTTCCATGGTGGGTCCGCCTGGTGAGTCGACTTCGATGCCGGGGTTCATACGGTCATATCCGGTGGCGTGAAGTTCCGCGGATTTCGTTGTTGAGCCGCTCTTGCGTTATCTGGAGTCCGGTGCAGGTGCGGTCGTCTGAGCTGGTGTTTCGTGTTGTGGACGGTGTCGATGACGGTCGTGAGGGTGGGTGCGCTGGCGGTTCAGCATGGGCCGATCGTTATCCGATTGCGATGTGGTGGGGGGTGGGGTGTCGCGGTTCGGTTCTGGCCGAGAACGACAGCGAGTTGGCGGCGTAGCCGCTGGTTTTCGTCGGTGAGTTCGCGGTTGCGGCGTAGCGCGATGTCGAGGCGCTGGCGCAGGGATTGGTCGCTGGACTGTTGCCGGGACGGAATCGTTGGGGTCGGCCGGGGCTGGTTGCGGGCGCGCAGGCGCCGGATCTCGTCTTTGACGTCGGTCTGAGCGTAGAGCCAGGAACGGGAGACGCCTGCGGCGTCGGCGACGGTGCTGAAAGTGATGGGCTGGCGGGTGCGTCGAGCTCGTGCAGGGCGGCCAGGGCTTTTGCGCGGGCGAGTTCGTGGCGTTGGCGGGCGGCGGTGACGAGGTGAATGCTGTTGTCAGAGCGCATGTTCGGTGTCCTGCGAGCAGCGGCAGCCCGCCGCAGTAGCCGGTGGGCAGGGCCTGGGTTGCCTGTGCCAGGCGTTGTTTGGCCCAGGCGGCGTCGGCGAGTGGCCCGCCCGGCCAGCGGTCGAGGGTGCGGCGGCGGTGTTCGTTGATCTGGTCGACCAGCTCGGCGTCGATGGGGACCAGGGCGTCGCGGCGCATCTTGTGATTGAAGTAGCGCAGGTAGGGGGCGCCTTCGGCGTCGGTGGTGATGCAGTCGGCGCGCAGCCGCAGCGCGTCGGTGACCCGCAATCCGCTGCGCATGAGCACGATGGTGATCAGCCGGTAGGTGCGGTTGTCGAACCGGTCGAGGTTGGCCGGGTGTTCGAGCTGGGTCATGACCTGCTCGGCCAGTGCCCGGGGCAGCAACTCGGCGCGGTGCGGGTAGTCCTCGTTGTAGAAGGTGACCGTGGCGGCCAGGCCCGAGTGCCAGTGGTGCTGGCGGATCGCGGTGAACAGCCCGTTGAGCGTGCCGATGTGGCTGCGGCGGCGTTCGATGCTCAACTCGCTCAGGTCGGCGAGGTAGTGCTCGAGTGACTTTGGTCGGTCTCTCGAAGAATCACGCGATGACCTTCAATCCTTCGGCTACGACACGCCGGTACCGCTGATCAGGTCCGACTCGTACACCACTCTGCTGGACGCAACCGCAACGTGTTACCGGCGCAGCGGAAACTATGCCGGCGTCGGTTCTCGTGGTTGTCGCAGGGTACGACACCTACGAGCGCGCGCCGTGGCTCGCACGTTCTGCAAGATCTGCCTTCGTGCGTTGTCACCGTGCGACCGGGGTATGAGCGCGGCAGGTTCGCCGCTGGATCGCCAATCATGGTCAGGCCAGGCAATCCCGGAGGTCCGGGCCGGGGGCGGAACCTCGGCGCGGTGTGTGTTGATGCGTGGCGGGCCGGTCTGCCTGTCTACCGCGCTGGATAGTAGGCGGTGGTTCGGTTTCCCGGATGGATGTATGGGGGTCTGACTGCGGCGGTACCCAAGGATCCGGTCAGAGTGGCGTCGTTGACGCACCGCGGTGGGCATGTTCGGCCAAGGACGCCAGGCTCGTGCTGGTGGCCGGCTTCCCACTCGGTGACATCGTCGAGGTGGCTGATCTCCCAGCGTGAGACGAAACCTTCGCCAACGGCGCGGTGTTTGCCAATCGAGGTGAGGTCTGCGGTCAGGTCGGCGATCGCATCGGGGTCGCCGACAGCACGCCACGTCAGCGTGGACGCAGGATGGGCCATCACGGGGATGACGCGCCGCTGGTATCGGCCAGCGCTGTCGGAGACGGCTTGGGATCCGATGGTGGGCGCGAGGTGCTGGAGGCGGGATCTGTCAGTGCGCATTGTGCGCCAACGGATATCGGGCTCCGCGGGTTGGCGGGGGTGTAGGTCGCAGAATGTGGCCATCCAGTGCCAGTCGGCTTCTTGGCCGGGTGTTCCACATCGTGCCAGCGGAAGCTCGACGTCGGCCGGTGCAGCGTCGGGGTGGTAGGTCAGCTGCTGGCCGGCGCATCGGGCGTCGGCTTTGCGCCGGTGCCACAGCACCGAGGCGAGCAGGCCGTCGAGTGCGATGCCCCATGGGCGTGCGAGGACGACGCCGTGCGGGGTCGTTGCGGTGATCAGCAGGGGACGCATCGGTGTTAAGTCAAGGCCGTGAGGGCGCTGATGGCTTGATCGCGGTGCGTGCGTAGCTCGTCGGTCCAGTCGGGCAGGGGGTCGGGGACGGCGCCGCGCAACGTGGTGGGTGTGGCTGTGGCGCGGATCTGGCCGTGGCCGCTGGCGATGCGGCCGCCGAGGTGTCCGCGGGTGGTGAAGGTGTCTAGGACGGTGGACAGGAAGCTGATCTCGTTGTCGGTGGCGTTGGTGAGCTGAATCCAGCTCTGCAGGCGTGTGCCGGCGGGCAGGGTCTCGACGTAGTAGCGGCCCAGAGGGCTGGTCTCGTCGGTGTCCTGGGTGGGAGGTTGGTGGGTGTTGGGGCGGTGGTCGGCGAGGTGGGTGAAGGGCTCTTCGGCGACGCTGAGCACCGCCGGTGGCGCTGGGTCGCTGTGTGGGGGCCGCGGCAGGATGTGGGCGAGCTCGGCGATCTCGGGCAGGACCTTGCCGACGGTGAGCAGCCCGGACATGATGCGCCCTGATGCGGCGCCACCGAAGACGGCGATGAGCGGGAGCAAGGTTTTCAGTTGGCGTTCGCTTTCGTCTGTCAGGGGTCGGGCGGATTTGGCGAGGCGGCCGCCGTTGGTGAGCAGGTGGGCCGCCGGGACGGGAAGGGTGCTCTCGTAGTCGAGGATCGCGGCGGTGTGTTGTTCGCCGATGCGGCGCAGGACTCCTCGGAAGCTGGACCCCGACACGATGGGGACCTCAGTCATGGTGCCGTCAGCGGAGAGGATCTTCTCGCGTCGGAACAGTGCGAAGTTGTCGGTTCCCACCGAGCTGTAGTCCTCGCGGTGAACGATGGACGACAGCGCCACGATGTCGATGTCCCAGCGGATGGTGCTCAGTGCCGTCATGGGCGGTCCGCGTTGCGTTTCTCGGCGACGGCCTCGGCGATGATCCGGACGCGCAGGATGCGGGCGGGCAGTTTGTGGCGCAGCTCATCGATCACGGGGATCGAGGGTTGGCAGAGTAGCGTCGCCAGTTCCAGGCGGCGATCGCGCTGGCGTGGGGCGGGCGCGCCCAGTGTTCCGCAGACGTCTGACCACCACCGGTCGAGGGTGTCGGCGCGGTAGGCGGCACGGCGTACACGTCCGGGCAGGGCCTCATCCCAGTAGGTCTTGCGGTGGCGGGGTTCGGCTACCCAGCTGGTGTCCCAGTCGATTCCGTAGTGCAGCAGCAGTAGTAGGCGTTCGGCAGTGTCGGCGGGTCCGGGCAACGGCGGTAGCTCGGGGGCGAGTGCTTGCCAGGTGCGGGTGGGTGTTTGGGCCTCCGGCATGGGCGTCACAGTAGCCGGTGGTCAGGGTCGCGGCGGTGAAGGTGACTCTGGTGGTGTCCTGGTCAGGACGCGCGCGGCGGCCCACAGTGGTGGGGTGCTTCGCCACGGCTGGAGCCGTTCCCATGCGGTCAAGATTTTCGTCCAGGTGTCGGCTGGTTGAGACTTGAGGAGGTGGGTTGGTGGTGCTGGACGTGTCAGCTGCGGCCAGGTGGCGCCGAGGGTGCTGCGTAGCCAGCACAGCTCGGCCAATCGGGCGGCGTAGGCGTGGTCCCATCGAAGGACCAGGCCGTCGGTGGCCAGGTGCGCCCATTGCGCGGTCGGTAGCAGGTGGCGGCGTTTGGCGACGACCACGATGACGGCGTCGGTGTGGGGGAGGCCGTCGGGGGCTGTGAGCAGGCCGGCGAGGGTGTGCGGCTGTGGATGCTCATAGACGGTGCCCGGGGCAGTGGCGGTCGCGATGTGGAGGCTGTTCTGGGTGGTGGGTGGCCGGGTGTAGATCCAGGCGCAGGCGGGGCAGAGTCGGCGTGTTCCGTAGGGCCAGCTGTCGAGGTCGGTGAATTTCTCTCGCACGACGCGCGAGCTGGGCACTGTGGGGCACGGGTCTCCGCACCGCCCGCATGGGGCGTCCTGGGATGTCGGGATGTCGCCGGCGGGGCGGCCGGCGGCGATCCAGGCGGCCGCAGCGGGGTCGGAGAGCATCGCCGCCCCAGGGTACGGCTCCTGGCCGGGTGATCGTCGTTGTGCTGCTAGCGTGGCGGGCACTAAACGCACACTGGGATTGGGAGTGATCGTCTCCCGGCGGCCCCTGGGTGCAGAGACACGCTGGGGGCCGCCCCTCCCCGGCGACCTGCATGGTCCTCTTGCCTCGGATTTCTAGACTTGCTGTGTGAGCGTGTCATCGAGCGGGCGGTCTCCCGGTAGCCGGCCTGGCCGGCGGTGGTTCTGAGCTCGTGGGCGCCAAGACCGCTCGACCCAACCGTGAGCCGTTGGTCGTTGACATCGAAGGCGGCACCGTCTCCGAGCGCGAGATCAAGGCTGCCCGGGAAGTGGCTGCCGATGTAATGAGCGATCGCGACTTTCTGCGGTTGGCAAACCGGATTATCGACGAGGCCCGTGATGGCGACTCCTCGCAGACCCGTGCGGCGCGGGATCGTGACCGGGCGACACCGCGCGATGTCAGTTCAGTCGAATCCGATCGGCTGCGCGCGGAGCTTCCCGCACTCGACGAGTTTCGTGAAGCCCTCAGTGGCCGGCAGCGCAAGCTGCGCTCGGTGGTGAAGAACCGGGTCCTCGATCGTGCGCCGGCCTCACAGCATCGCGCGGTCCGTACCTTGCTGAGCGAGGAAGACCCCGCGCAGTGGCGGCGCGTGAATCGGGCGCTGCATCTGGCCGCCGGTGATGTGCAGCGTCTCGATGACGCCGATCGTGTCGTGGTACAGCGTTTAGATCGGTTGGTCCAGGCCTACGAACGGGAGAATGACCGAAGTCACCGCGTGTATGTGGCCGTGCAGCTTCCCGATACTCACCCTGATGTGCGACGGCTGCGTGACGTGCCGGCGAACCTGCGCCGCGGCTCAGTCGTTGACTTTGACCAGTTCACGGTGACAAGGCACAACCTGCACGAGACGCCCGGACATGACAGTGACCGACATCTGGTGTTCGAGATGGTGACCAGTCGTGGTATGTACTTCGGTCGATCCGACAGTGTCGAGGACACCACCCACCTGCTGCCGCGGGGTATGCAGTTCGAAGTGGCCTCAGTCGAGTACGCGCCCTACGAAAAGGCGGGCGAAACAGGGGGTTTCGGTGAACGGATCGTTATTCAACTGAGGGAGCGGTGATGGCCGAGCAGTGGTTGGTGCACCCCAATCGATCCGAGATCGGTCCCAACAAGGCAGGCCGCAACGGCCACTACCGGGCTGCGCGAGGCCGCGGCCGGCGGCTACCCCAGGAGAGCTGTCTGGCGCGGGTCGTTTTGCCGAGCTCACTGGCTGACGTGGCCGATGAGGACGGCAGCGTCACCTTCGCCGGCGAGAATTGGTCTTTTGTCACTGGTGCCGCCCGCAGTTTCGTGCGCCGCCACATCAACGAGGACACCTTGGCCCCGTTCGGGTTCAAACGCGGTGGTCAGTGGGTGTACTGGGATGGCACCGTGGCAGCCGAATCGCGACACGACGGCAGCGGGGCAGCCACGCTGGTGGAGAACTACCTGCGGGCATTGTTTCCCCGCGGCACCCACATCGAGCTGGCTGAGCAGTCCCCGACCGCGCCTGCGACACGTCGCGCGGCCAGCCAGGAGCGGCGTGCGTGAGCACTGACCCGCTCGACCTGGAGCAGCTGCGGCGCATCGCGGCCCGCCGGCGCGGGCCCGGCCGGATCCCGCAGCTACTCGAACGCATCGCCGAGCACCTCGAAACCTACGACGGATTTGTCGCCTGGAGTGGAGGCAAGGACTCCACCGTGGTGGTCGACCTGGCGCGTCGGGTCGACCCCAATGTCCCGGTCGTGTTCTACGACAGCGGTCTGCAGTTCCCCGAAACCCTCAGCTATATCGGAGATCTCGCTGACACATGGAAGCTGAACCTCCATGTGATCCCGGCCGAGCCGGATCTGTTGACCCTTCTGATCGCCGGCGGCGGGTTCGACCACCAGGCCCCAGACCGTGGGCTGGGCGGTCCGCTGGCGGAAGTGATGATCGCCCGACCTGCCGCACTCGCTCACCAACACTTCGGTCAAGGCTCGATGTGGGGTGTGCGCGCACAAGAATCGCCGGCGCGGCGCACCCTCTACAGCAGCCAGCTCGCCGCGTACACCGCATCCCGGACCGCGCGATCGCGGGAAAAGATCCGCGCCGAGCAGGGGGGTGAGGTGCGCCGAAAGGACGGAACAGTCACCCTTGGGCCGATCTGGGACTGGCAACCCAGCCACGTCTTCGAATACCTCGCCGGCCGCGGGATCGCCCCCAACCCTCTTTACAGCAAACTCTCCGCCCTCGGCGCCCCGGTAGACCGGATCCGGGTCGACTCGATCATCGACGCCTCCCAGCTGTCCAACGGCCACATCGCCTGGCTGCAAAAAGGATGGCCCGAACTGTTCGACCGGCTGGCCATGGCCCTACCGCGGCTGCGTGAATGGGTGTAGCCACGGCGCCGACGCCGACCGACCCGCGGTCGCCGCCACCCCTGATCATCGTTTGGTGGGTGGTTCGCGGCTGCATCAGGAGCGGCAACCGGGCGCTTGTGCTGCCCTCGTCGAAGCTGATGGTGCGACTACCCCGGCGGATTGGTGGTCTGGCTTCCCGGTTGGGGCGGCGCGAACACCTCAGGATCGGTTGCCGGGTTCGGGAGCACAACCTCCCGTCCGAGAAGGGATTCCAATTCGGCCACGCTGTTGCCACGTGACCATGTACCCGGAATCACTCCGCCCCAGCCAAGGATCAGTTCCTCGTAGTTCCCTGTGGGGAGTAGGCCCGGACTGCTGAAATCAGTTTTATTTGCGGTGTCATTAATGACTATCGTCCGAGCCGTGTCGCCGAAAACGATGTCTGCTTCGACATGCCACTCAACACTGGCGTCGGGTAGTCGCGCCTCTATGGTGAAGTTGGTGGCATCGTTCTGCGGGACGTGGAGTTGAAAGCCGTCATGAAATTGCTGGGCGGGGCCGCCAGTTCCTGTGGTGACCACCGCCTCGGCCTGGTCTGAACTTGTCAGATCGAACGTTAGTTTCGGGCCCTGCTGGGCGCCGGTGCCCATCTGGATGGGCATGCACATGAGCAGCGCCCCGTTCTCGGGATCCGCGCGTTTCGTGATCGTCGCGCGTAGCCCGACAATTGCCACGGTACTGGGTACGTTTCCACTGACGGTCACGTTGTAGCGGTTCCACGTCGGCGGTTTTCCGCCAGCCTGGGTCCCCTTCGACCAGAGCTGCGGACAGCTCTGGTCGAGCGGCGGTTCCGGACCGAGTTCTAACCGGTCTGGGTCGGTGACAACGAGGGCGAATTCATACATTCCGGGAATGTTCACAAGAGGGCTGGAGACGCGGATGTCCAGCGGATTGCTTTCCCGAATTCTTTCCTGTTCAGCAGCCTGCTCGCGTTTGTCCGTCTCGTCTTGGGCCTGGTCGGCCCGTTCCTGGCTGTAGGTGAAGCGCCATACAATAATGCCGCCGAGAACGCCGCCGACAAATGCTGTGAAAATGGGCACGAGAATCAATATGACAAGCGTAATTGTGGATTTGCGAGCCAACGCCATGATGGGGCGGAACGTATCGATGATGTGGCGGCCGCGGGGGGTTCCGGCGTCCGCAGCGCCGCCGTACTCGGGTGGTGTTTCTGTTACCGAATCGGCGGCAGCCGACTGTTCCCCGGACTGCATAGCGTCATTTTCGACGTGGCCCTCGTGTGGCGCGGGCTGACCGCTCGGTGCAGTTGCGTCGTCGCGCGGATCTTCCCCCATCCAAACCCCCAGGTCATGTGGGTGTGTCCACTGAATCACAGCGCTGCGCCGATGTCAGCAATATCGTGTATTCCCTGCTAAGGGAGGGCGTATGGGCAAAGGGGCGAGAATCCGGCGAGAGCGCGCCGCGAAGCGCGAGCGCGACGGCAGCAAGGGGAGCCTGAGCACCACGGCGGGTGGGGCAGGTCGCGCCGGCTCGATACCGCCTTGGGCGACTCCACCGGGTGGCAGCGGCGGGGGCAACGGCGACCCGATTTCGCAGCTGATGGGCGTCCTGGGCGCACAGGGCCAGCTGATGGTCGCCGGACGTGTGGGATGCACGCCGCTGAGCGTCGATGAGAGGTGCGCTGTGCTTGCCGGCGTCGGTCTCTACGACGTGCTCGAAACTGTCTCCCGTCTCCAGGGGCAGTGGGACTTGGCCTATACCACTACGCAGCGCGTTGACGTCGTTGAGCGCGACTTCCTTGCCGGCGGGGGCAGTGGCGGCGTGTGCGAGGCAGCCCTCAATCGCGCGATCATCTATAACGACCGTCTTGTCGCCCCTCGGGCGACCGCTCAGCTGCAGCGCGAGATCATTGAGTGCGCATCGCCGGATCCGGCAGCACCGCCCATTGATCGAAACAGTTTGGTGCACCTCCTGTTGTCGATTCTCTCCGAACAGGAATCTGACCCGGAGTTCGCAGGTGACGTACCCACTGACGAGGAAATCGCGAGGCTGCAAAGGAAATTGCCGAAAATGGGTCTCGAAGAGACCCATGAGTTCGCGCGGCCGCACATCCAAAAGGAGATTGCCTCCTCGCTATTCAATCAGCCACTCAAGTACGAAATAGCGTTGTCCAACACCTACGACTTGTGGTTCACCGAGTGGGCGCCGAGATCAAACACCAAGGGCTTGGGGGAAACCCCAGCAGAGGCCTTCAAGATCGCGACCGGTGTCGAACTGCTTGAAGTGATGCGCCTGGGCGCCCGAATCATCGAGCGTAACAGCGGTACCGCACAGGTGCGGTTCACGCGCCAGGAGCTGCTCGCCGATGGTGCCGCGGCCAGCGCAATTGACCTGCTATTCGCCACCATGGCGAGGTCGTTGGAGCCGTACAGAGACGAGCTGAAAGGGGATCGCAGAAGGGGTGCAATCGGCAACCAGCGCTACACGCTCACCAGATTTCCGTTCCTGGCCGTGAACGACGACACCTTCGTTCTGCTGCGCCGTCAATGGGTGATCGACCGACTGTGCGGATCGCAGCTCTACTTTGAAGCGTGGGCCAGCTTCAGCACCGCAAGCCTTAGAAATCGGTTCAAGACAGCCATTTGTGACGCGTTTGAGGTCTTCGTCGGGGGGATCTTGCACCGGATCTTCGACAAGTGTCCTCATCTGACCACGATCGTCGATGAACACGAGATGCAGGCCGCGTGGACAACGAAAGACACGCCGTCAGTATGTGACTGGATGATCTTCGGCAACGAGCACTGCGTCGTGATCGATGCGACGAATCACGCGGTGAAAGACAAGGCGGCGCAGGGGTTGGCGACCTGGGATGAGTACAGCGATGAGATCGAGCAGATCTTCGCCGACGCGAGCGAGGGGAAGTTCGGGCAGCTGCTCTCGACCATCGACCTCGTGAGGACACATGGCGGCTGGGGCAACGAGAAGGTCGGCACGACGACGATGTACGTCCCACTCGTCGTCGTGCCTGACGCCGGCGTCGTCAACGGACTTCTCACCCAGTTCGACATCAATGTGCGCGGTCACAAGGTCTTCAAACACCTCTCCCCGCAGGTGTACGCGCCGGGCATCGTGCCGATATCCGACCTCCAACTTCTGGAAGGGATGGCCGATGCCGGGGCGACGTGGGGCAACAATCCCAACATGATGGAGCTGATCGCGAACTGGCGCGCGAAGGCTTCGAAATACGGAATGGCATCACTGCAGCTGTACTTGCTTAGCTCAGGATTCCCGTTCTTACCCCTGAGCCACCACATCATAAAGAACAGCGCCAAAGTGATGAGTCTGCTACTCGACGCTGGCTAGACCAATGCGGGCCGATAGCTGCCGCTTGGAAATGAGGAGGAGTGAAACCGCCCTCGGATCGGTGAATGCGCAGCGACGCTGAGTCCGCGGCCGGCATGCGTGCTGCGCCGTCGCCGTGCGCGGCTCATGCGTCTCGCTCGATGAGGGCTTGCGGCCGCCGGCTCCCGGGGCCTGTGGCAGGATCCTGGCATGGGTGGGGGGACTGATCAAAACTGGAGTAGGACCGGCGTCGTTGCGACCGTCATCGCAGCTGTCGCGGCTGTGGTCGGAATCCCGGCCGCGCTGAAGGCTTGCCAAGCTCCTCCCGAGGTCAGCGGTGGCGGTTCGATGCCGAGCAGCACAGTCATGTTGACTCCGCCGCCTACCTCGATGGTATCGCGGCCGCCCGCCACCTCGGCCGATGGCAGCGTCAGCATCCCCGATACAGGTCTTCCCTCCAACCCGAGTCCCGGAAGCGGCAGCGGCGGGGATCTCCCCACCGTTGCCGCGCCGTCACCGGTCGCGCCGCCACCGGCGGCGGCGCAGCCGGCCATACTGTCGGTGAGCGTGGTTCCGCGGATAGGCAACGGAATCCTCACCAAGATCGGCCAGAACACCTATGAGTTGCCGTCGTACCCGTCCAGCATCAACCCGCCGCTAATGACCTTCGATTGGACGTCGCAAGGACCCGGCGGAAAGGTCGGCAGCGGGGACTGCACCGTGAGCGCCGAAATCGTCTCTTCGGCATCTGGGTTCCCGCAGTTTCGGCGCAGCAGCGACTGTTCGGGGAGCCCAAACAGCCGCGTGGAAATCATGGAGCCAGGCTCCTACCAGGTCACCGTCACCGTGGCCCCGCCCGACGGCGGCGCTCCGGTGTCCAACTCCGCTTCGTTCCTCATCGTGGCTCGTGGCGGCTGACCAGGGCGTTGCGCGGCCCGTTCGAAGTGACCGGTGGCGGAAGTCGAGCCAAGCTGGGGCGTCCAGCCGAGATCAGAGACGGGCAGGGGTACCCTGAAAGGAGGGGGCAGGCCCATCAGGGGCGAGGCCCAGCGCTCCATAGAGGGAGACCGGACCATGAGCGTGGGATTGGCAGATCCGTTGCTGACAGCCTTCATCGAACAAGGGGCCAATATCAGTATCGAAGTGGCACCGTACTTGTGGTCGGACCTGGTGGCGCGTCGGACTGCCCTGGGTCTGTCCGCCAACGATCTGTCAGCCTTGCTGCGGATTGAGCCGGGCAAGTACCGCTCTCGCGAGAGCGGGGCGCGCGAGGTCGGCCCGCACCTGGTCGGTGAGCTGATCAAGATGGAGGCGTTCGTTGCCTGTGAAGCTGCCACGCTGGTCGCAGCGGCCCCCGTCGCCGGCGCCGTAGTGTTGCAAGCCGCAACCGAGCACGCTGCCTTCATAGACGGTCGCCCCGATGCGGTGACAACGCTTCACCGAGATCCTTACCCGCTCGTTCTTCAGCATGTCGCGGTGGGCCGGGCTGCCGGCGCTCTTAGCCGCGCCGGCCGGGACGTCGAGGTGCACCGCGGGGCGCGGCGCTTTGACCTGGCGGCTCGGCGTCTGGCAGTAGGTCTGGGCAAGAATCAAGCGTCAACCCTGTTCAGGATCGGTGAGAAGTCCTACTACAACGCCGAAAGAGGGGCCAAGCCGCCCCAGGCTGGTCTGATCGCTGAGTTGCAGGCCATCGACGACTTCATCGCCTCTACCGCCACAGAGCTGGAATGGGTCGACAGCGACTCGGTACGTGAGATCGTGATGCTCGACGATCAGGATCTGTTCGAGCGGGAATACCCGAGGGCGCGGACCCGGCGCGATGGTGTTCCGTATCCGTGTCTGGTTCACGCGGTGTGTGCGGCGCGACTGGCCGGCGAGCTGGAAGCTGCCGGGATGTCGGTCAGGGTCGTCGTCGACGTGAATGAGTACCGCGGCGACACTGACCATTCTGCCGATCACAGTTCTTAACCTGCCGATCACTCCCCACCCGGCACAGGGGTGGGGAGTGATCGGCCCCTTCAGTCGGATTCGCCGTGTCGTCGTCGTCGTCGTGTTGTTGGTTGGGCACCGCTCGTTGCAGTGAGAGGGTGCGCGCGCTGCGTACCTATGAATGTCGGTGTAGCGCAGTAGGATACCCGTTGTGAAGGCACGCCGTTGGGGCGAGCCTAGCAGCCCAGGGAGGGGCGAACGCTGATGCATCTGTATGCCGGTACTGGTGATGGGCCGCTGTTCAATGCGGGCAGTGTGCCTGCCGAGTCGGTGGAGTCGTTGGCGGTGTTGATTGCGGGTCAGCCGAAGCGGTCACTGTTGGATAGTCTTGATTGTGACCCGAAGCGCGACAACGATATCCGTGCCGGGTGGGCTGCGCGTGGCCTGGTGGCTTACGCGCAGCATCTCGGTGGTGCGAAGCTAAATGAGGATATTGGGGTGGCGTTGACAGACCTGCTGGGGGATTTGCGCCACCTGTGCGATGCACTCGGCGTTGACTGGGATGCGGCTGTGTCACGGTCGGAGTATGACCACTACTGCGAGGTGCGCGGCATCCTCTAGGACCGCCGCCGGAACTGCGGTGTGCTGCGAAAGTGGTTGCAGCGCGGGCCGTTTATGTCGGAGATGCCAGGTAGTATGCAGGTAGTTGGGCACGCGTTGGGCTGGCCCAGGATTCCACTCGGAGGGACTCTGCTATGAGTGATCTTGACACGACTGTCACAGTGATCGATGCGGCGGCGCGGGCACATGTTCCGGTGCTGCTGTGGAGCGACCCCGGCACTGGGAAGTCCTCGGTTGTCAGAGCGTTGGCCGCTGCTGACGGCGTGCCAGTGGAAACGGTGATCGGGTCTCAGCGCGAGCCTGTCGATATCGCGGGATGGCCGGTCGTCACCGATGGTGCGGTTCAGACGTTGGCGATGCCTGACTGGGCCAAGACTTTGGTTGACGCCAACGGCGGGTATCTGTTGCTCGATGAGATATCCACTTGTTCTCCTTCGGTGCAGGCGGCGATGCTGACGGTGGCGTTGGAGCGTGTGGTGGGGCGCACGAAGTTGCCTGATGAGGTGCGTATTGTTGCTGCGGCCAATCCGCCGGATCGCAGTGCTGGGGGCGTCGACCTGACGCCACCGATGGCAAATCGTTTCCTGCACGTGGATTTCGCGCCGACTGCCGAGGAATGGCTGACCGGTATGCGTTCGGCGTTCTCGTCGCTGCCCGCGTCGCGTGCGGTTGCCGCTGATCCCCTGCGCAAGGCCGAGGAAGTGGGGGCGGTGTGCGCTTACATCGAGGCGCGCCCTGGGCAGCTGCACTGCTATCCCGACACCGATGAAGCTGCTGGGCGGGCGTGGCCGTCGCGGCGGTCCTGGGAGGCGATGGCGAGGGTGCTTGCGCACCTGCGCCGTGACGACCTGGCGGCGATCAGCACGGTTGCGCTCGGTTTGGTTGGTGACGGTGCGGGCAGTGAGTTCCTGGAATGGCGTGCCAGCATGGATTTGCCTGCTGTCGCGGAGGTGATCGCAGATCCCAGCATCGTTGCGTGGGGTTCGGCGCGTCCGGACCAGGTGTGGGCGGTGTTGTCCGGTGTGGTGGCCTGGGCTGCGGCCAAGGGCACCAGAGACGCATGGAACACCGCGTGGGGTCCGTTGGTCGCGGCCGCGACCCACGGTGCACCGGACGTGGCGGGGGCGGCGGCACGTGATCTGAGCGTGGCGATGCCTGCCGGTGCTCGCCCTCCGGCGTCGGCGCGGCGGTTTCGCGATGTCATGATCGCCGCTGGCTTGGATGCCGGGAGCGCCGCGTGAGCGAGGTGCGGGCGCTCAGCGCCGAGGAATGGCGGCGGTTTCGGCTGGCGCGCATGGTGGCTGTCGAGGCGATGCCCTACTTCGCGCGGGCGCTGTTCGCACTCTCGCCGGTTGCTGCGCCGGGGCTGAAGACATTTGCAGTGGACCGACATTGGCGCGTGTACATCGATCCGGTGCTGTTGGGCACCGATGAGGGGTGGTCGATACCGGTCGCCGGGGCCGTGTTGCTGCATGAAATCGGGCACTTGCTGCGCGACCACAGCGACCGTGCCGAGGCAGTTGATCCGCTGGTGGACCGGACCATGTGGAACTACGCGGCTGACGCTGAGATCAACGACGACCTGATCGCGGCGGGTGTGGGCCTGCCGGAGGGGGCTGTCACGCCGCAGGGGATCGGCTGCGAGGACGGCCACGCCGCCGAGGTGTATTACCAGCACCTGGTGCCCGAGGGGTCGCCGCCGAAGGCGATCAACACGGATGGCGGCGACGGGGAGGTTGGTGAGGGTTGCGGGTCCGGGGCCGGGGATCGTGCGGTGGCCGGGGAACTGCCCGCTGCTGCGGACCTCGGCAACGGTGCGGGATTGTCTGGTGCTGCCGCTGAGCTGGTGAAGGTGGCCGTCGCTCGGGCGGTGCTGCGCGAGTCTCAGATTGGCGGGTCAGGTCGGGGCACGATGCCAGCGGGCCTGACCCGGTGGGCCGACGCGCAGCTGGCTCCTGCGGTGGTGCCGTGGCCCAAAGTGCTGCGCGCGGCGGTGCGCCGAGCCGTCGAGGATCAGCAGGGTCAGGTACACCACTCGTGGCGTCGACCCAACCGGCGCGCACCTGGCGGTGTACTGCTGCCGACGTTGCGGGCTCCGAAGATCGCGGTTGATCTGGTGATCGACACGTCGGGGTCGATGGGGTCGGCTGACCTGGCGGCGGCGCTGTCGGAGACGCGGGCGGTGTTGCGGCGCACGACGGCCACGGTGCGGGTGCTGTGCTGCGATGCCAAGGCCACGACGGCACGGCAGGTCCGCTCGATCAGCGAGGTCGAGTTGACCGGCGGCGGAGGGACCGATCTGCGGGTCGGGATTGATGCGGCTCTGGCGGCTCGGCCAGCCGCCAACGTCATTGTGTGCATGACCGATGGCGGGACGCCTTGGCCCGCAAAGAGTTTGCCGGTGCCGTTGGTCGTGGCCCTGATTGGGGCGCACGCCAGTGACACCGCGCCCGCGTGGGCCAAAACAGTGCGGGTCGCGGCATGACTGAGCGGGGTGTGGGCGATTTCGGGCAGTGGGTGGATGCGGTGCTCGCTGGTACGGGCTGGGATCAGGGCAGCGTTCGACAGGTCACCGAGCGTGGCGGTGACGATCCAGCGACGCTGGCTCTAGCCGATGGATTCGCCGCTGCGCGGCGGGGGCGTGCAACAAGAGACTCTGGCTGTGGTGGTGCGGGGTGAGTGCGGTGTTGTTCGACCTGGCGGTGCGGGTGGCTGCTCGTGATGCCGGGGTTCCGGTGCCCCGGCTGTTGCACAATCCGGCACCGATGCGGGAGACGCGGGTCGCTGTGGGCGTTCGGCGGCGCGGATCGGTGGTGCATGTGCAGGCGGTGGGGTCTGATGGGCACCGATACAGCGGCTACGGTCCCGAGGGGCTCGCGGCGGTGGCACGAGCGAGCGGTTGCGCGGGCGGTGATCTGGGCGGCGGGGCGACTGCAGTGGTCGACTCTGCTGCCACGTTGCGTGTGCTGGGCGGGCTGGCGGCTCGTCACGCTGACCCAGCATTGGCCAGTGCGGAGGTGGCAGCGGGTTCGGCGCTGGCCGGGTGGTGGGCCGAACGTGCCGCCCATCCCGGCACCTCGGCAGTGACCGACGTACTGGGCGTGTCTCGGCAGCGGTTCATGCTTGGAGTGGTGCCCGGTGCTGATCATGCGGGCCGGTGGCGGGCAGCGCTGGCGGTCCCGACCGGTGTGGCTGGACTGCACGTGTGGCACCGGGCGGTGACCGGTGGAGACCTGCTCGCGGGGTTGGAACAGATCCGCGAGGACGACGACTGGCATCTGGGGAAGGTGCAGGAGACGTTGAATGCTGGGCGTAGCTGGGATCGCGTCGAGACACTGCATGTGGCGGCGGCGCGGCTGGCGAGCCGCTGCGATGCGACCGATCTGTTCGAGGCGGCGTTATTGGGTGACCCGCTGTGGCGTGCGCGGGGCGTTCATGGCGGGTTCGTCTGTCGCGGCGAGGTCGTGGTCGGGGTGGGGCCGCAGGCGGGACGCGTCACGGTGCGCGCTGATCGGCTCGATACCCGGTTGCGCCCCGGTGCCGCTGTAATCGGTTGGCCGGGTGAGCCGATGGCGGCGACGCCCGGTGTCGGGGACCGCTTCGGAGGGGACGTGTTGGCCACGGAGGTGGTCGGCGGGGCGTTGGCAGTGACCATCGGGGGGCTACGGAAATCGGGGTATCGTCCGGTGGCCGCAGAGCGGGTGACAGTGATCCCTGCCCCGCCGTCGCCGTCGACCATCCGGTCAAGGCGTGCGGCGGTGGCCCGGTTGTACCGGCGTCGGTTCTCGTGGCTGTCGCAGGGCACGACACCTACGAGCGCGCGCCGTGCGGTGCCGCTGGCCGTGATGATCGCCGCTGCCGATGATGAGGACTTGAGAGGGGAGGGTGGCGATGCGTCGACTGCCTGAGTCGTTTGTGGGTGCGCGCGCTGGTGCGGTGCCGGCTGATTCGCGCGAAAAGGCACGCCCACCCGCTGCTGCTGAGAAACCTGGTGTGGTGCAGCAGGAATGGCCGGGGCGTGAACTGTTGAACTCTCCGATGCTGGCGCGGGTGCTGATGGCCGCGTGGAGTGGAGAGGCAGGCATCTGCGTGCCAGCTTGTCCAGGTTCGGGTAAGAGTCGGCTGATCGCTTTGTTGGCCGGTGCGCTGGCCCATCGGGTTGGATTGCGGGTGTTGGTGGCTGCCCAGACGCGTGAGCAGGCCAGTGAGTTGGGGCGGCGGATCACGGCGGTCAGTGACCGTGCCGCACTCATCGTCAAGAGTGGTGGGCAGCGGGCGGGGCGAGCGGTTGAGGGGGTGCGCACCGTGGCTGGACACCAGGTGCGGTGGGACCGCTCGACAGGTGGGCAGATTCTGATCGGGACGACCGCCCGGTTGCTTTACGTCGATCCGGCTCTGGTCGGGGGAGACATCCTTTTGGTGGACGAGGCCTGGCAGGCAACGTATTCCGATGTCGGGGCGCTGGGGGCGCTTGCGCGGCAGGTTGTGTGCGTGGGTGATCCCGGCCAGGTCGACCCGGTGGTGACCGGCTCGACGGCGCGCTGGGACGGCCAGTTGAGTGGACCGCACCAGCCTGCCCCGGCTGCGTTGTTGGCCGCCCATGGTGATGCGATCAGTGTGCATCGGCTGACGAACTCGTGGCGGCTGGGGCCGCAGACATGCGCCCTGGTATCGGAGCACTTCTACCCGCAGATGCCCTTCACCTCGCGGCGGCCAGACGAGTCGGTGGTCGCCAGTGACGGGACCGTGTTGCCGGAGTTGGAGTGTCGGCGCGTCAAGACCAGACATGGCCCGACTGATCCGGCGCTGCTGGCTACACTGGTGGATCGGGTGCGGGAGTTGATGACGTTCGAATACCGGTGCGGTGGGGAGCGGATGGCGTTGTCGGAGGGTGATATCGCCGTGGCGGTTCCCCATGTCGCGCAGGCCGGTGCTGTTCGGGCGTTGCTTTCCGATCTTCCAGAGGTGTTGGTGGGTACGGTCAATGCGTTGCAGGGCATGGAGCGGCCAGCAGTGGTGGCCCTGCATCCGATGGCGGGATACCGCAGCGCTGAGCCGTTCGCGTTGGACGCGGGCAGGATGTGCGTGACGATGACGCGCCATCGTGCGCACCTGACTCTGTGTGTGGATTCGGCTACCGAGGCTGTGCTTGCCCGCGCGGGGGATGACTCCGAGGTCGTGGCGGCGCGCGGTCTACTGACTGCGCTCTAGCTAGCCAAGGTGCTCACTTCTGGCTAATGGCCACCGGGCCGTCTATCCCTCCCCACCCGGCACAGGGGTGGGGAGGGATAGACGAATGCTGTTAGTGCAATGAGGGGTTGGGTGTAGGTTGCCATTCTCCGTGTCGAATTGCCATATGAAATGTCGAACGATGTCGAATTCGACATGTCGGATGGCAAAAGGTCTGATCATTGCTTGGTAGAGCCTGAGTAGCCGGTCGAGACACGGCAGTACGGCGCGGACGACCCGTGTGCACGGGTAAAACTGCGCCAGAGCGATCGCGGCGCGGTGGACTATCAATTCTCCGTGGCCAGCCTATTGCTTCTGGTCCTGGGCAGGCACATGCTCAGAGGACATCACAAGCTGGGTGGAGTTGCTTAGGTGTGGTACCGGTAGAGCGCTTCTCGATCCCTACGGTCAGTTGGCCGTTGGTGGAAGCCCTTCGGCCTAAATCGGCGTGGCGTCGGCGACGCATGGGCTTGCTGCGCGATTCTTTCTGTGCCACTTGGCTGTTCGCGGAAGCACCGGGTCGGGCGGGACGCGGGATTGCATTGCACGGGCCTACTTGTGGATGTCCGACGTGACTGGCGGTGTCGAGGTCGATTTGGCCACGGCTGTGATCGAGCACCGGATGGGCAGCGGTGAGGCCGACGTCCGCTCCGCGAGTCAGGTCTCGGATACGGTCCTCTTGGAGGCGGTTCCTTGGCGTACTTTTCGTTTCTATCAGGGTCAGCGTCATTACTCCGGAAAGTATTGGGCCGCTACTGAACGCGACCACGTTATCTACGAGTCGCGTTTGGAGCTTTCCTCGCTGTTATTGGCGGATTTCGATCCGGCGGTTACCCGCGTTGTGGCGCAGCCGTTCCGGCTGAGTGCGGTAGTGAACGGTCGGCTGCGACGCCACATTCCAGATTTTCTGTGGGGGAGTGGGGTCGGACTCACCGTCGTGGATGTGGTGCGCGCGCAGCGACTTGCCGAGAACCCGAAGATTCAGATGCTGTGCGAGTGGACGCGTGAAGTGCTCGAGGCGCTGGGGTGGGAGTATCGGGTGTTGAGCGAGCAGCCACCCATCCTGCTCGGGAACGTTCGTTTTCTTGCCGGTTATCGCCGAGAGCAATATGTCGATCAGCGATCACTCGACCGCATTCGTTGTGCGATGGACGGTTTGGGCGGGCTGCGTCTGGACGATGCTGAGCGTCGAGTCGCTGCGACAGGTCCGTCTTTGCGGATGCGCAATGCTCTGATGCATCTGCTGTGGAAACAAGAGATCGTGGTCGACCTCGCAACACCGCTGCGGCCCTCGAGTGTCTTGGAGGTACGGCGATGACGAATGCCGCGGTGCCCGTGGGTGTGGGGTCGCGCATCATCTACGAAGGCGAAGCGTTAGAGATCGTCGAGATGCACGTGACGGCTTCGTCCCTGGAAGTGTTGTCGAGGGGTCTGCGCGGCAACGTGATTCGTCGATTATCCATGAGTGAATTGCTGATGTCTGATCGCGCTCGGGTGCTCAGCTCTGATGAAGGACCCGCTTCCGATGATCCCGGCGAGGTCGCGGCGGTGACATTGTCTGCGGTCTCCGCGGCCGCCCGGAAACAAGCGCTGGAACGGGCGGCCCACGTGCGAGAAGTGTTGACAGGTTACCGCTCCGGATGCCAGGAGACCGCGCTGCCGTATGAACCGCGCACTGCGTACCGGTCCGAGCTGCCGGTGATGGAACGTTATGCCGCCAAGGCGGCCGAGTTGGGTGTGCAGTCCCGCACGGTCGAGCGGTGGGTTGCGCAGTACCAGGCGCACGGGGAAGCGGGATTGATCTCGCAGCGGGCGGTGCAGCCTGGCATGGGTGGGCGGCAGGATCCGCGGTGGCAGCAGACGGCCCTGGAGGTGATGAGCGAGTACACGGATCTGTCGAAGCCCAACGAGGACTTGGTGATTCGACGTACCCGTGCGCGTCTGGACGCGCGGTTCGGCGCCGGTGTGGTGAAGGTGCCGTCGCAGCGCACGGCGTATCGGATCCTGGCCCGGCTCGAGGACCAGCGGCCGCTGTTTAAGCAGAGCACGAAACGCAACCGCGACATCGCTTCCCGATCGAACGAGGTGTACGGCAAGCTGCATCCGATGCGGCCGGGGGAGTACCTGCTGATGGACACCACTCGCCTGGATGTGTTCGCGATGGATCCCTACACGCTGACGTGGGTGAACGCCGAGCTGACGGTCGCGATGGACTGGTACAGCCGCTGCGTCACCGGGTTGCGGCTGACCCCGGTGTCGACGAAATCCATTGATGCGGCCGCGGTGTTGTACGAGACGTTTCGGCCGCAACCGGCGGGGCGGGACTGGCCGGCCGAAGCGATGTGGCCCCCACGCGGGATCCCGCGCTCGGTGCTCGTCGAACAGGACGCTCTCGACCCGGGCAGTGTGCCGGCGGCGACCCCGGCGGTCGTTCCCGAGACGTTGGTCGTCGATCACGGCAAAATCTATGTCAGCGCGCACCTCAACAGCGTGTGTCAGCGGTTGGGGATCTCAATCCAGCCGGCCCGGTTGCGCCAACCCCGCGATAAGGGGCCGGTGGAGCGGTTCTTCTCCACGCTGCGCGTGGGTCTGCTGCAGGAGCTGCCCGGCTATAAGGGGCAGGACATTTTCGCGCGCGGGGTGTCACCGGAACAGGATGCCTGGTTCTACCTCGATGAGCTGGAAGCCATCATCCGGGAGTGGATCGCCGTCATCTATCACCACAGCGCCCACGACAGTCTGTCCGGGCTGGGGGTGCCGAAGCTGACGATGACCCCGGCGGAGATGTTCGCCCACGGGGTGGCGCGCGCCGGCTATCTGGAGGTGCCGCGCGATCCGGATCTCGCCTACGAGTTTCTGCCGGTGGTGTGGCGCGTCATCCAGCACTATGGCATCGACGTGGGAGGGCGCCGCTACAAAGGAGACATCGTCGCCGGACGCGCGAAGGAGAAAAGCCCGTATCCGAACCAGAAGTGGCCGATCGCCTACAACGTCGACGACATCACCAAAGTGTATTTCCGCGATGACCGCACCCGCCACTGGCATCCGTTGGTATGGGAGCACGCCGACATGCTTGACGCCCCGATGAGCGAGGAAATCTTGCGTTTCGAGCGCACCTTGGCCAAAGCCCAGAACCGGTATGTCGATGACCCGCTGGCCATCACTAGCTTCCTGGAACGCCGCAAACTCAGCGTCGCGAACTCGATGGCCGAGCGTCGCCGGGCACTGCGGGTGGCCCGCGAGCAGTCCAGCCTCATCGGTGATCTCAACCCGCCACCGGACAGCGCCGAATTGAGCTCGGTCGCTACAGCACTGGATCGCGAACCTCGCGAGCGGGCCCACGACGCCGGCGCTGATGCGTTCGTTGATGACCTCGACGAGGAACCCGGCGACCTCGATGACGCCGACGAGCCGCCGCTGGAGCAGGGCAGCTTCTACGACGGTGTGCTGGAGGTGGAATGACCTCACCGAAGTCCTCAACACCGAAGCGGCGACCTGCCAGGGCGCCGCGGGGCAAATCGGACGTCAGAAACCCTCGCGAGTATCTGGATAATCTCACCCTGGCCCGCAAGGAGGGGTGGCGCGACATGGTTGACGCACCGACCCTGGACCGGCCGGAAGCGCTGTCCCACAAACAACTACGTCATCTGGGTGCGGCTGCCAGCGAGGATTACAACGATCAGCGCCGCCGCTGGCACGCCCAAATGGGCACGGTGATGACCGCTGAATGCCAATCCGTGCTGGAGCAACTCGAAGACTTCGTGGCCTGCAACTGCCAGACCGGTGAGGACACCAAACCGATGATTGCGCTCAGCGGACTGCCCGGTCTGGGTAAGAGCACCGTCTCGCGGGTGTTCGGGAAACGCCTGCACCGCAGACATATCGAGCGTTACGGGACAACGACACGCGCCGGAGATGAAAGGTGGCCGGTGTGCCGGATCGGTATGACCGCCTCCACGGGCACCCGCGAGTTCAACGCGGCAATATGCGACTTCTACGCCCACCCGGGAGGGCAGCGGGCCAGCGCCCAACAACTGCTGCGGCACGCGCTCGATGATGTGTCCTCCTGTGAGACAAGGCTACTCATCATCGATGACCTGCACTTCTTGCGCGGTCGCCGGGAACGCATGACCGATCTGAGTAACCAGTTCAAATACATCGCCAACGAGTTCCCCCTGACGGTGTTGCTCATCGGGATCGGCCTGCACGAGCGCAACGCGCTACTCGATGACTGCAACGCCTACCGCGATCACGAAATGGAACAGCTGCTGCGCTGCACCACGCCGGTGGACATGTCACCGTTCATGGTCGGCACCGAAAAGCAACGACAGCGCTGGCGGGATTTACTGCTCACCCTCGAACAACGGCTGCTCCTGACTCAGAAGTATCCGGGCATGCTCGCCGATGACCTCTCTGATCAGTTGTTCGTGCGCAGCACCGGCCACATCGGCTCGTTGATGGCGCTGATCCGATTGGCCTGCCAGAAAGCCATGCGCACCGGCACCGAGAAACTCACCGCCGAGCTCCTCGAGTCCTGCCGCATCGACAGCGCCGCCGAGCTCGGCCGCCGTGAACTACACGCCGCGTTTCGCACCGGCAAGAAAACCACCCGGCTACGCACCACGCCCAACCCGCCATGACCACCGTCCGCGCGCTACCCCTGACCACAGCACCGGCGGCGGGGGAGGCGCTGGATTCCTGGTTACACGCCATCGCGGTGCGCCACAACACGTCACTCAACGCGCTGTACCACCACATGGGCCTAGACACCGTTGCCGATCTGCGCACCCGCGTCACCGCTGCCACGGTAAGCGAGGACGACGCGCAACGGATCGCCGCCGCAACAGGACTCACACCGACACAGGTGCACGCGATGACCTTGGCGCACTACCTAGCGAACGTGTCCTGGGCACAGGAAGCGACAGCGGATCTGACCGCAACCACGCCGCGCCACCACGGCGGGTGGCGGTTCTGTCCGCACTGCCTCGGCGCGAGCGGGGGAACGTGGCTGCTGCAGTGGCGATTGATGTGGAGCTTCGCCTGCCTGCAGCATCGATGCCTGCTGGCCGAACACTGCCCGCGCTGCGGCCGGCGCCAACGCGCGCCCCAACCCCTCAACGCCGCCCCACCGCGTCCAGTGCACTGTGCTCACCCCAGCCCCACGGCTGCCGGCAGAAACCGGCTCCGCTGCGACGCCGACCTGGCCGACACCCCAGTCACCATGCTGGAGGCTGATCATCCGACACTGCTCGCCCAACAGGTGCTCCTCGACCTGGTCGCCGCCGAGAATGGCCAGTTCGGGCTCTACGCGCAGCATCCGATGCCAGTTCGGGACGTGCTGGCCGATATCCGCATCCTTGGCCGCGGCATCCTGTCGGCCACCGCCGGTCGCTACCTCGAGGACCTGCTGCCCGCCGAGTTGGCCGCACAATATCGACACCAGCGGCAGGCGGCCAACGCGCAGATGTCATCGTCGGTCCTGACGTGCGCCGCGGCGATCACCGCGGCCGTCACCGTGCTCAGCAGGCCCGACTTCGGGTCGGCCGCGGCGCCGCTGGCAGCGCTGCCTGAAGAGGTCAGCCGCTACGTGCTGCATCAATGGACCTATCTCGACCTGCCGGCCGGGCCGTCGGCGAGCCCGGTGCTTCAGGCCCTGCATTTCACCGCACTCGGTGACCGCCTGAGCCCCGCTGCGCAGTTGCAGTGCCGCCTCGGCAGTGCCTTCCCAAGGCTGCACGCCACCGACACGCAGCGGCAGCAGCAGCTGGTTCGGGCGCTGCCCACAGCATTGTGGACGGGCTGGGCGTTGCGGCTGAGCCCGCCGGCGTTGGCCCATTCCAGCTCGCGGGTGGCGCTGGCTGCCGCAGTGCTGCTGGTCGGCAGCGACCTGGACATCGCCGAGGCCACCGCGCATCTCGGCGGCGAGCTGGCCCGCCTCAACGCCATCTACCTGCTGTGGCGGCTCAAAGAATCGCCGCACTGGCCCGCGATCCGCGACGCCCTCGCTGCCCTATCGGACTACCTCAGCGAGGAGAGTGCACCCATCGACTACGCGCGGCGACGGCGCCTGGACTACCGCGGCCTGCTCGCCCAAGACGAGTGGGACCGCATCTGCGGAAGCCTCAGCCACCAAAGATGCTCGGCAGCCCACCCACGCAGCTACCTGCAGCACCAGCTCCGCGGCACCACCAAACCCCGCACCGGCCTGGACGGCCCCGACACCGAGCTCAGGGAATTCCCGGGCCGCCTCACCCCGCAGCTCAGCCGCGCCCTACACCGTCACGCAACGAGGTTCCTTGCAACCCAAGGCATTCAGGACGAGCCGGTGGTGTGGGAACCCCCGACGAATATCGTCGCCGGCCTATCGTTACCCGGTGTCGAGCTCGGCGATATCGAGATCGCGGAGCTACACCGACTAATCCGGGTTGACCGCCGCACCATCGCCGCCACCAGCCAGCAGTTAGGAGTCAGCGGCGACCTCATTCGCTATGCACTCGAACAGCATCCCGCCCCGGCGCTGCCCCCGCGCCCGCGTGCCCCGCGCATCGGCGCCCGGCGGCCCGGCAGGGTGTATCAGCAAGCCGCCGAAGCGCTGCCGCGGGAACGCCTCGTCGCCCTGTACAGCCAGGAACAACGCAGCCTCGCCGACATCGCCGCCCTGACCGGGTTCAGCAAACGCACCCTCTCTCGATTGATGCACGACTACACGATTCCCCTGCGGCCGTCCGGGCCACGGCCCACTGAGCCGGTCGACCCCGACTGGCTCTACACCGAATACATCGTCCGCCAACGCTCGTGTGCAGACCTCGCGCGAGAACTCCAAATCCGCTGCGGAGCGGTAGCCGCCCAAGCCGCCACGCTCGGAATGCCGGTACGCACCGTGGCCCGACACACCGACGCCGAACTCCGCGACAACCCAAAGATCCCGGCCATCCTCATCCCGGCCCTCGTCGGCCACGGCGGCTGGGAACGGCTACAACGCTTCGCCGTGATCACCCAGTTCACCACGCTCACCGACGCCGGGAAACACCTCGGCAGGGGAGTAGCCGTCACCGGCCACCACATCGCCCGCCTGGAAAAAGACTTCCGCGCACGCCTGCTCACCCAGAAACCGCTGCGCTGCACCGACTTCGGCAAAGACGTCCTCGCGGCGGTGCACCGACTCGCCGAACTCGGCGGACCCTGACATACGTACTGGACTACCGCTGCGCGGTAGCAGCCGGATCGTCGACCACGATCTCGTTCACCGACACCCCGAGAGCCTCGGCAATGTCATACACCCGCTCGATCAACACCCCACGCCGGCCATGCTCCATCTGAATCAACTGATTGCGCGCCACCCCCGACTCCAGCGCCAGACTCTCCTGCGACAACCCCCGCTCCAGCCGCAACGCGCGGATCCGTGACCCCACCAACGCGCGGCGACGCTGCCACTGCTGGGCACGGTCGGGATCATCGGCAGGAAGTCGTGTCGGCACCCCCAAGTAGTCACCTGCGATACACGAAAGTCAGCCCACCAAGAAGGGCATAAAAATATGTATCGCTAGCAGTACATTGAGGTGTGAGTGAGGCGCGAGGGGCAACCGGTCAATACCGGCTCAGCCAGTCCTCGCGTCCTCGAGTCGACGTGCCACCCCCTCGATGTCACGGATCGACCGTGAACCGCCCCGGGTTTGATGCACACCGGTTACTGGTGCGCAGCCTCTGATGGGGCTGTGTTTGTAGCGTAGTAGACGGTCTCGTACTC
>NZ_BEWG01000044.1:11759-35093 GCF_002723835.1 Mycobacterium sp. shizuoka-1 | reverse complement strand
ACCGCATCAGCCGACATCGCAAACAAACCACCAACAGCCGCCATCGGGCTCGACAGCCCACTCAACGCGATCCCCGGCGACCAACGATCAGAAGTGCGATTCGTCATGGGTGTCTTCGTCAACCTCCAACGTCGTTGTGGTCATCGACCAAGCGCCATGGCACATGTCGGTCCAAAACTGGAACGTGTTACAACGACGCCAACGCAGATTAGTGCACTTAACGCGCGCTTGGAAGCGAATCCCAGCAATCGAGACCCTGTGACTGGTGGTGTCGGTGTTTCTCCGCATGTCGCCGAGACGCCGTGGGCTCGAGTGTCTCGCCGGCGACCGCGCGGGGCCGCCGGATTCCGGTCAGCGGGATCGTCTTCGCGCGCCGCGCATCACGGCCCACAATGTGTTCCAGTCCCCCATCCCCTAGACAGGAGCCGCCCCGCATGCCGATCTCGCAGCGTTACACCGACCGTCGGGTGCTGATCACCGGCGGCGGCTCCGGCATCGGACAGGCTTGTGTGCTGCGGATTCTCGACGAAGGCGGCCGGGTGGTGGCCGCCGACATCAGCGAGTCCGGCTTGAAAGACACCGTCGCCAAGGCGGATGCCGGCGACCGGTTGACGACGGTGACAATTGACGTCGGTAGTGAGGACTCGGTCAAAGCCGGTGTGGGTGAAGCGATTTCCACCCTCGGCGGTCTTGACACCCTCGTCAATGTGGCGGGCATCCTGCGATCGGATCACTTCCTGGACACCACGTTGGCCGCCTTCGAGCAGGTGCTGCGGGTGAACCTGGTCGGGACCTTCCTGGTGACCCGCGAAGCCATCCCGGCGTTGCGCGCCGGCACCGCCCCGGCGGTGGTGAACTTCAGCTCGACGTCCGCCGGGTTCGCCCATCCCTACATGTCGGCCTACGCCGCGTCGAAGGGCGGCGTGCAGGCGATGACCCATGCGTTGGCAGCAGAGTTCGCCAAGGACGGCATCCGGTTCAACTCCGTGCAGCCCGGGTCGATCTCGTCGGGAATGACCGACGGCAGCGGCGAATCGAAGCAAAGCGTCGGCCCCGGCCTGCCCGAGGATGTCGACTACAGCTTGTTCGGCAGGGTGGCCCCGTTGCTGCCGTTGCCCAAGGGCGAGATCTTCGCCAAGCCCGACGCGGTCGCCAACGTCGTCGCGATGCTGGGCAGCCCGGATGCCTACTTCGTCTCGGGCACCGAGGTCCGCATCGACGGCGGCGCCCATATGTAAGGACCGCGTCGGCCCCGGCGTTGTCGCCGCGGGCTCGCGTGGGCTGCTTCGCCCCGTTGCCGGCGGTAACGATCCCGCCGGCGATCGAACCGATCGTGATTTCCGGCGCTCACGCGCGCCGCAACGGCGATACGATCCGTCCCATCGACACTCGATCCCGTGGTGCCGTCGAATCGAAAGCCGTGTCCCAACCGGGGTGGTGACGAGCGATTCCATCGAAGAATTCATATTTCGTTGCGGAATCGGTTGCGAACCGCACGCAAATCCGCAATCGTTTAGGAGCGAGGTCGGCGGGTCACCCTGCTCGGCCCGCGGGACTAGAGGAGGACGGGCCCTGACCGAGACCGGCGCAGCCGCCACCCAGCAGACCACCGGACACCCCGGACCGAAACGCACCGGAGCGCCGGTCATCGAGATCGACCACGTCGTCAAACGCTTCGAGGACTACATCGCCGTCGCCGACGCCGACTTCTCCATCGGCGCCGGCGAGTTCTTCTCCATGCTCGGGCCCTCCGGCTGCGGGAAGACCACCACCCTGCGCATGATCGCGGGCTTCGAACAACCCACCGAGGGCGCGATTCGCCTCGAGGGTGTCGACGTGTCCCGGGTGCCGCCGCACAAGCGCAACGTCAACACCGTCTTCCAGCACTACGCCCTGTTCCCGCACATGACGGTGTGGGACAACGTCGCCTACGGGCCGCGCAGTCAGAAGAAGGACAAGGCGCAGGTCAAGAAGAGCGTCGACGAGATGCTCGAGGTGGTTCGGCTCACCGATTTCGCCCACCGAAAGCCCGCGCAGCTGTCCGGCGGTCAGCAGCAGCGGGTGGCGCTGGCCAGGGCACTGGTCAACTACCCGAGTGCGCTGCTGCTCGACGAGCCGCTCGGCGCTCTGGACCTCAAACTGCGCCACGTCATGCAGTTCGAGCTCAAGCGCATCCAGCGCGAGGTCGGCATCACGTTCGTCTACGTGACCCATGACCAGGAAGAGGCGCTCACGATGAGCGACCGGATCGCGGTCATGAACGCCGGCAACGTCGAACAGATCGGCTCCCCGACCGAGATCTACGACCGCCCCGCGACGGTCTTCGTGGCCGGCTTCATCGGCCAGGCCAACCTGTGGCACGGCCGCCAGACCGGCCGGGTCAACCGCGACTACGTCGAGGTCGAGGTGCTGGGCACCAAGCTCAAGGCCCGCCCGGGTGACACCACGATCGAGCCCGGCGGCCAGGCCACCCTGATGGTCCGCCCGGAACGCGTGCGGGTGTCGATGGATCAGCCCACCGGCGACGTCGCGACCGTCGCCGCCAAGGTCGTCGACTTGACTTTCCAGGGGCCGGTGCTGCGACTGTCGCTCGCCGCCGCCGACGATTCGCCGATCCTGGCCCATGTCGGACCGGAGCAGAATCTGCCGATGCTGCGCCCCGGCGACGACGTGTTCGCGGCCTGGGCTCCCGACGCGTCGCTGGTTTTGCCTGCGGCCGACATTCCGACCACCGAAGATCTCGAAGAGATGCTCGACGACTCGTAGTTTCTCGACCGAATCCGATCCGCCGCTTCGTCCCCCGACCTCCCCCAACGAAAGGCTCCACGGCACATGGCCACAGAGATCGACCCCCGGATCCTCGCTTCGCTGTCCTCACGACGCCGCTTCATCGGCGGCGGTGCCGCCGCGGCGGCCGCCCTGGTCCTGGGACCGTCGTTCCTGGCCGCGTGTAGCAAGTCGGACAACTCGAGCAGTTCGAGCGGCCCGGCCACCCCGTCCGACGACGGCTCGCCGGCCACCGGGAAACTGCGGATCTCCAACTGGCCGCTGTACATGGCCGACGGCTTTGTGGCCGCCTTCCAGACCGCGACCGGTCTGACCGTGGACTACAAAGAGGACTACAACGACAACGAGGAATGGTTCGCCAAGAACAAGGAACCGCTGTCGCGCAAGCAGGACATCGGTGCCGATCTGGTGGTGCCCACCCAGTTCATGGCTGCCCGCCTCAACGGGCTGGGCTGGCTCAACACCATCAGCGAGTCGCGCTGGACGAACAAGAAGAACATGCGCGAGGACCTGCTCAACGCCAAGGCCGACCCGGGCCGCAAGTTCAGCGCACCCTACATGTCGGGCATGACCGCGCTGGCCTACAACCGGGCGGCCACCGGGCGCGACATCACCAAGATCGACGACCTGTGGGATCCGGCGTTCAAGGGCAAGATCAGCCTGCTCGCCGATACCCAGGACGGCTTGGGCATGATCATGCTCTCCCAGGGCAGCTCGGTGGAGGACCCCACCAGCGACGGCGTCAACAAGGCGGTCGCCCTGATCAAGGAGCAGAAGGACAAGGGACAGATCCGCCGCTTCACCGGCAACGACTACGCCGACGACCTCGCGTCGGGCAACGTCGTGATCGCCCAGGCTTATTCGGGCGACGTGGTGCAGCTGCAGAAGGACAACCCCGACCTGAAGTTCGTCGTGCCGGAATCCGGCGGCACCACGTTCGTCGACACCATGGTGATCCCCTACACCACGCAGAATCAGAAGGCCGCCGAGACCTGGATCAACTACGTCTACGACCGGGCCAACTACGCCAAGCTGATTGCGCACACCCAGTACGTGCCGGTGCTGTCGGACATGACCGACGAGCTCAACAAGATCGATCCGGGTTTGGCGACCAACCCGCTGATCAACCCGCCGCAGGCCACCCTGGAGAAGCTCAAGACCTGGGCCGCACTCACCGACGAGCAGACCGCGGAGTTCAACAAGGCCTACGCCGAAGTCACCGGCGGCTGACGCGATGGCGGGAGTAGCCAGTAGCAACCGGCAGCGGAGCAAGCTCGCGCCCTACCTGATGATCCTGCCCGCGCTTGCGTACCTCGGGGTCTTCTATGTGGTGCCGTTCATCTCGTTGTTCCGGACGTCCCTGTCGAACATGGGCGGCTCGATCTATCTGCCCAAGCTGACCTTCGCCTGGGATTTCAGCAACTACGGCCACGCGCTGACCGAGTACCAGGACCAGATCCTGCGTTCGTTCGGCTATGCGTTGGCCGCCACGGTGCTGTGCGTGCTGCTGGCTTTCCCGCTGGCCTACGTCATCGCATTCAAGGCCGGTCGCTACAAGAATCTGCTCCTGGGTCTGGTGATCCTGCCGTTCTTCGTGACGTTCCTGATCCGCACGCTGGCGTGGAAGACGATCCTGGCCGACGACGGCTGGGTGGTGCACGCACTGGGCACGATCGGGCTGCTGCCCAGTGAAGGGCGCCTGTTGTCGACCGGCTGGGCCGTGGTCGGCGGCCTGACCTACAACTGGATCATCTTCATGATCCTGCCGCTGTACGTCAGCCTGGAGAAGATCGACGCCCGGCTGCTGGAGGCCTCCCGCGATCTGTACGCCACCAACCGCCGGATGTTCGGCAAGGTGATCATGCCGCTGGCGATGCCCGGCGTGCTGGCCGGCAGCATGCTGGTCTTCATTCCGTCGGTCGGTGACTTCATCAACGCCGACTACCTGGGCAGCACCCAGACCAGGATGATCGGCAACGTCATCCAGAAGCAGTTCTTGGTGGTCAAGGACTATCCGGCCGCCGCCGCACTCAGCTTCGTGCTGATGGCGCTCATCCTCATCGGCGTTCTGATCTACACCCGCGCCCTGGGCACGGAGGACCTGGTATGACAGCGAAGCGGGATCGCGCATGACGACCCAGCGAGAAGCGAAGCGGGATCGCGCATGACGACCGAGGCCGGCGCGGCGATCGCCCAGACCATCGACCACGGCGGGCTGGCCAAACCGGGCCGCAACATCCGGGGCACGTTCAAGCTCGGCGACGTGGCGCTGCGCGTCGTCGCTGCCCTGGTGCTGTTCTATCTGTTCCTGCCGATCCTGGTGATCGTGGTCTTCTCGTTCAACAAACCAGCCGGGAAGTTCAACTACACCTGGCAGGGCTTCACGCTGGACAACTGGGCCAACCCGTTCAAGTATCCGGCGCTGACCGAAGCGCTCAAGCTGAGCCTGAACGTCGCCGCGGTGTCCACCCTGATCGCCGTGGTGCTGGGCACCCTGGTTGCCATTGCCCTTGTCCGGCAACGGTTCCGGGGCAGCAAGGCGGTCGACACCTTCCTGGTGCTGCCACTCACCTCGCCCGAGGTCGTGATGGGTGCCTCGCTGCTGACCCTGTTCCTCGACCTGGGTTGGGCCACCGGTTACGCGACAATCCTGATCGCCCATGTCGCATTCGAGATCAGCTTCATAGCGATGACCGTGCGAGCGCGGATCCGCGGCTTCGACTGGACGCTCGAAGACGCCTCACTGGATCTGGGCGCGGGCCCCACCCGGACGTTCTTCCGGGTGACCCTGCCGCTGGTCGTGCCGGGCATCGTGGCCGCCGCGATGTTGTCGTTCGCGCTCTCCCTGGACGACTTCATCATCACCTACTTCGTCAGCGGTTCGACGGTGACGTACCCGCTGTACGTGAACGCGGCCGTGAAAGCGGCTGTGCCGCCTCAGATCAACGTGCTGGCCACCGCGATCCTGGTGATCAGCCTGCTGCTGCTGGGCGTCGGGACGCTGTACCGCCGCAAGCGCGACGGCTGAGCCCGACACGCAACCCGGGGTTTGTCCCGGTAACCGCCGTCGATACGGCATCCTTGGCGGGTGACGGTCGACGCGATCCTGGAATCCATCCCACCGCTGGCGGTGTACCTGGTCGTCGGGCTGATCATCGGCATCGAAAGCCTGGGCATCCCGCTGCCGGGCGAGATCGCACTGGTGAGCGCGGCGCTGCTGGCCTCACGGCACACCCTCGACATCGACCCGGTGTGGGTCGGGGTGTCCGCCACCCTCGGCGCCGTCATCGGTGACACGATCGGCTACACCATCGGCAGGCGTTTCGGGATGGGCCTGTTCGAACGACTGGGCGCGCGCTTCCCGAAACACTTCGGCCCCGGCCACGTGGCCCTGGCCAAGCAGTTGTTCGCCCGGTGGGGTGTATGGGCGGTGTTCTTCGGGCGCTTCATCGCGCTGTTGCGGATCCTGGCCGGGCCGTTGGCCGGTGCACTGCACATGCGCTACCCGCACTTCCTGGCCGCCAACGCATCCGGCGCACTGTGCTGGGCCGGCGGCACCACCGCGGTGGTCTACTACCTCGGCCTGGCCGCCGAGAAATGGCTGTCCCGGTTCTCCTGGATCGCGCTGGTGGTCGCGATCGTCGCCGGCATCGGACTGACCCTGCTTCTCAAAGAGCGCACCCGCAGCCTGATCGCCCAGCTCGAGGCCGAGCACGACTGGGAGACCCTGCGCAAACCGCAGAAGTAGATCTGGGGCAGTTGCCCCATGACCGGATCCACCGCACGCGACCACCATGGGGGGCATGTCCTCGATCACCACACCGCAGACCGCGGTGCACGCCATCACCACCGATCCCACCCTGCCGGCCGGCACCGACGAGCGGGTCAGCGGGTTCGGCATCATGGGCCTGCCGTTCGACTCCGGTCACTACCTGGCCTACCGCGACTTCCCCGCCGCCTCGTTCTCCCCTGCCTACCGCTCGGTGTGGCACCGCGCCCCCGACGGTCAATGGACGTTCTACGCCAGCACTCCCGCCGAGCAGAGCTGCGCACGCTACTTCAGTTCCGCGACAACACGTCCGGCGGTGCAGTGCCACATCACCACGTCCTGGACCGATCCCTGGTCGCTGACCATCGCGATTCCCGGAGTGCTGCGCTGGACTGTCGGCATGGCCGACACCGTCGCCACCCGGGCCGCCAGCCGGGCCGGACGGGCACTGCCCGAGTGGGCCTGGGCCAGTCCACCGGTGCTGGCCGCCATGGGCCGGGTGGCCGGCCCGCTGCTGGGGACCGGAGAGATGCGGCTGACCGGCAGCGCGCCCAACGGCCAGGGTTTTCGTGTTGCCCCGCGTCAGATCTGGGTGGTCCGCGAGGCCCGGGCGGTGCTGGACGGCACCGACCTCGGCCGGCTCGCCCCGCTGGCCCGGCAGGCCCGGCTGGCTGATTTTCGGCTGCCGCAGCGGGGCCTGTGCGTGATCGGCACGGCCCGGTTCGACAGCTTCGATCTGCGGCGCCACCAGCCGGCCGGGCACACCGTGACGACGAGCCCACGGTGTTAGGGAGCACAATCAAGCGCGTGGCGCCACGCACCGGCCGGCCGCCCGGCACACCAAGCCGTGCCGAGCTGCTGGCCGCGCTGTCGGTGGCCATCGACCTCGGCCTGGGTCAGCCCGCCGAGCACATGCTGCGCGCCGCGCTGATCGGCACCCGGATCGCCGACCGGCTGGGTCTCGACCACGACCAACGCGCGTGCGTGTACTACACGACGCTGGTGATGTGGATCGGCTGCCATGCCGACTCCCACGAGTTCGCGCAGTGGTTCGGCGACGACATCGCGGTGCGCCGGGACTCGTACTTCGTCGACTGGGCGGGATTGCCGTATCTGCGCTTCCTGACTGCCAACGTCGGCCGCGGCGAGCCCGTGGCGCAGCGACTGACAGCCGTCGCGTCCCTGCTGATAAACGCGCGCGGCAACATGTCGGCGCTCATCCACTCGCACTGCACCTCCGCGGCACTACTGGCCGACCGCCTGGGACTGGGATCCGCGGTCCAGGACGCGCTGGGGTTTGGCTTCGAACGCTACGACGGGCGCGGGCTGCCCGGCGGGGTACGCGGCACCGAGATCCCGATCGAGATGCGGGTCGCCCAGCTTGCCGACATGGCCGAGGTGCACCACCGCACCGGCGGGGTGATCGCCGCGACCGACATGGCCGCGCAGCGCAGCGGTCACCAATTCGATCCGGCGGTGGTCGAGGCGTTCACCGCCGACGCGGAGGCTATCCTCGCCGGCCCACCCGCAGGCGAGGTCTGGGAGGCCGCACTGTCCTGCGCCCCCGATCGCGACGAGCCGCTGCTGCAGCAGTCGCTCGACGATTTGCTTGTGGCACTCGGGGATTTTGTCGATTTGAAATGCCCTTTCACCCTTGGACATTCGCGCGCCGTGGCGAAGCTTGCCGGTGACGCCGCCGAGGTGGCCGGCCTGGGTGCTGACGCGGTCACGCTGGTCCGGCGGGCCGGGCACGTGCACGACCTGGGCCGGATCGGGGTCTCCAACCAGATCTGGTCCAAGCCGGCGCCGTTGTCGGCGGCCGAGTTCGAGCGGATGCGCCTGCACCCGTACCTCACCACACGAATCCTGAGCCGGATCAGCGGCCTCGAACTGCTCGCCCAGGTCGCCGGCAACCACCACGAATGTGTGAACGGCACCGGCTATCCCCGCAACCTGCCCGGCGCTGCGCTCGGCATGCCCGATCGGGTGCTGGCCGCGGCGGTCACCTACCAATCCGCGCTGGAGCCGCGACCGTATCGCCGCACACTCGATCCGGCGGCGGCCGCGCGGCGGGTGCGAGACCGGGTGCGCGACGGCGAACTGGACGCCGTGGCCGCCGAGGCCGTACTGCACGCGGCCGGGCACAACACCCGCAGGCCGGGAACGCGGCCCGACGGGCTGACACCCCGCGAGATCGAGGTGCTGTGCCTGGTGGCGCGGGGCGCCTCCAACAAGGAGATCGCCACCGCGCTGGTGATCAGCGAGAAGACCGCCCGCAATCACGTGGAGCGGACCTACGCGAAGATCGGCGTCGGCAACCGCATCGGGGCGAGCCTGTACGCGCTGCGACACGGGCTGACCGAGCCGCTGTAGTTGAGGCGATTGCCCCATGATCGGCGGGCCGGGCCCGACCAGCATCGAGGGTATGACACACAATCCTTCGTCCACCCGGACCCGCCGCATCCTGGCCGCCGGATACGGGACGCTCAGTTACCTCGTCTTCCTCGTCGCGTTCTGTTACGCCATCGGCTTCGTCGGGGGCATCGTGGTGCCCCGCACCGTCGACCGGGGCATCGACGGCGTCCCGGCAGGGCTGGCATTCGCCGTCAACACCGCACTGCTCGGGCTGTTCGCGGTGCAGCACAGTGTGATGGCCAGGCCTGCCTTCAAGCGGTGGTGGACACGCTTCGTGCCTCCGGTGATCGAACGGAGCACCTACGTACTGCTCGCCAGTCTCGTTCTCCTGCTGCTGTATTGGCAGTGGCGCACGATGCCGGCGATTGTCTGGCAGATCGACCAGCCGGCGCTCCGGCTGCTGCTGTGGGCGCTGTTCGCGGCCGGTTGGGTCACCGTGCTGGCCGCGACCTTCATGATCGACCATTTCGAGTTGTTCGGCCTGCGACAGGTTTTCGCGTCCTGGCGCCGCACACCGCGCGCCGAGACGGGCTTCCGGGCGTCTCTGCTCTACCGGCTGGTTCGCCACCCGCTGATGCTCGGCTTCCTGGTCGCGTTCTGGGCGGCGCCGACGATGACGGCGGGGCATCTGCTGTTCACGCTCGGCACCACCGGCTACATCCTGATCGCCCTGCGGCTCGAGGAGCGCGACCTGATCGCGCACCTTGGCGACGACTACCTGGATTACCGCGCCGGCGTACCGATGCTGATACCCGGCGCGCGTGCGCGGCGGGCCACCCGCGTCGCGACCGGCTGCCCGGTGCACGGGAGGTCGGCATAGGGTCGCACCGCGGCGCCGGCCGGCCGAGTTTGTCGGAGGCCCGTGCGGGGAAGCCCGATCGTCATGGCCGACAGTGCGATGCACGGTGCCGTGCGGGCAGCCACCGACAGCAGAGCCTTCGAGGTAGCCGCGAGGGCGGGATACAGCATCAGCGGCATCCTGCATCTCGTGATCGCCTACATCATCGTGCGGCTGGCATTCGGTTCGGGCGGCAACGCCGACCAGTCCGGCGCGCTGGCCACCCTGGCGGCCCAACCCGGCGGCTCCGTCGTCCTCTGGCTTGCCGCGGCCGGTCTGATCGCGCTGGCACTGTGGCGCGTCGCCGAGACCGTCTTGGGCTCTCATCCCAGCGAGCCGGGGCACGAGCACGACGGCGCCTCCGACCTGTTCGACCGGGCCAAGTCCGCCACGCTGGCCGCCGTCTATGCCGGCATCGCGCTGGCCGCGGTCCGCTTCGCCGGCGGGGGCGGACAGTCCAACAGCGCACAGAACACCGGCTTGACCGCTCGGCTGCTCCAAACCAGTTGGGGCAAAGGACTTTTGCTGATCGCCGCAGTGGTGATCGTCAGCGTCGGCGGGTACCACGTCTACAAGGGCGTGTCGACGAAATTCGAGAAGGACCTCACGGTCAGCGGCGGCGGGCCGCTGATCACCCCGCTGGGCATCGCCGGCTACACCGCGAAGGGAGTGGTGTTGGGCGGTGCCGGGGTGCTGCTCGCCGTGGCGACCGCGACCGCCGACCCCAGCAAGGGGGCCGGGCTGGACGCCGCCGTGAAGAGCCTGGGCGAGGCCCCGTTCGGCAAAGTCCTGCTGCTCGCGGCGGCGGTCGGTTTCGCCGCCTACGGCGCCTACTGCTTCGTGCTGGCGCGGTACGCGCGGATGTGACGTAGCTACTCGGCGAAGTACCGCAGCCGGGTGATCGCACCGCCTGCCGCACCGAGTTCGGCGATCAGCACCCCCGGTCGAGCGCCGCGCAGGGATGCGGTCACCGACGAGCCCGCGGCGATCAACTTGGTCCACGACGTGCCCGCCAGCTCGTCGCTGAAGGCACCGAATTTCAGCGGCGTGCTCTCACCACGGGTGATCACGGCTCCCGGCGCCAGCGAGCGCCATGAGCGCAACTGGTCACCGGCGGCGACCGCGTCGAGGAAGTCCCGCACCCTACGTTTGCCCCGGAACCGGGCGCCACGGAAGCCGGCCGCGAAACCGAGCGATCCCCGCAGCCCCTGGTTGCGGATCAGGGCGCGGCCCAGCTCGAGGGCCTGTGGACCCGCCGACAACCCGTTGCCTGCGAACTGCAGCACCATCGCCGGCAGCTCCCAATAGGCCCGGAGACGGTCGATGCGCCAGTCCCCCGCCACGTCGCGCAGGTCATACCGCAACACCGCCGGGATCTGCATCGTCACCACCGGGCCCATCCCGACCTCGAGTACGACATCACGGATCACCGTCGACTCGGACACGATGTCGGCCTCGTGGCGGAACACGATCCGGCGCGGCGCGATGAAAGTGTCGTAGAACCGGCCGATCT
The DNA here is from genome assembly GCF_002723835.1 of Mycobacterium sp. shizuoka-1. GTDB lineage: Bacteria > Actinomycetota > Actinomycetes > Mycobacteriales > Mycobacteriaceae > Mycobacterium. Next base: position 23,771 of record NZ_BEWG01000044.1, on the reverse strand, counting down.
GAGCGGGCCCGACATGCGGGCGCGAGCCCACCGGATCCTCCACCCGGCCGTCGGTGGCGAACAGGCCGACCCAGCCTGCGCGGTCGTGTTCGGCGGCCATCAGCGGCGACCGGTCGACGGCGTCGACCAGAACCGAGCGGGGTGCCGGCATCACGCGCTACGCACCAATTCGACTCCGCGGGCGCGCATGTCGTCGAGCGCCTCGGCGGTCGATCCGGGCGCGACGCCGGCGGTGAGATCGACCAGGACCCGGGTGGTGAACCCGGCCCGGGCGGCGTCGGCAGCGGTCTGGCGCACGCAGTAATCGGTTGCTATCCCGGCGATGTCGACCTCGTCGACACCGCGGGCGCGTAACCAGTCGGTCAGCGAGGTGTGGTCGGTGGCGCGTTCGAAGCCGCTGTAGGCCGCCGTGTAAGCCCCTTTGTGGAACACCTCCTCGATCGGCGCGGTGTTCAGGTCGGGATGGAATTCGGCGCCGGCGGTCCCGGCCACGCAGTGCCGCGGCCACGAGTCGATGTAGTCGGGTTGGTCGGCGAAATGCGCTCCGGGATCCACGTGGTAGTCCTTGGTCGCGACCACGTGGTCGTAGCCGTGGTCGCCGGCGAGCAACGCGTTGATCGCCCGCACCACCGCGCCCGCGCCGGTCACGGCCAGCGATCCACCCTCGCAGAAGTCGTTCTGCACATCGACGACGATCAGCGCCCGCATCTGCCCACCGTATCGGCAGATCCGGTGGCGTAGTACCGCGGCAGTACAGTGAGATCGCCGAACCGCGAGATGAGGACGCACGTAGCCGATGACACTGTTCGACTTCTTCAACACCGAGGAACTTCCGGTGCCGGCGATCAGCCCGGACCAGGCCCGCGGCATCGTCAAGACACACTTCGGTGTCGACGCGCAGGTGACCGCGCTCGGCAGCCAACAGGATGCGAACTTCCTGCTCAGCGGCTCGGGCGGCGGGCCGGTGGGCGTACTCAAGATCGCCAATCCGGCGTTCTCCCGAATCGAGCTCGAGGCCCAGGACGCCGCGGCAGCTCACATCAGCGGTTGCGAGCCCGGTGTCCGAACCGCCGTCAATGTGGCGCTGCCCGGGGTGCCGGCGATCGCCGAGGTGCCCGGCGAGGGCGGCGCGGTGCTGCACGCCCGGATCATCGCCCACCTGGCGGGCGGCACGATGAGCGGCGATCAGTACGTCAGCCCGGCCCGGGCGGCGGCACTGGGCACCCTGGCCGGCCGGACCGCCCGCGCGCTGGCCGGCTTCGAGCATCCGGGCGTGGACCGGATCCTGCAGTGGGATCTGCGGCACGCCCAGCGCACCGTCGAGGTCCTCGCCGCACACGTCACCGACGCCGCCCGGCGCGAGGCCGTCGAGGCCGCCGCAGGCGCCGCCTGGCACGTGGTCGCCGATCTGGCCGAGGACCTGCCGGTTCAGGTGATCCACGGCGACATCACCGACGACAACGTGGTGTGCGGTTCCACCGAGACCGGCCAGATGCCCGACGGCATCATCGACCTGGGTGACCTGACCCGCTCCTGGACGGTCGGCGAGCTGGCGATCGCGGTGTCGTCGCTGCTGCGCCACGAGGGCGGTGAACCCGCCGCGACCCTGGCTGCCATCGCGGCGTTCCACGCGGTGCGCCCACTGAGCCCCGCCGAGATCGAGGCGCTGTGGCCGCTGGTGGTGCTGCGTGCGGCAGTGCTGGTGGTCAGCGGCATCCACCAGGCCGCGATCGACACCGACAACGTCTACGCCACCAGCGCGCTGGACTTCGAATGGCGGATCTTCCAACGCGCCGTCGAGGTGCCCAGTGAGGTGATGACCGGCCAGATCCGCGCCCTGTTGGGCAGCGCGCACCAGGCCGAGCCGCTGCCGGTCGACACCCGGCTGATCGGGGGCCTGGCCGCCGGCGACGTGGTGCGGCTGGACCTGTCCGCCGAAGCCGATGCCATGGACGGCGGCCGCTGGCTGGCCGCGGGCTGCGAGGGTGAACTCGTCGCCGAGGCGCTCGCCGGCGGCGCCACCGCGGTGGTGAGCGCGTTCGGCCAACCCCGCCTGACCCGCACGGTGCCGCTGAGTTCCCAGTCGGCGGCCACCGTGGGCACCGGGGTGGACCTGTGGCTGGGGGTGCCGATGCCGATCACCGCGCCGTGGGCCGGCGTGGTCGAGACCGTCACCGCCGACGGCGTCACCCTGACCGGCACCTCGGCCACGGTTGCGGTGCGGGGCGGGCTACGCGTCGACGACCGGCTGCGGCCGGGCCAGAGCGTGGCCGCGGGCGCCGCGCTGGGCACCGCCGACGGTCAGCTGTGGATCCAGTGCCGCACCCGGCCCGAGCTGACGGTCCCCGATTTCGTCCGGGCCGAGTACGCCGAGGGCTGGTTGAGCCTGGTCCAGGACCCCAGCGCGCTGCTCGGCCTGCCGCCGGTGGGGTCGGCAGCCGACGACGGCGAAGCGCTGTGGCGGCGCCGGGCGCATTCGTTCGCCTCGGTGCAGGAGCACTACTACCTCAACCCGCCGCGCATCGAGCGCGGCTGGCGGGAGCACATGCTGGCCAACGACGCCCGCAGCTACCTCGACATGGTCAACAACGTCGCGATCCTGGGACACGGCCATCCGGTGCTGGCCGACGCCGTTGCCCGCCAGTGGCGCCGGCTCAACACCAACTCGAGGTTCAACTACGGCGCGGTCGTCGAGCTCTCGGAGCGGCTGGCCGCCACCCTGCCCGACCCGCTGGACACGGTGTTCCTGGTCAACTCCGGCTCGGAGGCCGGTGACCTGGCGCTGCGGCTGGCGATGGCCACCACCGGCCGGCACGACGTGGTCGCGGTCGCCGAGGCCTACCACGGCTGGACCTATGCCACCGACGCGGTGTCGACGTCGGTCGCCGACAACCCCAACGCGCTGGCCACCCGGCCGGGATGGGTGCACACGGTGCCCTCGCCCAACGCCTACCGCGGCGAACATCGCGGCCCGGACGCCTCGCGCTACGCGCCTGAGGCCGTCGAGATCATCGAACACCTTGCCGCGCAAGGAAAGCCGCCGGCGGCGTTCATCTGTGAGCCGTTCTACGGCAACGCCGGCGGGATGGCGTTGCCCGACGGCTACCTCAAGGCCGTCTATGCGGCGGTGCGCGCGGCGGGCGGTCTGGCCATCGCCGACGAGGTGCAGGTCGGCTATGGCCGCACGGGACGGTGGTTCTGGAGCTTCCAGCAACAGGACGTGGTGCCCGACATCGTCACCGTCGCCAAGGCGATGGGCAACGGCCAGCCGCTCGGGGCAGTGATCACCACCCGGGAGATCGCCGAGAAATACCGCACCCAGGGTTACTTCTTCTCCTCGGCCGGCGGCAGCCCGGTTTCCTGCGTGGTGGGTCTGACGGTGCTCGACGTGCTGGAGTCCGAGGGGTTGCAGAGCAACGCCCTGACCATCGGCGATCACCTCAAGACTCGCATCGAGGAGCTGGCGACCCGCCACGAGCTGATCGGCACCGTGCACGGCAGCGGCTTGTACATGGGGGTCGAGCTGGTGCGCGACCGCGCGACACTGGAGCCGGCCGTCTCCGAGACCTCGGCGATCTGCGAGCGCCTGCTCGAGCTGGGCGTCATCGTCCAGCCCACCGGCGATCGGCAGAACGTGCTCAAGGTCAAACCCCCGATGTGTATCACCCGGGAATCGGCCGACTTCTTCGTCGACATGCTCGACCGGGTGCTGTCGACCGGCTGGTGAGTCAGCTCGCCTCGTCAGCCCCCGGGGCTGGAAGTCACGCGAGCGGCGAGCCAGTCGCGCTGTGCACGCACGAACGCGGCGTCCACCACGGCGCCGTGGCCGGGGACGTAGCGGGCGTCCGGACCGCCGAGGGCCAGCACCCGGTCCAGCGCGTGCGGCCAGGCCGGTAGGTCCGAGCCGGCGTCGATCGCCGGGTCGGCGGACTCTTCGACCAGGTCGCCGCAGAACACCACCGGGCGCTGATCCGGCGCGAGCGCGGGGACGACGACCACCAGGTCATGGCCGGTATGGCCGGGACCGGGCGACACGAGATGGGCCCGGCGGCCGCCCAGATCCAGATCAGCGGTCGTCACGACGTGGTCGGGCGCGCGGACTCCGGCGATCGCCCGCTCCAGCTGGTCCGGGTTGGTCCCATAGCTCAGCGCATGCTCGCGAACCTCACCGATTCGCGTGGTCAGCGCCTCGGCGACGGCGTCCGGCGCATATAGGACGGCCGTACCGAACCCCGCCGACCCCAGAATGTGGTCGAAATGGTGGTGGGTCATCACCAGATCCGTCACCGCTGCGCCGGTGAGTTCAGCCACGTCGGCGGCGATCCTAGCTGCTTCGGAAAGCGTTGTGCCGCAATCGATCAACAGGATCTTCTGGTCGCCCCGCACCAACCCGACGGTGACGTCGAGGAACGGGAGCCGACAGCGGTGCACACCGTCGGACAGCTCTTCCCAGTCGTAGTGCATCACCGGTGAAGATAGTCCCTGACATAGGGTGGGACCGGGTTACGTTGCAGTATGTAGCTAAGCGAATTATAGTCCAGACACATGTCCAGACAGCTCGCTGACCGTGTCCGGTTGTTTACACGATGACATACGCGAGCCCGGCGGGTACCCCGGCCGTATCGGTCATGGACGTTGCAGGAGTGTGAAAATGCGGATTGCGTTGCTGTCCTACCGCAGCAAAACCCACTGTGGCGGGCAGGGCGTCTATGTTCGGCACCTCAGTCAGGGCTTGGTGGAACTCGGCCATGACGTCGAGGTGTTCTCCGGCCAGCCCTACCCCGAGATCCTCGACCCCCGGGTCCGGCTGACCGAGGTCCCCAGCCTGGACCTCTACCGGGAACCCGACCCGTTCCGGGTGCCGCGGCCCAGCGAGATCCGGGACCGCATCGACGTGCTCGAGCTGGCGACGATGTGGACGTCGGGCTTCCCCGAACCCCGCACGTTCAGCCTGCGTGCCGCCCGGCTGCTGGCCGCCCGCCGCGGCGAGTTCGACATCGTGCACGACAACCAGTGCCTGGGCACCGGACTACTCCGGATCGCCGAGATGGGCCTTCCCGTGGTCGCCACCGTGCACCACCCGATCACCCGGGACCGGGTGCTCGACATGGCCGCCGCCAAGTGGTGGCGAAAGCCATTGGTGCACAGGTGGTATGGCTTCGCGCAGATGCAGAAGAAGGTCGCAAGGAGTATCCCCGACCTGCTCACGGTGTCGACGTCGTCGGCCACCGACATCGCAGACGACTTCGGCGTCAGCCCGCAGCAGCTGCGGGTCGTGCCGCTGGGAGTGGACACCGAGCTGTTCAAGCCGTCCGACCGGCCGCGGGTCCCGGGCCGCATCATCGCGATCTCCAGCGCCGACCGCCCCCTCAAGGGGATTGGACACCTGCTGCACGCGGTGGCCAAGTTGCGCACCGAGCACGACCTGGAGCTGCAACTGGTGGCCAAGCTCGAGCCGAACGGTCCGACCGAGAAACTGATCGCCGAACTGGGCATCAGCGATATCGTGCACACCTCCAGCGGACTTTCCGACGAGGAGCTGGCCGCGCTGTTCGCGTCGGCCGAGATCGCCTGCATCCCCTCGCTGTACGAGGGGTTCTCACTGCCCGCGGTGGAAGCCATGGCCAGCGGCACGCCCATCGTGGCCAGCCGGGCCGGGGCGCTGCCCGAGGTCCTCGGCGCCGACGGCGAATGCGCCGACCTCGTGACACCGGGCGACGTCAACGAGCTGATCGCGGCACTCGGCAACCAGCTGGATTCCCCCGCGCGCCGGCAGTGGCTGGGCACCGCGGGCCGCCGTCGGGCACTCGACGTGTTCAGCTGGGAATCGGTCGCCGCGCAGACAGTGCGGGTGTACGAGCAGGCTATCGCACGGACCGGCCGCGCCGGCCGGATCGCCGACAGCGTCGAGGCGGTGGACGAACCATGCTGACCGTGGACTACGACCGGCTCGCTGTCGGACCAGGAACAAAGGTCATCGACGTCGGTGCCGGCGCCGGGCGGCACAGCTACGAGGCCTACCGCCGCGGCGCCGATGTCATCGCCTTCGACCAGGACGCCGCCGGGCTGGCCGAGGTCGACACCCTGCTGCAGGCGATGGGCCAGGCCGGCGAGGCTCCCGCGTCGGCCAAGGCACAGGTCGTGGTCGGCGACGCTCTGGCCCTGCCCTATCCCGACGGCGAATTCGACTGCGTGATCGCCTCGGAGATCCTCGAGCACATCCCCGACGACGACGCCGCGATCGCCGAGCTGATCCGGGTGCTCAAGCCTGGCGGCAAACTGGCAGTGACCGTGCCGCGCTGGTTGCCCGAGCTGATCTGCTGGCTGCTGAGCGACGAATACCACGCCAACGAGGGCGGCCACATCCGCATCTACAAGGCCGACCAGCTGCGCGACAAGCTGGTCCGCGGCGGTCTGGAGTTCACCCACGCTCACCACGCGCACGCACTGCATTCGCCGTTCTGGTGGCTCAAATGCGCGGTCGGCGTGGAGAAGCCGAACCACCCCGTGGTCAAGGCGTATCACCAGCTGCTGGTGTGGGACATGATGTCCCGGCCCGCCCTGACCCGGGTGACCGAAGCCGCGCTCAATCCGCTGGTCGGCAAGAGCGTGGCCCTTTACTTCGAGAAGCCGATCACGAATGTCGCGCCCGTCTGAGCTCGAGGGCGTGCCCGGCGTGGCCGGCATCCTCACTCCCCAGCAATGCCGCCAGACGGCGGAATCCATTGCCGCCGTGCAGGAGTCGTCGGGTGAGATCCCGTGGTCGGAGACCGGGCACACCGACGTGTGGGATCACGTCGAGTGCGCGATGGCCCTGACCGCCGCCGGGTTGCTCGAACCCGCCCAGGCCGCCTACGAATGGTGCCGCCGCGAGCAACGCGCCGACGGTTCCTGGCCGATCCAGTACCGCCGCGGGGTGATCGAAGACGCCAACAGCGACAGCAACTTCTGCGCCTACCTCGCCGCCGGTGTGTGGCACCACTTCCTGGTCACCGGTGACGTCCGGTTCGCCGAGCACATGTGGCCGTCGGTGCGCGCCGGCATCGACTTCGTTCTCGGCCTTCAGGCCGGGACCGGCGAGATCTACTGGGCCCAAGGGCCGTCCGGCGTCATTCCGGAGGCATTGCTGACCGGGTGTGCCAGTGTGTACCACAGCATCCGCTGCGCGGTGGCGCTCGCCGACCGCATGGACGACCCGCAGCCCGAATGGGAGGTTGCGCTGGGCCGGCTGGGCCACGCCATCGCCGAGCACCCGGACGCCTTCACCGAGAAGCCCCACCACTCGATGGACTGGTACTACCCGATCCTCGGCGGCGCCCTACGCGGCCCGCAGGCCTCCGCCCGGATCGCCCAGCGCTGGGACGACTTCGTCGTGGACGGCCTGGGCATCCGCTGCGTCGACGACCGCCCGTGGGTGACCGGGGCCGAGACGTGCGAACTCGTGATGGCTCTGGACGCGATGGGCGACCGGCACCGGGCCCTCACCCAGTTCGCCGCCATGCAGCATCTGCGCGAGCAGGACGGCTCCTACTGGACCGGACTGGTGTTCGCCGACGGCAAGCGCTGGCCGGTCGAGCGCACGACGTGGACCGGAGCGGCGGTCATCTTGGCCGCCGACGCGCTGTCCTCGACCACGTCGGGCAGCGGCATCTTCCGGGCCGCGGATCTGCCGCGCGGCCTGGAAGGCGACTACGACTGTGAATGCGTCAGGCGCTGACCGGGTCCTCGCCGGCCGAACCGGCGACGCGTTCGAGCACCCGCAGCGAGCCGGCGCTGCCGACCTCGGTGAAGTGACCGGAATCCAGTGCGCGGCAATAGATGTGGTACGGCGGTCGACCACCATCACGCGGGTCCGGAAAGACGTCGTGAATGACGAGCGCCCCGCCGGGCTCCACCCACTTGGCCCAGCCGTCGAAGTCCTGCTGGGCGGCCGTCTCGCTGTGTCCGCCGTCGATGAACAACAGCCGCAACGGCGTCCGCCAGCCGCGGGCCACCACCGGCGACTTGCCCACCACCGCGACGATGGTGTCCTCGAGGTCGGCGGCATCCAGCGTGCGCCGGAACGTGGGCAGCGTGTCGAACCGGCCGCTGACGGGGTCGACCATCGACGTGTCGTGGAACTCCCACCCCGCCTGGTGTTCCTCGGAGCCGTGATGATGGTCGACGGTGTAGAGCACACTGCCGGTCGCCGCGGCGGCAGCGCCCAACATGACCGTGGACTTGCCGCAGTAGGTACCGATCTCGACGGCCACTCCGCCGTCGAGATAGCGGATCGCCGCGTCGTAGAGCGCCCGGCCCTCGTCGGCGGGCATGAAGCCGACGACCTGTTCGGCCAAGTTGAAAAGGCGGGAAGTTTGCGCTGCGGCGGTGGTGTCGGTGCGGCTCATGTTCCGAACCTAACCCTTACGCATGGTCGATGGCCAGCGCGCACCTTGTCGCTGCAGGTGGGTTGTAGTAGCGTCCGGACATGTGTCTGATCCGGTAGCTCGGGAATCGACGCGACGCCGGTTGACAGCAAAGCAGGCCGCCACGGTCGACCGCTTGGGCCGCGCCGCCGTCGACGTGCTCAGCCGGGAAGGATTCTCCGGTCTGACGATCCGGATGGTCGCCGCCGAGGCCGGGGTCGGCGCGGCCACCGCCTACACCTACTTCTCGTCCAAGGAGCATCTGGTCGCCGAGGTGTTCTGGCGCCGGCTGGCTTCCACGCCCGTCCCGCCCGACGACTCCCCCGACCAGATCGACCGGGTGGTGACCGTGCTCCGCCATATCGCACTGCTGGTCGCCGACGAGCCGGAGCTGGCCGGCGCCGTCACCACCGCCCTGCTGGGCAAGGATCCCGACGTCGAGCACCTCCGGTTCCGCATCGGCCGCGAGATTCATCAACGGCTGACTTCAGCCCTTGGCGCACAATGCGATTCGAACGTCGTCGAATCTCTGGAACAGCTCTACGCCGGCGCCCTGGTACGCGCAGGCATGGGCTACGCCTCCTACACCGAGATCGCCGCCCGGCTGGAGGCCTCGGCCCGCCTGCTGCTTGCCTGACCGCGGTGTGAGAGCGGTCTCAATGGTGTTGGGCGCGCCTTGAACCACGGCCCGAGGGGTACGCGAATGCATCGGGGCGAAGTGCGTCCCGGTCATCGATGAGTCACCGCTGGGAGGAGTGACGCCGCCTGATGCCTGAAGACACCGACCTGAGTTCGGCCGCGAGCTTTGCCGTGATGGCCGCCTGGGTGGCCGGCGGGCTGATCGTCGCCTACGGGGCGGGGGCAGTGCTGTCCTGGACACTGCACCGCCTCGGCCGGCGAAGCGATCTGCTCGCCGACGTGGCCCGGCTGACCCGCAGACCGGCGCGTGCGGTCCTGATGATGATCGCGGCACTCACCGCGTTCGACCGGGTCACCGATGGTCAGGCGTTCTGGCGCAACAGCGTTCACCAGGTGATGGTGATCCTGCTGATCGCCGCGGTCACCTGGGTGGTGAGCAGCCTTGTCATGGTCGCCGAACAGCGAGTGATCGCTCGATTCGGCGGGGGTGATGCGCAGATGACCGATGCGGACCGCCACCGCCGCAAGATCCGCACCCAGGTCACGGTGCTGCGCCGGATCGGCGTCGCCATCGTCATCGTCATCGGCACCGCGGCGGCCCTGATGACGTTCCCCTCGTTCGTCGACCTCGGCCGGACCTTGTTCGCCTCCGCCGGAGTGCTGTCGGTGGTGGCGGGCCTGGCCGCGCAGACGTCGCTGGGTGCGGCGTTCGCCGGGATCCAGATCGCATTCTCCGACGCCATCCGCGTCGGCGATGTGGTGGTCCTCGAAGACGAGTGGGGGCGGATCGAGGAGATCACGCTGACCTATGTCGTCGTGCATCTCTGGGATGAGCGACGGCTGGTGCTGCCTTGCACGTACTTCACCACGACCCCCTTCCAGAACTGGACTCGACAGGCCACCGAGCTGCTCGGCACCGCAGAACTGGATGTGGATTTCACCGTCCCCCTGGACGGCATGCGCGCGGAACTGGACCGGCTGCTGTCCGCCAGCGATCTCTGGGACGGCCGAGTCGGAGTCCTTCAGGTCACCGACGCGGTCGGCGGACATCTGCGGGTTCGGATGCTGGTGAGCGCCGCCAACGCCGGCGCCCTCTTCGACCTTCGGTGCACGGTGCGCGAGGGCATGGTCCGCTGGCTGCAGCGAACCAACCCGGGTGCGCTGCCGCGCTGGCGCATCGAGCAGTTTCGCGAGGCGTCGGCGAACCTGGAGACCCACGACGCCGTCACGCCCAGCCACCGCAGGGCCGACGCCCAACTCTTCAGCGGCAGCCCACAGGCCGAGCAGCGCGGACGCACGTTCGAAGGTCCCGGGCCCGAGGCCATGGCAGAGCGTGCCGAAACGCCTGCACTCGCCGAGGCGCGCAACGACCGCCGGTCACGGTGACCGCTTCGGCCGGGTTTCACCGCACGCGCACGGGGAATGCCCACCTGGTGGATGTCGACCATCCCGAGTTGGACCAGCGCTGGAACGCCGCGGCCCGGTCCGAGACCGAAGCGGAGCGGCTGGACCGCAACTGGTCCAGCCTGCTTCAGGAGCTCCGGGTCACCCAGACCGGCGTCCAACTGCTGACCGGGTTTCTGCTGATGTTGCCATTCCAGCAGCGATTCGACCGGCTCGGGTTCGGGCTCCACCTGGCCTATCTGGCCACCGTCGTCTGTTCGTTGATCGCCACCGTGTTGCTGGTCGCACCGGTCGGCATGCACCGGCTACTGTTTCGCCGGCACAAGCTCCGCCCGCTGGTGTCCACGGCGCACCGGTTCGCGTTCGGTGGCCTGCTCTTGCTGGGCGCGGCGCTGACCGGGGTCGCCACCGTGGTGTTCGGTGCGGTCCTCGGCGATGGTGCCGGTGCGCTCGCCGGTGTCGTGACCGGAGTCTTGATGTTGCTTGCGTGGGTGGCCTACCCGCTGTGGATGCGTCACCTCGACGCCTGACGGGTTTGACCCGCCAGGACCTAGGGAATCCCGCCGCCATGTTGATTCGCAGAGTTGCCCGGCCCATGCTGGCGGCGGTGTTCATCGGTCAAGGATTCGAAGCGCTGAGGAGCCCGAAGCCGGCCGCAGAGGCCGCCCGACCGGCGCTCGAAGGATTGCAGAAACTACCCGACCCGGTCGGCTCCGGAGTGCCGAGCGATCCGGAGACGTTCGCCAAGATCACCGCAGCGGTGCAGATCGGCGGCGGCTTGTTGCTGGCGTCCGGCCGCCTGCCGCGGGTGGCCTCGGCGGCGTTGGCTGCCACGGTGATTCCGGCCAACCTCGGCGCGCACATGTTCTGGGACGAACCCGACCAACAGCTCAAAGCCGAGAAGCGCCGCGCCTTCCTGACCGATCTGAGCTTGCTGGGTGGGCTGATCATCGCCTCGGCCGACACCGCGGGCAAGCCGTCGCTGGGCTGGCGTGGACGTCGCGCGGCACGCAAGGTCAGCGAAGCCGTCGCCACCAGCCTGCCAGGCTCGAATCACGGTCTGCTGGATAGTGATCTGCTGGACAAGGTCGGTCCGAAGGTGGGCCATGGACTCCAGGTCGGTGCCGAACGCGGCCGCGAACTGGCGCTGGTCGCCGGCGAGCGCACCGCGCCGTTGCTGGAGACGGCCCGCAAGCGCGGGGCGGAATTGGCCGAGATCGCCCGCGAGCGCGGGTTGGAGTTGGCCGATGTCGCCCGCGAGCGCGGAGCCGAATTCGCCGACGTGGCCAGGGATCAAAGCGGTGAGTGGGTCGACACCACCCGCACCCGCGCCGAGAAGGCCGGCAAGAAGGCCCGCAAGGAAGCCAAGAGGCTGGCCAAGAGTTGAGCATTCGGATCGCGCCGCGGTGAAGCTCCTGCCGGGTTCGGCCGCAAGGGTAGATTGGGCCGGACCGACATCAGCGGGAGGAGCGAGCAATGACCACGGGTGACTACGATCCCAACGCGTACGGCCAACCCGGTGGCTATCCTCCGCCTCCGCCGACCGGACAGCCCGGCAGCTACC
>NZ_BEWG01000044.1:0-11666 GCF_002723835.1 Mycobacterium sp. shizuoka-1 | reverse complement strand
GCTATCCCCCGCCGCCGCCCGGCCAGCCCGGCGGATATTTCCCACCGCCGGCCGGGGGCTACGCACCGCCCCCGCCGCAGGATCCCTACGGCCAGCAGGCTTACGGCGGCGGTTACCCGCCGCCGCTGCCCACCGGCCAGCAGGGCGCTGACGTCTGGATCCGCCTCGGCGCGCGGGTGATCGACTGGATCATCACCGGCATCGTGGTCGCGCTGATCTCGATTCCCTTCTACGCCAACGACAACTACGGCTATGTCGCCGGCGTTCTCGTCGCACTGCTGCCGTTCGCCTACTTCGTCGGCTTCGAGGTCAGTCAGGGCTGGACGCCGGGTAAGAAGCTGCTCGGACTGCAGGTCCACGGGCCCGGTGGCGCGGGCAAGCCGACCGCCCAGCAGTCGGCGATCCGCAACTCCTTCATGCTGCTGTCGCTCATCCCATGGGTGGGCTGGCTGCTCGGACTGGCCGCCGAGATCGTCATCGGCGTGACGATCAACAAGAGCCCGACCAAGCAGGGCAAGCACGACGAGCTGGCCGGCGGCACGCAGGTCGTCAAGGGCTGAGCCCCGACGCTCAGATCACCAGACTGAGCAGCAGGACGACGCCCAGACCGGTCACCGACAACACCGTCTCCATCAGCGACCACGTCTTGATGGTCTGGCCGACGCTGATCCGGAAGTACTGGTTCACCAACCAGAATCCGGCGTCGTTCACGTGGGAGAAGAACAGCGAACCGGCTCCGACGGCGAGCACCACCAGCGACACCTGACCGCTGCTGAGGCCTTCCACCAGTTGGAGCACCAGTGCGGACGCGGTGATGGTGGCCACCGTCGCGGAGCCGGTGGCCAACCGGATCAGTACGGCCAGCACCCAGGCCAGCACGATCACCGAAATGTTGGCGCCCTTGGCCCAGTCGGCCAGCAAGGTGCCGATCCCGCTGTCGACCAGAACCTGCTTGAAGCCGCCGCCCGCGGCGACGATCAGGATGATGCCGGCCACCGGCGGCAGGCCCGATTCCACGCACTTCATCACGTCGGCACGGGACATGCCCGCCCCTCCACCGAGAGTGAAGATCCCGACGATGACCGCGATCAGCAGGGCCACCAGCGGGGTGCCCAGCACGTCGAAAGTGATTCGGAACCACTGGTTCTCGTCGTCGATGAAGATGTCGACGAGCGCCTTGCCCAGCATCAGCACCACGGGCAGCAAGACACTGAACAGCGTCACCGCGAACGACGGCCGGCGCACACCGCGGTTCTCGTCGGGAATGACCTCGGCTTCCGGACCCGCGTCACGCAGCGCGGCGGCGCCGGAGGAGAACGTGTCGGGCGCCTCCACGACCACCCAGCGCCCGGCCAGCTTCCCGAACAGCGGCCCGGCGACGATGATCGTCGGGATCGCCACGGCCACACCGAGAGCCAGCGTCAGCCCCAGATCGGCACCGAGCAGGTCGATCGCGGTGAGCGGTCCCGGGTGCGGCGGCACGAAACCGTGCATCGCCGAAAGTCCGGCAAGCGCCGGGATCCCGACGGTGATCAACGACAGCTGGGAGCGGCGCGAGACCAGATAAATCACCGGCATCAGCAGAACCAGGCCGATCTCGAAGAACATCGGCAGCCCGATGATGGCGCCCACCAGTGCCATCGCCCAGGGCAGGGCTCGCGGAGAGGCGTGCCCGACGATGGTGTCGACGATCTCGTCTGCCCCGCCCGAGTCGGCCAGCAGCTTGGCGAACATCGCGCCGAGCGCGATCAGGATGCCGACACCGGCGGCGGTGGAACCGAAGCCGTCCGAGAACGACTTGAGCACCTTCTCCAGGTTCTCCCCGGCCACGATGCCGACGGTCAGCGCGCCGAAGATCAGCGACAGGAACGGATGCAGATGAACCACCGTGATCAGCACGACGATCACCGCGATACCTGCGAGGAACGCCACTATCAGCTGCCACCCCGGGGCTACCGGTGTCGCCAGCTTGGGCGCCTCGGCCAGGATGGTGGCAGGCAGGTTCATCGGCATTACTCTCCTTGCGTCCGGGTGACGTAACTGTCGACGATCGAATCGATGCTCGCGTCGACGTCGATGCTGATCCCGTGTTCGTCGGGGTCGAGGGGTTCGAGGGTGTCGAACTGGGAGGCGAGCAAGGTCGCGGGCATGAAATGGCCCGGTCGGCTTGCCTGCCGGCGGGCGATCACGTCCTGCGTTCCGCTCAGGTGCAGAAACCTGACGTCCGCGCAGTGCCGCCGTAATTGATCGCGGTACTTGCGCTTGAGCGCCGAGCAACTCATCACGCCGCCGGCCGGGTGGCCGGCCAGCCATTCGCCGATCGCTTCCAACCAGGGATAGCGGTCGTCGTCGTCCAGCGGATGACCGGCGGTCATCTTGGCGATGTTGGCCGGTGGGTGGAAGTCGTCGGCGTCGGCGAACGGGACGCGAAGCCGCTGCGCCAGCGCTGCGCCGACGGTCGACTTTCCCGACCCGGACACTCCCATGACGACGATGGGCGAAGACATGCCTGCGTCTACCCTGCTGTGCGCCATGCCACACAGCATTCACCAATAGTCATACTTTTGCAAGAGTCAGGCGTGTCGGATCTGTTTTTAAGATCCATCTGACCGGGTATGACAAGATGTATCGATGATGTCCGAGCCATTCGTGAGCGAGCTGCACAGCACTGTGCTGACCGCTCTCGGCGAAGGCATCGTGTCCGGGCGCTACCAGCCCGGGCAGGTGCTGACGCTCGACGGCGTCAGTGCCGAACACGGCGTGTCCCGCTCGGTCGCCCGCGAGGCCATCCGAGTGCTCGAGTCGATGCGGATGGTTGCACCCCGCCGGCGGGTGGGCATCACAATTCAGCCGTCGGCCAAATGGAACGTGTTCGATCCCAGGGTGATTCGGTGGCGGTTGGATGTGGGTGACCGCGCCGCGCAGCTCGCGTCGCTCTCGGAGTTGCGCCGCGGCTTCGAGCCCGCGGCCGCCGCGCTGGCCGCGCAACGCGCCGACCCGCATCAGTGCCGCATCCTCGCCGCCGCTGTATCGGACATGGTGGTCCATGGCCGATCCGGCGACCTCGAATCATATCTGTTGGCGGACAAGGTATTTCATCGCACGCTGCTCGAGGCCAGCGGCAACGAGATGTTCCGGGCGCTCAACGACGTGGTCGCCGAAGTACTGGCCGGACGAACCCACCACGGCATGATGCCCGATCGGCCCAACCCGGCCGCGATCGCGCTGCACGACGAGGTGGCCCGCGCAGTGCGACTGCGCGACGCCGCGGCGGCCGAACGCGCGATGCGGGCCATCATCGACGAGTCGGCCGCCGCCCTCGCGCAGGAACAGCCACCAGGCCCGCCTGAAGGTCAGGCAGCGGGCCGATAGTCGAAGACGATCCGCTCGCCGTTGGCCTCGGTGACGGTCACGGTGAAATCCTGGGTCTCGGCGCCGGCCACCACCGTGCAGGTGGTGGTGTAGCCGATCTTGCCGGCCAAATCGCTTGTGCAGTCGGCCGAATCCGGTCGCCGGCCCAACTGGACGGCGATCTGGTCGACGAGCGAGCTCTCGACCTGAGCCTTCTCCAACACCCGAAGCACGCTGAAGTTCATCTTCAGCCCCGCCACGGTGGTGACGATGACGGTACGCGGCGAGGTGACGCCGTTGACCGTGACCTCGCAGCGCGTCTGCGCGCCCTGCTTGCCGTCCAGTCCGCTGCGGCAGCTGACCGAATCGACACCGGCCCCGGGGTTCGGCGACACCGTCTTGGCCACCACCTGCTCCAGCTGCTGCTTCGACACGGCGGGAATCATGGTGTAGCCCACGGTGTCGCCGTCGACCTTGACCGCGGTGACCACGACACCGAAACCGTCGGCGCCGCTCAACAACACCTCGCAGCGGGCACTGTCGCCGACCTTGCGAGCCAGATTCTGGGCGCACGTCACCGTCTGCGGCGTCTGGCCGGCCTTTCCCAGCCGGTCGAAGATGTCCTTCTCCAGCTCGGTCTTGGGCACCGAGTTGGTCGCGGCGGGGTCGGCGCCGGACGAACAGCCGACCAGAGCGGCACCGGCAACAGCCGCGGCCGCCACAACAGCGCCGAACCGTGGCAGCACCACCGTCCGTCGCACCACGACCTCCACACATCCTCGGCGGCGCGCAGACCCGCTCGCCCGCGTGCAAGATACCAAGCGCGCCCCCTGCGTCGCAGGGTCGGTTCGCGGTGGTTCACTACAGGGATGGGACGAACACCCGAGCTGGCGCGCCGCTTCTTCGACCGCTACGAACCCGTTCACGGCATCACCTACTTCGCACCCGGTGTACGAACGACGTTGGACGCCATGGGGTTCGTCGGGTTCTGGCGCGGCTACTTCGCCGCCCGGTCCGCGCCGCTGGGCACGGTTCCGGTCGAGGTGGTGACCGCGGTGTTCTACAACTTCTCCACCGAACGGGTGGGCAAGGCGGTGCCGGCGATCTGGGATGTCGCCTCGCCTGCCGAGATGCTCGCGGTGCGACTGGACACCGCGGTCGACACGCTGCGGGGTTACGGGTTGACCGACGACTCGCCGGGGGTCGCCGAGGCCGCTGAACTCGCGGGACTGGCGGCGCGCAGCGCACCCCTGGACGGCAGGCCGCTGTTCGCGGCGAACCGCGCGCTGCCCTGGCCCGAGCGCCCGCTGGCGGCGCTCTGGCACGCCGCGACCCTGCTGCGCGAACACCGCGGCGACGGGCATATCGCGGCGCTGGTCAGCGAGGGGATCAGCGGCCGTGAATCCAACGTGTTGCACGTCGGCGCCGGCGCGGTGCCCGCCGATTTCATCAAGCGCAGTCGGGACTACTCCGACGAAGAATGGGATGCCTGCGTGCACTCGCTGGCCGAGCGGGGATTGCTCACCCCGGCCGGCGAGCTCACCGATGCCGGCCGGGAGCTGAAGAATCACATCGAATGGCGTACCGACACCCTGGCGCTGGGTGCGCTCAGTGCGCTCGACGATCCCGCGGTCGAGCGGTTGTTCCAGGCGCTCACGCCGATCACCCGCCAGGTCATCGCCGGCGGCGACCTGCCGGCCGCCACCCCGATGGCGCTGCGCCGCAACGAACTCGACGACGACTCCGCGCGGCTGTAACCCTCAGAGGTTGCGGTTCCACTCCACCCAGCCGACACCGCCCCTGCCGTCCTCGGTGGACACGGCCACCCAGGCCCGGGGGAACTCGCTGACCTGGCCGTCGGGACCGACCAGCCGCACCGGTGCGTGTCCACGGATGTCCACGGTGGTCCGCACCGGTCCCGGCTCATAGACGATGCTGGTGGTCAGCGGCAATCCGTTGTCGGCGAACGTCGCATCGGCGGTCACGGCGGTCGTCTCGGTGACGGGTTCATCGGCCCGCTGCACGTAGCCGACACTGAGCGGTTCGAGACCGGGGATGCGCAGGTCCACGCCGTGCAGATGGGTGCCGTCCTCGAGGTGCAGCGCACTCCAGACCCAGTCCATGGTCCACCAGTCGCGCACCCCGTGCGAATGGTCACGCTGACCGGGAACCGCCTCGAACTGCAGCACCCGCCCATCGATGGTCACGGTTCCGGTGATGGTGCACGGGATTTCGTAGCGCGTGGTGATGCGATAGGCGTACGGCACACCCGCCGACGTCCAGGTCAAGTCCATGGCCAGCTCCACCGGCCGGCCCGGCTCGTCGCGTAGAAGAGCCGACGGGTCGTCGTATTCCTGTGCGGTGCCGCGGACTTCGACCCGGTAGGACTGCAGCGGGGTGATCGCACCGTGGCGCAGCTCGGCACCGTCGGCACGGGCCACGGTGGGATCGGCGGGCAGCGGGGCATCGAAGTTCACCAGCGCGACGGTCGGCATGTCGGGTCCGCACACCAGCGCGTTGATCCACGCGACCTTCTGGTTGGGCACCAGGCCCAGCCGGATCCAGCCGCCGACTCCCTGAGCCGGGTCGGCGAAATCCCAGTACCAGCTTTCGTTCCACAGCGGTTCGTCGCCGGGTGAGTGGGCGCCTTCGTCGGCAGGGTCGGGTGTCAACGCCGCGGGTGCCACCGGCGCGGGCAGGACGTCGAGCGCATTGGTATCCAGCACGTGGCTGGTGTGCCGCTCGAGCATGGTCAAGAACATCTCGTCGCCACGGTCGGTGCGCTCGACGAGCATCGCCGAGACCACCGACATCATCACACCGGCGAAACTCTGCCGGCGCACCCCTTCGCGCACGTCGTCGAGGGTGACCGGCGAATCAGGGCCGAGCCCTTCGTGATACGCGGCCAGCAGCTCGTCGTAGTGGGCACGGCGGTCGTCGACGGCGACCGCGCAGCCGATGAAATAGGCGACGTCGGTCATCGCCGGGCCCCACGTGACGGTCTGCCAGTCCACCACGGTCAGGTGCCGGCGCGAGCCGGGACGACCGAACAGCATGTTGTCGAGCCGGTAGTCACCGTGCACCAGGCCCTTGATCTTCTCCGGCACCGATTCGTCGGCCACGTAAGCATCGAAGCCGGCCACCAGGCGATCGCAGACCAGCCGCTGGTCTGGGGTGATCGCGTCGCCGTACCGGTCGGCGAACGCGGCATACAGCTGGGAGATCATCGCCTGGTTCAGCGGTGTCTCGCGGTTGAGCCACTCGGCATGGGCCAGTTCGTCGGTCCCGATCACCGGGGCGTGCAGGCGGCCCAGTTCGGTGAGCGCCAGCACGGCGTCGGCGATGGTGGCGCCGCGGATTTCGTCACCGGCCTCGGCCGGGGCGGCGTCGTCGAGGAGCAGTGCGAAGATCCCCGTCTCCGGGTCGTAGGAGCTGTGATAACACTCGGCGATCGGACCGCCGAGCTCCGGGGCCACGTCGGAGTAGAACTTCACCTCGCGCTCGTAGAGGCCCAACGCCAGACCGGTCTGTCTGCTCATCGGATCGGTGGCAGCGACCTTGAGCACCACCGAGGCGGGCCCGGCGCCGTCGGCGGCGTAGCTCAGTCCGATCCGATAGCACTCGCTCATCTGGCCGGTGCCGATGCGGTCGACGGTGAATCCGGTGACCGGGGCACCTATGGCCGCGGCCAGCCACTCCGGGGTCAGGTCGCTGGGACGCTCGATGACGATGTCATTGGTCTGCACCCGACCAAACCTAGGGCAGACACAGGGCCCGCCGGACGGTTTTCCGGCCATTTCTTGACGGGTGTCAAATCACGCCTGGTCAGGCTAGCGGCTGGCGAGGGAAAACCCTTCCCAGGCTCGACGCCGATGCGGATGCGGGTCGTACTCGACCCGGGTGCGGTGGTCGAACACCAGCACCGGACGTTCGGTGTGGGTGTAGCGCGGCCAGTCGTCGCTGGGCACGCCGGTCCGGCCGAAGTTGTGCCAGCGGGTCTGCAGGTCGCGGCTCACCCGCAGCGCCGAGCGCCGGTCCATGGCGGCGGTCAGCGCCGATCCGAACCGGGTGCGGTAGATGTCGAACACGGCCAGCAACTCGGTGGCATGGGTTGCGCCCAACCCCGACCAGTGCAGGGTCCGCGGGGCGTAGTCGTAGCGGTACATGTAGGTGGGCGCGTGCACACTGTGCGCCTCGGCGATCTGCCAGGCCGCCGTCCCGAAGGCGAAGTCACCGCCGAGTTGCACGCAGGCGTCGGGATGCGGATATCCCGGGTACGCGGAGGTGATCCGTTCCCGCGCTTCGGGTTCCGCGCTCGACAACAGCCGCTCGATCGCACGCTCAGTGGTCGGAAGCAGTTTCATGAACCGGGTGAACAGCTTGCCTTCGTCGGCGTTGGTCCCGACGATCAGCGGCACCTTGTGGGCGATGCCCGAGCGCATCGCCGCGACCGGGTCCTCGGGCAGAACGTCGTCGCCGAAGGTGGGTCCCAACGAGAACGCACCGTCCATGTCGTCGAGGCTGCGGGCCAGCAAGGTGTCCAACGCGTCGACCAGATCGCGGGGCCGGGCCCGCATCAGCGTTTCGGCCCCGTCGTCCGGACCGGCGCCGAGCAGGTCGGCGAACTTCACCGCGATCGCGGCGGCGGTCTCCGGACCGGAGACCAACCCGGACGCCGGACTCTCGGAAATGGCCTGTGCGAAAAGCCCTTCGGCGTCCGGGACGGCCAGCAGCGTCGCCACCGCGTGCGCGCCCGCGCTCTCGCCGAAGATCGTCACGTTGGCGGGATCACCGCCGAAGGCGGCGATGTTGTCGCGCACCCAGCGCAGCGCCATGACCAGATCACGCAGGAACAGATTGCTGTCGATCGGGGTGTCCGGGGTGGACAGTGACGACAGATCCACGCAGCCCAGCGCGCCGAGCCGGTAGTTCACCGACACGTAGACGCAGCCGCGGCGGGCCAGGGCGGCACCGTCGTAGATCGGGGTGGCCGAACTGCCCATCAGGTAGCCGCCGCCGTGGATGAAGAACATCACCGGCAACGGCTCATGGTCGGGTTCGGCGCCCGACCACTGTGGGGTGACCACATTGAGCGTCAGGCAGTCCTCACCCATCGGCTGGTACTTGCCGACCCCCACCATCGTGTACCGACGTTGCTGCGGGGCGCAGTTGGCGAATCCGTGGCAGTAGCGCACCCCGCGCCAAGGCTGCGGCGGCTGCGGCGCACGGAAGCGCAGCGCGCCGACCGGCGGCCGGGCGTAGGGAATCGAACGCCACCTGTTCACCCCGTGGCGGGTGAACCCCTCGACGACGCCGCTGGCCGTGGTGGCCCGGACGGTGTGCTCGTGCATCAGTCGACGGTAGCGAACATTTCGCGCCTCGACGCGCCTGACAACCCGCGCGGCACCCGACCGCTAGCCTGTCGGGATGCGGATCGCCGTGTTGCTCACCGCGTCGCTGCTGGTCGCGGGATGCTCCGGGACGACAGGCAGTCAGGCCGGCCAGACCCAGCTGACCCCGATCACCCCGTCGCGCACGGCCACCTCGTCGTCGGCCGCCGCCACCACGACGACGACCACGTCCTCGCAGCCGGCGCCCGCGGGCGGGGTGCCGATCGCCGAGGCGATCACCTGGATCGAGGCGGCCCCGCCCATCGACGCCGCCCAGTACCACATCGCGCTGCGCGGCGGGGTCACCACCGAACTCGGCGAGGACATCGCATTCACGACGCCGGGCGGCACCACCTGCATGACCGACGCCAAGCATGGCTCGCCGGCGCTGGCGTGCCTGGCAGAACTCACCGACCCGCCGCCGCGGCCGCCGGACGTCTACGGCCAGTGGAAGGGCGGCTGGGTCGACTTCGACGGCGCCACCGTGCAGGTCGGGTCGGGGCACGGCGATCCGGGCCGGTTCGCCAACGGCCAGGGCCGCCAGTTGCCGTACGACGTGTCGCTGTCGTTCGGGGATTACCGGTGCCGCACCGACGCCGCGGCACTGCTGTGCGTCAACTACGCCAAGCAGTCCGCCGTGCGGCTGAGCGCCGACGGTGTCGACGCGTACGCGTGCGCGCGGCAGGTGACGCCGCCGGCGGGAATCGGCGTGCAGTACGACTGTTAGTGCGCGTGGGCCGGATAGGCGTGGATCATCGCGGTGGTCAGCTTGGGCACGGCGTGCATGAGGTCGTGTTCGGCCTCGTGGGCGACGTGGTGGGCCTGAGCCAGCGTGAGATCCGGGTCGACGTCGAGTTCGGCGTCGGCGTGCAGTCGGTGACCGATCCAGCGCATCCGCAGACTGCGCACCGCAAGCACCCCGGGCCGCGCGGCTAGCGTCGCCTCAGCGGTGTCGACGACGTCGGGATCCACGCCGTCCATCAAGCGGCGGAACACATCTCGGACCGCCGTCCGTAGCACCGCCAGGATCGCCACGGTGATCACCAAACCGATGATCGGGTCGGCCAGCGGGAAACCCAGCGCGACGCCGCCCGCGCCGAGGACCACCGCCAGGGAGGTGAAGCCGTCGGTGCGGGCGTGCAGTCCGTCGGCGACCAGCGCCGCCGAGCCGATCCGGCGCCCGACGCGGATCCGGTAGAGCGCCACCCATTCGTTGCCGACGAAGCCGAGCAGCCCGGCCAGGGCGACCCAGCCGACGTGCTCGATGGGGCGCGGATGGACGAGCCGGCCGACGGCTTCGTAGCCGGCGACGATCGCCGAGAGCGCGATCATCGCGACGACGAACATGCCGGCCAGGTCTTCGACCCGGCCGAAGCCGTAGGTGTAGCGCCGGGTGGCGGCCCTGGTGCTCAGGGCGAACGCGATCCACAGCGGGACGGCGGTCAAGGCGTCGGAGAAGTTGTGGATGGTGTCGGCGGCCAGGGCGATCGACCCGGAGGCCGCCACGATCGCGACCTGGGCGAGTGCGGTGGCTCCCAGCACGACGAGGCTGATCTTGACCGCGCGGATTCCCGCCGCGCTGGATTCCAGCGCACTGTCCAGACTGTCGGCCGCGTCGTGCGAGTGCGGGGCGAAGACCTCTTTGATGGCTCCGCGCAGGCCGGCGTGATGGTCGTGGTCGTGGTGGTGATCGCCCGACGACGTTGCCGGCGAATGCTTTTCGGTGTGGGTCATCGCTGTCCTGCCCGTCCTGCGTCGCGCGGGAGCGGTACCACCGCAGCGTCGTTCCGGTGATGGGAGGGGACACCCGGACCAGCATGCTCGGCATTGAAGACGGCGTCGGTGACCAACTGACGCACGTGGTCGTTCTCCAGCCGATAGAACACCTGTGTGCCTTCCCGGCGAGTGCGCACCAGCCGTGCCATGCGCAGCTTGGCCAGATGCTGGGACACCGACGGCGCGGGCTTGCCGACACATTCAGCGAGGTCATTGACGCTGAGTTCGCCGTCGATCAATGCCCACAGCAGCTGGACGCGGGTGGCGTCGGCCAGCATCCGGAAGACTTCGACGACCAGATGGGCATGGTCCGCAGCCAGTTGCCTATCTGCATTCATACGCAGATAGTAGCGAATGCGGCCGGAACAAATCCACCCGCCGGCGAGTTCCGGCTTGGGTGAGCGAACGCACCGTAGTCGTGTACGCCAATCCCCGCGGACCGGCGTCCCGCGCCAACGCCGCACTGTTGGGTGCGGTCGCAGCCCGCGCCGGCATCGAGATCCGCGATCTCACCACGCTGTATCCCGACGGCGTCGTCGATGTCGACGTCGAGCAGGACGCGCTGGAGCGTGCCGACCACATCGTGCTGCAGTACCCCACCTATTGGTATTCAATGCCCGGCGCGATGAAGGCCTGGCTGGACCAGGTGATGACGCCGGGTTGGGCGTACGGACCGGGCAGCGCAGGCGTGTTGGCCGGCAAGACACTGCGGGTCACCACCACCACCGGCGGTACGGCGGAGGGCTACCAGCCTGGCGGGCTGCACGGGTTCGCCTACGCCGACCTGCTCACCCCGCTGCGGGCCACGGCGCGCCGGCTCGGTATGGAATTCGTCGAACCCTTTGTGCTCCATGGCGTTCGAGATCTCAGCGACGACGACCTGGCCGCGGCTGGGGAGCGCTACGCGGAGTTGACCGCGCCAAGGCCTGCCCTCACGGCCTGAACCATCGTCTAGGTGGCCAGCACGCCTTTGGCCCGCAGGATCGGGAACACCCCCTCGGCGAACCAGTAGGCCTCTTCCAGGTGCGGATAGCCCGACAGGATGAACTCGTCGAACCCGACCGTGTGGTACTCCCAGATCAGGTTGGCCACCTCTTCGTGGCTGCCCACCAGCGCGGTGCCCGCTCCCCCACGCACCAACCCCACCCC
>NZ_BEWG01000043.1 GCF_002723835.1 Mycobacterium sp. shizuoka-1 | reverse complement strand
GTCGGCACACCACCGCCACCGCCCTCACCGGGCGTACCGGGCACCGCACCCGGCGGCGTCGGCACACCACCGCCACCACCTTCACCGGGCGTGCCCGGGACGGCGGCCGGCGGCGTCGAACCGGTCTCCACGAGATTGCCGCCAGGCGTTCCCGGGACGGCGGCCGGCGGGGTCGGAATGCCACCGCCGGTGCCGCCACCCGGTGCGCCGGGCACCGCTGCCGGCGGGGTCGAAAGCTCTTCGACCCCAGGGGTTCCCGGCGTGCCGGGAATGACGGTGGGCGGCGTCGGCGGAATTTCCATGCCGGGGGTGCCGGGAGTGCCGGGGACGACGGCGGGCGTGCCGGGCACACCCACGTTCACCGGGACACCCGGGCCACCCGGCACCGCTGCGGGCGGGGTCACCAGACCTGGCGTGGACGCCGCGCTGGGAACACCGGGCAGGGTGATCGGCGGAGTGCCGGGAACATTCAGCATGCCACCGGGGGTCACCGTGCCGGGGATCGAAACGCCTGGAGGCGGAAGGGTTCCCGACGAATCGTTGACCACATTGCCGGGCACCGCCGCGGGCGGGATACCCGGGGTGTTGAGGATCAGGTTGTCACCGTTGCCCGGCCCCCCCGGCACCGCCGCCGGTGGGGTCACAAGCTCGGTGGGCACGTCGGCCCCGGGAACGGCAGCCGGCGGAACCGGCGGCGTGCCGCCACCACCGGGCACCTCGCCACCCGGAACCGCGGCGGGCGGAACCGGCGGAGTCACAACGGTTTCGGGCACATTGCCGCCGGGAACCGCAGCGGGCGGGGTACCGGGGACGCCACCGCCACCGGGAATCTCACCTGGGGGAACCGCGGCGGGCGGAGTCCCAGGAACACCGCCACCACCGGGAATCTCACCTGGGGGAACCGCAGCGGGTGGAGTCCCAGGAACACCGCCACCACCGGGAATCTCACCTGGGGGAACCGCGGCGGGCGGAGTCCCAGGAACACCGCCACCACCGGG
>NZ_BEWG01000042.1:27590-40185 GCF_002723835.1 Mycobacterium sp. shizuoka-1 | reverse complement strand
TGAACCATGCTGGTCCCAGCCCTACTCAGGTGTCAGCGATGTCCCGAGACATACCACTGTCAGCGATGTCCCCGAACAGAACACGTCGCTGGGCGAACGAAACCGCGCCGAAATCACAGCCGCGGGCGCAGTGCCGGGACGACCGCGCCGATCAGGCCGCGGGCGATGGCCTTGCTGAAGTCGAACATGTCGAAGTAGTCCCGCCACAGGGTGATTCGGCCGTTGCTCACCTCGAAGACGCCGCACACCCAGAACTGCAGCCGCACCGGTCCGATCACCAGCACATCGGTGCGCTCGGTCAGCACCACAGGGCCGTTGACCGCGATGCGGTGAATCTTCACCTCGAAGCCGCCCTTGCCCTGCATCCGCCGGAACAACTTCATGGTGCGGGCGCGGCCGCGGATCGTCGGGAATCCGACGTTCTGATAGACCAGATTGTCGTCGAGCTGGGCGTCGGCGGTGGCCAGGTCCTCGTCCTGCAGCGCGCCGAGGAACACCTCGACGGTGTGGGCGGTGTCGATGTCGGAGCTCACATTGGTGGTCTGCTCGGTCATGCTCGCCAGCCTATTGCGAACCGCTGTGGCAGGGTAGGCCGATGCGCGTCGCGGTGGTGGCCGGCCCGGACCCGGGCCATGCGTTCCCGGCGATCGCCCTGTGTCTGCGGCTCGCCGCCGCCGGTGACCAGCCGGTTCTGCTCACCGGGGCGCAGCGGCTGGACCTTGCCCGGTCGGTCGGTGTCGAGGCCGTCGAACTCGCGGGCCTGGACCCCACCTCCGACGACGACGACGGCGACGCCGGCGCGAAGATCCATCAACGGGCCGCCCGGATGGCGGTGCTCAATGTTCCGGTACTGAGCCGGTGGGCACCCGATCTCATCGTCTCCGACGTCATCACCGCGTGCGGTGGACTGGCAGCCGAACTGATGGGTCTGCCCTGGATCGAGCTCTGCCCGCACCCGCTGTACCTGCCGTCGAAAGGCCTGCCCCCGATCGGGAGCGGTCTGGCACCGGGGACCGGCCTGCGCGGTCGGCTGCGCGACACCGTCATGCGGGCGCTGACGGCGCGGTCGCTGCGCGCGGGGGAGCGCCAGCGAGGCGAGGCGCGGGTCGGCATCGGGCTGCCCGCCCATGACCGCGGCCCGCTGCGCCGGCTCATCGCCACCCTTCCCGCCCTCGAGGTGCCGCGGCCGGACTGGCCTGACGAGGCCGTCGTCGTCGGCCCGTTGCACCTCGAGCCCACGTCGGCGGTCCTGCCGATTCCCGACGGCGATGGTCCGGTGGTCGTGGTCGCGCCGTCGACGGCAACCACCGGGGCCGACGGGGTGGCCGAACTGGCGTTGCGCCACCTGATCCCCGGGGACACCCTGCCGGCCGGGTCTCGGGTGGTGATCTCCCGGCTCGGCGGCGCCGACCTCGATGTGCCGCCCTGGGCGGTCGTGGGTCTGGGCCGCCAGGACGAGCTGCTCACCCACGCCGACGTGGTGGTCTGCGGGGGCGGTCATGGCATGTTGTCCAAGACGCTGCTGGCCGGTGTCCCGATGGTCGTGATTCCCGGCGGCGGCGATCAATGGGAGCTGGCGAATCGTGTTGTGCGCCAAGGCAGTGCACGGCTGATTCGACCGCTGACCGCCGATGCGCTGGTCGCCGAGGTCAACGAGGTGCTGTCCTGTCCGCGTTACCGACAGGCGGCCCGGCGGGCGGGGGAGAGCGTCGCGACCGTCGCCGATCCGGTACAGGTGTGCCACGAATCGGTGCCTGGGTAAGTTGGTGGCGTGCGGCTGACGGAATTCAACGAGCTCGTTGAGGCTCAGTTCGGCTCGGTTCGCGCTGCCTCGATGCTGGTGGATCACGTGCTGACCAAGCTGGGCGGGCGGACCGCCGCGCAAGCCATCGAAGACGGTGTGGAGCCCCGCGAGGTCTGGCGGGCGCTGTGCGCGGACTTCGACGTGCCCCGCGACCAGTGGTGAGCCGGTGAGCACCTTCGCGCTGGTGCACGGCGCCTGGCACGGTCCCTGGTGCTGGGAGCGGTTGACACCGGAACTTCAGCGCCGTGGCCACCGGGTGGTCACCGTCGACGTCCGGTTCGACGATCCCGCGGCGACGTTCACCGACCATGCGGCCACGTTCGCCGCGGCGGTGGCCGATTGCGGCGACGACGTGGTGGCGGTGGGTCATTCGCTGGGCAGCTTCGCGTTTCCGTGGATCGCCGACCGCCGACCGCCGCGCCACCTGGTGTACCTGTGCGGTCTGGTCGCCGAGCCGGGGCGCACCTGTGCCGAGCTGGTTCGGGAGCAGGGAATCCTCAATCCCGGCTACCCGGCCGGTCTGGCCAAGGTGGACGGCGGCACCCGGTGGGCGGACGTCGATCTGGCGCGCAGAATCTTCTACTCCGACTGCGACGACGACGTGGTCGAGGCGGCGATCCCCAGGCTGCGGACCCAGGCCTTCGGCCCGATGACGCAGCGCTGCCCGTTCGACCGGCTGCCGGACATCCCGGCCACCTACATCGTGTGCGCGGCGGACCAGATGGTCGATCCGGCCTGGTCACGACGGGTGGCCGCCGAGCTGCTCGAGGCGCCGGTGGTGGAGCTGCCGGGCGGCCATTCGCCGTTCTACTCCCGGCCTGCGGAGTTGGCCGAGGTTTTGCACCGGCTCGCCTGACACGCCCGGCGCGCCTTGCTTGCTTTCGAACACCTGTTCGCTATCGTGGTGGACGTTCGATCGATTTGTCGGAGCACTGTCCTAACGTCACGGCCAACCGGTCAACAACGACTACTCGGAAGAGGTATCACCATGGCCCAGCAGGCACCTGACCGCGAGAAGGCCCTCGAGTTGGCGCTCGCGCAAATCGACAAGAACTTCGGCAAGGGTTCGGTGATGCGCCTGGGCGAGGAGGTGCGCCAGCCCATCTCGGTCATCCCGACCGGATCCATCGCGCTGGACGTGGCCCTCGGCATCGGTGGCCTGCCCCGCGGCCGCGTCGTGGAGATCTACGGCCCGGAATCCTCGGGTAAGACCACCGTCGCCCTGCACGCGGTGGCCAACGCCCAGGCCGCCGGCGGCATCGCGGCGTTCATCGACGCCGAGCACGCCCTGGACCCCGAGTACGCCAAGAAGCTCGGGGTGGACACCGACGCGCTGCTGGTCAGCCAGCCCGACACCGGTGAGCAGGCGCTCGAGATCGCCGACATGCTGGTCCGCTCGGGCGCGCTGGACATCCTGGTCATCGACTCGGTGGCCGCCCTGGTGCCCCGCGCCGAGATCGAGGGCGAGATGGGCGACAGCCACGTCGGCCTGCAGGCCCGACTGATGAGCCAGGCGCTGCGCAAGATGACCGGTGCCCTGAACAACTCGGGCACCACCGCGATCTTCATCAACCAGCTGCGCGAGAAGATCGGCGTGATGTTCGGTTCACCCGAAACCACCACGGGCGGTAAGGCGTTGAAGTTCTACGCCTCGGTGCGCCTGGATGTGCGCCGGATCGAGACGCTCAAGGACGGCACCGACGCGGTGGGCAACCGCACCCGGGTCAAGGTCGTCAAGAACAAGGTGTCGCCGCCGTTCAAGCAGGCGGAGTTCGACATCCTCTACGGCCACGGCATCAGCCGGGAGGGTTCGCTCATCGACATGGGTGTCGAGCAGGGCTTCATCCGCAAGTCCGGCTCGTGGTTCACCTACGAGGGGGAGCAGCTCGGCCAGGGCAAGGAGAACGCCCGGAAGTTCCTGCTGGAGAACCCCGATGTGGGCAACGAGATCGAGAAGAAGATCAAAGAGAAGCTCGGGATCGGTGCGGTGATGACCGATGAACTCGTCGATGACGTCCTGCCCGCCCCAGTCGATTTCTGAGACCCGCGAAGAGCAGGCGCACGCGTTGTGCCTGCGCCTGCTCACCGTGCGGCCCAGAACTCGATCCGAGCTGGCTGGACAGCTGGCCAAGCGCGGCTATCCCGACGACGTCGCCGCCGCCGAGCTGAACCGGCTGGCGGCCGTCGGTCTGATCGATGACGCGGACTTCGCCCAGCAGTGGGTTCGGTCGCGACGGGAGCGGGCTGGAAAAGGCAAGCGCGCCTTGGCCGCTGAGTTGCGGACGAAAGGTGTCGACGACGACGTGATCGCGGCGGCGCTCGACGGGATCGACGCCGGAGCCGAACGGCAACGCGCCGAGCAGCTGGTGGAGCAGAAGCTGCGCCGCGAGAAGCTCGACGACGGCGACGACGCCACGGTCATGCGCCGGCTGGTCGGCATGCTGGCGCGGCGAGGCTACAACCAGAGCATGGCGGTCGCCGTGGTCACCGAGGGCGTGGCGGCCGAACGGGAACGCCGGCGGGTCTAGGTTGCCGAACCCGGCGGCGAGGCGGCGCTACCAGCTCCAGACGATGCCGCGACGACGGTCCCGTCCGGTCGGCGTGATCTCGCTGACATTGGGCGCGCGCGTCTGCGGAACGGCCTTGATGGACACGCTGCCGCTGGTTTCGCACATGACGTGGCTGCCCGCGTCGTGGCAGGTCTGCCGGGCACCGGCCACCGGGGCCGAAATCAGTGACACCGCAACCACAGCGGTAGTCAGCAGCGAGATCTTGGCTCGCATGGTCATCGGGTGTTTCCCTTCAACGTGTCGGTCATGGCGGGCACCTGCGTCACGGGCAGGCCGACACCAGGATTCGGGCACCGGGGTCCAGCGGCGCGTCGGCGTCCTGGGAGTGCCGGAACGCGTCGTCGCGGGCCGCCTCGACCGTCGGGCCGGCGCCGCCGGAGACGATTCCGCTGCCGTCGTCGGCGCCGACGGAGACCACGCAGAGGTTGTCGTTGGTGACCTCGTCGCGGGTGCACTCCTGGGCGCCGGCCTGCTGGCAGGCGGCGATCACCGCGGCCGAGGCCGCCTCGTTGGTGGGGCCGGTGGCGGAGAAGCCGGTCAGCGCGCCGTTGAGCACGCCGGAGCCGACCGCCTGGGAGATGTCGGTGTCGTTCTCGATCGCGCCGTCGGGGCCGCCGGCCCAGGCCGCACCGACCGAGACGGTGGCCGCGACGACGCCGAGGAAGAACAGCGTGGAAGCCATGCGAGTGAGGGCCATGGGGGTCCTGTCTTGATGCTGGTCGGCGAGGGTGAACCGCAACTGTAGCGGCATGCGCGACGTCGGCGGACCGAATGCGCGACTAGGCTGCGGGGATGCGGATTTCGGCCAAGCTGGCGCCCACGTTCGACTATCCGGAGCTGGAGGCGTTCTGGCGGGCCGCCGACGATCTCGGCTTCGAGGCGATCTGGAATTACGACCACTTCTACGGTCTGGCCGAGAACACCACACCCACCCATGAGGGCTGGACGACGCTGGCCGCGATGGGTGTGGTGATCCGCCGGGCCCGGATCGGCTGCATGGTCACCGGCGTGACCTATCGCAATCCGGCGATCCTGGCGAAGATGGCGGTCACCGTGGACCACATCAGCGGCGGCAGGCTGGATTTCGGCATCGGCGCGGGCTGGCATGAGGCCGAGCATCGCGGCTACGGCATCGAATTCCCCAGCGCCGGAACGCGAGTGGCGATGCTCGACGAGGCGCTCACCGTGATCCGCCGGTTGTGGACCGAAGAGACGGTCACCTTCGAGGGCCGGTTCTACACGCTGCACGAGGCGATCTGCGAGCCCAAACCGGTGCAGCGCCCGCACCCGCCGATCGTGGTCGGCGGATCGCAGCCCAAGATGCTGCGGGTGATCGCCCGGCACGCCGACGAATGGAACATGCCAAGTCATGGCACCCCGGAGCAGTGGGGCGAGGTGAGCCTTCGGCTCAACGAAGCGTGTGCCGAGGTTGGCCGCGACCCCGCCGAGATTCGGCGGTCGGTGCAGATCTTCCTGTATCCGGAGCAACCCGAGCAGGTCGCCGCACAACTGGACATGCTGCCGCAGTTCGCCGAACTCGGTTGCGAGCACGCGGTGTTGAGCTTCTACCAGCCGCCGTCGGCCGAGTTGCTGGCGCGGTGCGCGCAGCTGGGGGACTAGTCGCCCGGCTCCAAGGTGGCCTGCGTCTGCAACGGCACACCCGCGCGCTTGGACCGGCGCAGCCGCTTCTCCAGCCGCGTGGCCGCCACTGACAGCGCGAAGTTCACGCTGATCATCAGCACCGCGATCACGATCAGCGCGGGCACGTAGTTGCCGTAGGACGACCCGACCACCGTGCCCTGGCGGACCATCTCGACGAAGGTGATCTGGTAGCCGATCGCGGTGTCCTTGAGCACCACCACCAGCTGGCTCACCAGCACCGGCAGCATCGCGGTGATGGCCTGCGGCAGCAGGATCGAGCGCATCGTCTGCCCCCACCGCAACCCCAGCGCGGCCGCGGCCTCGTTCTGCCCCCGCGGCAGCGAGTTGACGCCCGCGCGCACGATCTCGGCGATCACCGCGCCGTTGTAGAGCGTCAACCCGGTCACCACACCGGCCAGCGCCAGATGCGTGGACAGGAACACGTCGTAGAGCGCGAACAGGAAGTACGCGAAGATCATCATGATCAGCACCGGCACGGCGCGGAAGAACTCCACGATCACCGCCGAGGGCACGCGGATGAAACCCTTGTGCGACAACCGGCCCATGCCCAGCGCGAAGCCCAAAATCAACGCGAGCACGATCGACAGCGCCGCGGCGGTCAGCGTCCCCTGGATGCCGGGCAAGACGTAGGTCTTCCACAGATTGCCAGTCAGGAACGGCTCCCACTTGGCCGCGGTCAACTGGCCCTTGCCGGCCAGCTTGGCCACCACGACCCACACGACCAGCGCGGCGACGACGATCGTCACCACCGACACGATCCGGTTGCGGACCCGCGCCCGCGGGCCGGGCGCGTCGAAAAGCACCGAGGCAGTACTCATCTACCGAACCACCGCCAGACGCTTACCCAGCCAGCCGAACAACAAGCCCAGCGGCAGCGTGAGGATCACGAACCCCAGCGCGAAGATCGTGCCGACCGTGACCAGGGCAGCGGTGTTCTCGATCATCCCCTTCATCAGTAGCGCCGCCTCGGCCACCCCGATCGCCGACGCGATCGTGGTGTTCTTGGTCAGCGCGATCAATACCGAGCCGAGCGGGATGATCACCGATCGAAAGGCCTGCGGCAGCAAGATGATCCGCAGATTCTGGCCGAACGTGAATCCCAGCGAACGGGCCGCCTCGGCCTGGCCGAGCGGAACGGTGTTCACCCCCGACCGGACGGTCTCGCACACGAACGACGCGGTATACACCGTCAACCCGAGCACCGCCAGCCGAAAGTTGCTGTCCTCGATGGACGTTGGGGACTGCGAGTCCACCAGCGTGATCCCCAGCGTCTGCGCGAGCCCGAACGAGCAGAACAGAATGATCAGCGTCAGCGGCGTATTACGCACCACGTTGACATAGCCGGTGCCCAGCCAGTTCAGCATCGGCACTGGTGCCAGCCGCATCGCGGCCAGCACCGTGCCGAGGATCAACGCACCGATCGCCGAGAACACGGTGAGCTGAATCGTGGTCCAGAACGCCTCGAAGATCTGGCCGCGATACTCGCTGAAGACCTCCACTCGACCTCAGCAGCCGTCGAGTGCGGGCGGCGCCGGGGCGGGGATGCCGGCCGGGCCCAGGTTCTTGTCGAACGCGGCCTTCCAGGAGCCGTCGGCCTCCATCTTCTTCACCGCATCGGTGATCTTGGTGCACAACTCGGTGTCACCCTTTTTCAACCCGATGCCGTAGCGCTCTTCGGAGAACGGCTGGCCGACGATCTTGAACGCGCCGGGGGACTGCGCGGCGTAGCCGGCCAGGATCACCTCGTCGGTGGTCACCGCGTCGATCGCGCCGTTCTTCAGCGCCTCCACACAGGCCGAATAGGTGTCGTATTGCTGCAGCTGAACGCCGGGGTACTTGTCCTTGATCCGCTGCGCCGGGGTCGACCCGCTGACCGAACAGAGCTTCTTGTTGTTCTGCAGCGACTCGGCTCCGGTGATGTCTGTGTTGTCCGAGCGGACCAGCAGGCTCTGGCCCGTCACCAGGTACGGCCCGGCGAAGTCGACCTTCTCCTTGCGTGAGTCGGTGATCGAGTACGTCGCGACGATGTATTTCACCTGCCCGTTCTGGATCAGGTTCTCGCGCTGCCCGGACGGCGATTCCTTCCATTCGATCTTGTCCTCGGAATAGCCGAGCTCCTTGGCCACATACTTGGCCACGTCGACGTCGAAGCCGCTCATCGAGCCGTCCGGATTCTTCAACCCCAGGCCGGGCTGGTCGAACTTCGTCCCGATCACCAGCTTGTCGCCGCTGCCCTCGCCGCCGCATCCGGTCGCGGCGAACGGCAGTGCGGCAGCCAAGACAGCGGCGCCGACCAGACGCCAAGAAAGTGAAGCCATAGTGGGAGTTCCTTTCGCCCTAGTGGTTGAGGATCTTGCCGAGAAAGTCCTTGGCGCGGTCTGAGCGCGGATTGTCGAAGAATTCGGTCGGCGGGGCGTCCTCGACGATCGCCCCGTCGGCCATGAACACCACCCGGTGGGCGGCCCGGCGGGCGAAGCCCATCTCGTGGGTGACCACCACCATCGTCATGCCGTCACCGGCCAGCGAGGTCATCACCGCCAGCACCTCGTTGATCATCTCCGGGTCCAGCGCACTGGTCGGCTCGTCGAACAGCATCACCTTGGGGTTCATCGCCAGCGAACGTGCGATCGCGACCCGCTGCTGCTGCCCGCCGGACAGCTGGGCTGGGTATTTGTCCGCCTGGTTGGCGACTCCGACCCGTTCCAGCAACGACATCGCGTTCTCTCGCGCCTTGCCCTTGTCGAGCTTGCGGACCTTCACCGGCGCCAGCGCGACGTTCTCCAGGATGGTCTTGTGGGCAAACAGGTTGAACGACTGGAAGACCATGCCCACATCGGCGCGCAGCTGCGCCAGTTTGCGTCCCTCCGAAGGCAATTGCTCGCCGTCGATGGTGATCGTGCCGGAATCGACGGTCTCGAGTCGATTGATGGTGCGGCACAACGTCGACTTACCCGAACCCGACGGACCGAGGACGACGACGACCTGGCCGCGGTCGACCTCGAGGTTGATGTCCTTCAGCACATGCAGATCGCCGAAGTGTTTATTGACGCCCTTGACCGAGATCATCGGCTCCTCGCCGCTGCGCCCCATGCGTTCAGACCATACCCAGGTAATCCCAAGATTGCCGAGCGTTGGCCGATCCGCGATTTCTCGGCGACGCCACCCCCTCCGTACCATGAGCCTGTGACATCGGTGCTGACCAACGACCACCCGACGGGCGAACTGCCCGGATCGGGGGCCGGTCGCACCTACCAGGTCCGCACCTACGGCTGCCAGATGAACGTCCACGACTCCGAGCGACTGGCCGGCCTGCTCGAAGCCGCCGGGTACCACCGGGCGCCCGAGGGCGCCGACGCCGACGTCGTGGTGTTCAACACCTGCGCGGTCCGCGAGAACGCCGACAACAAGCTCTACGGCAACATCAGCCACCTCGCCCCGCGCAAGCAATCCGACCCCGACATGCAGATCGCGGTGGGCGGCTGCCTGGCCCAGAAGGATCGCGAGGGCCTGCTGCAGAAGGCGCCGTGGGTCGACGTCGTCTTCGGCACCCACAACATCGGCTCGCTGCCCGCGCTGCTCGAGCGGGCCCGCCACAACCGGCAGGCCCAGGTCGAAATCGAGGAGTCGCTGCGGGAATTTCCCTCGACTCTGCCCGCTGCACGTGAATCCGCCTATGCGGCATGGGTTTCCATCTCGGTCGGCTGCAACAACACCTGCACGTTCTGCATCGTGCCGTCGCTGCGCGGCAAAGAGGTCGACCGACGCCCCGACGACATCCTCGCCGAGGTGCGCTCGCTGGTCGACCAAGGCGTCCTGGAGATCACCCTGCTGGGCCAGAACGTCAACGCCTACGGCGTCTCGTTCGCCGACCGCGGCACCCCGCGCGACCGCGGCGCCTTCGCCGCACTGCTGCGCCAGTGCGGCGAGATCGACGGCCTGGAGCGCGTCCGCTTCACCTCGCCGCACCCGGCCGAATTCACCGACGACGTCATCGACGCGATGGCCAAGACCGCGAATGTCTGCCCGGCACTGCACATGCCGCTGCAATCCGGATCGGATCGCATGCTCAAGGCGATGCGCCGGTCCTACCGGGCCGAGAAATACCTCGGCATCATCGACCGGGTGCGCTCGGCGATGCCGCACGCGGCGATCACCACCGACATCATCGTCGGCTTCCCGGGCGAGACCGAGGACGACTTCGCCGCCACCCTTGACGTCGTGCGGGCGGCCCGATTCAGTGCGGCCTTTACCTTCCAGTACTCCAAGCGCCCCGGCACCCCGGCCGCCGAGCTCGCCGGCCAGCTACCCAAAGCCGTTGTGCAGGAACGCTATCAACGCCTGATCGAGCTGCAGGAGCAAATCTCCTTCGAGGAGAACACCGCCCAGATCGGCACCCAGGTGGAGCTGCTGGTGGCCACCGGCGAGGGCCGTAAGGACGCCAGCACCGCCCGCATGAGCGGCCGCGCCCGTGACGGCCGGCTGGTGCACTTCACCCCGGGTGACGCCACGCCGCGCCCCGGCGACGTCGTCGTCACCACCGTCACCGGCGCCGCCCCGCATCACCTGATCGCCGATGCGCCGCTGATCAGCCACCGCCGCACCCGCGCCGGCGACGCCCACGCGGCCGGTCAGCGCCCCCGCACGGTCGGGCTGGGGCTGCCCGCGATCGGCAGGCCCACCACCGAAGAGACGACGGGATGTGCGCGATGAGTCGCTCAGACGACGAGGCCGAGGCCTATCGGGCCGAGATCGAGGCCGCCGAACGCAAGGTCGCCGGCGAGATCCAGCCGGGCGCCCGCGCCATGGTCGTCGCGATCCTGGTGTTCGTGCTGCTGGTGTCGCTGATCCTGCCGCACACCGGCGCAGCCCGCGGCATCGACGTGCTGATGGGCGACAGCAAGGCTCTCAGCGTGGGTATCGCCCTGCCGTCGCGGCTGTTCGCCTGGCTCGCGCTGGTGTTCGGCGTCGGGTTCTCGATGCTGGCGCTGCTGACCCGGCGCTGGGCGCTGGCCTGGATCGCACTCGCCGGCTCAGGGCTGGCCAGTGCGATCGGACTACTCGCCGTCTGGTCGCGCCAGACCGCGGCGCACGGGCATCCCGGTCCGGGCATCGGCCTGCTGATCGGCTGGTTCGCGGTGATCCTGCTGACGTTCCACTGGGCGCGCGTGGTGTGGACCCGCACCGCGGTCCAGTTGGCCGCCGAGCAGCAGCGCCGCATCGCCGCCGCCGAGAGCCAGTCCCGCACCCTGCTCGAGGACGTCGACCGGCGCGAGGAAAACCCCGACTAGCGCTTCTTGCCCAGCGCCTCCGCCGCCGCGTCGGCCCACTGCCGCCACTGCTCGGCACTGGCGCTGGCCTGCTCGGCGTCCTTGGTGCGACCCGCCGCCAGGGCCTTCTCCGCCTGACGCTGGAACTGCTCGGCGCGAGCCCGAAACTGCTCGGCCCGGGCTTGGGCCTCCGGATCGACGCGGCCGGAGTCGACGGCGTCGCGCACCTTCTTCTCCACCGCCCGCAGCCGGCGTTCCAGGTCGGCCGAGCGCTCCCGCGGCACCTTGCCGATCGCGTCCCACTTGTCGGTGATCGTCCGCAGCGCCGCGCGGGCCGCATCGAGGTTGCCGACGTCGATCTTCTCCGCCTCGGCCAACAACGCCTCCTTGGCGGTGGCGTTGGCCGCGAACTCGGTGTCACGCTCGGCGTTCACCGCATTGCGGGCGGCGAAGAACGTGTCCTGCGCGGCCTTGAACCGATGCCACAGCGCGTCATCGACATCCTTGGCCGCTCGGCCCGAGGCCTTCCACTCGGTCAACAGATCGCGGAAGGCCGCCGCCGTCGCCGACCAATCCGTCGAACCGGCAAGCGCCTCGGCGCGCACGCACAGATCTTCCTTGGCCTGCCTGGCGCCGGCGCGTTCCCGGTCCAGATCGGCGAAATGCGAGCCGCGGCGCCGGTTGAACGTTTCGCGGGCCGCCGAATAGCGCTTCCACAACGCGTCGTCGGTCTTGCGGTCCAGGCCGGTGATGGTGCGCCACTCGTCGAGGATGGCGCGCAGCCGGTCGCCGGCCGCCTTCCACTGCGTCGAGGCGGTCGCCAGCTCCTCGGCCTCGACGGCCAGCGCCTCCTTGCGGGCGGTCTGCTCGGCCCGGTGCTGATCGCGTCGCGCCCGGTCGGCGGCTGCGGTCTCCTCGGCGTGGTCGCGGATCGCGCCCAGCCGCTCGGCCAGCGCATCGACGTCGCCGAGAACGCTTGCAGTGGGCAGTGTTTCGGCCAGACTGGCGGCGGCTGCCTTGATCTTGCGGGCGTCGCCGGTGCCGGAGGCCAGCCGGGTTTCCATCAGCGTGATCTCGGTGGCCAGATCCTCGAACCGCCGGCCGAAGTGGGCGAACGCCGCCTCGCTGTCGCCGGCCTGCCACGACCCGATGGACCGCTCGCCGGCCGAGGTGATCAGCCAGACCGTGCCGTCGTCGTCGACGCGGCCGAACCGGTGTGGGTCGCTGGACGGCGGCACCGCCACCGGAGCTGTGGGTGGGTGGGGTTTGGGGACGGGACGCGGCGGCCCCGG
>NZ_BEWG01000042.1:4385-27525 GCF_002723835.1 Mycobacterium sp. shizuoka-1 | reverse complement strand
GGTTTGGGGACGGGACGCGGCGGCCCCGGTCGCGGGGCCGGCTTCGGGGAACCGCCGGAGTTGGCGTCGTCGATGGTCATGAGCTCACCTCACCTACCCTCCGCGCGGTGACCCGCGCATCTGCCGCGCGACGCGGCGCCACTGCTGCATGGTCGACGGCCCTAGCGATTGCGGGGGGCCGTCTTCGTTGGTATTGAACCAGGTCGACGTCACCTGTGCGTCCGGGTTGGCTGGTCTGAGGTTGCGGACGGCGGCGATCGGCGGGCAGGCTGACGGCTTCGAGGGCGGAGGAGATCAGTCATGGCACGAGCGGATATCGCTGTCCTGCTTGCCCTGTGCGCCGCATTCTTCATCGCGATCGGTGACGTGATCCAGCAGCGCTCCACTCACGAGGTCACCGACGAGCAGGTGAGCCCCGTCCAGCTGTTCAAGCGGCTGCTACGCGACAAAACCTGGTGGGTGGGCAGCGTGGCCGGGGGAGCAGGATTCGCCTTCCAGGCCGCCGCGCTCGGCTTCGGCTCGGTGCTGCTGGTCCAGGCTCTGCTGGTCACCTCGCTGCTGTTCGCCCTGCCGATGAGCGCCTACTTCGCGCACCGCCGGATCAGCCGCTCCCAGTGGTTGTGGGCGGTGCTGCTGGCCGCCTCGGTGGCGGTGATCGTGACCGTCGGCAACCCCACCGAAGGCCACTCGCGCGCCGGCCTCGAACTGTGGATCTGGGTGGCCGCGATCATGGGCCCGGCCCTGGTCCTCTGCGTGGTCGGGGCGAAGGTGCTGTCCGGCAGGCCGGCCGCCGCGGTGCTGCTGGCCCTGGTGTCGGGCTCGCTGTGGGGGCTGTTCGCCGTCCTCACCAAGGGCGTCGTCGGCCGTATCGACCACGGCATCGTGGCGCTGCTGGTCAGCCCCGAGCTCTACGCCTGGGCGCTGGTGGCGGTCGCCGCCACCATGTGGCAGCAATCGTCGTTCCGGGCCGGGTCGATGGCCGCGTCGCTGCCCACGATGACCGTGGCCGAACCGGTGGTTGGCTCGGTGCTGGGTGTGTTCGTGCTCGGCGAGACGCTGCGGCCCGGCGACGCGGGCTGGTTCCTGCTCATCGTCGCGTTCGCGGCGATGGTGTTCGCCACCGCGGCGCTGGCCCGCGGCGAGGTCACCTCGACGGACGCCGCCGAAACGGTGCCCGGCTGACGGCCACTACCGTGTGTGGCGTGCTGTCCGCGATCGCCCTGACCCCCTCGGCGCCCGTCCTGGTACCCGAACTGGCCGGAGCTGCCGCGGCCGAGGTGGCCGACCTGCGCACCGCCGCGCTCGCGGCCGCCGCCGAACTGCCGGACCACTGGATCGCCGTCGGCGTCGGCCCCGACGATCAGGTCATCGCCCCCGACAGCCGGGGCACCTTCGCCGGATACGGGGTCGACGTCCCCGTCGCCCTGTCCCCGGAGGCGCCCGCGACGATCAGCGCCCTTCCGCTGTGCGCACTGTTCACCGGCTGGCTGCGCGGCCAGGCCCGGCCCGCCGCCCGCGCCCAGGTACGGGTGTACCGCGCCGACCACACCGCCGAGACGGCCGCGGCGCTGGGCCGGGACCTGCGCGCCGAGATCGACGCCGCCGCGGACCCGGTCGGCGTGCTGGTGGTGGCCGACGGCGCCACCACCCTGACCCCGCCGGCACCCGGCGGCTATGACCCGGACTCGGTGCCGGTGCAGGCCGCCCTCGACGACGCCTTGGCCGCCGGCGACCTCACCGCGCTGGCCGGGCTGCCGGCCGGCATCGTCGGCCGGGTCGCCTATCAGGTGCTGGCCGGGCTCGCCGCCCCCGGACCGCGGGCGGCCAAGGAACTGAGCCGCGGCGCGCCGTACGGAGTGGGCTACTTCGTCGGCGTCTGGACGCCCTGACATGACCCGACCGATCGCGGTGATCGGGCCGACCGGCACCGGTAAGTCGGCGCTGGCGCTGGACGTGGCCGAACGCCTGGCTGGCGAGATCGTCAACGCCGACGCCATGCAGCAGTACCGCGGTATGGACATCGGCACCGCCAAGCTGACCGTCGCCGAGCGCCGCGGCATCCCACACCATCAGCTCGACGTGCTCGATGTCGCCGAGACCGCGACGGTCGCGCGCTATCAGGCGGCCGCCGCCGCCGACGTCGAGGCCATCGCCGCCCGCGGCGTGCCGCCGGTCATCGTCGGCGGCTCGATGCTCTACATCCAGTCGTTGCTCGACGAATGGGCCTTCCCGGCCACCGACCCGCAGGTGCGGGCCCGCTGGGAGCAGCAACTCGCCGAGGTCGGGGTGGCCGCACTGCACCGCGAACTCGCGCGCCGCGACCCCGCCGCCGCGGCCTCGATCCTGGCCACCGACGGCCGCCGGATCGTGCGCGCGCTGGAGGTGGTGGAACTCACCGGCCAGCCGTTCGCCGCCTCGGCGCCCCGCATCGGGGCGCCCCGCTGGGACACCCTGATCATCGGATTGGATTGGCCGACAGCCATTCTCGACGAACGGCTGGCACAGCGCACCGACGCGATGTTCGACACCGGTCTGGTCGACGAGGTGCGCGACCTGCTCGGCCGCGGGCTGCGCGACGGGGTGACCGCCGGCCGTGCCCTCGGCTACGCGCAGGTGATCGCCGCGCTGGACGCCGGCGGCACCGCCGACCAGCTGGCGCAGGCCCGGGACCTGACCTTCATCGGAACCCGCCGCTACGTGCGGCGGCAGCGGTCGTGGTTCCGCCGCGACCATCGCATCCGGTGGCTCGACGGGGCGGGCGCCGACCTCGCCGACCAGGTGATCGCCGCCTGGCGGGACGTATCCTTGAACGCGTGATCTTCGCCAAGGGCCACGGCACCGAGAACGACTTCGTGCTGCTGGAAGACCTGGACGCGCAGCTGGACCTGGCCCCCGCCGCGGTGGCCGCGCTGTGCGACCGGCGCCGCGGCCTCGGCGCCGACGGCGTCCTGCGGGTCACCACCGCCGGTGCGGTGGTGGCCGCGGGCGTGCTGGACCGGCTGCCTGACGGGGTCGAGGCCGGCGACTGGTACATGGACTACCGCAACGCCGACGGCTCGGTGGCCCAGATGTGCGGCAACGGTGTGCGGGTGTTCGCCCACTACCTGCGGGCCGGCGGGCTCGAGCAGCGCAGCGAATTCGTGGTCGGCTCACTGGCCGGCCCGCGACCCGTGGTCGTGCATCACGCCGACGCGGTCGACGCCGACGTGACCGTCGACATGGGGAAGGTCAACCTGCTCGGGACCGGCACCGCCACCGTCGGCGGCCGGCACTTCACCGGCCTCGGGGTGGACGTCGGCAACCCGCACCTGGCCTGCCTGGATCCCGGCCTCAGCGAGGCCGCGCTGGCCGCCCTCGACGTCGCCGGGCCGGTGCAGTTCGACCACGGCCAGTTCCCCGACGGGGTCAACGTCGAGGTGCTGACCATCTGTGGTGATGGCGCGGTCAGCATGCGGGTACACGAACGCGGTGTGGGAGAGACGCGCTCGTGCGGCACCGGCACGGTGGCCGCGGCCGCCGCGGCCCTGGCCCACCTCAACCTGTCGACCGGCTCGTTGCGCGTGCGCATCCCCGGCGGCCAGGTCACCGTGGAGATCAGCCCGGCCAGCAGTTTCCTGCGCGGGCCGTCATGCCTGCTGGCGCGTGGCGAGGTGGCCGACAGCTGGTGGGCGGCCCAGCACTGACGGGCACGTTATTGGGGTGCACGACGTTGCACAGGCGTGACACCATCGGTACCACTCATGACTAAAGCTGACCCCTCCGACCCCAGCGTCGGCGAACTCGCGCTCGAAGACCGCGCCGCGCTGCGCCGCGTCGCCGGGCTGTCCACCGAACTCGCCGACATCTCCGAGGTCGAATACCGCCAGCTCCGGCTGGAACGCGTCGTGCTGGTCGGGGTGTGGACCGAAGGCAGCGCCGCCGACTCCGAGGCCAGCCTGGCCGAATTGGCCGCGCTGGCCGAAACCGCGGGCTCCGAAGTGCTCGAGGGGCTCATCCAGCGCCGCGACAAGCCCGATCCCGCCACCTACATCGGCTCGGGCAAGGCCCAGGAGTTGCGCCAGATCGTGATCGCGACCGGCGCCGACACGGTGATCTGCGACGGTGAACTCAGCCCCGCTCAGCTCAACGCCCTGGAGAAAGTCGTCAAGGTCAAGGTCATCGACCGGACCGCGCTGATCCTGGACATCTTCGCCCAGCACGCCACCAGCCGGGAAGGCAAAGCCCAGGTGGCCTACGCCCAGATGGAATACATGCTGCCGCGACTGCGCGGCTGGGGTGAATCGATGTCACGGCAAGCCGGTGGCCGTGCCGGCGGCGCCGGTGGCGGGGTGGGCACCCGCGGGCCAGGTGAGACCAAGATCGAGACCGACCGGCGCCGCATCCGCGAGCGGATGTCCAAGCTGCGCCGTGAGATCAAAGACATGAAGCAGATCCGCGACACCCAGCGCAGCCGCCGCTTGCACAGCGACATGGCGTCGCTGGCCATCGTCGGCTACACCAATGCCGGTAAGTCCAGCCTGCTCAACGCGCTCACCGGCGCCGGGGTGCTGGTGCAGAACGCCCTGTTCGCCACGCTCGAACCGACCACCCGCCGCGGCGAATTCGACGACGGCAGGCCGTTCGTGCTCACCGACACAGTCGGGTTCGTCCGGCACCTGCCGACCCAACTGGTCGAGGCGTTTCGGTCCACCCTCGAAGAGGTCCTCGACGCCGACCTGCTGGTGCATGTGGTCGACGGCTCCGACAGCAATCCGCTTGCCCAGATCGAGGCGGTGCGGCAGGTCATCCGCGAGGTGCAGAACGACCACCACGCGCCACCCGCGCCGGAACTGTTGGTGGTCAACAAGATCGACGCCGCCAGCGATCTGACGCTGGCCCAGCTGCGTCGGGCGCTGCCAGATGCGGTGTTCGTGTCGGCGCACACCGGCGAAGGACTGCCGCGCCTGCGGGCCCGCCTCGGCGAACTCGTGGAGCCGCGGGAGGTCACCGTCGACGTGACGATCCCGTACGACCGCGGTGACCTGGTGGCCCGCCTGCACAGCGACGGACACGTCGACGCCGTCGAGCACACCGAGGCGGGCACGCGACTGAAGGCGCGGGTGCCCGCGGCGCTGGCCGCCGGGCTGCGCCAGTACGCCACCTAGCCGCGGGTCGTTTCGGACCTCTCGTCGGGTACTGATGCCCCTGTGGTGGGGGCCGAACGGCCCTGTCTCCGCGCCGCCGATCGGAGCAGCCTGAACCGGGGGAGAGCACACCGTCCGGGGGAGGACGCGATGAGGTGGTCACGGGTGATGGCGGCGGCGACCGCGGGGTTCGCCGCCGCCATGATCGTCGGCGGGGTGGTGTCGGTCCCGGCGGTCCAGGCGCAGACCAGGATCACCGTCCCCGGCGCGGGACCGCTCTACTATCCGAACTTCGTCGGCCGGTTGCCGCT
The DNA here is from genome assembly GCF_002723835.1 of Mycobacterium sp. shizuoka-1. GTDB lineage: Bacteria > Actinomycetota > Actinomycetes > Mycobacteriales > Mycobacteriaceae > Mycobacterium. The sequence continues at coordinate 22,091 of NZ_BEWG01000042.1, read as the reverse complement.
GGGCCGGTTGTACTTCTCGGGGACCAGCGAAGCCGTCGGGCCGCCCCTGTCGATCCTGGACGCCTACGACCTGCTCAACCACCAGATCGGGCAGAACTGGTTCCCCGGCAGCTCGGCTCAGGTGGTCAACTATCCGGCCAGCATCGGTCTGCTCAGTTTCAGTCTGGCGGCTCCCGGCGTCGACGACGCGGTGGCGATGGGCCGGGCCTCCCTCGACGACCAGATCCGCAACGCGGTGGCCGGCGGCTCACCCGTCGTGGTCGCCGGACTGTCGGAGGGCACCCTCGTCCTCAACCGTGAATTGGCTTATCTGGCAACGTCATCCGACGCACCACGGCCGGACCTGGTGTCGTTCGCGATGTTCGCGGGCCCCGAGCTGGGCCTGGCCGACATCTACCTGCGGCCGGGCACCTGGGTGCCGCTGATGGACTACACCGCGCGACCGCTGGCCGACAGCCAATACGACGTCAGCGTGGTCGTGCACCAGTACGACTTCTGGGCCGACCCGCCCGACCGGCCGTGGAATCTGCTGGCGGTGGTGAACTCGCTGTTCGGCATGGCCTACTTCCACGACGGCACCGCCCTGGCCGTGCCGTCCGACGCGGTCGTGACCTCGCAGGTGACCAGTCAATTGGGCGGCACCACCACGACGTACCTGATTCCCTCGCCGACGCTGCCGATGCTCAAGCCGCTGCGGCAGCTGGGGGTGCCGACCGCCACCGTCGACGCGCTGAACTCAGTGCTCAAGCCCGTCGTCGACGCCGGCTACTCGAAACTGACTCCCGCCGCCGGACCGCACTTTTCGCACGGCCGGCTGGTGTCGACGCCGAGGGCCCCGGCGGCGAACCGCGGGCGCGGCGGAACGAAAACCGTTGGTCACAGCGGACGCTCGGGATCGGTGCGAGCCCCGAGCGGCGCCGGCCATCGGGTGCCGCGGGCGGCGGGGCGAGCGGCCTAAGCGGCGTCGGCGCGCGCCGGGCGGGCGCTCTTGCCGGTGCCCGCCTTCGCCGGTGCGGACGAGGAGCCGGCGACGGTCTTCTTCGGCCCGCTGCCGAGCTTCGGCCGCGCCGCCGCGCTGGGCCGGGCCGAGGCGACCGGCTTGCGCTGCGCCGGCTTGGAGGCCGCCTCGACGGCCGGCTTGTCCGCGTTCGGCTCACTGGAGCCGGCGGTCACCGTCGTCGAGCTGGTGGCGGGGGCCGGTGCGGTCGGCGGTGCGGGCACCGAGACACCCACGTCGCCGAGCGCGTCGTGGATCCCCTGCACGACCGCGTTGGCCAGGTCGACGGTCAACGTGACCGGGTTGATCGGGGTGAAGATGGTGAACGGCGTCGGCCGGCCGTAATTGCTTCGGTCGTAACCGGTTTCGATCAGCACCCGGGTGACCGGCGAAATCAGATCCACGATGGGCTTGATCAGCGCGGTGGTGCCGGTGGCCGCGCCGATGTCCAGCAGCGGCTGCATGATCGGCAGGGTCTTGGCCGGGATCGTGATGTACAGCGTGTCGTTGAAGGTCTGGCAGTTCTTCGGGCTCTGCGAGCAGTCCATCGCCTGTTCGAGCTCCGCGATCGTGTAGCCGTAGGGCAGATCGGTGGCCGGCTGGGTTCCGCGCGGCGACAGGTAGGTGCCGTGGATGTACCAGAACCCGGCCAGCGCGTTGAGGTCGGCCAGCAGGTTGAGCGGATTGGCCGGGAAGTCGGCCACGCCGTCGTACTGGAATGCGATGTCGGTGGTGTTCACCCCGGGCAGCACGGTGGTGTCGGTGGGGGTGGGCTGGCCAAAGGTGGCGTCCAGGATCGGGACGGTGCCCAGCGCCGCGAGGCGCTCGAACAGGCCGCCGTTGGGGCGGTTGGGGTTACCGATCAGCACGAAGGAGTAGCGCTCCGGGATGACCCCGCCGTTGTCCGCCGCGAGCTGCCGCTTGACGATGCTCGACACCGTCGCGCCCTGCGAGTACCCGAACACCACGATGTCCTCGGCCGGGTCGACGGCGTCGATCTGGGTGTTGAGGCTGTCCACTCCGCTGGCCACCGACACGTTCCACTTCGCGCCCTTCAGGCCGCCCCACCCGGCGAACGGGAACGGCCAGAACTGCGCGATGTACGGGACCGGTTCGGGGGTGCACGTCGTCGCGCAGGCCGGATCCAGCGGCTGGATGTAGTAGTTGACCGCGTTCTCCATGTAGTTGGTGCCCAGCGGCGGCACCGCCGGGTTGGGGGTGCCGGTGCCGGGGACGATCAGCGCCACCGCCGCCAGGCTGACGGCAGCGGTGATCGTGCTGCTCACCGCGAGCACGACGGCCGTGACCATCGCCAGCAGGGCCACCAGCACCGAACGGGCGACGGAGCGGACTATCTGAGGCATCAGCAAACCTTCTTCAGGACGAGCGAGATTGCTGGAATCTTCGCACCAGCGCACTCGTGGCCGCAGTGGAATGTGAGAAGAACCTGAGAAAATCGGCGTTTCGGGTTCGCCCCCGGTCGATCGTGGCGAAGGCGGTCAGCGGATGACCGGCGGCTCGTGCGCCCGTACCGGCGGTAACGGTCCATCGAACCTCTCGACCTGCACCAGTGCCGCGGCGCCGGTGCAGCCGCGGGCCAGCGACGAGGTGCCGACATCGTCGGTCAGGACGTTGGGGTTGCCGTGCACGCACAGCGAATCCGGGTCTGCCGGGTCCAGCGGGTCGTACCAGGCTCCGGTGGACAGTTGCACCACCCGTGGTCGCAGCGCCTCGTCGATGACCACCCCGGCCAGGCAGGCGCCCCGGTCGTTGAACACCCGTACCACGTCACCGTCGCGCAGCCCGCGCTCGGCGGCGTCGGCCGGGTGCATCCGAAGCGGCTCGCGGCCGCGGACTTTCGCGTCCTGGCTGACCGCGCCGCCGTCGAGCTGACTGTGCAGCCGGGTCGCGGGCTGATTGGCGATCAGGTGCAGCGGGAAATCGCGGGCGCGCGGTCCACCCAGCCATTCGGCCGGCTCATACCAGCGCGGGTGCCCCGCGCAGTCGGGATAGCCGAAACTGTCGATCTCGCCGGAGAAGATCTCGATCCTGCCGCTCGGAGTGGCCAGCGGGTGCGCCATCGGGTCGGCGCGGAAGTCGGCCAGCAAGGTCAGCCCGGCCTCGACCGGAAGCGACAGACGGCCATCGGCCCAGAACCGGTCGAAGTCGGGGACGCTGAAATCGATTTCCGCCGACCACTTCTCGTACATGTGCACCAGCCACTGACGGGCGGTGCGGCCCTCGGTGAACTCCTCGCCGAAACCCAGCCGGTGTGCGAGTGCGGCGAACGTCGTGTAGTCGTCCTGGGACTGTGCGTAGGGATGTGCGAGCGCGGGCATCGCCACCAGCAGTGGGTCGTTGCGTGAGCCGGAGTAGTCGTCGCGTTCGTAAGCCGTGGTGGAGGGCACCACGATGTCGGCGTGCCGGGCCATCGGCGTCCAGTACGGATCGTGCACCACGACGGTGTCGACCCGGGCCAGCGCACGGCGCAGCCGGGGCAGGTTCTGGTGGTGGTGGAAGGGATTGCCGCCGGCCCAGTACACACATCTGATGTCGGGGTAGGTCAGGGTGCGCCCGTTGTAGGTGAAGGCCTCGCCGGGGTGCAACAGCATGTCGCTGACGGCGGCGACCGGGATGAAGGTGCGCACCGGGTTGGCGCCCTGCGGCAGCGCGGGCAGATGCACCCGCACCGGCGGCAGGCCGGGTTCGTTCATCGAACCGTAGCCGTGGCCGAAACCCCCTCCGGGCAAGCCGATCTGGCCCAGCATCGCCGCCAGCGTCAGTCCCATCCACGGGGCCTGCTCGCCGTGACGCAGCCGCTGCAACGACCAGCTGACGGTGACGATGGTGCGCTGGCCGGCCATCGCCGTGGCCAACTCGGTGAGCGTGGCTGCGTCGATGCCGCAGATCTCCGCGGCCCACCGCGGCGACTTCGGCACCCCGTCGTCGGTGCCGAGCAGGTAGCGTTCGAACCGCTCGTAGCCGGTGCAGTGGGTGTCGAGGAAATCGCGGTCGGCGAGATCCTCGGTGGCCAGCACGTAGGCCAGGGCCAGCATGATGGCCACGTCGGTGCCCGGGACCGCGGGTAGCCACCGGCAGTCGCCCTCGACGTCGCTGCGTAGCGGGCTGACCGACACGATGCGGCCGCCCTTGGCGCGGAACCGTTGCAGGGCAGCGCGGGCCGGATGGCCGGTGGTCCCGCCGTGGTTGATGCCGGTGTTCTTCAGATTCACGCCGCCGAAGCACACCAGCAGGTCGGTGTGCTCGACGATGACGTCCCAGTCGGTGGATCGCTTGAACAGGTCGTCATGGGTGCCGACCACCCGCGGCATGATCACTCCGGTGGCGCCCAGGCTGTAAGAGTGCCGCGAAAAGGTATATCCGCCAAGCATTTTCAAAAACCTGTGCACCTGGCTCTGGGCATGGTGAAAGCGTCCGGCGCTGGCCCAGCCGTAGGAGCCGCCGTAGATCGCCTCGTTGCCATGGGTGTCGACCACCCGGCGTAGCTCGCCGGCGAGCAGATCGGTGAGTTGCCCCCAGCTCACGGCGACGAACTCGTCGGCGCCCCGTTCATCGCTCGGTCCGGGCCCGTCGCGCAGCCAACCGCGGCGGATCGCCGGTGTGGTGATCCGGGACCGGTGGCGCAGCGACCCCGGGAGGTTGCCGAGTAGTGCAGACGGGTCGGTGTCGCCGGGAAAAGGTGTGACCGCGGTGATCTCGCCGTCGGCGACGTGCGCGCTGAACGCTCCCCAATGTGCGAGGCTCGTGCGGGCGTCAGACACCCCGTGATTCTAGGCGGCGGCGCCCCGACCTGTGACTTTGCCGACCAACCATCCGGTTGGTTATTCTCGTTCGCAAACCCACGCCGTCCGGAGGGAACCCATGGCTGTCGAGAAGAACGCAACCGTCAAGTACGAGCGGACCCTGTTCGAGCCTGAGCACGAACTGTTCCGCGAGGCCTACCGGTCCTTCCTCGAGCGGCACGTCGCCCCCTTCCACGAACAGTGGGAGAAGGACAAGATCGTCGATCGCGGGGTCTGGCTGGAGGCCGGCAAGCAGGGCTTTCTCGGCATGGCCGTGCCGGAGGAATTCGGCGGCGGCGGCAACGCTGACTTCCGCTACAACGTGATCCTGACCGAGGAGACCGCCGCCGGGCGCTACAGCGGCCTCGGGTTCGGCCTGCACAACGACGTCGTCGCCCCGTATCTGCTGGAGCTGACCACCGAGGAGCAGAAGCAACGCTGGCTGCCCAAGTTCTGCAGTGGCGAGTACATCACCGCGATTGCGATGACCGAGCCAGGCACCGGGAGTGATCTTCAGGGCATCAAGACGCGCGCAGTCAAGCAGGGTGACCATTACGTGCTCAACGGCTCGAAGACGTTCATCACCAATGGCGTCAACGCCGACCTGGTGATCGTGGTGGCCCAGACCGACCCCGAGAAGGGCGCGCTGGGCTTCTCGCTGCTGGTCGTCGAGCGGGGCATGGAGGGCTTCGAGCGTGGCCGCCACCTCGACAAGATCGGCCTGGACGCCCAGGACACCGCCGAACTGTCCTTCACCGATGTCAAGGTGCCCGCCGAGAACTTGCTCGGCGAGGAGGGTCAGGGCTTCATCTATCTGATGCAGAACCTGCCGCAGGAGCGGTTGAACATCGCGGTCATGGCGGCCGCCGCCATGGAAAGCGTGCTCGAGCAGACGCTGCAGTACACCAAGGAACGCAAGGCCTTCGGCAAGCCGATCGGCAGCCAGCAGAACAGCCGTTTCCTGCTGGCTGAACTGGCCACCGAAGCGACCGCCGTACGGATCATGGTCGACGAGTTCATCCGCCTGCACCTCGACAAGAAGCTGTCCGCCGAGCAGGCCTCGATGGCCAAGTGGTACTCGACCGAGAAGCAGGTCCATCTCGTCGATCGCTGCCTGCAACTGCACGGTGGATACGGCTATATGCGCGAATACCCGGTGGCCAAGGCCTACCTGGACGCCCGGGTGCAGACGATTTACGGCGGCACCACCGAAATCATGAAGGAAATCATCGGCCGCAGCCTGGGCGTCTAGCCTGGGTCGCCGTCGCCGTTACGCCGTGCGCGGGTCATCGGGCTGAACTGGGGATTTAACCCCGGAACGGCCGCTCTCGATGGCCCGTGCGCGGCGAATTGCGGGGCATTGTGCTCAATTTTTCCGGAGTTTCCCCCTGTCGCGCGGACGGCTTATCTAGGGAAACGCCGCGTGTCGCGAAGTGCTGTCGCACAGTTGACGCGGAGGATAAGGGCAAGGCATCTTGACCGAAACTGCGGGGAGAGTGCATGACCTGGCTTGGAAGTCGTCTCGGTAGAGGCGTCGGGCGGATGGCGCTGGCCGTCATCGCGACGGCGACAGCGGCTCTGCTGTGGGCGCCCGGGGCGATCGCGACCCCCGACAGTGACGCACGTGATGCCATCGACCAGGCCTGGCAGGCGGCCGGTGGCGACAGCTCTCCACTGGGAACCAAGGACGGCGACGTCTACCCGGTCGGCGACGGATTCGCCCAGAACTTCAGCGGCGGCAAGTACTTCTTCACCCCGGCGACCGGCGCGCACTTCCTGTACGGACCGATTCTGGACACCTACCAGGAGCTCGGCGGTCCAGCCGACGGCGACCTCGGTTTCCCCACCATCGACGAGGTGGCGGGCCTGGTGGGACCGGACAGCCGCGTCAGCACCTTCAGCGCCAGCGACAAGCCGGCGATCTTCTGGACGCCCGACACCGGCGCCTGGGTGGTGCGCGGGGCGATCAACGCCGCATGGGACAAGCTCGGTGGCTCGGCCGGCACGATGGGCGTGCCCACGGGAGCCGAGACCTTCAACGGCACCGTGATCAGCCAGACGTTCACCGGCGGCGAGATCTCCTATGACAGCGCTGCAAAGACCTTCACCACCGTGCCACCCGAACTGGCCGGAAACCTGGCCGGCGTCGAGGTTCCGACGGACGCGACCACGGCGATCAACCAGGCGTGGCGGGCCGCAGGCGGGCTCGCCGGGCCGCTGGGTGCCCGCCAGGGCGCCCAACAACAGGTCGGCAGCGACGGCGCCGCCCAGGACTATGCCGGCGGCAAGATCTTCTACTCGCCGGCCACCGGCGCGCATGCCGTGACCGGCGCGATCCTGTCCAAGTACGAGCAGGACGGCGGCCCGACCGGCGACCTGGGTCTGCCCACCGGCACCGAGGCCGACGGAGGCGCACCGAACAGCCGGGTCAGTGCGTTCAGCGCCGCCGACAATCCGGTGATCTTCTGGACCCCCGACACCGGCGCGATCGTGGTGCGCGGCGCGATCAACGCCGCCTGGGCGAAGCTGGGCGGCGCCACCGGGAAACTGGGCGTGCCGACCGCCGAGCAGAGCGTCAACGGCGACACCGTGACGCAGAAGTTCAGTGGCGGTGAGATCTCCTGGAACAAGGCCAGCAGCACGTTCACCACCAAGCCGCCGGAACTGGCCGGGTCGTTGTCGGGCCTGGAGGTGCCGGCCGCGACGGGTCCGCAAGCCGGCTCGTCCGCACCGAAGTCCGGCAAGGGTTTCACCTGGCACTGGTGGTGGCTGCTCATCATCATCCCGGCGCTGCTGCTGGTGGCGGTCATCGCGCTGGGCCTGCTGTGGCTGCAGCGTCGCCGCGGCGCCGAGGTGGAGATCGACGACGAGTTCCACGACTCGGAGTACGACGACGACGATCATTGGCCGGCCGAACCGGAATCGGGCACGTCCGCGGCCGACCGGTTCTCGACGTACCCCGACGGTGGCCGCGGACTGGTCACCCAGGCGCCCGGATTCACCTGGGCGCACACCGGGGACGACGAGGACAAGTCGATGCCCGGCCCCGAGGACGTGTTCGACGGTGACCAGGATTCGATCGACACCACGCCGACCCGCATCCCCGCCGAGCCCGCCGAGTTCGGCGACGCCGCCGAGGAGCCCGAGGCGCAGGTGCCGGAGGAGCCGGAGTACGTCGAGCAGGAATACGTCGAGGTCGAGGAGATCGAGGACGACGACCGCTCCAGCGATTCGGGTCGGCACGCGGTGGTCAACCTCGGCGAATCGCAGTCGATGTGGCGCCTGGACATGGGTGAACTCGGTACTCCGCGGCGGCGCCGCGCCGCCGAGCCCGAACCCGAGGAGATCGAGACCGAGGACATCGTCGAGGCCGACATCGTCGACACCGAGGACGTGGTACACCCCGAAGACGCCGGGGATGAGGCCCAGCCGGCGACCGAGCCGGCGGAGGTGCTGCAGTCCGACGTGCCGGCCGGCGCCACCGCCTCCCGTCCGGCGATCCACCTGCCGCTGTCGGATCCGTACCAGGCGCCGGATGGCTACGTGATCAAGGCCAACACCCATTCCGGGCTGTACTACACGCCGGATTCGGCCCTCTACGACCACACCGTGCCCGAAGTGTGGTTCGCCAGTGAGGAATTGGCCCAGGCGAACGGATTCGTCAAGGCGGAGTGAGCCCGCCGGCCAGCCCGTTCAGATCTTGCGGATGACGGTGACGACCTTGCCGAGAATGGCGGCGTCGTTGCCGGGGATCGGGTCGAATGCCGGGTTGTGCGGCATGAGCCAGACCTGACCACTGGTCCGCTTGAACGTCTTGACGGTGGCTTCGCCGTCGATCATCGCGGCGACGATGTCCCCGTTGTCGGCGACGTTCTGCTGGCGCACCACCACCCAGTCACCGTCGCAGATCGCGGCGTCGACCATCGATTCGCCGACGACCTTCAGCAGGAACAGCGAGCCCTCGCCGACCAGCTCACGCGGCAGCGGGAAGACATCCTCGACGGCCTCCTCGGCCAGGATCGGCCCACCGGCGGCGATCCGGCCCAGGACCGGGACGAAGGTCGGTTCGGGCAGTGCGTCCGAGCCGGCCACGTCGGTCTGCACCGCGGTCACGGAGTCGTCGGCACCGCGCACGTCCACGGCGCGGGGCCGGTTGGCATCACGCCGCAGGTAGCCCTTGCGCTCGAGGGTGCGCAATTGGTGCGCAACCGACGACGTCGAGGTGAGGCCGACGGCATCGCCGATCTCACGGATGCTCGGGGGATAGCCGCGGCTGGTGACCGAGGCCCGGATCACGTCGAGGATGGTGCGCTGCCGCTCGGTCAGCCCGGAATCGCTGCTCGTCCCTGCGTCTTTGCCTGATGTCTCAGTCCGGTCGCTCATGCTCCCGAATCTAGCCGTGCGGCCATCGATAATCAAACATGTGTTCGACCGTGGCGTGTCGGCGGCACGCCGGTCCCGCGAACGGCCGGGCGACCGGGTGAAACGGCGGGAATCAAAGTTGTCGGTGGGTCGATTTATTCTTCAGACACGCTCGCTCAGGTGTTCGGATTTCGAACGCATGATCGAGTACAGTTCGAACACAAGAGCGAACAGCGGGCGGTCTCGGAGGAAGGAACCAGACGTGACAGTCATCGACGATCGGCAGGTTTTCCATTCGGCACCGGCGCGTCCGATGCGCCCCCGGGCGGCGGTCGTGCCGGGTGCGCCGGCTCGACGTCGCCCCGCGGGTGCCCGTGCGCACCGGCCCTACCCGGCCCGCCCGGCGGGCGCCCCGATGCGCTACCCGGGTACCGGGGTGGCGGTGTCGCGGGCGCCGCACGGGCGGCGGACGGTGAGTACCGCCGTCACCCTCGCGCTGGCCGGTGCCGCGGCACTGATCACGTTCTGGCTGGGCATGGTCGGCCACTTCAGTGGGGCCCCTGCGGCCGCCGAGCAGCTGCCCGACCAGCTCGCGGTGGTCCAGGTCCAGGCCGGGGAGACGCTGCAGCAACTGGCCGGCCGGGTGGCGCCTGACGCGCCTGCCGGGCAGGTCATGGCGCGCATTCGCGATCTGAACAAGCTCGATTCGGCCTCATTGGACGCCGGGCAGACGCTCATCGCGCCGATCGGGTGATCCGTCACGCCGTAGCCGTCGGCCAAAAAGGATGCCGGACAAGCGGCCTCGATAGCGGCCGCCACGGTCCGCTCAGTTCGTGGGACATGGCCGCCCGGTGGACCGCGCAGGTAGGCTCTGGGTGGCTCGAAGGATCGGGCTGCGGCGGAGGCGAAGGAGCGGTCATGCATTGCCCGTTCTGTCGCCACCCCGACTCCCGTGTCGTCGATTCCCGGGAGGCCGACGAAGGCCAGGCCATCCGGCGTCGCCGATCCTGTCCGGAATGCGGCCGCCGATTCACCACCGTGGAAACCGCGGTGCTGGCGGTGGTGAAACGCAGCGGGGTGACCGAGCCGTTCAGCCGGGAGAAGGTCATCAGCGGTGTGCGCCGGGCCTGCCAGGGCCGCGACGTCGACGACGACGCGCTGAACCTGCTCGCCCAGCAGGTCGAAGATACCGTGCGGGCCGCCGGTTCCCCCGAAGTCCCCAGTCACGAGGTCGGTCTGGCCATTCTCGGTCCGCTGCGTGAACTCGACGAGGTCGCCTACCTCCGATTCGCCTCGGTGTACCGCTCGTTCAGCTCTGCCGAGGACTTCGAACGCGAGATCGAGGCACTGCGCGCCCATCGCGCGGTCGGCACCTCGGGCTGAGCCCGCGTCAGTCCAGTTGTCGCACGCCGTCGCCGACAACACGCCCGGCGATCAGCACCCATCCCTCGGAATTCCACGTCGTATAGATCTGTGAGCCTGCGCCCTGGGTGATGGTGAGGTCGCGGCTCAGATAGTCGGTCATCCGCGCCGCCGCCGACCCGGTCGCCTCGTCCTCGGCAACGCCCAGGTCGGTGGCGAACATCCGAGCGCGGATGTGCCCGGCGCCGCGGTCCAGCCACGTCCACACGTAGTGCTCGGCGCCGTCGGAGTAGTCCGCCGGGTCGGTCGCCAACAGCTCGTCCACCGAGTCCATTTCATGCAGGGCGAACTCCGGCGACCACTCCGCGCGGGCCCGCACCACGGTCAGGTCGTCGCGGTGGCTGACCTGCACGATGCCGGCCGGCACCTGCAGCGTATGCACCGGGGTCCCGCGCTGCGCCAGCCACCAGGCGGCACCCACCGTCGGATGGCCGGCGAATGGCAGCTCGGTGGCCGGGGTGAAGATGCGGGCGTGCGCGGTGGTCGACCCGTCGCCCGGTAGATCGATGAATATCGTTTCGCTGTAACCCAATTCGCCGGCCACACGCTGGCGATCGCCGGTGGGTACGGTTGCCGCGTCGACCACACCCAGCGGATTGCCGAAGTTGCCGTGCGCGTCGGTGAACACCCGCAGCACTGTCACGTCGATGGTCATGTCCCGACTCTACGACGCCCGCGCGGGGCGGTGGTCAGGTCGCGCTGCGCTCGTCGGTGCCCATCGCGTCGAGCACCGCCACCCTGGTGTCGAGCGTTCCGGTGACCGACCGTTCGGACAGGCCGGTGCGCAGCAGCTGCCGCAGCACGTCCTGGTCGTAGTCGGCGGGCGCGGTCGAATCGATGAACCGCTCGACGACCTCCACGAAGCGGTCAGGATCGTCATGGAACGGGAAGTGGCCGGAACGGCCGAAGATCTCCAACCGGGAACCCGGCATCGCCGCGTGTGCCATGCGGGCGTGACTGACCGGGATGACTGCGTCCTGGTCACCCCAAATGAGTTGCACAGGAACGGATTCAGTCAGGTAACAGCGATCGAGCATGGTCACCACTTGGCCGCGCCAGTCCACCACCGAGCGCAGGGTGCGGGTGAAGGCCGACGATGCGGTGGGCTCGGGCAGGTCGGTCAGGATGCGCAGCGCGTCGGGCAGATCCCGGCCCAGTCCCGTCGAACCGAACAGTGCGCCCAGCGCCCGGCCGGCGACCTGCAGGGCCGGCAGCACCATCGGCAGCCGCAGCAGTGCCAGCGCCTCGCCGCCCATCGGCAGGGAGGCGGCCCGCAGGGCGATGTTGACGTCCTTGGTGACACCGCCGGCGCCGATCAGAATCAGTCGCTCCACCAATTGCGGGAACTGATAGGCGAATTGCATCGCTACACCGCCGCCGAGCGAATGCCCGACCACGGTGACCCGGTCGATGTCGAGCACACTGAGCAGATCACGCATGCCGTTGGCGTAGGCCGCCACCGAGTAGTCGGCCCGCGGCTTGTCGGACTGGCCGTGGCCGAGCAGGTCCGGGGCGATCACGGTGAACCGCTGGGCGAGTTTGCTGTGCACCGAATGCCACGTCGTCGAGTTGTCGCCGATCCCGTGGATCAACAGCAGCACCGGGCCGGAGCCGGCCACCCGGAACGCTCGACGATAGCCGTGAATGGTCCGGAAGTGCAGGGTGGGCGTCACCTCCCGCACCGGCTGCAGGTTGGGCTTTCGCTGCGTCATGTGCAACCCCGTCGTCGGTGCGGTGGGCTTCGCGTCAGGTGTCGCCGTTGTCGGAGAAACCGTCCTTGAAGTCCTCGGCGTGCTGGGCCAGGAACCGCTCGAATTCCGCGCCCAATTCCTCACCGCTGGGGAGATCCTCGTCGCGGGCGAGCAGCGACCGGTTCTCTTGAGCGGCAACGAAAGCATCGTACTGGCGCTCCAGTGCGGTCACCACTTGAGCGACCTCCGGCGAGGCCTCTACCTGCTCGTCGATCTTGGTGCGCACAGCCGCGCCGGCATCGGTGAGGGCCCGCAGCGGCACCTGCAGCGAAGTCAGTTTGGCGACCTGTTCCAACAGCGCCTCGGCGGCCGGCGGGAAGTCGGTCTGGGCCAGGTAGTGCGGCACGTGCACGGTGAAACCGATGACCTCGTGACCGTGCTGGGCCATCCGGTATTCCAGCAGGTTGGACACGCTGCCGGGGACCTGGACCTCACCGACCCACGGGGTGAAATCGGCGATCAGCTCGCGATTGTTGGAGTGGGCGGTCAGCGTCACCGGCCGGGTGTGCGGCACCGCCATCGGGATCGTGCCCAGGCCGATCGTCTGGCGCACCCCGAGCCGCTCGGCCAGCAGCCGCACGGCGGTGACGAACCGCTCCCATTTCAGGTCCGGTTCCAGCCCCGCGAGCAGCAGAAACGGGGTGCCCATGCTGTCACGCAGGGCATACAGGTTCAGCTGCGGATCGTCGTAGTCGGTGAAGTGGTCGGTCTTGAAGGTCATCAGCGGCCGGCGGGACCGATAATCCAGCAGGTCGTCGATCGCGAACGAGGCCACCAGCTCGGTGTCGAGCTTGCTCTTGAGGTGTTCGGTGGCCAGGTGGATGGCATGGCCGGCATCAGAGAACCCCTCCAGGGCGTGGATCATCACCGGTCCGCGCCCGTCCGCCGCGGACAGCTGCGGGGCCGGGAACTCCAGCTCGTACATGCCGGTCTGCTCGGGTTGGTACTGCTGTCCTTGCTCGTCAGTCATCGTCTCCGCCTCCTCGCGGTGCCCGGTCACATCGTTGCGCTCGCACACCGAGACACACAGTGTCTCTCAGATTCGGGCCGGTGCCATCGATAGCGCCTGTGTTGCACAACGCGGGCGTGCTGCCCGGCGTTCCCGGCGAGCGGTGGTCACGACAGGTCGGCGCCGCCCGAATCGGGCATGATCGTGCAGATGAGGACGGTGGCTGTGCTGCTGGGCGTGGCGGTGGCCACGTCGGTGGCCGGCTGCCGCACCTCCGCCGAGCCGCCGGCCAAGGCCGCCGAGGAGTCCGCCGCGCAGTCGGTGACCACGTCCGCCCGGCCCGTGACGCCCCGAGCGGCGGTGGGGGCGCTGTTCCTCGGCGGCACCGACACTCACACCTGCACCGCCTCGGTGGTGCGCTCCACCACCCATGATCTGATCCTGACCGCGGCGCACTGCCTGGCGTCGGGTCTGCCCGTCACGTTCGTTCCGGGGTTCGACAACACGGCCGCACCGGACGACGTGTGGACCGTGGACGCGGTCTACCTCGATCCGCGCTGGCTGGCGGCTCAGGACCCGAAGGCGGATTACGCGTTCGCGCGGGTCAGCAGGCCGGGCGGCGGCGCGCTCGAGTCGGTGACCGGCCCGGCGCTGACCCTCGGCGTGCCGCCCGCCGACCTCGGCGCGGTCACGGTGCTCGGCTACCCGCTGGGCGTCGGCGGTCCGCCGCTGGGCTGCGACACGGTCGCCGGGATCGATCCGGACGGGTATCCGAGGCTGCCCTGCCGCGGCCTGGTCGACGGCACCAGCGGCGCCCCGTGGATCACCGGCTCGACCGTGATCGGGGTGACCGGCGGACGCGACGGGGGCGGCTGCCGGGACGACATCTCCTACTCGTCACCGTTCGACGCCGCGACGGCGGCGTTGTTGGCGCGCGCCGAGGCAGGCGGTCCGGGCGACATCGCGCCGCAGGCCTTCGACAGTGAGTGCTAGCGGCGGAACTGGTTCAGTGCCCGCAGCTTGTTCATCACATCCAAGGCCGCGACCTTGTAGGCCTCGGAGAACGTCGGGTAGTTGAACACCGCGTCGACGAGGTACTCGATAGTCCCTCCGCAGCCCATCACCGCCTGGCCGATGTGCACCAGCTCGGTGGCGGCCGTCCCGAAGATGTGGACGCCCAGGACCTTCAGATCCTCGGTGGACACCAGCAGCTTCAACATTCCGTACGAGTCGCCGGCTATCTGGCCGCGGGCCAGCTCACGGTAGCGGGACACCCCGACCTCGTAGGGGATGGCGTCCTTGGTGAGCTCCACCTCGGTGGCGCCGACGTAGGACACCTCGGGGATCGAGTAGATGCCGATCGGCTGGACCAGCGTCATGCCGGCCGTCGGCTCGCCGAAGGCGTGGTAGGCGGCCAGCCGGCCCTGTTCCATCGAGGTGGCGGCCAGGGCGGGGAAGCCGATGACGTCGCCGACGGCGTAGATGTGGTCGACCTTGGTCTGGAAGGTCTTGTCGTCGACGAAGATCCGGCCGCGATTGTCGGCTTCGAGGCCGGCGTTCGACAGATCGAGGTGGTCGGTCTGGCCCTGGCGGCCTGCCGAGTACATGACGGTCTCGGCCGGGATCTGCTTGCCGCTGGCCAGGGTTGTGACGGTGCCGGCCGCTCCGACGTCGACCGCGGTCACCTCCTCGCCGAACCGGAACGTCACCGCCAGATCGCGCAGGTGGAAGCGCAGCGCCTCAACGATCTCCGGGTCGCAGAAGTCCAGCATCGTGTCGCGCTTCTCCACGACGGTGACCTTCGTGCCCAGCGCGGCGAACATCGAGGCGTACTCGATGCCGATCACGCCGGCGCCGACCACCACCATCGAGGTCGGGATGGTCTTCAGGTCGAGGATGCCGTCGGAGTCCAGCACCCGGTTCTCGTCGAATTCCACTCCGGCGGGCCGGGCCGGTTTGGTGCCGGTGGCGATGATCACGTACCGGCCGCTGATCGTGATGTGCTCGGCGCGGGTGGGGTCCTCGATCAGCACGGTGTGCTCGTCGATGAACCGACCGTGGCCGACGTAGAGCTCGATTCCGTTGCGCATCAACTGGTTCCGTACCACGTCGACTTCTTTGCCGATGACGTGCTGGGTGCGGGCCAGCAGATCGGCCGGGGTGATCTTGTCCTTGACCCGGTAGCTGGCTCCGTAGAGTTCGCGCTGGCTCATCCCGGTCAGGTACAGCACTGCCTCGCGCAGCGTCTTGGACGGGATCGTGCCGGTCTGCACGCAGACACCGCCGAGCATCTGGCCCCGTTCGACGACGGCCACCGACTTGCCCAGCTTGGCTGCGGCGATGGCCGCCTTCTGCCCGCCGGGTCCCGAGCCGATGACGACGAGGTCGTATTCCACACTCATGAGGAAAAGGTGTACGCCGGTTTGCCGAATCTCGCATGCCGACGATGTCAATACGACATGAACAATCGCTGCGGCCCGATATGCCGAACGACGCCGTCGATCCCCAGTTCTGCGTTCATCCACAGCCCCCGGCCCGGGCAGGCGCCGGCGGTGGGATCTCGACGGTGCCGGTTGACAGCGTCGGGTCATGACCACACACGAACCTGACTACCGCTTCACCCGTCCCGGCGCGCTGATCGCCGCGTTGCCCGCCGTTCTCGGCTTCGTGCCGGAGAAGTCGCTGGTGCTGGTGTCGCTCGAGCACGGCGAGATGGGCGCGGTGATGCGCCTGGACCTGTCGAACGCAGGGATCGGTGAGCTGTGTCGGCTGGCCGATCTCGCCGACGCCTCGGGCGCGGAGGAGGTGGTGGTGGTGATCGTGGACGCCGACGGCGCCGCGTGCCCGATGTGCAACCAGGATTACCGTGAGCTGTGCGGTGTGCTCACCTCCGCGCTGTCCGACCATGGCATCGAGATCTACGCCACCCACGTCGTGGACCGGATCGAGGCGGGTGGGCGCTGGCATTGCGTCGACGGCTGTGGGCAATCCGGCGCGGTGGAGGATCCGATGGCCTCGCCGCTGGCGGCCGCGGCCGTGCTCGACGGACGTCGGCTCTACCTGCGCCGGGCCGATCTGCAAGCCGTGGTCGCAACGGTCGACGCCGACCGCAGCGGGGCCCTGCTGCCTTTGATCGCCGAACGCGGCGAGGCGCGCGAGGGGGACTGGCGGGTGGATCCAGACGGATGCGGCCGCCGGGACGTGGAGGCCGCGATGGCGCTGGGTGCGCGGGTGTCCGACGGCGGCGAACTGGACGACACCGAGCTGGCGGCGATGGCGTGCGCGCTGACCGATGTGGCCGTCCGAGACACGTTGTACGCGTTGGCCGTCGGTGCCGGCGCCGGCCCCGCCGAGGCGCTGTGGACCCTGTTGGCGCGCACGCTTCCCGAACCGTGGCGGGTGGAAGCGCTTGTGTTGCTGGCGTTTTCGGCTTACGCCCGCGGTGACGGCCCGCTGGCCGGTCTGTCGTTGGAGGCGGCGTTGCGCTGCGACCCGGAGCACCGGATGGCCACCATGCTCGATGCCGCACTGCAGTCCGGCATGCGGCCCGAACAGATCCGCGATCTGGCCGGAACCGGTTACCGGCTGGCCAAGCGGCTGGGTGTGCGGCTTCCGCCGCGGCGGACGCGAGGCCGTCGCGCGGTGTGAGCGGTCAGACCTTCTCGACCTTGACGGCGTGGGCCATCTCGTGGGGCAGGTGGACGTTCTCGTGGCCGCCGATCAGGATCGTCACCGCACCGCTGGGGCTGTTCTCGACCTGGACCCGGGCGTTGGGCACCACGCCGGCGTCCTTGAGCTGGCCGATCAACTCGACGTCACCCTGGACGTGCTCGCTCAGCTGCCGAACCACGACGGCGACCGGAGTGCCGGGCGGTAGCTCGGTGAGGCGCACCAGGTTCTGCTCCTCGCGTTGGTTGAGGTCGATGCCCAGCAGCGACAGCCCGGGAATCGGGTTGCCGAAGGGGGAGACCGTCGGATCGTCGAGCACCTGCACCAGGCGGCGTTCGACGTCCTCGCTCATCACGTGCTCCCACCGGCAGGCCTCCGCGTGCACCTCTTCCCACGGCAGCCCGATGACATCGACCAGCAGGCGCTCGGCGAGCCGATGCTTGCGCATCACCGACACGGCCAGCCCGCGGCCCTTCTCGGTCAGTTCCAGATGCCGGTCGCCGGCCACATGAAGCAGGCCGTCGCGCTCCATGCGCGCCACCGTCTGGCTGACCGTCGGGCCGCTCTGATCCAGCCGTTCCGCAATGCGGGCGCGCAGCGGGATGACGCCCTCCTCTTCGAGGTCGTAGATCGTGCGGAGATACATCTCGGTGGTATCGACCAGGTCGTTCATAGGGCACCCTTCGTCTGTCCCGAGTCTACTGGGCTAGCTGGGGAAATGGTCATACAACACCGGTGCACGCAGCAGTGTGC
>NZ_BEWG01000042.1:0-4368 GCF_002723835.1 Mycobacterium sp. shizuoka-1 | reverse complement strand
GGCACACTGAGGGGGTTGATCAGCTGGCGTAGGACCGCAGACGGTCGGCCCGGTCGCCGTTGCGCAGCTTGGACATCACCTCGCGCTCGATCTGGCGGACCCGCTCGCGGGACAGGCCGAACAGCTTGCCGATCTGGTCGAGCGTGCGGGGCTGGCCGTCGTCGAGACCGAAGCGCAGCCGGATGACCTGCTGCTCACGCTCGTCGAGCGTGGCCAGCACGTGGCGGATGTCGGTGTGCAGCAGCTCGGCGATCACCGCGTTCTCGGCCGACATGGCTTCGGAATCCTCGATGAAGTCGCCCAGCGGGGCTTCCTCGTCGCTGCCGACCGGCATGTCCAGGCTCACCGGGTCGCGGCTGTGCTCGAGCAGGTCGTTGATCTTCTCGACCGGGATGCCCGACTCTTCGGCCAACTCTTCGTCGGTGGCTTCGCGGCCCAGGCTCTGGTGCATCTCCCGCTTGATCCGGGCCAGCTTGTTGACCTGCTCCACCAGGTGCACAGGCAGCCGGATGGTGCGGCTCTGGTCGGCCATACCGCGGGTGATGGCCTGGCGAATCCACCAGGTGGCGTAGGTGGAGAACTTGAAGCCCTTGCTGTAGTCGAACTTCTCCATCGCGCGGATCAGGCCGAGGTTGCCCTCCTGGATCAGGTCCAGCAGCGGCATGCCGCGGCCGGTGTAGCGCTTGGCCAGCGAGACCACCAGCCGCAGGTTCGCTTCGAGCAGGTGGCTACGGGCGGCCTGCCCGTCGCGGACCACGACCGCGAGGTCGCGCTTGCGGTTGTCGGACAGCCGCTTGCGAGTCTCCAGCAGATGCTGGGCATACAGCCCGGCCTCGATGCGCTTGGCCAGCTCGACCTCGTCCTCGGCGGTGAGCAAGGCGGTCTTGCCGATGCCGTTCAGGTATACGCGCACCAGGTCTGCGGCTGGACTCTGGGCGTCCAGGTCGCTGTCGAAGCGGCTGGTGGTGGCATTTGCCATGGTGGCCTCCTGATCGGCTGCAACTGTCAAACGGTCCAACGTTCGACCGGAGCAAAGAGTTCCCGCGAGCCGGTGGTCTCACACCCTCTGACGTGCAGAAATGGGGCGAGGCCCTGAGAATGTCCTGAGAAACGACCCGATCGGGGGTCAGTGGGAACCGGGGTCGGAATGCGGTTGCGCCGCGGAGATCCCGGGATCGAGGGCGCGGTGCTCGGCCCGCGGGAACAGCGGGGTGCGCTGTGGGACGTCGTTGAACCGGCGCGGTTCCTCGGCACGTCGCGGCGGGCGGTCGTTGGCGATCAGCACTGCCATCCACGGCAGCGGCAGCGACACCGCGATGATCGCCAGCGAGATCAGGCCGTTGTGCCACAGGCCGTAGGCCACGGCCGCCAGGATCAGCGCGGGAATGCGAAACGACATGATGGTCAAGTACTTCCGCACCCGCTGGCGGTGCTGCTCCTCGTAAGCCGGGGCGGCGGCGGTGATCAGCACGGGCCGACCTTCGTCGTCGAATCCGAGCTCACGCCTCATGGCTCTACTGTTCCACATTCCGCGATCGATATGCAGGCCGGTTTCTTACGGCTGTCTTACCGGGCACAATGTCTGTCATGCAGACCCAGACGATCGAGCGGACCGACTCCGACGAACGCGTCGACGACGGTACCGATGGCGACGCGCCGAAGTTCTTCCACTACGTCAAGAAGGACAAGATCGCCGAGAGTGCCGTGATGGGCACCCACGTGGTCGCGCTGTGCGGCGAGGTGTTCCCGGTGACCCGCTCGGCCAAGCCGGGCTCGCCGGTCTGCCCGGACTGCAAGCGCATCTACGAGCACCTCAAGAAGGGCTGACGGGGGCTTTCTCCTCGGCCTGCGGCGGCGGTGCGTCCTGGCTGTCGCGGTCGCTCAAGGACTTCGCCTTGTGCCGCAACCATGTTCGGACTTGGTCCGCGTGCGGCGTCGGGGCCGGCCACTCCTCTTCGATCGCAGCGTTCAGTTCGGCCCCGATCATGATCGCGAAGCCGAGGAAGAACGCGAACAGCAGGAACGCGATCGGCGTCGCCAGCGCCCCGTAGGTGTAGCCCGTGCTGGTGATCCAGGTCAGGTAGAACCGCAGACCCATGGTCGCCACCACGAACACCGCGGTGGCCAGCAGCGCGCCCCACACCAGGCGATGCGTGGGCAGCGGCTTGGGTAGCGACACCCGGTAGAGGATGGTCACCGCCAGCACCAGCGCCAGGATCAGAGCAGGGTAGTAGCCGTAGTGCAGGACGTTGTCCCAGCTGTCGGGCAGGTACGACGAGATCTTGCGGGGGCCCAGGGCCATGAACGGCGCCGCCGCGATGACGAACACCAGCATCACCACGTAGAGCCCCAACGCGAAGAATCGTTGCCGCACGGGGTGGCGCAGCGGTGTCTGGTCGTGGGCCTCGACCACCGAATCGACGAACGCCGAGATGGCCGACGAGCCGGCCCACAGGCTGATCACGAAACCCAGTGACACCACCTCGCCGCGGGCGCCCGCCACGATGTCGCGGACCGTCGGCTCGATGATCTCGTTGACGACATTGCGGGAGAAGAAGCTGTTGGCAAAGTTGATCAGCTGGTTCTCGATGGTCGGCAGGGTGTCCGGACCGAACAGCGGGGCGATGTAGGCCAAGCTGCCGAGCATCCCCAACAGCAAGGGGGGCAGCGACAGCACCGACCAGAATCCGGCCTGGGCCGACTCGGAGAAGATCGAGTCATCCCAACTTTTGGACAACGTCCGTTTGGAGATCCGCCATATGTGATGGCGTGAGGGTTTGGCGGGTTGGTCAGTCATGACCAGACCAGCATTCCCGACGACGGCAGTCCTGCCCAGCGACGTGGCCGTGAGTTGCGGTTATGCCTCCGACGGAGCGACCTGGATCACGGCGGCCAACTCGACGAGCTTCGCCTGATGCTCGTTGGCGTGGTGCTGGCAGAACAGGAGTTCGGCGCCGGAGGGGAGCGTGGCACGCACCCGGGCAGCGGCCCCGCAGCGGTCGCAGCGATCAGCCCTGGTCAATTCGGGACTGGTCAGGGTTGCGTTCATGGGCTCCTCCGTAAGGTGCTCAGCGCTTCGGTGACTCGGCGCCACCGTCACGTATCTCTACTGTCTCAGACGTTCGCTGTTCCGGCCTTGTTCCCCGGGGGTTTAGCGTTGTGTCGTGTCTCACGCCCTGTCCTGTTGCGGGTGCTGCAGTGTGGTCGTATGTACCCGAATCGGGAATTCTTACTCCACCTGTGCGGACAGCGGGACTGGGCAGCCGCCGAGGTCGTCGGCGAACTTTGCCCCGGCTCGCTGACCGAAGTCGGATTCGTCCACCTGTCGACGCCGGAGCAGGTGCATCTGCCGGCCAACCGGCTGTTCGCCGGCCGCACCGACCTGGTGCTGCTCCACATCGACCCGCACGTGTTGGACTCGCCCGTGCGGTGGGAACCCGGAGTGTCAACGGATCCCGAGTCGATGAGGTTCCCGCACCTGTACGGTCCGCTGCCGACGGCCGCCGTGAGAAGCGTCACCCCGTACCTGCCCGGGCCGGACGGCCGGTTTCAGCCGTTCGAGTCGTCGACGTAGGCATCGGCTTCGATCTCTACGAGCAGGTGCGGTTCGATCAGCGCCGAGACCTCGACCATGGTCGAGGCCGGGCGGACCGTGCCGAAGAACTCGGCATGGACCGCGCCCACCTCCCGCCAGCGTGAGATGTCGGTGACATAGATCCGGGTACGAACGACGTCGGCCAGCGCGGCGCCGAGCGCCTGCAACGAGGAATCGATGCGCTGCAACGCATTTCGCGTCTGCTCAGCTAGGTCGACGCCCGGCCCGGTGGTGCCGGCGACCCAGATCCAGGCGCCGGTACGGACCGCACGGGAGTACCCGACCTCAGGCTCGTAGGCCGATTCCGACGACAGCTTCACCCTGGTGACCACGCCGGTCAGGTTAGGTGGGTGCGGGCTGTCCACGCACCTGAATTACGCGCGGCTCAGCCGGCGCCGCCCGTGCCGCCCCCGCCGCCGGGACCGCCCTTGCCGCCGACACCGCCGGACTGGGATTGCCCTGTGCCACCCGCACCACCGGCGCTGCCCGGGTTGGCGCCGTTGGCGCCCGAACCGCCCTTGCCGCCGGCTCCGCCCGAGCCGCCGACGCCGCCGGTGTTGGTCTGCCCGTTCTCGGCGTTGCCGCCGAAGCCGCCGGTGCCGCCCGATCCGCCGCGGCCGCCGGACTTCGCCGTACCCAGACCCCCGGCGCCGCCCGCGCCGCCGGTGCCCCCGGCGCCGGCCGTGTTGTTCTGGCCGAAGTCGAAGTTCACGCCGCCGAAGCCGCCGGTACCGCCGTTGCCGCCGGCGCCGCCGGTCGCTCCGGTGCCGCCC
>NZ_BEWG01000041.1:35919-40220 GCF_002723835.1 Mycobacterium sp. shizuoka-1 | reverse complement strand
CCGGCGACCTCGGTGGCCACCGGGGCGACCGGGGCCGCCGGGGCCGGCGCACCGACGGCGAGGTTGTCGCCGATCTTGACCGGGAACGGCACGTTCGACGGCGTCAGGTTGGCGAGGTCGCCCGGCACGCCGAGCTGGTTCAGCAGCGGAATCAGCGGCGCGGTGACGCTCCCGCCCGGAACGGGGCTGGCCGCCGGGGCGGTGGCCGGGGCGCCGGCGATCGGTGACACCGGCAGGGTGGCCGGAGCGCCGCCGATCGGCGAGACCGGCAGCGTGGACGGGGTGCCGGTCAGCGCCGACGCTCCGGACAGTGCGGTCGCCGCGGACTGCAGCACACCCGCCGCGGCGGCGGGGTTGGTGACGAACTGCTGCAGCATGTTGAGCGCCGGCACGCCGGGCACGGCCGGGGATACCCCGGGGTCGGCGGCGGCGGACGGGCTGAGCGCGAGCGCGGCCGAGCACAGCCCGGCAGCGGCAATTGCATTGGCGGCGAACAACTTTGATAAGCGTGGCATGGTCATCCCAATCCCTCGAGTGCAGGTCTGAACCCGAAGGTAGTCCGTTACTAGAGTTACTCAAGTGACACGTGTGGTGTTTATTCAACCGTTACGGCAGTGATTGCCTACGGTGATGCCGCGCGCCGAAGCGGGCGGCGCAGTGGGCGTCGATACAGTCGCACGGTGGACACGAAGGCTTCGGCGGTGCGGCCGGGCTGGCCGGCCGCGGTCGTCCTGGCCCTCAGCGTGGCCGCCCGGCTGGCCTGGACCTACCTGGTGCCCAACGGCGCCAACTTCGTCGACCTACACGTCTATCTCGGTGGCGCGGGCGCGCTCGACCACCCTGGCTCCCTGTACTCCTACGTCTACGCCGACCAGACCCCCGACTTCCCGCTGCCGTTCACCTACCCGCCGTTCGCGGCGCTGGTCTTCTACCCGCTACACCTGCTGCCGTTCGCGGTGGTCGCCTTCTGCTGGCAGGTGGGCATCATCGCCGCGCTCTATGGCGTGGTCCGGGTCAGCCAACGGCTGCTGGGTGTGCCCACCGGCGCCGGCCACCGCGTGGCGATGCTCTGGACCGCCGTGGGCATCTGGATCGAACCGTTGCGCAGCAACTTCGACTACGGCCAGATCAACGTCATCCTGGTACTGGCCGTGCTCTATGCCGCCTACTGCACGCGGTGGTGGTGGTCGGGTCTGCTGGTCGGGGTCGCGGCCGGGATCAAACTGACCCCCGCCATCACCGGGCTGTACTTCCTGGGCATGCGCCGCTGGGGCGCAGCTCTCTTCTCGGCCGTCGTCTTCTTCGCCACCGTCGGGTTGTCCGTGGCCGTCATCGGTCAGCAGGCCCGCTTCTACTTCACCGACCTGCTCGGCGACGCCGGACGAGTCGGTCCGATCGGCACCTCGTTCAACCAGTCCTGGCGCGGCGCGATCTCCCGGATCCTCGGCCACGATGCCGGCTACGGCCCGGTCGTGCTGGCGGGAATCGCGGTGACCGCGGTGCTGGCGGTGCTGGCCTGGCGTGCGCTGGATGGCGACCGCCTGGGCTCGTTGCTGGTGGTGCAGTTGTTCGGCCTGCTGGTCTCCCCGATCTCGTGGACACATCACTGGGTGTGGTTGCTGCCGTTGATGATCTGGCTCGTTCATGGCCCCTGGCGGGCCCGGGCCGGCGCGCGGCTGTTGGGCTGGGGCTGGTTGGTGCTCACGCTGATCGGCGTGCCGTGGCTGCTGAGTTTCGCCCAGCCGACGATCTGGCAGATCAGCCGGCCCTGGTATCTGGCCTGGCCGGGACTGGTCTATGTGGTGGCGACGCTGGCGACGCTGGGCTGGATCGCGGCTAGTGGCCGTCGACGATCTGGTTGATGGTCGACGCCATCTGCACGTCCTTGTCGGTGATACCGCCCTCGGAATGTGTCACGAGAACGAAAGTGACTGTCCGCCAGCGGATATCGATATCAGGGTGATGGTCGGCGCTCTCGGCCTGCTCGGCGACGCGGCGCACTGCCTCGATGCCGTCGAGGAACGTCGGGAACTTCACCGAACGGCGCAGCGTGCCGTCGGTGTGCTCCCAGCCGTCGAGATCGGTGATGGCTGAATCGATTTGTTCATCGGTCAGGGGCATGGTGTCAGTGTTCTCCATCGGCGAGCCGGACGGAAGGGCGCGAAATCACTGGGACATCTGTCCGAAAATCGGGACGCATCTGCCAGTCCGGTGCTAGGTTGCCACCGTTGCTCGACAGCTCCGTTTCACAGCGTGGGACGGCATCGCTGGCAAATTCGTTCACCACATTCGGGGGAGCTGATGAGTTCGGTTGGCATGTCTACCATCGACGACGGCCGCCGGGAGCACCGTCGGCCTTCCTGGTTGCGGGCTCTGCCAGTGGAGTTCGGCGGCATCGGCGTCGGCCCGACCGATTCCCGGCTCTTGACCTGGCTCGGTGCCTCAGCCATCACCCTGGGTGTGGGCGCCGCGCTGGCCTCGATGCCCGCGACGGCCGCCGCCGACGCGACGGGTTCGACCGGCACCAAGGGGCCATCGTCCGCCAGCGCGACAACGTCCTCAGGCGCAACCACATCCACCGGGCAGCACCGGCCGACCGGACGGTCGAAGCCCACCCCCGGTTCGGTCGCGCGCAAGCCGGCCACCGGCACGGCGAAGAAACCGGCGAGCAGCCGTACCCCGTCAGCGGCCGCCGACGCCGGCACCGCCACCAAGTCCGCCGCGGCGGCCGGCACGACATTGCCTCGGGCCGCGGCGGCCGCTTTGCCGACCCCGGACGCCGTGGTCAGCTTCTTCTTCAGCAACGGGACCGCTGAGCATCCCAACGCCGGGATCATCGCCGGCAACGGCTACTCCTGGACAGTCGACACCTGCACCGGCGGCCGCGTTTGCCGAGGCGGGAACGGCGGGTTGTTCGGCGACGGCGGCGCAGGCTTCAACGGCGGCAGCGGCGGAGCGGCCGGATGGTTCGGCAACGGCGGTGCGGGCGGCGCCGGCGTGGCGGCGGGCAATGGCGGCCGGGGCGGCAACGGCGGCCTGATCGCCGGGAACGGCGGTGCCGGCGGCGCCGGTGGTGAGGCGTTCGCACAGGGCACCACAGGTGGCAACGGTGGCTCGGCCGGCATGTTCGGCAACGGTGGCAAGGGCGGCGCCGGCGGGGTCCTGGCCGGCGAGGCGGAAGTGAACAGCACCGGCGGTCAGGGTGGTAACGGCGGTGCCGGCGGCCTGTACCTGGGCAACGGCGGCAACGCCGGTGCGGGTGGCAACGCCATCCCGATCGGCGCCACCGGGGGCGACGGGGGCCGGGGCGGCAACACCGGGCTGATGTCGGTCTGGGGTTACGCCGGTGCCGGCGGTGCCGGCGGCGGATCCACCAATGGCGGCAAGGGCGGCGACGGCGGCAGTGGCGGCCTGTTCTCGGTGTTCGCCAACGGCGGTGCCGGCGGGGCGGGCGGAACCAGTCCGTTCTACGGCTCCACCGGCGACCACGGTGGGGACGGCGGGCGCGGCGGCAACGGCGGCCTGTGGTCGGGCAACGGCGGCGCGGGAGGTGCCGGCGGTTTCGGCGGCGGCGACGGCGGCAACGGCGGCAACACCGGCTGGCTCTCGGTCTTCGGGCAGGGCGGTAACGGCGGTAACGGGGGCACCGGCCAGACCGGCATTCCCGGCACCGAATCGATCATCACCAACAACGGCGGCCCGGGCGGCGACGGCGGACCCGGCGGCAGCGGTGGTCGCGGCGGTAACGGCAGTGTCGTGTTCGGCAGCGGCGGCAACGGCGGTCTCGGCGGCCAGGGTGGTCAGGGCGGCCAGGGTGGCAACGGCCGCTACCCCGGCACCGTCAGCTCCGGCGACGGCGCACCCGGCGGAACGGGCGGTGACGGCGGCAACGGTGGTGCAGGCGGCGCCACCGGCGGCGCCGGAGGAGCCGGTCGATACCTGTTCGTCATCTCGGCCAACGGATCGGCCGGGGTCAGCGGAGCCGGCGGTAACGGCGGCAACGGCGGTGTGGGCAGATGGGGTGGCTACACCACCGATCCCGACGGCAACGGCGGACTCGGTGGCTACGGCGGCAATGGCGGTGACGGTGGTGCTGGCGGTGCGGGGGCGGCCGGCGGCCGCGGCGGCGTCGGTGGCGCGGGCGGACCGGGCGGCCAAGGCGGTGTCAACGGCGATGGTGGCGACGGCGGCGACGGGGGCTACGGCGGCAACGGCGGCCAGGGTGGTACCGGCGCCGGCGACGGCGGCAACGGCGGTCGCGGCGGTGCCGCCGGGTCCGGGGGCAGCGGCTTCAACGGCGG
>NZ_BEWG01000041.1:0-35832 GCF_002723835.1 Mycobacterium sp. shizuoka-1 | reverse complement strand
GGGTGGTGCGGGCGCCAGCGGCGGGTGGGGCGGTGTCGGCAACGGTGGCACCGGCGGTGCCGGCGGCATCAACGGCGTCGCGGGCGCCAACGGCGATCCCGGCCCGGCGGCTGCCACCGCGGCGGTCACCCGGGACGCGGTGGCACTACGGTCGGGCGAGCAGACGGCCGCGGCCACCCCGGCGCGGACGCTGGCGTCGATGTGGAACGACCTGTCGCGCCAGCTGACCTACATCTTCTTCAACCGGACGCCGACCCTGTCACCGGCGTGGTATCTGCCGTCGGGCCCCGGCAAGACGATCCGGGTGGACGCCAACGGAGTCGCCAACAACGGTTATGCCGTCACCTACGGAGTGAGCAAGCAACCGACTCACGGCACCGTCACCTACGACAACGCCACGGGCACCTACACCTACACACCGAACTCGGAGCTGGTCACCCCCGGCATCACCGACCGCTTCACGATCACCGTCGACAACGGCAGCGCGGCAGACCTGCCCGGCGCGCTGGGCATGCTGCAGCAGGCGCTGCACACCATCGCCGTCCGGCTGGGCGTGGCCAAACCGGACATCGTCGAGCGCGAGATCGTGGTGACGGTCCCCGGTACCGGTTACTACGGCGACCGTGGCAACGCCGTCTACTGGGTGAAGCAGAGCTACTCGAACTGCACTCTGATGGCGACGGCGATGGCGATCGGTCAGGTCACCGGCACCAAGCCCACCGAGGAAACCATGGTCGGCCTGGCCAAGACCACCGCCAGCGTGGTGTACCCGGGTCGGCGGATGTACCTCGACGAGGACATCGCCAACGGCGTCGCGGTCAAGGACGCGGTGCAGCTGATGAACACCACCACCGATTTCGGTGTGACGGCCTCGACCAAGCGGTACGGCACCTACGACGAGGCCGGCAACCGGATCACCGGAGCCACCGCCGCCGACGCGCAGATCGCGCTGAGCGACCTGGAGGCCGCGCTGGCCGCGGGCAACGCGACGATGGTCACGATCAACTCCAACATCGTCTGGAGCACCCAGCCGCAGTACCAGTCGTCGGCGACACCGAACTACACCAGCGGCAACCACGAGGCCGTGGTGATCGCCGTGGACACCGCCAAGGGCGTGGTGTATTTCAACGACAGCGGGCCGGGATACGGCAAGGACATGGCGGTGCCGCTGGGTGCCTTCCTCAACGGTTGGCAGAGCAACGACTACGAACTGACCATCGTGAAGGCGAATTCGGCCACCACATAAGCTCCGTGGCGTGTCCCAGGTCGTCGTCGCCGGAGCGTTGATCTCCGGTGCCACCCTGCTGGTGGCACAGCGCAGGCGGCCGCCCGAACTCGCCGGACTGTGGGAGTTGCCCGGCGGCAAGGTTTCCCCGGGCGAGACCGACGCCGAGGCGCTGATGCGGGAGCTGCGCGAAGAGCTCGGCGTCGACGTGGTCGTCGGTGAGCAGCTGGGCGCCGACGTCGCCCTGGGGCCGTCGCTGGTCCTGCGCGCCTACCTGGTCACCCACACCGGAGGTGCGCCGCACCCACACGACCACCGCGCGCTGCGGTGGGTGACCGCCGACGAACTCGCCACGGTGGACTGGGTTCCCGCCGACCGGGCCTGGCTGCCGGAGCTTGCGAAACGCCTTGGGGCGTGAGCCGCTCGCCCTATGATCTGGGCGTGCTCACGGACGTCACCGGCATCGATCTCACCGACGGCCGGTTCTACGCCGGCGGCGAGGCGCGTGACGCCTACCGCTGGATGCGCGAACACCAGCCGGTCTTCCGGGACCGCAACGGTCTGGCGGCCGCCGCCACCTACCGGGCGGTGATCGACGCCGAGCGCCAGCCCGAATTGTTCTCCAACGCCGGCGGTATCCGCCCGACCACGCCGCCGCTGCCGCACATGATCGACATGGACGATCCCGCGCATCTGCTGCGGCGCAAACTGGTCAACGCCGGCTTCACCCGCAAGCGGGTCAAGGACAAGACGGAGTCGATCGAGGCGCTCTGCGATGTGCTGATCGACGCGGTGTGTGAGCGCGGCGAGTGCGATTTCGTCCGCGACCTCGCCGCGCCGCTGCCGATGGCCGTCATCGGGGACATGCTCGGGGTGGCACCCCAGGATCGTGCCACCTTGCTGGCCTGGTCGGACGATCTGGTGGTGGCGTTGAGTTCCACGGCGTCCGAGGAGATCCTGGCGGCGTCGGTCAACGCGCTGCTGGCCTACAACGAGTTCATGGCGGCCACGATCGAGAAGCGCCGCCGCGAGCCCACCGACGACCTGGTCAGCGTGCTCATCGACGCCGAGGTCGACGGCGAGAAGCTCACCGACGAACAGATCATCTCCGAGACCCTGCTGATCCTCATCGGCGGCGACGAGACCACCCGGCACACCCTGTCCGGGGGCACCGCCGAACTGTCCCGCCACCGCGACCAGTGGGACGCGGTGCGCGGCGACGCCGACCTGCTGCCCGGCGCAGTCGAAGAGATGCTGCGGTGGACCTCGCCGATCAAGAACATGTGCCGAACCCTGACCGCGGACACCGACTTTCACGGCACCGAGCTGGTGGCGGGGGAGAAGATCATGCTGCTGTTCGAGTCGGCGAATTTCGACGAGACGGTCTTCGGTGACCCCGATATGTTCCGCATCGACCGCAATCCCAACAATCACGTCACGTTCGGCTTCGGCACCCACTTCTGTCTGGGAAACCAGTTGGCCCGCCTGGAACTGACGACCATGACGCAACGCGTTCTGCACCGGCTGCCCGATCTGCGCCTGGTCGAGGGCGCGCACCTGCCGCTGCGGCCGGCAAATTTCGTCAGCGGGTTGGAGGCCATGCCCGTCGAATTCAGCCCGACCGCACCGACTTCCGGTTGAGGATCGAGCAGTGGGTGCGCTCCGGTTCGTCTGGCAACGGGTGCTGGCCTTCGACCGAATCGGGTCGCGGATACCGCAGCTGATCCAAATCTGGCTCCTAGAACTGTTTTTCGCGCTCCCGCTGGCCTTCTTCATCGGCAAGGTCATCGACATCCACGGGGCGTTCGGGGTGCCGGGCACCGGCGAGTCGCTGGGCGGCACATTCTGGGGTGCCCTCGTGGTCGCCCTGATCGCCGGGTTCTTCTTCGTCCGCGGACTGGTCAGACCGCGGATCGTGGAGGGCACCTGGGCGCCGGTGGTCAAAGTCGACATCGGCGATTTCACCGTCTTCGGGGCCAACAACCGGGCCCGGGTCACCTACCTCTACCTGAGCAGCCATCCGTCGTATGCGCTGCTCCTGCTGATCACCGCACCGATCCCGGCGGTCATGCTGGCGGCGACCACCAACCAGGGCGACAGCACCTTCTATTGGCGCATCACCGGCATCGTCGGGCTGGCGATTCTCGGTGCGATGGCGGCCGCACGGGTATTGGCCTGGTACGTCTTCCGATTCGGCCGCGCACAGCTCGACGACCAGCTGGCCGGGCTGGCGGTGTCGCCGCGCAGGCTGGCCTGGGAGATCGCCTGGAAGCCGGTACTGATGCTGGTGGTGCTGATGTATGCCATCGTGTGCATCCCGCTGGCCTGGATGTGGATCGCCGAGAAACGCACGATCGCGCACCTGCCTGAGGCCACCGTCGCCGACATCGGGCACGCCGGCGAGTACCGGCGCGTGCAGGGCAGGCCCGCCTCCGAGCCGGTGTACTGGGCTCCGCGCGGCACCGGCCGCGGCGGCAACAACTACGCCGGCGCCGGGATCCTGGTCGACCTCGCCGACGGCGGGCAGGCGCTGCTGCTCGCGGAGTCGATGTCGGTGGCCGACTTTCGCGGCGTCATGGCGCGCACCGGCAGCGGTGAACTGCGCGCCACCGGCAAGGTGATCGACGAGATCACCGCCGACCAACGCCGCTACTACGGATTCGACCCGGACGCCTTCGCCGCGCCGCCGCCGGGCGGGCGCGTCCTGTTGCTGCTGTCCTACCCCTAGTACTTCAGCTGGTCGCGCACCACCCGCACGTCGGCGAATTGCCGCGGGTGATGGGCGGCGTGCACCGGATGCAGCAGCACCGGATGACGGCAGTGCGCACACGACTGCGGCTGCCGGCGATCCGACGACACCGTCAGGTGCCGACAGCCCGCGCAGCGCACGATGTACGCCCCGCCGATCCAATTGAGCAGGCCCAGGTAGATCGCCGCGGTCGCGGCGGTCCCCAGGACAACGATGAGCGCGATGGTGAGCACCTCATAGACC
Organism: Mycobacterium sp. shizuoka-1; assembly: GCF_002723835.1. Classification (GTDB taxonomy): domain Bacteria; phylum Actinomycetota; class Actinomycetes; order Mycobacteriales; family Mycobacteriaceae; genus Mycobacterium. The sequence goes on along the minus strand of NZ_BEWG01000041.1, from coordinate 31,615 downwards.
GTCATGTCGAACCTCCATCTGACGCAAATTCAGGCTAACTCCGCGGGGTTTGCATCCGATGTGGATTGCCTGCTGGAATGCCGGGTGTGCGGACACTGGCGACCTTGTCGCGGCAGTGCTGGCTGTTCGCCGTCGGGTCGTCCTTCTTCGCGCTCGCGACGCTGCCCGGCTTCTCGGCCGTCGCCGGGGCCGGCGCCACCAACTGGCTGTGCTTCGCCGGGTCCTGGTTTTTCACCACCGCGGCCGGGCTGCAGCTGATGCTGTCGGGACCGCCGCCGAAGCTGGAATGGCTCTCGGCGGCAATCCAATTCATCGGGACCATCCTGTTCAACGTCAGCACCGGCGCCGCGGTCTGGGCGCACACCACCGAGGTGCGCCGGCACTACGTGTGGACCCCGGATGCCCTGGGGTCGGTGGCGTTTCTGGTGAGTGCGGCGCTGGGGGTGCTCGCCGCGACGATCGCGGTGGGTCTGATCGCCATGGACTCCCGGGACTGGCAGGCGGAGTGGATCAACATGATCGGGTCGATCGCCTTCGGCGTCTCGGCGGTGGGGGCGTTCGTGCGGCGCACCGGGGTCACCGAGGATGCTCTGCTGGCGAACCTCGGTACCTTCCTCGGGGCGCTCTGTTTCCTTGCCGCGGCCCTGCTCGTCCTTCCTCGTTTTCGCAAAAGAGCACCTGCGCTGCCAGAATCAGGGCCGTGAACAACCAGGATTTCCGCAATGTCGCCATCGTGGCGCACGTCGACCACGGCAAGACCACGCTGGTAGACGCCATGTTGCGGCAGTCCGGCGCACTGACCCACCGCGGTGACGACGCGATCGAACGCCTGATGGACTCCGGTGACCTGGAGAAGGAAAAAGGCATCACGATCCTGGCGAAGAACACCGCCGTGCACCGTCACCACCCCGACGGTTCGATGACGGTGATCAACGTCATAGACACCCCCGGCCACGCTGACTTCGGCGGCGAGGTGGAACGCGGGCTGTCCATGGTCGACGGGGTGCTGTTGCTGGTCGACGCCTCCGAAGGCCCGCTGCCGCAGACCCGGTTCGTGCTGCGCAAGGCGCTGGCCGCGCACCTGCCGGTGATCCTGGTGGTGAACAAGACCGACCGCCCGGACGCCCGGATCTCCGAGGTGGTCTCCGAAAGTCACGACCTGCTGCTCGATGTCGCCTCCGATCTCGACGAGGAGGCGCAGGCCGCCGCAGAGAAGGCGCTGGACCTGCCGACGCTGTACGCCTCGGGTCGAGCCGGCATCGCCAGCACCACCGAGCCCGCCAACGGCGAGAACCCGGACGGGGAGAATCTGGACCCGCTGTTCGACGTGCTGCTCGAGCACATCCCGCCGCCGCAGGGCGATCCCGAGGCCCCGTTGCAGGCCCTGGTGACCAACCTGGACGCCTCGGCGTTCCTGGGCCGCCTCGCCCTGATCCGCATCTACAAGGGCCGGATCCGCAAGGGCCAGCAGGTGGCCTGGATGCGCGAGGTCGACGGGCACCCGGTGATCACGACCGCCAAGATCACCGAGCTGCTGGTCACCGTCGGCGTCGAGCGCACCGCCACCGACGAGGCCGTCGCCGGTGACATCGTCGCGGTCGCCGGGATCCCCGACATCATGATCGGCGACACGCTGGCCGACCCCGACCACGCGCATGCCCTACCCCGGATCACCGTCGACGAGCCGGCCATCTCGGTGACCATCGGCACCAACACCTCGCCGCTGGCGGGCAAGGTGTCCGGCCACAAGCTGACGGCGCGAATGGTCAAGTCCCGCTTGGATTCCGAGCTGGTCGGTAATGTCTCGATCAAGGTCGTCGACATCGGCCGCCCGGATGCCTGGGAGGTGCAGGGCCGTGGCGAACTGGCCCTGGCCGTGCTGGTCGAGCAGATGCGCCGGGAGGGCTTCGAGCTCACCGTCGGCAAGCCGCAGGTGGTCACCCGGACCGTCGACGGCAAGCTGCACGAGCCCTTCGAAGCCATGACGATCGACTGCCCGGACGAGTTCGTCGGCGCCATCACCCAGCTGATGGCCGCCCGCAAGGGGCGCATGGAGGAGATGACCAACCACGCGGCCGGGTGGGTGCGGATGGACTTCATCGTGCCCAGCCGCGGACTGATCGGCTTCCGCACCGATTTCCTGACGCTGACCCGCGGCACCGGCATCGCCAACGCGGTGTTCGACGGCTACCGGCCGTGGGCGGGGGAGATCCGCGCCCGGCACACCGGCTCGCTGGTGAGTGACCGCACCGGCCAGATCACTCCGTTCGCGATGATCCAGCTGGCCGACCGCGGCCAGTTCTTCGTCGAGCCCGGGCAGGACACCTACGAGGGCCAGGTCGTCGGGATCAACCCGCGCGCCGAGGACCTCGACATCAACATCACCCGCGAGAAGAAGCTGACCAACATGCGGTCGTCCACCGCCGACGTGATGGAGACGCTGGCCCGGCCGCTGGAACTCGACCTGGAGCAGGCCATGGAGTTCTGCGCAGAGGACGAGTGCGTGGAGGTCACGCCGGAGATCGTGCGGGTGCGCAAGGTCGAGCTGGATGCGACGAGCCGCGCCAGGGCCCGGTCCCGGGCCAAGGCCCGCAGCTGATCGGGGTGCCGCGAGGCGGGTGGATACGCTGAGGGGCGTGCCGGACAGACCTCGCAGCCTGCAAGTCCTGGCTGTCTTGATGTCGGGGCTGGTCACGGCGGCGTGCACGGTCAGCCCCCCGCCCGCTCCGCAGAGCACCGAGACCTCCGACTCACCGGCCCCGCTGCCGCCCCGGGCAACCCAGATCATCGTGGGCATCGACTCGATCGGCGCCGGGTTCAATCCGCATCTGCTCTCCGATCAGTCGCCGGTCAACGCCGCGATCAGCGCGCTGGTCCTGCCCAGTTCGTTCCGCCCGGTGCCCGACCCGGCCACCGCGACGGGCTCACGCTGGGAGATGGATCCGACGCTGCTGGTCTCGGCGGAGGTGACCAGTCAGGACCCGTTCACGGTCACCTACAAGATCCGCCCGGAGGCGTCCTGGACCGACAACGCCCCGATCGCCGCCGACGATTTCTGGTACCTGTGGCGCCAGATGGTCAGCGAGCCCGGTGTCGTCGACCCGGCGGGTTATGACCTGATCACCGGCGTGCAGTCGATCGAGGGCGGTAAGACCGCGGTGGTCACGTTCTCGCAGCCCTACCCGGCGTGGCGCGAGCTGTTCAACGACCTGTTGCCGGCCCACATCGTCAAGGACGTGCCGGGCGGCTTCCCGGCCGGGCTGGCCCGCGCGCTGCCGGTGACCGCCGGTCAGTTCCGGGTGGACAACATCGATCCGCAACGCGACGAGATCCTGTTGGCCCGCAACGACCGGTTCTGGGGACCCCCCGCCCATCCCGACCAGATCCTGTTCCGTCGCGCCGGCGCGCCCGCCGCGCTGGCCGATTCCATCCGCAACGGGGACACCCAGGTGGCCCAGGTGCACGGCGGTGCGGCGGCGTTCGCGCAGTTGTCGGCGATCCCGGATGTGCGCACCGCGCGCATCGTCACCCCGCGGGTCATGCAGCTCACGCTGCGGGCCGCCGAACCCAAATTGTCGGATCCGGCTGTGCGCAAAGCCATCCTGGGACTGCTCGACGTGGACCTGCTCGCCGCGGTGGGCGCCGGCAGCGACAACACCGTGACGTTGGCCCAGGCCCAGGTCCGTGCACCCAGCGATCCTGGGTATGTGCCCACCGCGCCGCCGGCGCTGGGAAGCCAGCGGTCACTGGAGTTGCTCGAGCAGGCCGGTTTCCAGATCGACCGCACCCCGACCGAGTCGCCGGTGCAGCCGCCGCCGTCGGCGGGGTCGCGCACCACCAGCGAGCAGCCGGGCCCGCCGGAGATCACCCGGGGCCGGGTCAGCAAGGACGGCGAGACACTGTCGCTGGTCATCGGGGTGGCCGCCAACGACCCGACCTCGGTGGCGGTGGCCAACACCGCGGCCGATCAGTTGCGTAGCGTCGGGATCGCCGCGACTGTGCTCGCGTTGGACCCGCCGGTGCTCTACGGGGATGCGCTGGCCAACAACCGAGTCGACGCCATCGTCGGCTGGCACGCGGCGGGCGGGGATCTGGCCACCCTGCTGGCCTCCCGCTACGGGTGTCCGGCGCTGGAGGCGACGGCCGTCTCGACGGCACCGGCCACCACATCGGCCGATCCGTCGCCGACCCCGTCGACCAGTGCGTCGACCAGTGCGTCGCCGACTACACCGACCCAGGCATCGACGACGACGGCCGCGCCGCCGCTCACCCCGGAGTCCGGTGCTCTGGTGCAGGCACCGTCGAACCTCACCGGCATCTGCGATCGCAGTATTCAGCCCAATATCGATGCGGCCCTTGATGGTTCGGCCAAGATCGACGACGTCATCAACCTCGTCGAACCCCGGCTGTGGAACTTGTCGACGGTGTTGCCGATCCTGCAGGACACCACGATCGTCGCGGTGGGCCCGAGCGTGCAGAACGTGAGCCTGTCCGGCGCGGTGCCGGTCGGCATCGTCGCCGACGCGGGCCGCTGGGCGAAGGCCGCCCAGTAGTCCTACCCGTTTGCGGCCGCCTTGTGCGTGCGCTTGGACCCGCCGACGGCGCCCTTCTTCGCCGCCGCGGATGTGCCGCGTCCGCTGGTGGTGGTTGTGTCGTTGTCGGCGGCCGTGGTGGTCGCGTGAGCGGTGGTGCCGGGAACCGCCTTGGCCGACGTGACGACCTTGCTGACCCGGGCAGCCGCTGCCGTCGGCGGCGGAACCGTCGGAATCGGTGAGGTCGTCGCGCCGGGGCCCTCGGTGAGGTCGGCGTAGACACGTGCGCGTCCGGTGTCGATCTTGATGGTGAGGTCGTTGAGGGCATAGGTGACCGACTGCTGGATCGGCGCCCGGCCCGCATTGAGTGCCGTCACGACATCGCCGGTCTGGGCCAACGTCCCGGCGAACGCGGTCGCCCCGGCGACCACACCGCCGACCACGCTGATCGGGCCCTGGACCAGTGCCTGAACCGCGATGTCGAAGCCGGCGACGAGAGCGTCGCGGGACGCGGTCACCACCCGCTGCAGCGTCGCGTCGAGGGCGAAGCCGCCCAGCGGTTGCCGGGGAGCGAGCAGCAGGGCCAGGGTGTTGGTGATCGGTACCTGGATGTCCAGCAGTGCCACGCCGATCGCCTGGCCCACGTCCGAGCCGGACTGCAGTGCTTTCACCAGCGCCACGGGGCTGGTCACCAGACCCATGCCGAGGCCGACGAGCCCCCACCCGGTGAATGGGGCGTAGGTCTGGGCGGGGTAGGGGGTGTTGGGTCCCAGGCAAACGGTCTGGCATTGCTGCGTGCTGCCGATCAGGATCGGTGCCGCGGCGATGAGGTCGCCGAGCAGGTTGATCCCGACCTGGTACGGGATCGCGCCGAGGGCCGGAATCGGCAGGTCGACGAGCTGCACCTCGGGCAGGTGCACGGTGGGTGGATGGGCGTCCTGGCTGGGCACCAGGGGACTGGCGGCGATCGCCGCCGCCCCGGCCAGCGCGATACCGGTCTTATAGAGCGAGCTGACTGCGGTAGACATTTCGTCCTCCTGTGCCGAGGTGTGCCGACCAGCGAAAGCTACCTGAGAGCAACCTGAGAAATGGGTGGTTTGACCGCGCCGCCGGTATCGATTTTCGGCGAGGCGTCGTCAGTCGGCCGACGAGTCGGCGCCGGCGGGCTTCAGATCGCGGGCCGATCCCGCCGTGGACCGGGTGCTGCCGGTCGCAGGTTTGCTGCTGCCGGTCGCCTTGGGGGTGGTGGCCTTGGAGTCCGACGCGGTGGCCGCCTTGGAGGTGGAGCCAGTGGGTCGCAGGCTGGCAGCCGACGGCGCCTGGGTGTGCTTACGGCCCGACTGGGCTTTGCCGTCTCGGCTCGGGCTCACGGTGCCGCCGCTCGCGGGCTGGTCGTCGTCGGTGCCGGTGATCTGCGCGATCAGCCGCTTGGCGGCGGTCGGCGGTGGCACCGCCGGTGGCTGTCGGCCGTAGAGGACGTCCCGGATCCCATCGAGGAGGATCAGCCCGGGTCCGAAGAACGCCTGGATCGCCGCCTTGACGGTGTCCAGTGCGCCGGCGATGTCACCCTTGAGCAGGTCCAGAGCCGCGGTGATCACGAACTGTGGCACTCGGATGATCACTTCCACCACCGCGTAGGCCGCTTCGACGACCTTTCCGCCGAGATAGGAGGTGTCGGCGACCAGCCCGTTCAGCGCTTGGACCACGTCGGAGTTGAACGCCGTCGAGGCGAAGTCGGTGCTGACGGTGGTGGGCGTGGCAGCGTTGGTGGACTCGACGAATCCGGTGGCCACGGGCTCGGCCCGCAGGGGGGCTTGCTCGGGCAGGGCAGCGTCCAGTGGCGTCTCGGGGGTCGCCGCCGAGGCGACCTCGCGGCTGATCCGATCGGCGTCGGCGGCCAACGCCGCCAGGATCTGTGCCAGTGCCGGCCCGATCCCACCCAGCGCCAGCTGCGGTGTCAGGGCGCTGATCAGGGATTTGTCGGAGGGGCTGAGCAGGTCCGGGCTGGTGGACAGCTGCGTGGTGGAGATCTGCATGTCCCGGGATGGGGGCGCGATCGGGTTGGCGACGACCACAGTGGCCGCCACCAGTGCCACTCCTGTAGTGAGGAATGGCCCCAAGGCCCGTCGCATGCCGTCTCCCTCCGCTTATCCGGCATGGCTCACCGAGAACGATACCTGAGAGGAGCCTGATAAGGCTAAAGACTCTTCCTGAGAATTTTTGCCATTCGCGGCGGTGGCCCCGCCGCCGTCACTGAAGAAAAGCCTTGCGGGCCAAGTCAATCCGCCCGATCGGCCACCTGAAGCCCGCCTGAGGGTATTCCCGCACGCAAAAACCGGCTAACTTCGATGTCGGCGGCGGCCGGTCAGCGGTGCTGTGACGGGCGTCACGAAGAGGGTACCTCGCCCGGGGCCGCCGTAGCGGGCTTCTGGTAGACCAGCCACCGCATCTCGATGGGACGCTCGCCACGCGGCACGTCGAAGACGTCCTGGCCGCTGACCCACTCGGCATACCAGCTGGTGGGAGGCCACGCCTGCGGCGGCAGATGCTCCTTCTCGTAGTCGTACACCGACTCGTCGGACACCAGTCGCAGCGGGAGCCCGGCCAGCGCTTCGGCCATCTGCGGTTGGGTGAAGATGCTGGTGTAGCACTGTTGGCCCAGCTGAAGGGCCGCGTCGTCGGGCGGGTAGTCACGATGGGCGACGAACGCGTTGAACACCAGCCGGCCACCGGGTGCCAGGCACTGTGCGGCGAGGTCGAACACCCCGCGCAACTGGTCGGCCGAGCGGAAGTCCGATACCACTTCGGACAACACGATCAGCTGGTAGTCGCGGCGCAGGTCGGCCAGGGTGGCGAAGATGTCGCGCACGAGCACCCGCACATTCAGCGACTCCGCCAGGGCTGCGGCACCGATGCTGTCGGCGAACGATGCCGTCATCTCGACCACGTCGACGGGGTGGCCGCGCCGGGCCAGCGCGAGCGCATTGCGGCCGGTGCCTGCACCCAGGTCGAGGATCGGGAACGCGCCGGGATCGGCCGCCGCGCCGGCCAGCGCCCACACCCGCGCGTCGGGCTCGGAGCCGAACAGCGGTGGCTCGCGGGTGGCGATCCAGTTCTCGTAGGCGCCCTCGACCGACCACCAGCGGCTCTTCACGTGATAGTTCAGCACGGTGCCCACCGGGGCCTCGTAGGAGATCACGATCTCCGAGCGGGGCGACGCGGTGAACGCCTCGTCGAGCTGGTCGCGCAGGATCGCGCGCAGATGGTCCAGCTGCTCGTCGGTGAATCCGCGGCCTAGGCTCGCGAAGAGCCCGGCGCACATGGTCACGTAGTCCTCGAGCATGGCCGGCACCGCGGGCAGGCTGATCTCACCGGTGGCGATCGAACGCCGGTGCAGGCGGCGAGCCATTGCCTGGTGAAGCGAGGACCCATTGTTCGGCGCAAGCGGCGAATTTCCCACCACGTCCTTGTACCCGATACCGCGGCGGTTGTCAGTGGCCGTCACCCGAACGTTTGCTTGCCGCAAAGATCCGTGTGCCAAAAATGGCGGGCAGTGATCGGAAATAGGCCGATCGTGATGAGTTGTCCGTCGTCGCTGGTGACTGTCGATTTTCGAAACTGGCAATCCTCTTACCGCGCGCGACGAGGCCCAGATATGTTGATGCGCTGGGATTTACGGTAGCGAAAACGCGGAAATCGCCGCACGCGGCGCGGTCGGCGCCGATATGGTCAGGTGATGGCAGATGGCGAAGGCGCCGAACTTGGTTATGCGCCAACGCTTACCGTGCCGACAATTTGGCATCGCCTGGCGCCATTGGCTTTTCCGTTGGCGGTGCTCGCGCTCGGCGTGTCGATCTGGGCGCTGGTGTCGGATTCGGCCGGCGGCGCCGAGAGCGCCGGGCTGCCCGGCGACCCGAAGGTCCGCGCGTGCACCGCCTTCCACATGGTGACCACCATGCAGACACGCAACGATCTAGGGTCCGCCGATGCGAGCCTGGCACTGGTCGGCGCCGGTGACTATCTGTTGCGCCAGCTCGATGCCGACACCCCGACGCAACTCGCCGACGCGATCCGGGCCTTCGCCCGCTCCCTGCAGGACATCGGGATGAACGCACTGGCCGGCGTGCACGCCAGCGATCCCCGGCAGGCGGCGCGGCAGGCCGAGGGCGACTTCGACCGCAAGCAGGTCGCCGACTTGTGCAGCTGATCTCAGCGGGGTGTGCGGCGACCGGTCGCCCGCTGGTTGAGCCGACCGTCGAGCAGGTGGGCGGCCGTGGCCGCGGCGGCGAACACGATCAACAGCCACCAGGGTGGGCGGGCCAGCTCCCAGACGAACAGTGCGGCCCACGCGGGCGCGCCCTGGGTGATGGCCAGCACCCCGGCGGCGCAGGCCAGTGACACGGCCGGGACGCTGACCGTCAGCGGTGTCCAGGTGTTGATCGCGACCGCGACCAGTGAACCCAGGGCGGCACCGGTGGCCAGCGCCGGGGTGAGCATGCCGCCGACGGCGCCTGCGCGCAGGAACAGCGCCGTCAGCAGCGGCTTGAGCAGCAGGATCACCGCGGCCGAGGCGAGGGTCAGACCGCTGCCGACGCTGACGGTCAGCACGCTCTTGCCGTTGCCCGGAAGTTCGGGCCACCAGTGGGACGACACTCCGACCAGCAGCCCGGCTCCGGCGATCGCCGGGATCAGCAGCCAGGAGTCGCCCACCTTGTGCGCTTTGGCGTATTCCATCAGCCGGTTGAACCCTCTGCCCACTGCCAGCGCCAGGGGGGAGAGCAGGACCGCGAGGCCCGTCAGCAGGTAGGAGAGATCCGGGTCGGGCCAGTGCAGGGGCACCTCGAGGTGGGTGACCGGGGCGGCGACCGCCACCGCGAGGGCGGAGGTGATCAGCGCTGTCCCGACCGTTCGCAGGCCCCAGCTACGGACGACGATCTGGATCGCGAACAGCGCGCCACCCATCGGAACGCTGTAGACCGCGGCCAGACCGGCGCCGGCCGCGCAGCCGAGCAGGATGCGCCGATCGTGCGCGGTCAGTGCCCACCGCGAGGTGCCCAGATCGCCCAGCGCTGCGGCGAATTGCCGCGGCGCGCCCTCGCGGCCCAGCGACGCGCCCGCGCCGACCAGCAGGACCTGCAGCCCGGCGTCCAGCGACAACGCCAGCCGGGGCAACGGACCGGGCGCGCTGATGGCATCGGTCAGCGAGGGCACCCGCATCCGTCGGCGCAACAGCCACCAGCCCAGCCCGGCCAGGGCGCCGCCGATCATCGGGCCCACGGCCCGCCGCACCGGGCTCGAGCCGGTGACTCCGTCCAGCAGCGTCCCGAAGCTGTAGTGATAGGTGAGGTGCTCGACCGCGTGCAGCACCACCGTCGTCGCGGCGCCGGCGAGCCCGGCCAGCAGGCCGATCGCCATGACCGCGCAGCCGAACTCCAGGTCGCGCCGCTTCACGGGCCGAATCTATGTCACCGACCCCGGTAGGGTGACCCACGTGGCTTCGCAGGAGACTCCGCGGTTGTTGTTCGTGCACGCCCACCCCGACGACGAGACGATGAACAACGGCGTCACCATCGCCCGCTACGTGCAGCAGGGCGCCGAGGTCACCGTCGTCACCTGCACTCTGGGCGAAGAGGGCGAGATCATCGACGATCGCTGGCTGGGGCTGGCCGTTGACCGGGCCGACCAGCTCGGTGGCTATCGCATCGGCGAACTGACGACCGCCCTGCAGCACCTGGGCGTGCCCGGACCGAGGTTCCTGGGCGGGGCCGGCCGCTGGCGCGACTCGGGCATGCCCGGCACCCCTGACCGCAGCCACCCCAAGTTCGTCGACGCCGATGTCGACGAAGCGGCCGGACTGCTGGCCGCCATCATCGACGAACTGCGCCCCCACGTGGTGGCCACCTACGATCCCGACGGCGGCTACGGCCACCCGGACCACATCCAGACCCACCGCGTCACCACCGCCGCCGTGGCGGCCGCGTCCTGGCGGGTGCCCAAGTTCTATTGGGGAGTCATCGGCGCCACCGCTTTTCGCGACGGCGTGAACGCGCTGTCGGACTCCGATGTGCTGGCGGACTGGATCCGCCCACCCGCCGACGTGGTGTTCGGCTTCACCGACGACAAGATCACCGCCGTCGTCGAGGCGCCCGAACACGTGGCGGCCAAGGTGGACGCCATCGCCGCGCACGCCACCCAGATGCTCGTCGGGCCGACCCGGCGAGCCTTCACGCTGTCCAACAAGCTCGTCCTGCCCGTGTTGGCCGCCGAACACTATGTGCTGGTCGAGGGAGTCGCGGGCCCGACCGACGAGCGTGGTTGGGAGACCGACCTTTTGGGCGGTCTCGGCTTCGGACGGTAGGCCGGGTTGGCGCAGCGACGACAGGACCCGGGGGCTACCGACCCGGCGATCCGCAGCGTGGTGCTGACTCTGCTGGCGGTGGATGGCGTCCTCTCGGCGGTCGCCGGCGCGCTGCTTCTGCCGTTCTATCTGGGGCCGGTGCCGTTCCCGATCAGCGCTCTCGTGAGCGGCCTGTTGAATCTGGCGCTGGTGTGGGCGGCCGCGCACTGGACGGACTCCGCCCGGCTCACCGCGTTGCCCCTGTTGACGTGGCTGGCCACCGTCGCGGTGTTGACCCTCGGTGGGCCCGGCGGTGACGTCGTGTTCGGCGGGCCCGGGGTGATGGGCTACTCCGTGCTGGTGTTTCTGGCGCTGGGCAGCGCACCGCCGGCCTGGTTTCTGTGGCGGCGCAACCGTCCGGGTTCAGACAGCTAGTCGCCCGAGCCGGCCTTGTCCGCTTTCGGACCGTGCTTGCGTGCCGAACCGGCGGTGGAGCGCTTCTTACCGGTGTCACCGTCGGCAGCCTTGGCCGAACCGCTCTTACCGCTCGCCGCGTCGGCGCCGGCCTTGGTGGTCTTCGAGGCTGCCGACGGGGTCACGGCGCTGGGTGTCGCGGCGCCATCGGTGGCGTCGACGACTGTCGTGTCGGGCGTGGCATCGGCCGTATCGGAGGACTGCTTGGCCACCTGCGGACGTGCGGAATGTCCGGTGCCCGAACCCTTGACGGTCGACGTCTGTTCGGCGGTCGACTCGCTCTTGGCCGCGGCCGCCGGAACCCTGGTCGCCGCGAACGGCAGCGGCGGCAGTGGCGGCAGCGGGATCGGGAACCAGGCCAGGCTCCAGAAGTACGCGACCTCCTGTTGGACCACGGTGTTGAGCCCGATCCGCGCGGTGTTCGCGATCGCGGTCAGGCCGTTGGCCCACACCGTCGGGTTCCAGAAGTCGTTGACGACCGGGTCGAGGAAGTCATACACGAAGCTGTCCATCACCGGCAGCGTGAAGTTCGGGTACCAGATATAGATCTGATCGCTGATGAGGTAGCCGAAGGGGATCCAGCCCAGCAGCCACGGGCCGAGTTCCAGCGACAAGTAGTTCGCCCAGTATCTGATGACCCCATAGGCCGCGTCGATGGCGTTGGAGGCGCTGTTGTCGGCCTGTGCCGCGGCCTTGGCCGTTGGTTGCTGGACAGCGGGGGCCGGAGCGGTCTGGCCCAGCACTGCCGCAGCCGTGTCGACCTGGTTGACCAGCGGCTGCACCGCTGCCGACAGGCGCACGGCGGCCGCGGTGGTCGGCGTCGGAGTCGATGGCTGCACCGGGGCGATCGCCATGGCTCCGACGAGCATCGCCGCCGCACCCGCAGTCAGATAGGAACGGGTGGACACGGACATGGAAGAACCCCCTGCTTGGATTACAGCTAATAATGACAATCTACGGTGCCGACCGGCAGCTCGGACAAATTTCTTTGCCGTGTTGGGATGTTTCTGTGATCGTCGGCGGCCGTTGAGACACCGGGTCGCGCCGTGCGTCAGGGGTACTACTGTGTGGACCATGTCCGTCACCCGAGTTTGGTGTGAGACGCGCGGAATGATTTCCCAGCTGTCGACGGTTACCCGGGAGTGGCCCTGAACTCGCAGCCCAACAGCCCGCTCCCTACACCGGTCGTCCCGCCGCGGTCTGAAGCTCCGTCGCCTGCCGCGATGAGACGGGTCCTGCGCCGTGCCCGGGACGGAGTGGCCCTCAACGTGGACGAGGCGGCGATCGCGATGACCGCCCGCGGCGAGGACCTGGCCGACTTGTGCGCCAGTGCCGCCCGCGTGCGCGACGCCGGCCTGGAATCGGCCGGCCGGCGCGGGCCCCACGGGCGGCTGCCGGTGACCTACTCGCCCAAGGTGTTCATCCCGGTGACGCATCTGTGCCGCGACACCTGCCACTACTGCACGTTCGTCACGGTGCCCGGCAAGCTGCGCGCCGAAGGGCGCGGGATGTACCTGGAGCCCGACGAGATTCTCGACATCGCCCGCCGCGGCGCCGAACTCGGCTGCAAAGAGGCCCTGTTCACCCTCGGTGACCGGCCGGAGGCGCGCTGGCCCGAGGCGAGCCAGTGGCTCGACGAGCGGGGCTACTCCTCGACGCTGGACTATGTGCGGGCCATGGCGATCCGGGTGCTGGAGGAGACCGGTCTGCTGCCGCACCTGAACCCGGGCGTGATGAGCTGGGCCGAGCTGTCCCGGCTCAAGCCGGTCGCGCCGTCGATGGGCATGATGCTGGAGACCACGTCGCGCCGGCTGTTCGAGACCAAGGGCGCGGCGCACTACGGCAGCCCCGACAAGGATCCCGAGGTGCGTTTGCGCACCCTGACCGACGCGGGCCGGCTGTCGATCCCGTTCACGACCGGGCTGCTGGTCGGCATCGGGGAGAACCTGGCCGAGCGGGCCGACACCCTGCACGCGATCCGGCGGCTGCACAAGGAGTTCGGCCACATCCAGGAAGTCATCGTGCAGAACTTCCGCGCCAAGGACCACACCGCGATGGCGGGCGCGCCGGACACCGCGTTCGATGATTTCGTCGCGACGGTGGCCACTGCACGGCTGGTCCTGGGCCCCGGCATGCGGATCCAGGCGCCGCCGAACCTGGTGTCCCGCGCGGAGTGTCTGGCACTGCTCGGTGCCGGAGTCGACGATTGGGGCGGGGTGTCGCCGCTGACGCCCGATCACGTCAACCCCGAGCGGCCGTGGCCCGCGCTGGACGAGCTGTCGGCGGTGACCGCCGAAGGTGGCTTCGACCTCGTCGCGCGGTTGACCGCCCAGCCGCGCTATGTGCAGGCCGGTGCGGCCTGGATCGATCCGCGGGTGGCCGGCCACGTCGCGGCGCTGGCCGACCCCGACACCGGCTTCGCACTCGACGTGAATCCGGCCGGCCGGCCCTGGCAGGAGCCCGACGAAGCCAGTGAATCGTTGGGGCGCACCGACTTGCACGCCGCGATCGATTCCGAGGGGCGGCGCACCGAGACCCGCAGCGATCTGGGAAGTGCGTTCGGGGACTGGGAGTCGATCCGTGACACGGTGGAGCAGTTGGCCGCCCGCGCTCCTGAACGCATCGATACCGACGTGATGTCGGCACTTCGCTCCGCGGAGCGCGACCCCGGCGGCTGCACCGACGACGAATACCTGGCGCTGGCCACCGCCGACGGGCCGGCGCTGGAAGCGGTGACCGCCCTTGCCGACTCGCTGCGGCGCGAGGTGGTCGGTGACGACGTCACCTTCGTGGTGAACCGCAACATCAACTTCACCAACATCTGCTACACCGGCTGCCGATTCTGCGCTTTCGCCCAGCGCAAGGGCGACGCCGACGCCTATTCTTTGTCCACCCAGGAGGTGGCCGACCGCGCCTGGGAGGCCCACGTCGCCGGTGCGACCGAAGTGTGTATGCAGGGCGGTATCGACCCGGAATTGCCGGTCACCGGGTACGCCGACCTGGTTCGCGCGGTCAAGGCCCGGGTGCCCTCGATGCATGTGCACGCCTTCTCGCCGATGGAGATCGCCAACGGAGTCACCAAGAGCGGCTTGAGCATTCGGGAATGGCTGACCGGGCTGCGGGAAGCCGGCCTGGACACCATCCCCGGCACGGCGGCCGAGATTCTCGACGACGAGGTGCGTTGGGTGCTGACCAAGGGCAAACTGCCCACCTCGATGTGGGTGGAGATCGTCAGCACGGCTCACGAGGTCGGGCTGCGGTCGAGTTCGACGATGATGTACGGCCATGTCGACACCCCGCGGCACTGGGTCGGGCACCTCAACGTGCTGCGCGGCATCCAGGACCGCACCGGCGGATTCACCGAGTTCGTTCCGCTGCCGTTCGTGCACCAGTCCTCACCGCTGTACCTCGCCGGGGCGTCGCGGCCCGGACCCACTCACCGGGATAACCGCGCGGTACATGCACTGGCCCGAATCATGCTGCACGGCAGGATTTCCCAGATTCAGACCAGCTGGGTCAAGCTCGGTGTCGAGCGGACCCAGGTGATGCTCAACGGCGGGGCCAACGACCTGGGCGGGACGTTGATGGAAGAGACCATCTCCCGGATGGCCGGGTCGGAGTACGGATCGGCCAAGACCGTCGCCGAACTCGTGGCGATCGCCGAGGGAATCGGCCGTCCGGCGCGCCAACGCACCACGACCTACGCCGACCGCGCGGCCTGAGCGTTAGAGGTTCTGCGCCTTCAGCCAGGTCAACGCGACGTCGGCGACGTCCGGCCAGCCGTGGTCGACGATCAATGAATGACCTCTGCCGCCGAACTCGTGAAAATCGGTGACCGCCGACGATTTCGCGTACTTCTTGTAGGCACCCCGCGCGGTCACCAGGGGCACCGTGTGATCCTCGGTGCCGCCGGTGATCAGCAAGGGTCCGCGTGCGGTGTTCGCGGTGTCGGCCGTGGCGGGGGAGTGCAGCGCGAAGTTGGCCGTCCCCACTTCGAACAATGGCTTGCCCGGTGACGGGATCGCCCACTGTTCCCACAGCGCATCGGATTCCGTCTCCGACAGTGCATTGCCGAAGCCGTAGCGCCATTGCGCCTTGGTCAAACCCTTGGCCCGGCCGAGATTGAGGGGATTGCCCAGCACGGGGAACGCCGAACGCAACTGCGTCAGCGGGAGGGCCCGGATGCCCTTGATCGGAGCAGGATTGATGGCGACCGCGGCGGCCAGCTTGTTCTGGCCGAGCAGCAGCTGGGCGATCAGACCACCGAACGAGTGTCCGACCGCGATGGGCGGGGTATCAAACTGCCCGACGATCGCCGCGAAGTGATCGGTGATCTGACGCAAGCCGAATCCGGCTTGCGCGGAGGGGTTTTCGCGGGTGGCGGCGAGGGTCTCGGCCTCGCCGGGCCAGCGTGGCGCGATCGCCCGATAGCCCTCCTGGGCGAATCGGTCGATCCACGGCTGCCAGGAGCTGTGCGTTACCCACAGCCCATGGATGAAGACGACATCGGTCATGGTGGCGACGGTATGTCGGCGCACTTGACCGCGACTGGACGACCACTGAACACGGCCGGCGTCGGTCAGTTCGTGATCACGTCCGCGATGCTGTGGCGGAACTGTCTGTGGAGGAAGTCCTGCGCCCGCCGCTGCGGCCAGCCCAACACGGTGATGGTGAAGTGAAAACCGTTCTGCGGTCCGTAGTGGTAGAGCGTGATGTCGGCGAAGTCCTCATC
This sequence comes from Mycobacterium sp. shizuoka-1, assembly GCF_002723835.1. Taxonomy (GTDB): domain Bacteria; phylum Actinomycetota; class Actinomycetes; order Mycobacteriales; family Mycobacteriaceae; genus Mycobacterium. Next base: position 15,540 of record NZ_BEWG01000041.1, on the reverse strand, counting down.
GGTGAACGACGTGGGGAACCGCGCCAGGGTGCGAACTTTCCCGGCGATCTGGCACAGCGCTTCGCGATGGCGCAGGGTGGCCTGGCCGAGTGAAGCGGCGGCCGCCTCGTCGTGGACGGCGGTCGCCAGCACGAGCTGGACGATGTCGTCGTAGCGGCGCCAGAATTCCAGGTACGAATCGGAGAGCACCGCCGCCACCTCGTCGAGCGAGGTGGCGGCGGTGACCAGATCGAGTGTGCCGGCGACCAATTCCGATGTGGTCCAGATGTCCATCAGCGTGCGCAGCAGGCCCTGCTTGCCGCCGCACTGCTGGTATACCGTCCCCGCCGAAACTCGGCTGGCGGCGGCGATGTCGCTGATTGTCGTGGCGTAGTAGCCCCGCTCGGCGAAGAGGGTGCGTGCGGACTGGACCACCGCCGCGCGGGTTTGTTCGGCGTACTCGTCGCGTCGCGTGCGGGGACGTTCCGGCGGGCGGTCGGTCATGCCGGAGCGCGGTACGGGTTCATATCACTGGGCATGGTAACAGTGCAGCGATGGTCCACCGAATGTACTTTCTGTGAGTCTGTTGTGGACTAGGTTAACTCACTGTAGCCTCACTACAGTGAGTACGGTCAGGCCGGCGCGGTGATGTCGGAGCGCAGCGGGCGAAGTCCTCGACCCCTCGACGGTGGTTGAGCCAGATGGATTGGGCCGCAGGGACTGTGACCTCCACCGATGAGCAACTGCGATTCCAGATCCTGGGACCGCTGCGGATCTGGCGCGGTGACGTGGAACTCGAGGCCGGCCCACGCCAACAACTCTGTCTGCTCGCGGTATTGCTGGCCCGTGCCGGGCAGCCGATGAGTACGGGTCAGTTGATCGACCTGATCTGGGGCAACCACGCTCCGGACAGCGCGCTGAACGTCATCCACAAATATGTCGGCGCGCTGCGCCGGGTGTTCGAACCATCGCTGTCGGCCCGCAGCTCCGGAGCACACCTGTTCCGGCACGGCAACGGCTACCTGTTCACGCCGGGGCCGGCGATTCTGGACCTGACCGAGTTCCAGCGCCTCGTCCAGATCGCCAAGCTCGCGCTCGGCGACGACCAACCCGAGGTGGCACTCGACAACTACGATCGGGCGCTCAGCTTGTGGAAAGGTGCCGCCGGCGACGGCCTGGATCACGGATCGTCGGTGGCCGCGGTGTTCGCCACGGTCAACAACTGCTTCTTCGAGGTGTGTGTGGCCGCATCGGAATTGGCGGTGTCGCAGTCCTCCCCGCACCGCATCACCACGCCGCTGCGGCTGGCCGCCGAGATGGCACCCTTGAATGAACCGGTGCACGCGGCGCTGATCTCGTTGCTCGGTGCGGCAGGCCAACAAGCCGAGGCGCTCGAACTGTACCGTCTCACCCGCCAACGACTCGCCGACGAACTCGGCATCGACCCGGGCCAGGCACTGCTGCGGGCCCATCAGCGGGTGCTGACCCATCACCCGGTGCCGAGCAGTGGTGGTGCCGACCGGCACCGGTCAGATCCGCCGGCCTCCGCGCCGGTGCGGTCGGCGATGTTCGTCGGTCGTCTACCGGAGTCGGCCGCGGTCAGCGAAGCGATGGACCGCGCGCTCGCGGGCGGTACGGGACTGGTGCTCATCGAGGGCGAACCGGGCATCGGCAAGACCAGACTGCTGGAGGAGACCTGCGCCGGCGCCGGTCAGCGTGGGGCCCTGATCGCGTGGGGCAACAGTCCGCCATCGGCGGGCACGCCGGCGATGTGGCCATGGGTGCAGGCGATCGGGGCGGTACTGGCCGACCATCCCGAGGAGACGCAGCGGCGTTGGCGAGTCGGCGAACTCGGCCACCTCCTGGATTCCGCCTCGGGGGATCTGCCGCCGTTGTTGCCCGACAGTGGCGCGCGGTTCCGCCTGTTCGAGCGGGTGACCGCAGTGATCCGCGAGGCCGCCGCCGCGCGCCCGGTCGTGCTGGTCATCGATGATCTGCACTGGGCGGATCTGCCGTCTCTGGAACTGTTCGCGCACATGGCATCGCGCCTTCCCGACGGTGTCGCGCTGGTCGGTGCGCTGCGGGACAAGGCGCCGGTGCCTCGGGGCGAGCTGACGCGCATGCTGGCCAGCGCGAGCCGAGTGCCCGGCGTACGCCGGGTCCGCCTCGAGCCCTTGTCCCCACCACACGTCGCCGACCTGATCCGAATCGAAACCGGGCGAGAACCCAGCGCCGACGAAGCCGGCACCATCCACGGCCGCACGGCAGGTAATCCGTTCTTTGTTCGGGAACTGTCCCGGCTGCTGGCCACCCGCGATGCGGTCGCCGGTGGGACGGCGTCCCATCAGGTACCCGCCACGGTGCGCGACATCGTCCTCGACCGAGTCGCCGAGGTCACCGACGTGGGTAAGCAGCTGCTGTTCACGGCCGCACTGATCGGGCGTGACGTCGAGCTGCGGGTGCTCGCTCCCGCTTCTGGGCTCGCGCTCGACGAGTGCCTGGACCACCTCGAGCCGCTCGACGACCTCGGCCTGCTCACCGGAACCACAGATCCGTTGTGGTTCAGCTTTGTTCATGACCTGGTACGCGACGCGGTCATCGAGCTGATGCCGGCCCACCGGGCCAGTCGACTGCATGCCCGGATCGCCGATGCGCTCGAATCCCGGCCGCTGGACGGGGAGCCGGTCGAAGAGCGACTCGCTCACCACTTACGGGCTGCCGGGCCGTGCGTGGAGCCGGACCGGACAGTCGATGCGCTCATGCGGGCCGCCGCGCTGATGGTGAACAAATGCGCCTTCGAGGCTGCCGAGCAGAACCTGCACGCTGCCGTGACGGTATCCCGCCAGGCGGCGCTGGCGCAGCGGGAGCTGGCTGCGCTGGCGCAGCTCACCGCGATGGTGGGCATGCGGTCGATGTACGGGTCCGCCGGGCTGCGCGATCTGCTGGAGCGCGCCGAGCAGGTGGCCGCCTCGCTCGGACGGGAACGCGATGCGGCCGGGTTCCGCTATTCGCGCTGGGCCTCCCATGCCCAGGCGCTCGAACTTGACACTGCTCGCCCATTGGCGCAACGGCTGCTCGAACAGGGATGTGCCTCAGCTGATCCCGTCGTTCGGTCGTACGGCTTGCAGGCCTGGGGAATCCAGCAGTGGAATGCCGGTGAGGTCGGTGAGGCGTATCGCCACCTCGAGCGCTGCAGGCAATCACTGCTGGAGGAACTGCGCACAGACATCGAGGACCCGGTGTGTCGCGATCTGCAGTGGCTGATGACGGGAATGCTCGCCGAGACGACCGCGCTGCACGGCGACATCGCCTCGGCGACCTCGCTTTTCGATGCCTTGCGATCCGCTGCGGGGGATGAGCCCTACCTGATCACGGTGTGGGCGACGATGGCGTGCCGGGTCGCCGCGCTCGCCGGCGACCCGCACTGGGCCCACCAGATGGCCGCGCTCGGCATCGCGGTGGACCCCGGATTCCATTTCACCTTCCTCGGGACATACCTGCGGTTGGCCGGCCTCTGGGCGGCGGCCATGACCGGTGATCGACCGGGGGACTCCGCCGCCGACGCCGAGAGGCTCATCGCGACGAACCTGCTCGACCCTCCTCGGTCGTGTGTGGCGACCTGGTACGTGCTGCTGGCCGAGATGTGGCTCGAGGCAGAGGATCACGACCAAGCCGAACGAGCGCTCGACCGAGCCGAGCAGTGCATGCACACCTATGGCCAGCGTTATCCGGAGGGCCTGCTGCTGGTGATGCGGGCGCGCCTGCTGCATGCGCGTGGGGCCCGGGTCAGCCAGGTGCGCGCCGCCGCACAGCACGCCCGGTCGGTGTCCGAGCAGCGCGAGGCGCATCTGTTCGCGCAGCGTGCCCAGGCTCTGCTCGACGAACTCGTACCCGCCGCCCGACGGTGCGCGGTCTGACGGTCGCGGTCCATTGCTCGTCCAGTAACGGTCAACAGCGGGCGAATAGCTTCGCAGGCAGGTCATCCGATCGCCCTGACAGGAGTTCATCGTGAGCGTTACCCGCTACCACACCGTCACCATCGACGGGCTCGACGTGTTCTACCGGGAGGCGGGCGACCCGTCGAACCCGACGCTGCTGCTCCTGCACGGGTTCCCGTCGAGCTCGCACATGTTCCGCAATCTGATCTCGTCCTTGGCCGACTCGTATCATCTGGTCGCACCCGATCACATCGGGTTCGGACGGTCCTCGATGCCGACGATTCACGAATTCGACTACAGCTTCGACAATCTGACCGCCGTCACCGAGAAGCTGATCGCGCGCCTGGGGCTGGAGCGATTCGCCATCTACATCCACGATTACGGCGCACCGATCGGTCTGCGCATCGCCAGTTCGGCCCCGGAGCGGATCACCGCCATCATCACCCAGAGCGGCAACGCTTATCTGGAGGGCTTCACGCCGTTTTGGGACATCCTGTTCGCGCATGCCAAGGACCGCGCCGCCAACGAGCGCGGTGTCCGCGAGTACTTCACCGCTGCCACCACGTATTGGCAGTACACCCACGGTGTTCCCGCCGACCGCCTGGACCTCATCGCACCCGAGGCCTGGCTGCTCGACCAGGCCGGGCTGGATCGCGAAGGCAACGACGAGGTGCAGCTGCAACTGTTCTGGGACTACCAGTTCAACCTGGACGGGTATCCGGCATTCCAGGAGTATTTCCGCACCCACCAGCCGCCTCTGCTGGTCACCTGGGGGCGCAACGACGAGATCTTCGGCGCCGCAGGGGCAGAGGCCTTCCGGCGCGATCTGCCCAACGGTGAGTACCACCTACTCGACACCGGCCACTTCGCGCTCGAGACCCACGGCGCCGAGATCAGCGGGTACATCCGGGAGTTCCTCGGAAAGGTTGCCGGCTAGTCAGAGATTGGCGGTGAGGAAGGCGCGCACCAACGGCACCGTTTCGTCGAGCGCGCTTTCCAGCAGGAAGTGACCGCCCTCGAGCAGGTGCACCTCGGCGTTGGGCAGATCGACGGTGAACGCCGCGGCACCGTGTGGCCCGAACACCGGGTCGCTGCGACCCCACACGGCCAGAAGGGGTACCTGCGAGGCGCGAAAGTACTGGTGCACAGCGGGATACAGCGGGGGATTGCTGGCATAGTCCCGGAACAGGGCGAGCTGGACCAGATCGTTGCCCGGTCGGGACAACCGGGCATGGTCGGTCAGCCAGGTGGTGGGGTCCACCAGCGACTCGTCGGCGACCCCGCAGAGGTACTGCCATCGGGTGGTCTCCAGCGTGAGCGCTTCGCGAACAGCCGACTCGGTGTGCGGATTCTGATGCGCCCAATACGCCCAGACTCCTCGGAAGAAGTCCGGCTGGAACCCTTCCTGATACGCGTTGCCGCTCTGACTGATGATTGCCGCGATCGAGGAGGGATCGCGCAATGCCAGCCGCCAGCCGATGGGCGCGCCGTAGTCGTGGACGTACAGGGCGTATCGGTGGACGCCGAGGTGGCGGAGCAGACCGGCGGTGAGATCGGTCAGGGAATCGAATGTGTAACCGAACTCGGTGACCGCCGGGGAGTCGGACAGGCCGAACCCCAGATGATCCGGCGCGATGACATGCCACCGGTCGGCAAGTAACGGAAGCAGGTTGCGGAACATCGAGGAACTGGTCGGAAAGCCATGCAGTAGAACGAGGATGGGTGCGCCATCGGGGCCGGCCTCCCGGTAGAACAGCCGGTGGGAGTCGATGACCGCGAATCGATGGTGGATGGCGGGCATGGGCCGAATGCTACGAACGCCTAGTTGACGATCACTGGAGTGCCGGGTTCAGTGTGCGATGCCGCGCGCCGGTATCCACTTCGCGTCCAGTGGTCGTCAACAGCGGCTCGCTACCGTCGACCACATCGACACCTGCCCACCGGAGAACTGCCGTCATGCTCGCAACCACTGCTGTCCCTAGGAGGTGCATTCATGAGCGTTCCGTACGTGTTGTTCGTCGCGACAAACGCCGCCGTCATCGGACCCAACAATCGAGCCACCGGCTTCTTCTTCCCGGAGATCGCCCATCCCTTTCAGGAGCTCGACAAGAAAGGGATCGCCGTCGAGTTCGCCACGCTCCTGGGCGGCAAGCCCCCCGAGGACGGCTTCGACCCGGCCGACACCACACAGACCTCCTTCAAGGAGACCGCGGCCTACCGTCGACTGTCGCGCAGTCGCAAGCTGTCTGAGGTCGACGTGCTCGACTACGACGCGGTGTTCTTCCCCGGCGGTCTGGGGCCGATGGTCGACATCACCGGCAACCCTGACGTGCAGGACACCGTGCGCCGCGCGTGGGATGCCGGGCTGATCGTTTCGGCGGTCTGCCACGGACCGTCGGCGTTCCTGGGCGTCACCCTTGACGACGGCTCTGCGCTGGTCCGCGGCCGAAGGCTCACCTCGTTCTCGGACGCCGAAGAGAACGGCTACGCCGATCAGGACGTGCCGTTCGATCTGGAGGCGGCGTTGAAGGAGGAGGGCGCTCTCTACGAGGCGACCGAGCCATGGCACCCCCACCTTGTCGTCGACGGGCGATTGATCACCGGACAGAACCCGCAATCCGGCACTGTGATCGGCCAAGCTCTGGCGGATGCGTTGAAGCGGATCTGATGGAGACTCCGGCATCGGTTGTGGTGATCGCGCGCTGGCAGACCACTGAAGCCGACCTCGACACCGTCCTGACCAGTATCGCCGCGCTGGGCAGGCTTTCGGCTGCCGAGCCGGGGTGCGTCAGTTATCAGGCCTTTCAGGAATCCGATGACCCGACGTCGCTGGTGTTCGTCGAGCATTACCGCGATGAGGATGCGCAACAGGCGCACGCGAACTCACCGCACTACCAGGAGTATGTGGTCGAACGCATTCGCCCGCTCCTTACTGAACGACACGTGGAGATCCTGCGAGTCCGGGAACTGGCATAGGAGTACCAGCGAAGATGAAGAACCGGTATGGCCGTGCTCTGCTAGCTGTATTCGCCGCAACCGCAGTCGCTTTCGCTTTCGGTGCGACGCCGTCGCACGCGGCCCCGCCGAGCGCGGTGACCATTGTCATGGTGCACGGCGCGTGGGCGGACACCTCGAGTTGGGACGGCGAGATCGCGGTGCTGCAGGCCAAGGGGTATCGGGCGCGGGCGATCGCGAATCCGTTGCGGAACCTGAGCACGGATGCGGGCAGCGTTGCGTCCTTTGTCCACAGTGTCGACGGACCGGTAGTACTCGTCGGACATTCCTACGGCGGATCGGTGATCTCCGAGGCCGCCGCCAGCAGTCCTAACGTCAAGGCGTTGGTCTTCGTCGACGGCTATGGGCCTGCGCCGGGCGAATCCGCCAGTGATCTCAACGGCGCGGGCTCGGTGCTGAAGACGCATCCGGACAACGAGCTCTTCGACACGGTGCCATTGCAACGTCCACCTCGGCAGTGACAACCCCCAATACCGCGGCGGCGTGGCAGACCATCCCGTCGTGGGCGTTCATCAGCACCGGCGATCAGATCATCACGCCGGCGTCCAAGCAGTTCATGGCACAGCGCGCGGGGGCCATCATCACCACGTTCGATGGTGGCTCCCATCTGAGTTTGATCAGTCATCCCGACGCGGTCGCTGCGGTGATCGAAGCCGCGGTGGCCGCAGTCGACAACGGTTAGGCGCACTCTGGCGTCCCACGACAGCGCTGTTGACTCCTCGGACGGTGTCGTCACGGCATCTGCGGGTGTAGCTGGTTAATATACGAAACGTCTAGTATCAGTAACCGCGCGGAACACCTGCGGGACTGGTACTGGGTAGACCACAAGTTAGGGCACACTGAGTCGGCTATCCGGCCACCGGCATCGGATACTAGGCGTTCTCAGCGCCCGCGCGAGACACACAGCCACACCGAAGAGCAGACAGACCGAGGAGAGCTCAGTGACGTACGTGATCGCCGAACCCTGCGTCGACATCAAGGACAAGGCCTGTATCGAGGAGTGCCCGGTCGACTGCATCTACGAGGGCGCACGCATGTTGTTCATCCACCCCGACGAGTGCGTCGACTGTGGCGCGTGCGAGCCGGTCTGCCCCGTTGAGGCCATCTATTACGAGGACGACGTCCCGGATCAGTGGTCGGCCTACACCCAGATCAACGCCGACTTCTTCGCCGAGCTCGGTTCGCCCGGCGGTGCGTCGAAGGTCGGCCAGACCGACAACGACCCGCAGGTGGTCAAGGATCTGCCGCCCAAGGAAGAGGACTGACGCCTCCCATCCCGTTGCGCGCGCGGCGCCGTCCGGTATCGGCTGATGTCTGATTCCCCGGCTCCTCCTCCTCGCTACGCTCGGCATCGTCGCTCGGCGGCGCTGCCGGAGTTTCCGTGGGACACCCTGGCCGAGGTGACCGCCGTCGCGCGGGCTCACCCCGGCGGCATCGTCGACCTGTCGGTCGGAACCCCGGTCGACCCGGTGGCGCCGGTGATCCGGGAAGCGCTCGCGGCGGCCAGCGGGGCATCGGGCTACCCGACGACCGCGGGCACCCCTGCGCTGCGGGCCTCGGCGGTCTCGGCGCTGCACCGCCGCTACGGCATCACCGGGCTGGCGGAGCAGGCCGTCCTGCCGGTGATCGGCACCAAGGAACTCATCGCCTGGCTGCCGACCTTGCTGGGGCTGGGCGCCGACGATCTGGTCGTGGTGCCCGAGCTGGCCTATCCGACCTATGACGTGGCCGCCCGGCTGGCCGGCGCCCGGGTGCTCCCGGCCGATTCGGTGACCCAGCTCGGTCCGGAGTCGCCCTCGGTGGTGTTCATCAACTCGCCGAGCAACCCGACGGGCAAGGTGCTGGGTCGCGACCATCTGCGCAAGGTCGTCGACTGGGCCCGCGAGCGCGGCACCCTGGTGGTGTCCGACGAGTGCTATCTGGGCTTGGCCTGGGAGGCCGAGCCGACCTCGGTGCTGCATCCCTCGGTCAGTGGCGGTGACCACACCGGGCTGCTGGCGGTGCATTCGCTGTCGAAGAGTTCGTCGCTGGCGGGGTATCGGGCCGGCTTCGTCGCCGGCGACCCCGAGGTGGTGGCCGAGTTGCTGGCGGTGCGCAAGCACGCCGGGATGATGGTGCCGACACCGGTTCAGGCGGCGATGGTGGCCGCCCTCGACGATGACACCCACGAACGCGAGCAGCGGCAGCGCTATGCGCGCCGCCGCGATCTCCTGCTGGCCGCGTTGCGGTCGGCGGGGTTCACCGTCGATCACTCCGAGGCCGGGCTGTACTTGTGGGCCACGCGCGGCGAGCCGTGCCGGACGACGCTGTCCTGGCTGGCCGAGCGGGGCATCCTGGTTGCGCCTGGCGAGTTCTACGGCGCCCGGGGTGCACACCACGTTCGGGTGGCGCTGACCGCAACTGACGAACGAATCGCCGCCGCGGTGGAGCGGCTGGGCTAGCCGGCCGCCCCACCCAAGCGGAGGTCAGATCGCTTGTGTCAGTTCATGTTCCAGGGTTCGCCGTAGGTGGTGACGCTGTCACCGGCCTTGGAGATGAGCCGGGCGAACGGACGCAGCAGCACACCGCCGGCCGCACCGGTCACGGTGCCGTGGGCGTTGGCCACCGCCACCGAGCCGTTGGGGCCTTCGACGTCCACCGAGAAGGTGGCGACTTCCTGGATACCGGGGCCGTTGCCCAGGTCGGCGCTGATCGACACACCCGGGAACAGGTTCGGGGTGATCACCGAGCCCAGCGGGTTGAAGCCCGTCGGGGAGATGTCAGCGTCGTCCAGCAGGATGTTGGGCGTGGTGTAGCTGAAGTTGATGCCCACACCCAGCGACCACGGGAAGCCCACCTGGTAGCCCAGCTCCAAGGTGCCCGCGAACTCGTCGGCACCCGGGCCGACCACGCTGTAGACAGCCTTGCCGGAGTGGAACCACTCACGGGTCAGCCGGTTGCGGTCCAGGGGGAACACGCCGTTGAGGAAGGTGTCCCACTGCTGAATCGTCATCGTGCGGCCACCGCCGTCGACCAGACTCAGTTCGTTGTCCAAACCTGCGTGCGAGGTGCCTGTCCCGACGAACAACGCCGCGACGGCGGCGATCATCGCCACCAGCACTCGACCCATACTTTTCATGCTGACCCCTTGGTGCTCAGTGGTTCGACGGTGATCGGCGGGCCCGGTCACCGAGGTTTTGTGCGCCCGGACAGGCGATGGACCCGGCGCGGAATCACCGCGTGACGGGGCTCACAACCAGTCATGACAAAAGCCTCATCGGCAACAGATGCAACATTGTTACCAGGTGTGGGAAAAATTTTCTCGACAACTGCGGCGCGGCTACTTGACGGCGTCGGTCAGGCGGTGGCCCGCAGGCCCAGTGCCAGCAGTAGGCGGACGTCGGGGTCGGCCAACGAGGTGGAGAGTACCTGCTCGATGCGGCGCACCCGGTAGCGGACCGTGTTGGGGTGCACGTGCAGCGCCGCCGCGGTCGCGGTGACGTCGCCGAAACAGTCCAAGTACATCCCCAGCGTCTCGGCCAGCGCGGGTTCGGCCTCGCGCAGCCGGCGCACGCGCGGATCGACCAGACGTTCGTCGCCGGCCACCAACGTGACGATCTCGTCGAGCAGCACCGTCGTGCGGGCTTCGGCCAGGGTGGTCACCCGGCCGATGGACACCGGGTGGCGTTGCGCGCTGTCCAGCACCCGGTCGATCTCCCGGCGGGTACCGGCCACCGCGGCCAGGCCTGCGACCGGGGCCGCGATCACCGCGCGCAGATCCAGCCCGAGTTCGGAGCGCAGGGTGGCGATCGTGCCGCGGATCCACGACACCACCGCGGCGGTGCGCCCGGAGTCCGGCAACACCACGTACACCCGCGAGCCGTGGGCGGCCACCTGGGCGTCGGGCCGAAAAGCGCTGGCGCTCAACGCCAGGACGTCGGCCGCGCGAGCGTGCGAGTCGTCGGTGACGAAGCCGACCACGGCCGCGCGCCCGTCGGCGGTGACGCCGAGTTCACGCGCCAGAGTGGCGGTGTCCGTGCCGTCGCCGTCGGCCAGCCCGAGCAGCTGCTGCACGGCCAGCAGGTGAGCCGACGGCCGCGCCGTCAAGCGGGCCATGATCCGGGCGGCCAGCACCGCCGCACCCCGCAGCACCTCCTCGACGTCGTCGGCCAGCGGTCGTGCCCCCTGCTGGACCCAGATGGTGCCGGAGAACGTGGGGGACTGGGGGCGATGGATGCCGATCGCCAGCCGCGGCCGCAGACCCAGTTCGGGACGCTCGTCGACGGCCACCACGTCGGCGCCGGCGCGCAGCCGGTCGAAGATGCCCCACTGGGCGATCCAGCGCAGGTGCTCCGGCGGGCCGGCGCGGCCCAGGATCGACAGCCGGCGCAGTTCGTCGGCCTCGTCGTTGGAGGCCGAGTACGCCAGCACATGCGACTGCGCGTCCTCGATGCTGACCATGCCGTGGGTGCGGTCGGCAATGGATTGCGCCAGGGCGAACAGATCGGTGCCGGAATCCGGGACCGAGTCGGTCCGCCGGTGCTCGAAGACGTGGTTGACCAGGCGGTACACCCGCTCCCACCGAGCCTTCGGGTCGACGGCGACCACCGCGGTACCCGCCGTGACCGCCCGGTCGACGACCGCCTCGGCGGGTTGCTTGGCGAAGATCGCCGCCGGTGGGCCGTGCGCGGCGATCTGTCGGTCCAGCCATCGAAGAGCGTCGGCATCGGAAATCCCGAGCAGGAAGAACACGTCCGCCGAGCCCGCACTGACCGACAGGCCCAGCCGCACGTCGTCGGCGTCGATCAGCGCGGCCGAGCGGACCGGCCGGTCCAGGCCGCGCGGCGCCTCCACGAGCCTGACCAGCGTGGAATCCAGGGCCAGCACCAGCTGACCCAGCCCGACCCCGGCCTCACGCATGTTGTCGTATTCTACTAGCCCACCACAGCAGACTTGGCTGATCCGCCAACAGTTCGGCGAGTGTCGGGCGCGATCCTGAAGGGCATGGACGCCAGCACCGAAGTTCCCGTTCCCGCCAACGAGCCGGTTCACGATTACGCACCCCACTCCGCCGAACGAGCCCGACTGACCGCAGCCCTGCACGAGCTCGCCGCGGGACCCATCGACCTGCCGCACGTGATCGGCGGACGGCACCGGGTCGGGGACGGCGAGCGGATCGACGTCGTCATGCCACATCGGCACACCGCCCGGCTGGGCACCCTGACCAACGCCACCGCCGCCGACGCCGCCGCCGCAGTGGACGCGGCGATGGCCGCCAAGAACGAGTGGGCGGCGACATCGTTCGACGACCGGGCCGCGGTGTTCCTGCGCGCCGCCGACCTGCTGGCCGGGCCGTGGCGGGAGAAGATCGCCGCCGCCACCATGCTCGGCCAGTCCAAGACCGCCTACCAGGCTGAGATCGATGCCCCCTGCGAACTCGTGGACTTCTGGCGGTTCAACGTCGCCTTCGCCCGGCAGATTCTGGCGCAGCAGCCGAACAGTGCCCCGGGCGTGTGGAACCGCACCGACTACCGCCCGCTGGACGGCTTCGTCTATGCGATCACCCCGTTCAACTTCACCGCGATCGCCGGGAACCTACCGACCGCGCCCGCGCTGATGGGCAACACCGTGGTCTGGAAGCCGTCGATCACCCAGACCCTCTCCGCCTACCTGACGATGCAGCTGCTCGAGGCCGCCGGCCTGCCGCCGGGGGTGATCAACCTGGTGACCGGAGCCGGATACGCGGTCTCCGATGTGGTGCTCGCCGACCGGCGGCTGTCCGGTATCCACTTCACCGGCTCGACCGCCACCTTCCAGCAGCTGTGGCGCGAGGTCGGCACCCGCATCGCCGACTACGACAGCTACCCCCGGCTGGTCGGGGAGACCGGTGGCAAGGATTTCGTTGTTGCCCACACCTCGGCTGACCCAGATGTGTTGCGTACCGCACTGATTCGCGGTGCCTTCGACTACCAAGGCCAGAAGTGCTCGGCGGCGTCACGTGCGTTCATCCCGCGGTCGGTATGGCAGCTGATGGGGGACGACTTCCTGGCCGCCACCGAGGCGTTGACCTACGGCGATGTCAGCGACCTGTCGAACTTCGGCGGGGCGGTCATCGACGCTCGTGCGTTCGCCAAGAATGCCCGAGCGATCGAGCGGGCCAAAAGCGCGCCGGGTGTCACCATCGCGGTCGGCGGCGAATGTGACGACAGCGAAGGCTATTTCGTGCGCCCGACGGTCCTGCTGTCCGACGACCCGAGCGACGAGGCGTTCGGATGCGAGTACTTCGGGCCGATCCTGGCCGTGCACGTCTACCCCGACGACGAGTTCGACGCCGTGCTCGACGTCGTCGATGGCGGGTCGCGCTACGCGCTGACCGGCGCGGTGATCGCCGATGACCGGGCGGCCGTCGCGAGAGCGGCCGATCGGCTGCGATTCGCCGCGGGCAACTTCTACGTCAACGACAAGCCGACCGGTGCGGTCGTCGGCCAGCAGCCGTTCGGCGGGTCGCGGGCCTCGGGCACCAACGACAAGGCCGGCTCGCCGCTGAACCTGCTGCGCTGGACGTCGGCGCGGTCGATCAAGGAGACCTTCGTCCCGCCCACCGAACACACCTACCCGCACATGGGGGTGCCGTCGTGAGCGCCTTCACCCGCCTCGCGCGACCTGCGATCCTGGCGGCGGGCCGGTCAGACCGGTTGCGCCACAGCGTCGAACGCCTGCCGGTGGCCCGCGACGTGGTCAGCCGGTTCGTGCCCGGTGAGGGTGTCGACGACGCGCTGGCCACCACCCAGACGCTGCGAGACTCCGGCCGGTTGGTGAGCATCGACTACCTCGGCGAGGACGTCACCGACACCGATACGGCCGAGGCGACCGTCACTGCCTATCTCCGGTTGCTCGACGCGCTGGGCGCCCGCGGCGAGGATCAGGATGCGGCCGTGCGGCCGCTGGAGGTGTCGCTGAAACTGTCCGCCCTCGGCCAAGCACTGCCCGCCGACGGCGACAAGATCGCGTTCGAGAACGCCCACACCATCTGCCGGCGGGCCCGGCAGGTCGGTGCCTGGGTGACCGTCGACGCCGAGGACCACACGACCACCGACTCGACGCTGTCGATCGTGCGGCAGCTGCGCACCGAGTTCGCCTTCGTGGGAACGGTTCTGCAGGCCTACCTCAAACGCACCGAAGCCGACTGCGCCGAGTTCGCGGCGGCCGGTGCCCGGATCCGGTTGTGCAAGGGCGCCTACGACGAACCGACGTCGGTGGCCTATCGGGACGCCGGCCAGGTCACCGAGTCCTACCTGCGCTGCCTGCGCACCCTGATGGCCGGTGCCGGCTACCCGATGGTCGCCTCCCACGACCCGGTGATCGTCGCGGCGGCGGGCGAGATGGCACACGAATTCGGCCGTGGTGTGCCGGAATTCGAATATCAGATGCTTTACGGTATCCGCGACACCGAGCAACGTCGACTGGCCGACGAGGGCAACCGTGTCCGGGTGTACGTGCCCTTCGGCAGCCAGTGGTACGGCTATTTCGTCCGCCGACTTGCCGAACGCCCGGCCAACCTGATGTTCTTCCTGCGAGCCCTGACACATCGATAGGACCTACATTCTGAGCACACTGGACGCCGTCACCCTGCTGATCGCCGGTGTACTCGGTGGGTTGACCGGCAGTATCGCCGGGCTGGCGTCGGTGGCCACGTATCCGGCGTTGCTCGCGTTCGGGTTGCCGCCGGTGATCGCCAACGTGACCAACACCGTCGCGCTGGTGTTCAACGGCATCGGCTCGGCCTGGGGGTCGCGTCCGGAGTTGGCCGGGCAGGGCCGCTGGTTGCTGCGGATGGCCCCGGTGGCGGCCGCGGGTGGCGCCACCGGCGCGGTGCTGCTGCTCACCACCTCGGCGGACGCGTTCGAGAAGGTGGTGCCGGTGCTGCTGGGCGTCGCCTCGCTGGCGATCGTCGTGCCCCGCGGCTCGCCCCATCCAGGCCTCCGGCGTCGCCGGGTCGTTCTAGCCGAAGCGGCGGCGATCTTCGGCATCTCGCTCTACGGCGGCTACTTTGGCGCCGCCGCCGGAGTGTTGTTTCTGGCCCTGCTGCTCAACGCCGGGGCGGACAGCCTGGCGCACGCCAACGCGGCCAAGAACGTTCTGCTGGGACTGGCCAATTGTGTTGCGGCCGTGCTGTTCATCGTGCTCGCGCCGGTGCACTGGGCGGCGGTTGTCCCGCTCGGCGCGGGCTGCCTGATCGGATCCCGGCTGGGCCCGGTGGTGGTGCGGCATGCGCCGGCCACCGCGCTGCGGATCGTGATCGGCATCGCCGGACTGGTGCTGGCGGTCACACTCGGGATCGACGCGTACCGCTGAGCGCGGGTGCCACGGCGACCAGGGCCATCCCCGCGGCGAACCCGGCGGTCGCCGGCACGGGGAAACGCCCGTCGGGAGCGAACCCCAGCGTGGCGAACACGGTGATGGTGACCGCGATGGCCACCGTGCCCGCATAGAGCATGACCTCGCCCGCCCACGGCGGGACACCGACCGCGACGGTCGGCAGGAGCAATGATCAGAACCTGTGGATCCCGGGAGGACGCACCTTCCCGGATGATGATCTTTGACGAAACAGGATTCTGATCAAGACCAG
>NZ_BEWG01000040.1:37511-72295 GCF_002723835.1 Mycobacterium sp. shizuoka-1 | reverse complement strand
CCCACCATCGGCACCATGATGCCCACCCGACGACAAACCCGGGCCGCCCAACGCGCCCACCGCATCACAACCGAACGCGCACTCAACGACAAACGCGTCGCCGAACGGACGCGCCCACCACCGTTCTAGCTGGAGTACGCTCCCGGCTCAGGCTCGGGGCCGAAGACAAATCGCCTGCCGGACAACTCGTTTGGCGTGATCCGCACATACCGGAGCTTCTCGGTGGCGACCCAGGGCAACAGCTGGGCACGGTCGGCTTCGTGGATCTCGTCGGCTGCGGTGAGTACGTGTGCGGTCCCGCGGATCACCACACTCCAGCCTCCGACGGTGGTGTGGTCGTCGACCTCGAACAGCACCTTGTCGTTCATCACCGTGCCGAACAGCTTGGTGCCCTCGGCGGTCCGGAACAGCACCGTGCGGTCCTGGATCACGAAGTTCACCGGAAAGATCTCAAGCTGATCGCCGATCCGGGTCACCAGCCGACCCAGTGCGACACTCTTGAGCAGATCCCAGCTCTCGTCGTCGCTGAGTACCGTGATCGGATCCTGTTCCACAGTCATGCGCGAGATTTTCCCCCGGCAAGCAGCGATGCGCATAGGGTCGAATGACCCTTCGCCGAGGAGGCTGATGAGAGTGTTCGGATTCGGTCGCAGATTGCGCAAAGTCGGTCTGCGGGCCTACGCCGAGGTGCTCAGCGCCGAGCAGACCGCACTGTCGGTCACGGCCGGAAGCCCGAACCTGATGGGCAACAGCGAGATTCGCTGGGAGCTCCAACTTCGGGTGCTGCCCGACGGCGAGCCGCCGTTCGACGCAACTGCGCACACCCTGCTCCCGCAGACCAACCACCCGAGGCCCGGCACTCGGGTCGCCGTGCTCTACGACCCCGGCGACCACAGCCGGGTCGAACTCGATCCACAGCCGGCATCGACCGCGGATGCGGCGATCGACGCCATCACCAGTGCCCGCCCGGACCTCAGTGGCGCGCAGGTGATGGGGATGCCGATGACCGACGTCATCCGCCAGGCGATCGTCGACCCAGACGGCTTTCGCGAACAGATGCAGCAACACGCGACGGCCGCGATGCAGGTTCAGGCCGGCACGCCACCGCGATCCAACGACCCCGTCGACCGGCTGGAACGGCTCGCGGCGCTCAAGGACCGCGGCCTGATCACCGACGAGGAGTTCGAACAGCAGAAGCGGCGCATTCTGTCCGAGCCGTAGACCTCGTCACTCGGTCAGCGTCGCCAACTCCGCACGCAGATTGCCCTGCGCCTGCTCCTCCCATTGCCGGCGGGCATATGCGGTGCGGAAGACACCGGGTCCACCCAGCAGCGACACCAGGACCTGCACCCGACCTCGGCGGAACGCGTCGTCGGGGACGTGACCGTATTCGGCGCGGATGGCGGCGCTGTTGCGCGCGTACGCGTCGCTCGGCAAGGCAAGCGCGGCCAGGTCGGCGTCGGAGAGCACCTCGCCGTTGTGGTCACCCGGTGCGGGGTCGTGGGTGATCGTCATCCGGATCAGCCGGGCCACCTCGTCGACCAATTGTGGTGGCAGTTCCAGCCGGGTCAGGTCCTGCTCGGCGCGACGGGCGCTGTTGTCCTCGTCGTCGGGGAGGCCGGCGTAGACCGCGTCGTGATACCAGGCCGCCAGCCGGACGGCGTCGGGATCGTCGGCGAACCCGGCCAGCTCCTCCACCCTGGCGAGGATGTCGCGCAGATGGTCGACGGAGTGATAACGGCGGTGCGGTTCGGCCCAGGACGCGATCAGGTCACGTCCGACGGCGGGCGCCGCCGGGTTGGAGGTGTGCCGGGACAGCAGCGTCGCCCAGGCCTTTACCAGATCCTGCACACCACCATGGTGCACCGCACGGCGGGCAGGAGCGAAGCGACCCGGGGTATCGGCACGGCGGGCAGGAGCGAAGCGACCCGGGGTATCGGCACGGCGGGCAGGAGCGAAGCGACCCGGGTTGATAAGTAAGCTTCCGGGGTGTCCGAACTCGCCCCGTCGACGCCCCTGAGCCTAAAGACCCAGGTGTTCAGGTTCATCGTCACAGGCGGGCTGTCGGCGATCGTCGACTTCGGCCTCTACGTGCTGTTCCTCAAACTCGGACTGCAGGTCAACGTCGCCAAGACCCTGAGTTTCATCGCCGGCACCACCACCGCGTACCTGATCAACCGCCGCTGGACGTTCCAGGCGCCGCCCAGTACGGCCCGCTTCGTCGCCGTGATCGCCCTCTACGCGCTCACCTACGCGGTCCAGGTCGGCATCAATTACCTGTTCTATCTGAAGTTCGCCGGCCAGCCGTGGCAGGTTCCGGTCGCCTTCGTGATCGCCCAGGGCACCGCCACCGTCATCAACTTCGTGGTGCAGCGAGCAGTGATATTCCGGCTGAAATAGGCGCGCCGGGTAACCTTTGGCACTGATATGGCTACCGCACTCCCCCTGACGCCGCGTTCCCTGACCGGGTTCGGCCGGACCGCGCCGAGCGTGGCGCAGGTCTTGTCCACACCCGACGTGGAGGTGATCGCTGCTGCCGTCCGTGAGGTGGCCGCGGCCGATTCCACCAGCCCGTCATACCTGCGCAGGGGCATCGTCGCCCGCGGCCTGGGCCGCTCCTACGGTGACCACGCCTGCAACGGCGGCGGCATCGTCGTCGACATGACCCGGTTGAACCGGATCCACTCGCTGTCGGCCGACACCGCGGTGGCCGACGTCGACGCCGGGGTGAGCCTGGACCAGTTGATGAAGGCAGCGCTGCCGTTCGGTCTGTGGGTACCGGTGCTGCCGGGCACCCGGCAGGTGACCGTGGGCGGCGCGATCGGATCGGACATCCACGGCAAGAACCACCACAGCGCGGGCAGTTTCGGCAACCATGTGCTGTCGCTGGACCTGCTGATGGCCGACGGCGAGGTCCGCACGCTCACCCCAACCGGCGGCACAGACGAAGAGACGGCGCTGTTCTGGGCCACGGTCGGCGGAAACGGCTTGACCGGCATCGTGATCCGCGCCCGGATCGCGATGACCCGCACCGAGACCGCGTATTTCATCGCCGACGGCGTGAGCACCGCGAACCTGGACGAGACCATCGCCGTGCATCTGGACGGCAGCGAGGACAAGTACACCTACTCCAGCGCCTGGTTCGATCTGATCAGCCCGCCGCCCAAGCTGGGCCGCGCCGCGGTCAGCCGGGGCAGCCTGGCCAGGCTCGACCAGTTGCCCGCCAAGCTCGCCAAGAATCCGTTGAAGTTCGATGCGCCGCAGCTTCTTACGGTGCCCGACATCTTCCCGGTCAGTGCCATGAACAAACTGTCGTTCAGCGCGATCGGCGAGGTGTACTACCGCCTGGGTGGCACCTACCAGGGCAAGATCATGAACCTGTCGCAGTTCTACCACATGCTCGACCTGGTCAGCGGCTGGAACAACGCTTACGGCCCAGCGGGTTTCGCACAGCATCAATTCCTCGTGCCACCGGATGCCCTGGACGAGTTCAAGGACATCATCCGGTGGATCCAGACCAGCGGGCACCACTCGGCCCTCAACGTCTTCAAACTGTTCGGCCCCGGTAACAAGGCACCGCTGAGCTTCCCGATGGCGGGCTGGAACGTCGCGATGGATTTCCCGATGAAGGCCGGGGTCAACGAGTTTCTCAACGAACTCGACAGACGTGCAATGGAATTCGGCGGCCGGGTTTACACCGCCAAGGATTCGCGGGTCAGCGCGGAGAATTTCCACAAGATGTATCCCCGGGTCGATGAGTGGATTGCCGTGCGCCGCAAGGCCGATCCCAATGGTGTATTCGCCTCCGACATGGCGCGCCGACTCGAACTTCTGTAGAAAGGCATCGCTGGAAAACATGATCGACGCCACTGGCAATCCCCAAAAAATCCTGCTGCTCGGCGGAACATCCGAGATCGGCCTGGCCATTGTCGCGCGCTACCTGCGCAACGCCAAAGCCCGGGTCATCCTGGCGGACCTGCCGAATGCACCTAAGCGGGACGCCGCGATCGCCCAGCTCGAGGCGGCCGGCGCCAAGTCGGTCGAATACCTGGACTTCGACGCCCTCGACACCGCCAGCCACCCCGCGGTCATCGAATCCGCCTGGGCTGACGGCGATGTCGATGTGGCCATCGTGGCCTTCGGCATTCTCGGCGATGCCGAGGAGCTGTGGCAGAACCAGTCCAAGGCGGTGTTGAGCGCCCAGATCAACTACACCGCCGCGGTTTCGGTGGGTGTTCTGATCGGCGAAAGGATGCGCGCTCAGGGCTTCGGGCAGATCATCGCGATGTCCTCGGTGGCCGGCGAGCGGGTACGCCGCAACAACTTCGTCTACGGTTCCACCAAGGCCGGACTGGACGGCTTCTATCTCGGACTCGGAGAAGCCCTGCGCGAGTACGGGGTTCACGTGCTGGTCATCCGGCCCGGCCAGGTGCGCACCACCACCACGCTGGAGCACTGGAAGGCCACCGGCGCCAAGGAAGCGCCGTTCACAGTGAACGCCGAAGACGTCGCCGAGCTCGCGGTGGCCTCGGCAGCCAAGGGTAAGGACCTGGTGTGGGCGCCAGGCCAGGTGCGCGTGCTGATGTCGGTGCTGCGGCACATCCCGCGGCCCATTTTCCGCAAACTGCCGATCTAACCGCACCCATGGGCCTAGTGGGCAAGAACGCGCTGGCCACCGTGGGCCAGATGATCGCGGCAGTGGCTGTGGCCGTGGCCGTTTCGGTGATCGCGCTGATCGCGATATCCCGGGTGCAGTGGCCGGCGTTTCCGTCGTCGAATCAGCTGCACGCGCTGACCACCGTCGGCCAGGTCGGCTGCCTGGTGCTGCTACTGGGTACCGGATTCGTGTGGCGCAGGGGCCACCAGTGGGTGGCGCGCATCGCCGCCTCGGTGTTCCTGTCCGCGTTCACGGTGGTCACCCTCGGCATGCCGCTCGGCGCGACCCGGCTCTACCTCTTCGGCATCTCCGTCGATCAGCAGTTCCGCACCGAATACCTCAGCCGGCTCGCCCAGAGTCCCGCCCTGCACGACATGACCTACGCCGGCCTACCGACGTTCTATCCGGCCGGCTGGTTCTGGATCGGCGGCCGCGCGGCGGCCCTGACCGGAACGCCGGCCTGGGAGATGTTCAAACCCTGGGCCATCGTCTCCATCGCGATCGCCGTGGTGCTGGCCATGACGCTGTGGTCGGCACTGGTGCGCTTCGAATACGCGCTGATCGTGACCGTCGCCACCGCCGCGGTGACGCTGGCGTACAGCTCACCGGAGCCCTACGCGGCGACGATCACCGTGCTGATCCCGCCGGTGCTCGTGCTGGCCTGGTCGGGGCTGCGCGGCAAGACGAGAGGCGGCGGCTGGGCGGCCGTCGGCGGCGTCGGACTGTTCCTCGGGGTCGCCGCCACCTTCTACACCCTGCTGCTCGGCTACACCGCCTTCACCGTGGTGGCCATGGCGGTCATCGTGGCGATCGCCCGCCGCAGCCTCGAACCGCTGCTGCGGCTGGCGCTGATCGCGCTGATCGCCATCCTGATCGCCCTGATCACCTGGCTGCCGTTCGTGCTGCGGGCTCTGCGCCAGCCGATGA
The DNA here is from genome assembly GCF_002723835.1 of Mycobacterium sp. shizuoka-1. GTDB lineage: Bacteria > Actinomycetota > Actinomycetes > Mycobacteriales > Mycobacteriaceae > Mycobacterium. Next base: position 66,711 of record NZ_BEWG01000040.1, on the reverse strand, counting down.
GCGACACCGGCAGCGCCCAGCACTACCTGCCCGCCGACGGGGCGGTGCTCACCTTCCCGATGCTGCAGTTCTCGCTGCTCGGCGCGCTGTGCATGCTCGGCACGCTCTGGCTGGTGTGGCGGGCCCGCTCGTCGACCCGGGCCGCGGCCCTGGCCATCGGCGTCCTGACCGTCTACGGCTGGTCGGTGCTGTCGATGCTGACCACACTGGTCGGCACCACGCTGCTGTCGTTCCGCCTGCAGCCCACGCTGACCGTCCTGCTCTCGGCGGCCGGGGTGTTCGGGTTCATCGAGGTGACCCTGGCACTCGCGACGCGCAGCACCCGCAAGGTCATCGGCGTCGGCACGGCCATCGGGCTGATCGGGGCAATCGGGTTCAGCCAGGACATCCCCGACGTGCTTCGGCCCGACCTGACCGTCGCCTACACCGACACCGACGGCTACGGTCAGCGCGGCGATCGGCGGCCCCCCGGGGCCGAGAAGTACTACCCGGAGGTCGACGCCGCGATCCTGCGGGCGACCGGCCGGCCACGCGAGGACACCGTGGTACTGACCGCCGACTACAGCTTCCTGTCCTACTACCCCTATTACGGGTTCCAGGGCCTGACCTCGCATTACGCCAACCCGCTGGCCGAGTTCGAGCGGCGGGCCGCCGCCATCGAATCCTGGGCCGACCTGAAGAACGCCGATGAGTTGGTCCACGCGCTGGACACGCTGCCCTGGCAGCCGCCGACGGTGTTTCTCATGCGCCGCGGCGCCAACGACACCTACACCCTGCGTCTGGCCCAGGACGTCTACCCGAACCAGCCCAACGTGCGGCGCTACGCCGTCGAGTTCGACGGCAAGCTGTTCAGCGGCCCGCATTTCACCGTCAAGACGATCGGGCCGTTCGTGCTGGCGATCCGGAATCCGTAGCGATGGACGCCCCGCCCGGCCAATTACCATCTAGACCCGTGGACCAGACGCGGGCGAACTACCGGACCGCCCGTCTCGTCGCCGTCGTCGCCGGCCTGCTCGGCGCCGCGCTGGCCATCCTGACGCCGGTACTGCCGGTGAAGCAGACCACCGCCGAATTGAACTGGCCGCAAAACGGCGTGCTCAACAGCGTGACGGCACCCCTGATCAGCTATGTGGCCACCGACCTGACCATCGACGTGCCCTGCAGTGCGGCCGCCGGGCTGGACACCCCCGGCAAAACCGTGCTGCTGTCCACCGTCCCCAAGCAGGCGCCCAAGGCCGTCGACCGCGGTCTGCTGATCCAGCGTGCGAACGACGCCCTCGTCGTCGTTGTCCGCAACACCCCCGTCGTCGTCGCACCGCTGCGCCAAGTGCTCAGCCCGGCCTGCCAGAAACTGACGTTCACCGCCCACGCGGAGAAGGTGACCGCCGAGTTCGTCGGCCTCACCCAGGGAGCCGACAGTGACGACCCTGGCGCGCCGCTCAAGGGTGAGCGAAGCGGATACGACTTCCGGCCCCAGATCGTCGGCGTCTTCACCGACCTGACCGGCCCGGCGCCGCCCGGGCTGAAACTGTCCGCCACCATCGACACCCGCTACAGCAGCGCACCGACCGCGCTGAAGATGGCCGCGATGGTCCTCGGCGTGGCACTGACGCTCATCGCGCTGATCGCGCTGCACGTGATGGACTGCGCTGACGGGGTTCGACAGCGGCGCTTCCTGCCGTCACGGTGGTGGTCACTGAGCGCACTGGACGGCGTGGTTTTCGCGGTCCTGGTGTGGTGGCATTTCGTCGGCGCCAACACCTCGGACGACGGCTACATCCTGACCATGGCGCGGGTGTCCGAACACGCCGGCTACATGGCCAACTACTACCGCTGGTTCGGCACCCCCGAAGCACCGTTCGGCTGGTATTACGACCTGCTGGCGCTGTGGTCGCACGTCTCCACGAGCAGCGTGTGGATGCGGTTGCCGACACTGGCGATGGCACTGGTGTGCTGGTGGCTGATCAGCCGGGAGGTGATCCCCCGCCTCGGCCACGCGGTCAAGACCAGCCGCGCCGCCATCTGGACCGCCGCCGGCATGTTCCTGGTGTTCTGGCTGCCGCTCAACAACGGCCTGCGGCCCGAACCGATCATCGCGCTGGGCATCCTGCTCACCTGGTGCTCGGTCGAACGCGGGGTGGCCACCAGCCGCCTGCTGCCGGTGGCGTTCGCCTGCATCATCGGTGCGCTGACATTGTTCTCCGGGCCGACCGGGATCGCCTCGATCGGCGCGCTGCTGGTGGCTGTCGGCCCGCTGCGCACGATCCTGCACCGCCGGTCCCGCCAATTCGGCTTGCTGCCGCTGCTGGCGCCGATCCTGGCCGCGGCCACCGTGACGATCATCCTGATCTTCCGGGACCAGACCCTGGTCGGCGAGGTGCAGGCCAACGTGCTGAAATCGGCCGTCGGACCGAGCCTGAGCTGGTTCGACGAGCACATCCGCTACGAACGGCTGTTCATGGCCAGCCCCGACGGATCGATCGCACGCCGATTCGCGGTCCTGGCCCTGCTGGTCGCGCTGGCCGTCTCGGTGGCGATGATCCTGCGTCGCGGCCACATCCCCGGAACCGCGGCGGGCCCCAGCAAGCGCATCATCGGGATCACGATCATCTCGTTCATCGCGATGATGTTCACCCCGACGAAGTGGACGCATCACTTCGGCGTGTTCGCCGGGCTTGCCGGGTCGCTGGGCGCGTTGGCCGCCGTCGCGGTCACCGCGCACGTGCTGAGATCCCGACGGAACCGGGCGATCTTCGCCGCCGCGGTCCTGTTCGTCACCGGGCTGTCGTTCGCCAGCGTCAACGGCTGGTGGTATGTGTCCAACTTCGGCGTGCCGTGGTCGAACCAGATGCCCGAGTGGCACTTCGGGTTCACCACGATCCTGTTGGGGCTGACCGTCCTGGCGTTGCTGGTGGCCGCATGGTTCCACTTCTCGGGCCGCGACAACGGCGATGCCGGGCCACCGCGCTGGTTCTCGCCCATCGTGGGCTCCCCGCTGGCAATCATGGCCTGGCTCTTGGTGATCTTCGAGGTCGGGTCGCTGACGCTGGGCATGACCGAACAGTGGCCGGCATGGTCGGTCGGCCGCTCGAACCTGCAGGCGCTCACCGGCAAGACGTGCGGGCTGGCCGACGACGTTCTCGTCGAGGAGGACCCCAACGCCGGCATCCTTACCCCGATCACCGGGGTGTCGGTCGGCGACGCGCTCGGCGCAACGACGGCACAGGGCTTCACCTCCGGCGGAATTCCCGCCGACGTGTCGGCCGATCCGGTGATGGAACCGCCCGGCGGCGGCAACTTCGCCGACACCGACGGCGTGGTCACCAGCAGCGAGGCGGGAACCGAGGGGGGCACCACCGCCGTCGGAGGGGTCAACGGCTCACGCGCCAGGCTGCCGTATGGCCTGGACGCGTCGCGCACTCCGGTGATGGGCAGCTGGCGTTCGGGCGTTCAGCAGCCCGCCGTGCTGCGCTCGGCCTGGTACCGGCTGCCCGCGGACTGGACGTCCTCCCCGCTGCTGGTGGTGGCGGCGGCAGGGCGCTTCGATCCCGACGAGGTTCAGGTGCAATGGGCCACCGACCAGCAGGCGGCCGACGGCAAACCCGGCGGTTCGGCGATCTTCGGCGACATCGGCGCGGCGCCGGCGTGGCGCAACCTCCGAGTCCCGCTGACCGCGCTTCCGCGCGAGGCCACCATGATCCGGCTCGTCGCCACCGACGACGACCTGTCCCCACAACACTGGATCGCACTGACCCCGCCGCGCATCCCCGCGCTGCGCACCCTTCAGGACGTCGTCGGATCGCAGGATCCGGTACTGCTGGACTGGCTGGTCGGTCTGGCCTTCCCCTGTCAGCGGCCGTTCGGACATCAGTACGGCGTGATCGAGCCGCCGAAGTGGCGCATCCTGCCGGACCGCTTCGGCGCCGAGGCGAACTCCCCGGTGATGGACAACATCGGCGGCGGTCCGCTCGGTATCAGCGAGCTGCTGTACCGCGCCACCACGGTGCCCAGCTACCTGCGCGACGACTGGTTCCGGGACTGGGGCGCGCTGCAGCGGCTCAACCCGTTCTACCCCGGCGCGCAACCCGCCCGGCTGGACCTCGGAACCGCCACCCGCAGCGGGTTGTGGAGCCCGGCTCCGTTGCGGCCGACGTGATTCACGCGGCCGGCTGGAGTTGAGCAGGCGCTGACAGCTCCCCCGGTGCTGCGACATGAGCGGTGATCAACGTGTATTGGCTGGGCTGCCAGATCTTCGTGAAGCCCTCGTAGCTCAACTCCAGCGGGTTACCTTGTCCGGGATCCAGCGCGGTGTCGTTGATGTACACCTTCTTCTGAGTGACATTGACTGCGATGACGGTTACCGCGTGGTCAGCGGTCACCGTGCCTCCGGTGAACGCACCCCGGTCGGCTATCACGCTCTCTCTGACGTCGGAGTTGATCGTGACGATGACCGACTCGCCGTTCCCCAGCGCTGTCACGAGGTCGTTCATCGCTCGGTCAGCTTGATCATTCGTGTAATAGGTGGCCTTGGCCGCGATCTTGTGGTTGTACAAGATCTGCAGACTGTCTGCGTAATACACGAATTCGTCGATCTCGGTTTGGTAGATCATCCCGTTGCGGGTCCGCTGCGTCTTCACCTCGATTCCGGTGCGACCGATCGCGCTGGGCGTGTTCGCTGCTTCTGCGACGATTTCGCGCTTGCTGGGCATCTTGCCGGTGAGTTGGCCGATCACCATCGCGGTCGACATGAGCACACAGGTATTGCTGTCGCCCTGATTTTCCCAGTACTTCTTGTTGGCGATGTTGCCGACGATGATGTCGCCGGGCTGCGGGTTCCATCCCTTGGCCGGGTTCGCGGCGGGTGTCACTGCCGCGCGGATGGTTAAGAGCCGGTTGAGATCTCGGCCCAATGCCTCGAACGCACCCCGGATCGCTTGCTGGACCTGCACCGGAGTCGGCAGCCCGGGCAGTCGCGGGGCCACCACCCGGCTCGCCGTCGTGGAGGCAGCCCGGGACTGCGTTGCCGTCGGCGCGGAGCTGACAAGAGTCAGATGTCGTGGAATGCTGTTGGCGGCACTGGATTTGACTGCCGAGCGGGCGGATACCGGTTCTGACTTGTCCGGAGCTCGCAGAACAAGGGCGGGTTTGGACCCGGACGATTTCCGCACTGATGAGGGCGTCTGCACCGAGCCGCCCCTGGCCGACGATGCGCTCGATGGTGAGTGGTCTGCATCTCCGGTCGACCCCGACGCCACCGCACTTCCGGCGCCGGCGGCGATGCACAATCCCGCGCCCACCGTGAAGGCGATGGTCGCGATCCGCGGGACCCGCCGCTTGCAGGTCATGATCTTCCCCCCAACCCTTGTCCGCACGAATTCGATTCAGTCACTTGTCGTCTCCGTCGGCGCCAGCTCGGCAACCACCGTGGTGTAAATGGGCCCCCACGCAGCGATGAAGGCGTCCAGCTTCATGGTGAGGTTCTGGCCACCGTTTGGCAGCGCCCCGTCGTTGATGTACACCAGCTGTTTGGTGAAGTCGAAGCCGAGAACTGTCACCACATGCTCGTCCTTCTCGATCTGACCCGTCTCCGCATTGACGCCATTGGTCGATATCGAGGCGATGACCGACTTGCCTTGCGCCAGAGCGGTAGTGAGGTTGGCCAGCGCCGTGGCCACTCCTCCGGACTTCGAGTAGTAGGTGCCGGTGATCCTGATCCCGCGCATTGCCAGCAGCTGATTGCCGTCGGCATCGGCGACCGTGTCTTTGGGGCCGGTGTACATCTTGAGGGGCACACCGGTGGATTCGCCCGTCTGAGGGTTCTTCTGGGTATTGGTCACACTGTTGGTCATTGCGGCCAAGGCCTTCAACGAATCCAGGGTGGGCATCGTCTGGGTGAGTTGGCCGATGACCATGCCAACCACGGTCAACGCCGAGGTTTGCAGGCTCTCCGCCTGCCAGTACTGCACCTTGGTCTGCGGATTGCCGACGACAGTCTGTCCGATCAGACTGACCGCGATGTCGGCCTCATCGATGTCTTTGGCGGAGATGCCGAGCCCGACAGCCAGCGAATGCACCAGATTCTGCGCAACCCCCAGCAGGCCCGGCAGACGAGCGGCGGTTCCGTTGTTGGCGATGATGGAGAACTCATCGACGACTGCCGAGGGCGGCAGGTTGCCGTCAGGGGTGTAGACGTAAGCGCCGGTCATGGCGTTCACGTCGACGGTGCCGTGCTGCGGTTTGCGACCCAGCGAATACGTGAGCGCGAATCCATTGTTGCTCTGCCCGGTGAGGGTTCCGGTGACGGTGCCGTCCGGGTTTTCGACTTGATCGTCGACCTCGACTGTCGGTGCCTTGTTGGCGAAGATGTACCGAAGCTGGCGTGCCAGTGATTCCAGCGGCGCCGTCCTCGCGGATGCTGCGCGATCACTCGACGAGGTGACGGCCGCGGTGCGTGGGGCCAGGACCGTCCGCGATGCCACCGGAACGGACTTGGATCCGCCGGACGTCACTGCACGCGCTGAGGCCCCGTTGTGCGCCGCCCGCGCACTGCCGGCACTGTGCTTCTGCGTCGGTCCCGCAGAGGCACTGCCGCTGTGAGCCGGCGAACCGGTGTCGGCCGCGGCGACAGCGCCGCCGTCGAACAGCGCCATCCCCAGACCGAACGCCACCACCGCGCCGGCCACCCACGCGGGTATTCGGCGACCGGCTCTCGCCGATGACGTGTTCAACACAATGCCTCCCCTCACCGGGCTGCGCGATGCCCCCGGGCACTGCCGGCCTTGCCTCCGGGTTTCTTGTCCGACCCCTTGCTGACGGTTTTGGAACTGCCGACGGAGGGCTTGTGACTGCCAAGACCGGACTTCGCCTTGGCCGCCGGCACCGCGGTCTGCCGTTTGACCAGCTGTGTGAGCTCGGGCGCCTTGGCCGCGACGACACTGCCCGCCGGCGGCGAGCCGGCCAGGCCACCGAGCCAGTCATTGATCCGCTCACCGACGGCGTTATTGGCCGCCATAGCCTGGTTGGCGGTGGTCTGCATCCAGTCCGCCACTGCGGCAGAGGTATTCAGCACAGCGCCGGTCGCGTTCCAGATCGCGTTGGAGGCGTTGGCAGCGAACGCGATCGGTGCGTCGACGGCGTTTTGCGGGGCACCACCGGCAGCAAGCAGTCCAGATGCGACGTTGGCGACCGCCTCGGTGAACGCATCCAGGGCGATGGCCGTGGGGTTGAGCAGAGAATTGAAAACCTGTGGACCAATCTGGGCCACTTGATTGACCGACCAGATTGCTTCGCTGCCCACGTTGAATCCTGCGGTCACGAATCCCTGCAGCGAGGTGATGTAACTGACGGGGTTGGTCGGAGCCTTGCCGATCGTGGTGACGGCCTGCCCCAGGCTGGCCAAGCCGTAGAAGACCGGGGCGACGAGGTTGGCCGTGGCATAGACAATCTGCTCCGGACCGATCACGGTGGTGAACACCGGGGTCCAATACGCGATATCCCCCAGTCCCTCGGCGACGATCGAAATCGGTGTGGTGGTGACCGCCGCCAGGGCCTTGGCCAGGCCTGCGATGAACGACACACCGGTCTGATCCGCCAGGCCGATGAGGGTCGCGCCGACGAAGTCGCTCCAGTTGGCCACCGAATAGGTCGCCGCGCGGGCAAGATCGGAGAATCCCGAGTCTGCGATTTCCATCGGAAGCTGCAGCGCATCGTTGACCAACCAGACCAGGTTCCCGGCCCCGTCGAACGCTGTCGTGATGGCGGCACCCAGCAGCGACGTGTAACTGCTGAGGGCGAGCGGGTTGTTGATCACGCCGGCCAGTGCGGTGACCGTCGCGGCGATCGCCTGGTCAAGGGTGTCCTGGATCAGCGAGGCCATGTCGTCGATCCAGAACTGAGAAGTGCCCTCGAGATCGTCGGCGGCGGTGACCAGGTACGCGAGATTGGCTGCTTGCACACCCCGCAGCCCGGTGAGCAGGGACTTGAGTTGCGGGTTGTCGGTTTCGCTGATCAGCGCGGTGAAGAATTCGAAGCTCGCGGTCTGCACCGCCAGCACTCCGTCCGCGAGGTTCGTCGCAGGCAGCATCGCCAGCTTGGCCGCACCGCTGACAACGGTGCTCGCGGCACCTTGCAGTGCATCGATAACGTCCTGGATGTCCTGTGGGCTGATAGCCGCCGCCAAATCGACCGCCGGCGCGGTCGTTGTCGGGTGGACGGTGGGCGCCGGTGGCTCGCCGACGACCGCCGGAGCAAATGCCAGCACACTCGCCACGGTGACCACCAGGCCCGCGTCGGTGAGGGACTTGACCGATGTCCAGATGTTCACGACCCCCCCTATGGACTTCCGGCAGCGCCGCCGAAAATTGTCCGCGCCGTAAGATCCCCAGGTTTCGGACCGTACCGCAACGTGTTGGCCGGCGGAGCGAGTCTGCGCAACGGGCGAACCCACCTGTCACGCCGGTCTCGATCCCATGGGCGAGGGCGCCTCGGTCTCGGGAGGACATTTCGGTAACTCCCGTTGCTCAGCCCCGCCAACAGTTGTGTCTCGATTCGCGGAGGCACCCGCAGGCCTTCGGAGCTGACACAACTTCGTCGCCTACCATCGAGCCTCGTGCCAAGCGCGGAAGCCGAGTCCCCCCGGATCGCCCGGCTCGTCGCCGTTGTCGCAGGAATCCTCGGTGTGCTGCTGTGCGGCGTGGTGCCGCTGCTGCCGGTCACCCAGACCACCGCCACGATCTACTGGCCGCAGGCGCCGGGCCCGGACGGCATGGTCAGCGACATCACCGCGCCGTTGGTGTCGGGGGCTCCGCAGTCCCTCGACGTGTCGATTCCCTGCCGGGCCATCGCGACCCTGCCCGCCGACGGCGGCCTGGTGTTCTCCACCATCCCGCCGGCCGGAATCGACGCCAGCCGCAACGGCTTGTTCGTGCGCGCCAACGCCGGCACGGTCGTCGTTGCCTTCCGCGACACGGTGGCCGCCGTCGCGCCTCGCCCGGCCGTCGCCGCCGGTGGGTGCAGCGATCTGCGCGTCTGGGCCGGGCCGGGCGGCGTCGGCGCCGACTTCGTCGGCATCCCGGGTGCCACCGGAACGCTCGCGCCCGAGAAGAAGCCGGCCATCGACGGCATCTTCACCGACTTGAAGGTGCCCGCCGACTCGGGCCTGTCCGCGCGCATCGACATCGACACCCGCTTCATCACCAGCCCGGGCACCCTGAAAATCGCGGCGATGGTGCTGGGCGTCGTGTGCGTGCTGGTCTCCCTGCTGGCGCTGGCAGTTCTTGACGGACGGTCCGGCAGGCATGTCCGCGGAGCGTGGCGGCGGTTGCTCCGCGCCCCGGTCGGCACCTGGCTGGCCGACATCGGGGTGATCGGCGGGCTGCTGGCATGGCACGTGGTCGGCGCCATCTCCTCCGACGACGGCTACAACCTCACGATCGCGCGGGTGTCCGGTTCAGCCGGCTACACCGCCAACTACTTCCGGTTCTTCGGCGCCACCGAAGCCCCGTTCGACTGGTATCAGTCGGTGCTCGCCCACCTCGCCGCGATCAGCACCGCTGGGGTGTGGATGCGACTGCCCGCCACCATCGCCGGCATCGGCACCTGGCTGATCCTGAGCCGCTGCGTGCTGCCCCGGCTAGGGCGGCGGCTGGCACTCAACCGGGTCGCGGTGTGGACCGCGGGCGCGGTGTTCCTGGCGGCCTGGCTGCCGTTCAACAACGGCCTGCGGCCCGAGCCGCTGATCGCGTTCGGCGCGCTGGCGGCGTGGATCCTGGTGGAGAACGCGATCGCCACCCGGCGGCTGGTTCCGGCCGCGCTGGCGATCGTGGTCGCGGTGTTCAGCGTGACGCTGGCCCCGCAGGGGCTGATCGCGATCGCACCGCTGTTGGTGGGCGCCCGCGCCGTCGCCGGCGTCATCAAGGCTCGCCGCGCCGTCGACGGGCTGCTGGCGCCGCTGGCCGCGCTGGCTGCCTCGCTGTCGGTGATCTTCGTCGTCGTCTTCCGCGACCAGACGCTGGCCGCCGTCGCCGAATCGGCCCGGATCAAATATGTCGTCGGGCCGACGATCGCCTGGTATCAGGACTTCCTGCGCTACTACTTCCTCACCGTCGAAGACAACGTGGAGAGCTCGCTGACACGGCGCTTCGCCGTGCTGGTGATGTTGCTGTGCTTGTTCGGCATGCTCGCGGTGCTGCTGCGCCGCGGCCATGTGCCCGGCGTGGCCAACGGGCCGCTCTGGCGGCTGATCGGCAGCACCGCGATCGGCCTGCTGCTGTTGCACTTCACCCCGACCAAGTGGGCCGTGCAGTTCGGTGCGTTCGCCGGCCTGGCCGGGGCGCTCGGCGCGGTCACCGCGTTCACCTTCGCCCGGGTGGGGCTGCACAGCCGGCGCAACCTGGCCCTGTACGTGACGGCGCTGCTGTTCGTCCTGGCCTGGGCCACCTCGGGCACCAACGGCTGGTTCTACGTGGGCAGCTACGGAGTGCCGTGGTTCGACCGTCAGCCGGTGATCGCGCATCAGCCGGTGACGACGATGTTCCTCGCGCTGGCGATCCTGACCGGCCTGCTCGCCGGATGGCTGCACTTCCGGATCGACTACAGCGGCCACACCGAGGTCAAGAACACCGGGCGCAACCGGGCGCTGGCCTCGACCCCGCTGCTGGTGGTGGCGATCATCATGGTGCTGCTCGAGGTGGGCTCCATGACCAAGGCCTTCGCACAGCGCTATCCCGCCTACACCACCGCAGCGGCCAACCTGTCCGCCCTGAAATCGGGCCTGTCCTCGGCGAGTTGCGCGATGGCCGATGCCGTCCTCGTCGAGCCGGACCCCAATGCCGGTATGTTGCAGCCGGTTCCGGGCCAGAAGTGGGGTCAGTACGGTCCGCTCGGCGGGGAGAACCCGGTGGGTTTCACCCCCAACGGGATCAGCGACACCCTGGAGCCGGCCGAGCCGTTCGTGGCCAACCCCGGCACCGTCAACTCCGACGGCTCGCCCAACAAGCCCAACGCGGGGATCGCTTTCGCGGCGGGCACCGGCGGCGGGTACGGACCGGTCGGCGTCAACGGCTCGCGAGTCTTCCTGCCGTTCGGACTCGATCCCAAGACCACCCCGGTGATGGGCAGCTATAACGAGAACACCGTTGCCGCCAAAGCCACGTCGGCGTGGTACCAGCTTCCCCCGCGCACCCCGGACCGGCCGCTGGTCACCGTCGCGGCCGCGGGCGCGATCTGGTTCTACGACGAAGAGGGCCAGTTCAACTACGGACAGTCGCTGAAACTGCAGTGGGGTGTGCAGCGTCCGGACGGCAGCTTCCAGGCGCTCAACTCCGTGCAGCCGATCGACGTCATCGCCCAAAAGGCTTGGCGTAACCTGCGTTTCCCGATGGCATGGGCACCGCCGGAGGCCAACGTCGCGCGCATCGTCGCCGACGACCCGAACTTGAGCACCGACCAGTGGTTCGGTTTCACCCCGCCGCGGGTCCCGGTGCTGGAGACCGCCCAGCAATTCCTGGGCTCGCAGACCCCGGTGCTGATGGACATCGCCACCGCGGCGAACTTCCCGTGCCAGCGGCCGTTCTCCGAACACCTCGGCGTCGCCGAACTGCCGGAGTATCGGATCCTGCCCAACCTCAAGCAGGTGGTGGTGTCGAGCAACATGTGGCAATCCGCCCGCGCCGGTGGCCCTTTCCTGTTCATCCAGGGACTGCTGACCACCTCGACGGTCCCGACGTATCTTCGTGACGACTGGTACCGCGATTGGGGCGCCATCGAGCGCTACATCCGCCTGGTGCCGTCGGCGCAGGCCCCTGACGCCGTCATCGACCAGGGCACCAAGTCGGTATTCGGTTGGAGCCGTAGCGGACCGATCAGGGCACTGCCATGACCCAGACTCTCGCCGCCAACGCACGCGACGCGGCCCGGGACGTGGCGATCACCCGCTGGGTTGCCGCGGTCGCCGGCCTGGTCGGATTCGTGCTCTCGGTGCTGACCCCGCTACTGCCGGTGGTGCAGACCACCGCGACGCTGAACTGGCCGCAGGCCGGCCAGCTGAGCAATGTCACCGCCCCGCTGATCTCGCAGGCGCCGGTGTCGGTGACCGCGACCGTGCCGTGCGAGGTGATCCGGTCCATGCCCCCGGCCGGCGGCCTGGTGCTGGGCCTGGCGCCGCAGAAAGGCAAAGAGGCGGCGCTGAATTCGCTGTTCGTCAACGTGAACGCGCAGCGCGTCGACATCACCGACCGCAACGTGGTGGTGGCCAGCGTGCCGCGAGCCCGGCTGGCGGGATGTTCGCGCATCGAGATCACCTCGAACACCGATGGGACGTTTGCGACGTTCGTCGGCCTGACCGACCCCGAGACCGGCAAGGAACTGCGTAGCGGGTTCGCCGACCCCAACCTGCGACCGGCGATCGTCGGGGTGTTCACCGACCTGGTGGGCCCGGCCCCGCCGGGGTTGAGCGTCTCGGCCACGATCGACACCCGGTTCTCCACCAAGCCGACGGTGGTGAAGCTGGCCGCGATGCTGCTGGCCATGACCGCCACGGTGATCGCGCTGATCGCGCTGTGGCGGCTGGACCGCCTCGACGGTCGCCGCATGCACTCCTGGATTCCGCAGCGCTGGCGCACGTTCACCGCCGTCGACGTGACGGTGGTGGCCGGCTTCCTGGTGTGGCACGTGATGGGCGCCAACTCCTCCGACGACGGCTACATCCTGCAGATGGCCCGGGTCGCCGACCACGCGGGCTATATGTCGAACTACTTCCGCTGGTTCGGCAGCCCCGAAGACCCGTTCGGCTGGTTCTACAACGTGCTGGCGCTGATGACCCACGTCAGCGACGCCAGCATCTGGATGCGGTTGCCGGACTTGATCTGCGCGCTGGTCTGCTGGCTGCTGCTGTCGCGCGAGGTGCTGCCCCGACTCGGACCGGCCGTGATCGCCAGCAGGCCCGCGCTGTGGGCGGCCGGGCTGGTGCTGATGGCGGCCTGGATGCCGTTCAACAACGGGCTGCGCCCCGAAGGGCAGATCGCCACAGGCGCGCTGATCACCTACGTCCTGATCGAGCGGGCCATCATCTCGGGCCGGCTGACCCCGGCCGCGCTCGCCATCATCAGCGCCGCGTTCACGCTCGGCATCCAGCCGACCGGTCTGATCGCGGTTGCCGCGCTGATCGCCGGCGGCCGCCCGATCCTGCGAATCCTGGTGCGCCGGCGCGCCGTGGTGGGCACCTGGCCGCTGGTGCTGCCCCTGTTGGCGGCCGGCACCATCATCCTGACCGTCGTGTTCGCCGACCAGACCCTGGCAACGGTGTTGGAAGCGACCAGGATTCGCACCGACATCGGGCCCAGCCAGGCCTGGTACACCGAGAACCTGCGCTACTACTACCTGATCCTGCCGACGGTGGACGGCTCGCTGTCGCGCAGGTTCGGCTTCCTCGTCACCGCGCTGTCGCTGTTCGTCTCGATGTTCATCATGTTGCGCCGCAGGCGAGTTCCCGGCGTGGCCCGCGGGCCGGCCTGGCGGCTGATGGGTGTCATCTTCGCGACGATGTTCTTCCTGATGTTCACCCCCACCAAGTGGGTGCACCACTTCGGACTGTTCGCTGCGGTAGGTGCGGCGATGGCGGCGCTGGCCACCGTGCTGGCATCGCCTGCGGTGCTGCGCTGGTCGCGCAACCGGATGACGGTCGTGACGGCGGTGTTCTTCCTGCTCGCGCTGTGTTTCGCGACCACCAACGGGTGGTGGTACGTGTCGAGCTACGGGGTCCCGTTCAACAACGCGATGCCGCGGATCGCCGGAATCACGGTCAGCACACTCTTCTTCGCCCTGTTCGCGCTGTCGGCGGTCTACACGGTGTGGCTGCACTTCAACTCCCGCGACCACGGCGAAGGCCGGCTGGCGCGGGCCGTCACCGCCGCGCCGATTCCGCTGGCCGCCGGCTTCATGGTGCTCGTGTTCGTCGGCTCGATGGCCGCCGGTGTGGTGCGCCAATACCCGACCTATTCCAACGCCTGGGCCAATCTGCGCTCGTTCTCCGGCGGCTGCGGGCTGGCCGACGACGTGCTGGTCGAGCCGGACGCCAACGCCGGCTTCCTGACCCCGCTGCCCGGGGATTACGGCCCGCTCGGACCGCTGGGCGGGGCCGCCCCCGTCGGGTTCACCCCCAACGGGGTGCCGGAACACATTGTCGCCGAAGCGATTCGGATGACCAATCCGCAACCGGGCACCGATTACGACTGGGACCAGCCGGTCAAGCTCGACACCCCGGGCATCAACGGGTCGACCGTGCCGCTGCCCTACGGGCTGGACCCGGCGCGGGTGGCGCTGGCGGGTAGCTATGTCGTCGGCCCGCAGCAGGACGCCACGCTGAACTCGGCGTGGTACCAGCTGCCGCCCGACGACGCCGGCCACCCCCTGGTCGTCGTCACCGCCGCGGGCACCATCGCCGGGCGCAGCGTGCTCAACGGCTACACCGACGGCCAGACCGTAGAGCTGGAGTACGGCAAGCCCGGCCCCGACGGAGCACCGGTGCCCGCCGGCCGGGTGAGCCCCTACGACCTCGGCCCGGCCCCGTCGTGGCGCAACCTGCGTTTCGCCCGCTCGGAGATCCCCGCTGACGCCACCACGGTGCGGATCGTGGCCGCCGACCGGTCGCTGACGCCGGGCGACTGGCTGGCGGTGACCCCGCCCCGGGTGCCCGAACTGCGGTCGGTCCAGGAGTTCGTCGGCAGCACCCAGCCGGTGCTGATGGACTGGGCGGTGGGCCTGGCCTTCCCGTGCCAGCAGCCGATGCTGCACGCCAACGGTGTCACCGAGGTGCCCAAGTTCCGGATCACCCCGGACTACACGGCCAAGAAGCAGGACACCGACACCTGGGAGGACGGCCGCAACGGCGGTCTGCTCGGGATCACCGACCTGTTGTTGCGTGCCCATGTGATGGCGACCTACCTGTCGCATGACTGGGGCCGCGACTGGGGTTCACTGCGCCAGTTCGAGACGGTCGTCGACGCCCAGCCCGCGCAGATCGAACTGGGCACGGCCACTCGCAGCGGTTTGTGGAAGCCTGGGCCGATCAGAATCAAGCCGTAGCCCGACTGGACTGCAGTAGCCCAATACTGAGGTCCCTGCGCGTGATTGCTGTCAGCGTGAAAGCAGCAGCAACTTCACCGGGGGGAATCATGGACCACATCATCGGCCGGCCGGTGGCCGGCGCCGTGGCCGCGGCGGCCTGTGCCGTCGTGGTGGCCACCACCACGCTCGTGCCGTCGCAGCAGCCCGCAGCACCCTTGGTGCCCCGGGTCTCCACCGAGGCCGTGCACCTGGCCGTCTCACCCACGGTGCTGGAGCCCGCCCCCAGCCCGGGCCAGCCCACCGCCGCGGCATCGGCCAACGGCGTCAACGTCGGCAACCCGTTGACACCGGTGTTCGCCGGCCTCGGCGCCGGTGTGGTCGCCGGGTTCTTCGTGAGCGGCGTTGTGGCTCTCAACGTGATCGGGCGGATTCCGGTGATCGGACCGGCACTCATGCCGATCGTCCCCGTGATCGCCATCGTCGGCGCCATTGTCGGCGCCCCCATCGGGGCGGTGTTGTCCGTCGCGGCCGCCGTGAAGAGCTGGGTGTCCGGTCTGCGCGCGCAAGCGGCGCCGGCCGCCGGCCGAAAAGCCGCCGCACCGACGTCGGGCGGCGCGGCATTCCCCGGCGCACGATCGAACCGGCCGGACTCGAAACCGACGAAACCGAAGGCCACCAAAGCTGCTGCGCCGCAGCACAGTCCCACCACGGTGCGGGCCGGTGTCGGGCACTCCCGTAAGTCGGCCGCCGCCGGGGCCGCACGGCACTGACCAGGCGGTGGCCCGGATCGCGGCACACGCCGCCCGGGCCGATGGCACAATCCGCTGATGGCTGACGACGCGGTGACCATCGACCCCCTGATGCACGGCCTGAGGTCGAAGGGGCTCAAGAAAGGGTCGGTGTCCCTCGTCGGGGCGGTCGCGATCGGTCTGGCGGCCACCGCGCCCGCCTACTCGCTGACCGGGGCGCTCGGCCACGGTGCCGAGGAATCCGGCTACCAGTTGCCGATCGTCTTCATCCTCGCGGTCATCCCGATGTATTTCGTCGCGCTGGCCTACAAGCACCTCACCGACGCCGCCCCCGACGCCGGGACGGTGTTCACGTGGGGTTCCAAGGCGATCACGCCGCACGTCGGCTGGATGGGGGGCTTCGCGCTCGTGCTGTCCTCCATCCTGGCCGGTGTCGGCGCGGCCGGCATCCTGACCAACGCCACCGCGGTGTGGCTGGGGATGGATGAGTCCCCGGTGTGGTTCGACATTCCGGTGGCCACCGCCTTCATCCTGCTGACGACCTGGTTGGTCGCCCGCGGTGCCGAAGAGTCCTCCCGCACGACGCTGATCCTCACGATCGTCCAGTACGGCGGCCTGCTGCTGTTCGCGATCATCATGGTGGTCGCCATCGTCCGCGGCCAGCACAGTCCGACCGCCGAGTCGTTCTCGTGGGAATGGTTCAACCCGTTCGCCATCAAGGACTTCAGCGGGCTGCTCGGGGGATTCCTGGTGGCGATCTTCATCTTCTGGGGCTTCGACGCATCGCTGGCCATGTCCGAGGAGACGTCCGGAACGTCGGCGCAAGCGGGACGAAGCGGCGTGACCGCGATTCTGATCACCGTCGCCACCTACGTGATCTTCAGCGTCGCGGCACTGGCGTTCGCGGGCATCGATCCCGACAGCCCGACGAGTCTGACGAACGAAGCCAACGTCGACGACGTGTTCACCACACTGGCCACCCAGTCGATCGGCGAGCGCGGCGCGATGATCGCGGCGCTGGTGGTGGGACTGTCTGCGTTCTCGGCGACGATGTCCACCGTGATGCCCACCGCCCGCGGGCTGTTGTCGATGGCCACCTACAAGGCGATCCCGGATCGGTTCGCATCGGTGAGCGAGGCGAGCTCGACCCCCAAGTACGCCACCTGGGTGATCGGCCTGACCAGCCTGGTGATCTATTGCGCGCTCGACGTGATCAGCGACAGCGTGGTCGCCGATTCGGTCTACAGTGTCGGGATCGCGATCATGACCTACTACGTGGTGGTGGCGATTTCGTCGGTGGTGTACTTCTGGCGCACCGCTTTTCGGTCATGGCGTACCGCGATGGGGCAGGTGATTCTGCCCGGTATCGGCGCTGCGATCCTGATCCCGGTGGGCATCGTCGAGGCGTACCTGATGGCCAGCCCGGACAGCGGTTCGGAAGGTTCGATCCTGGGCATCGGTACCGCATTCGTCGTCGGCGTGCTCAGCCTGGCCTTCGGAGTTGTGTTGATGATCGTCTGGAACCTCAAGGCGCCGGCCTTCTTCCGCGGTGAGACCTTGCCCAAGGAGCGCACCTAGCGGTTGGGTCTAGTGATTGCCGAATCCGCCGCCGAACTGATGGGACGGCGCCACCGTGACCGTCTGCGTTGACGTCTGCACCGAGGTCGCAACGGATGTTTCGGTCTGCGTTGCCGTTTCGGTATTGGTGACCGTCTGCGGATCTTGAGTCTGGACGACCGTCTGTGGCGCCTGGGTCTCGACGATCGTGCGTTGTGACTGCTCATGATGGGCGACCTGGCTGGTCGCCGTGGCCGGCGTCGAGGTGACGGTGACGGTGGTCGGCCCGGCGGCACCGGTGGAGCCGCACGCCACCGCAGCCAGTACCACCAGCGCGGACATCGAGGCCAGCAGCATGCCATTGCGAGTGTTCACGCACATCATGGTCAGTTATTGACGCGCGGAAAGCCGCTGCGCCACAACGCCGGCCGTCGTACGGTCCGCTGTCAATACCCTCCGGGCCCGCTGAGGATCAGCAAAGTCACTGATATACAGCTGTTTTCGATACGTTATCACTCACCCAGGCCGCGCTGATCCGCGTCACAGCTCGCACCAATGCGGGCTCCATAGCGTCTTCGATGTAAGAACAACCGCGCAACAAAACGGAGATGACGATGAACCTCAAACGTCTGGTGTTCGCCACCACCGCAACCGCCGGCATCGGCGCCGCCGGAATATTCGGCCTGGGAATCGGTACCGCGAACGCCGACCCCGGCCAGCCGTGCGGCGGCCCGAACAACGGCTGGTGCAACAACGGCCCGAACAACGGGCCAGGAAACGGTCCCGACAATGGGCCGAACAATGGGCCGAACAACGGCCCCAACAACGGGCCGGTCAACTGGCAGCAGCGCGGTATCGACCAGGGGCGCCAGGACCATCAGCCGTTCAACTGGAACGGTCAGTCGGTGCAGCCGATGCCGGCCGGCAACGGGGCGGGCTGGGGATTCTGGTTCCTGGGCCAGTGGATCCCGCTGTAACCACTGCCCTGCGGCGCGGTCAGCCCGAACCGGTGCTGAGCAGCTTCTCCGGCTGCAGCGACCACACGGTGGCCGCGCCACCCGGGGTGGCGTGCGCACAGTAGGCCGGCGCGCCCTTCTCGCTGACCGCGGCGGCACCCATCACCGCGCAGTTCGCGCCGATCACGACGACCGGCAGGTCCATCCGTCCGGAGACCGCGGGCGGCGGCGCGGCCGTCCGCGGGGCCTGGGTGGTCGCGGTGGTGTTCACATCGCGATGGCCGAACATCAGCGAAAGGCCCGCTGCCGCACCGGCGACCACGATCGCCACGCCCAGGATCGCCGGGATCAGCAGCCGGCGGCGCGACCGGTTCTGCTCCGGCTTGGCATGGCGGGCACGCTTCGCGGCCCGACCGGCGACCGCCGGGAGCGCTTGGCTGGTCACATCCGTGGCGTGGTGTTCCTCGGCGGCGGTGCCCAGGCCTCGCTCCAACGCGCGGGCGAAGTCGACGCACCGCTTGTAGCGCCAGCCGGGATCCTTGGCCAGCGCTTTGGCGAAAACCGGACTCAGACAAGCCAATTCGGGTCGCTTGGCGCCGATCGCCGGTGGCTCGGAACTGAGGCACTGGCTGATCACGATCGCCGGATTGGTATGGGTGAACGGCGGCATACCGGTCAGCAGGTGATAGGCGGTCGCGGCCAGTGCGTACTGGTCGGCGTGCCCGTCGATGTCCTCACCCTTGAGCTGCTCCGGCGCGGAGTAGGCGACCGTGCCGACCGTCATGTTCGTGCCGGTGAGCTGGCTCGCCTGGCCCATCCAGCGGGCGATGCCGAAGTCGGCCAGCATGACTCGCTGGTCGCCGCTGCCGGGCACCCCTAGCAGGATGTTCGCCGGCTTGACGTCGCGGTGTAGCAGTCCGTGGCCGTGCGCATAGTCGAGCGCCTCGGCGATCCCGGTGATGATGCGCACGACCTCGTCGGGCGGCATGCCGTAGGGATAACGATCGGCGAGCAGACGGGAGGCGTCGGTGCCGTCGACGTACTCCATCGCGATCCACAGCTTGTCCTCGAACTCACCGCGGTCGTAAATCGTCACGATGTGCGGGTTCGACAACGTGGCCACCATGTCGGCCTCGAGGATGAAGCGCTGCCGGTACTCCTCGTCCGAGCTGACCGACGATCCGAGTACCTTGAGCGCGTCCTGGCGGGGCAGCCGGGGATGCGCGACGAGGTAAACCTCACCCATACCTCCGGCCCCCAGCGTCCGCAGGATGGTGTAACCAGCAACAACCTGGCCGTCAGCTAACGGCATTGGGGCATCTTAAGCGGCCGGCCGGTCGTAAACCACTCGGCTGCCCAGCACGATGTCCTGCACCGACCGGCGATCCCGGTCGACGGCCACCCACACCAGCCCGACCGGGAACAGCACACAGGCCACCGCCCGCAGCGCCGCCACCGCCATCCGCAACGGCTTGCCGCGCCGGTCGGCCACCCGCACTCCCAGCAAAACCGCGCCGACCGTCCGCCCGGACAGCGTCCAGCACGCGGCCAGGTACAGCACCGACACCGCCAGGGTCATCGTGGTGGAGAAGATCAGGTTGAGCGCGGGAAAGCGGAACGCCGCCGGGTTGACGATCAGTGCGGTCAACGCCAGGCCCAGATAGAGCGCACCCATCGTGACGAGGACGACCAGCATGTCGACGAGCGCGGCCAGGCCCCGCGACACGATGCCGGCATTGGTCACTGCGGATCCTGGGCGGTCGGCCCGCGGCCCAGCATCCGGTCGACGAACCCGGCCACCATGTCGTCGGCCCGGGCGGTCTGGGTGCGCACATCCGTCATCACCTCGGCGGTGACCGTCCCGGTGGACTCGCGGATGATCGCAGGCAGATCGACGCCGTCGATGACTTCGTCGGCCAGCCCGATCAGGTCGATCCGCGCGATGATCGCGTCGATGTCGACGCCGGCCACGATTGCGTCGATGTCGACGCGTTCCCGAACCAGTGCCGTCAGGTCGATCTGCTCGATGACCAGTTCGGCGATCCTGGTCAGCGCTGCCACACCGGCTCGGGAGGCCTGCAGCCGGGTGGCCCGCAGCGGCTCGCCGATCAGCGGCAGTCGTTCCCAGAACACCAGGGAATCGTAATCAGGCACCTACCGGCGGGGGTGCGCTCGCCTTCAGGGCGGCCAGCGCGGCCACGGTGAGCCGGGCCAGTTCGTCGGCCTCCGCCGTCGTCAGCGCCGCGCCGATGAGTTGCGCCATCCGCCGGTTGGTGATGTCTTCGACCTCGCCGTACAGGGCTTTCTTGTCCGCGACGTCGACGAACGGCGGCTGCCAGCCCATGAAGGCGGCATAGTCCGTGCCGTGGTTGAGGATGTGCGCCTCGACCGGGCTCAGGTCCGAGATGGTCAGGGCGTTGAAGTGCACCGCGGCGCGCAACTCGCGCAGCACGAACATCACCTGCAGCGCCCGCGCGGGCGCGTCGTCGGCCAGCGGCATGGCCCGCCAGCCGGCATACAGCGGCAGACCCGGTTCGGGGGCTTCGGCGATGACCTTCTCGCCCAGCGCGGCGATGCGGTCCAGCCCCTCGGCGCCGGCCAGGTACGTGCGCCCGAACTCGGCGAGCTGGTCCCAGTACAGCCGGCAGCTGGTGGATGCATCGTGCACCGCGACGCCGGTCTCCCAGCACGTCTTCGCAAGATTCGGTTCGAAGACCGCGAACACCGCGTTGACGGTGGTGCCCGTGGCGTCGCCCAGCACCCCGCCGCGGCCGGCGAAGTAAGCCGCGAACGGATCCGGATAGCCCGCGGCCCGGCTCTTGGCGAAGGTGTCCGGATTCAGCATGAAAATACTGATGGCTTCGCCGATGGCGGCGCCCGCCGTGCGGACCGCGTCGATGTCGGTATTGCTGCTCATCGTGGACCTCCTGATGTCGGGGCTACGGTCACCGGTATCCCGTTGAGCGCGCCGTTGCCCGACGGCTCGTCGAGAAACGTCGGCGGGGACAGGATATTGGTGTTGACCCCGGGCGAGCCGTTGGCCACCGACATCCGGGTGCCGGGCTTGCCGTGGCCCCAGCCGTGCGGCATGGACACCACACCGGGTTTGATCGCGTCGGTCAGCTCCACCGGCACCTCGATGTGGCCCGCGGACGACCGCACCGTGACGGTGTCGCCGCCGGACACCCCGCGGCGCACCGCGTCGTCGGGATGCATGAGCAGCGTGCACCGGTCGCGGCCCTTCATCAACGCCGACACGTTGTGCAGCCACGAGTTGTTGGACCGCAAGTGGCGGCGGCTGACCAGGACCAGCTCGTCGGGTTCGCGCTCCAGCCGGCGGGCCAGTCGCGGAACGTCGTCGAGCAGGTACTGCGGGGTCAGCCGGATCTTCTTGTCGGTGGTACCGAGGATCTCCGGCACCTGGGCCACCATCGGGCCGAAGTCGACTCCGTTGGGCTGCTGCTTCAACTTCTCCAGGGTCAGCCCGTCGGGGTTTTCGCCGTAGCGGTCGCCGAACGGCCCGGTGCGCAACGTCAGATCCAGGATGCGTTCCGGTCCGCCGCTGCTGTAGTGGCCCCGGATCTCCGCGCCGTCGAGTCCCTGGGTGAAGCACAGGTAGTCGAAGAACCCGTCGTCGATGGCGGCGACGTCGACGTCCTCGGCAGGCGTGCCCGCGCACAGGCCGGTGAGCCGGACCAGGATCTCCCATTCCTCCGGCCGGTCGGGATCCTCCGGGACGAACACCGGCGCCGAGTAGTTCGCGATGCTGCGGATCGCGAACGCCAGGATCAGATCGTCGTGGTGCGGCTGCTCCAGTGGCGAGAGTCCGGGCAGGATGACGTCGGCGTGCCGGGTGGTTTCGTTGAGCCACAGGTCGACCGCGATCATCGCGTCGAGTCCGGGCAGCAACTCGTCGAGCCGGTGGCCCTGTGGCGTGGACAACACCGGATTGCCCGCCACCGTGATCAGCGCCCTGATCTGACCCGGGCCGGGTGTCTCGATCTCCTCGGCCAGACAGGACACCGGCACCTGGCCGAGCACCTCCTTGGCGCCGCGGACCCGAGTGTGCCAGCGGCCGAACTCGGGCAGACCGCCCTCCAACCCGGGCTGCGGCTGGGCGGTGACCGTCCACACCGCCGGGCGGGGGAACATCGCGCCGCCCGGGGTGTCGAAGTGCCCGGTGAGGATGTTGACGACGTCGACCAGCCAGCTGGCCAGGCTGCCGAACTCCTGGTTGCACAAGCCGATTCGCCCGTACACCACGGCCTTCTCGGTGCCGGCGAGTTGGCGGGCGAGCTGCTTGATGCGCTCGGCGTCGATACCCGTCACCGGGGCGACCCGCTCGGGCGACCAGTCGCGGGCCAGCGCACGCAGCGTCTCGACGCCGTCGACGTGCTCGGCCAGCCGGCCGAGGTTCACCAGGTTCTCGTCGAACAAGGTGTGCACCACCGCCAGCAGCAGTGCGGCGTCGGTGCCCGGGGTGATCGGCAGCCATTCGTCGGCCTTGGCCGCGGTCGCGGTGCGCACCGGGTCGACGACGATCACGGTGTCGATCCGCCCGAGGATGCCCATCACGTCCGGTGCGGCCAGCAGCGAGCCCTGCGACGCGGCGGGGTTGGCGCCCATCACCACCAGCAGGTCGGTGCGCTCGATGTCGGGAACTCCGAATCCCCACCAGTTGCCGTACATCAGGTGCGACGAGAGGTTCTTGGGCCACTGGTCGACGGTGCCCGGCGAGTAGCTGACCGGGATGCCGGACATGCCCAGCAGCACGCCGGTGTAGCGGCCCAGCGAGAACGAGTGCGCCAGCGGGTTGCCGGTGTAGCAGGTGACCGCGCCGATCCCGTGCTCGGCGATCACCGGCGCCAGCAGTTCGGTGCAGCGCCGGAACGCCGCGTCCCAGCTGACCTCCTGCCACTGCCCGTCGACCTTGATCATCGGGGCGCGGACCCGGTCGGGGTCTTCGTGGACGGCGCCCAGCGAAGCGCCCTTGGGGCACAGGTGGCCACGGCTCCAGACGTCGTCGGGGTTTCCCCGGATGCCGGCGACACGACCGTCACGTACCTGAATCTCCAAGCCGCACATGGCCTCACAGAGCGGGCAGGTGTAGAGGTGGCGGCCGTCGCGGCCGGTGGATGCGAGCGGCGCGGCGGCCTCGGTAGTCACCGCCCCACGGTAGTTCCGCGCACCCGCGGACGGCCCGCGTTTCGTCAACTTTGACAAAGCGCGGCGGTGCGCATCAGCGAATTACACAGGTGTGAGTAACTGCTGGGGATAACCGCCGGCGGGCCTAGATCGGGATCAGGCCGTGCTTGCGCTGCACTCGCTGAATCTGCTTGTCCCGCAGCAGCCGCATCGCGCCGCGCAGCTTGAGCCGGGTCTCGTGCGGCTCGATCACCGCATCGACGTAGCCCCGCTCGGCGGCCACATACGGGGTGGCCATGTCGCGGTTGTAGCCCTCGATGAACTGGCGTCGGATCTCCTGCACCTCGGGCGCACTGGGGTCGGGGAACCGCTTGACGATCAGCTGCGCGGCGCCCTCGGCCCCGATCACCGCGATCCGGGCGGTCGGCCACAGGAAGTTGAAGTCCGCGGTGAGCTGCTTGGAGCCCATCACCGCGTATGCGCCGCCGTAGGACTTGCGGATCGTGATGGTCACCTTCGGCACGTCGGCCTCGACCACGGCGTAGAGGAAGCGGCCACCCCGCTTGATGATGCCGTTCTTCTCCTGCTCCACACCCGGCAGGAAGCCCGGGGTGTCGACGACGAACACCAGCGGAACGTTGAACGAGTCGCAGAACCGCACGAACCGGGCGGCCTTGTCGGAAGCCTCGTTGTCGATGGCGCCCGACATGTGCATCGGCTGGTTGGCGATCACCCCGACCGGACGGCCGTCGACCCGGGCGAAGCCGGTGATGATGGCCTGGCCACCTTGGGCCGCGACGTCCAGGAAGTCGCCGTCGTCGAAGATCCGCAGCAGGATCTCGTGCATGTCGTAGGCCATGTTGTCGGCGTCCGGGACGATGCTGTCGAGTTCCAGGTCGTGCGGGGTGATCTCGGGCTCCAGGCCCGGGTTGATGATCGGCGGGTCGTCAAAGGTGTTGGCGGGCAGGAACTCCAGGTAGTCGCGGACGTACTGGAAAGCGGCCTTCTCGGAGTCGACGACCTGGTGGACGTTGCCGTACTTGGCTTGGGCGTCGGCGCCGCCGAGTTCGTCGAGGGTGACCTCTTCACCGGTGACGTCCTTGATGACATCCGGGCCGGTGACGAACATGTAGCCCTGATCGCGCACCGCCACGATGAGATCGGTCTGGATCGGGGAGTACACCGCACCACCGGCGCACTTACCCAGAATGATCGAGATCTGCGGCACCAGACCGCTCAACAGCTCGTGCCTGCGCCCCAACTCGGCGTACCAGGCCAGCGAGGTGGCCAGGTCCTGAATGCGGGCACCACCGGAGTCGTTGATGCCGATGATCGGGCAGCCGACCATGGCCACCCATTCCATCAGCCGGGACACCTTGCGGCCGAACATCTCTCCCACCGACCCACCGAAGACGGTGTAGTCGTGGCTGAACACGCCGACCGGACGCCCGTTGATGGTGCCGTGCCCGGTGACCACACCGTCGCCGTACAGCGCGTTGGGATCACCCGGCGTGCGCGCCAGTGCACCGATCTCGAGAAAACTGCCCGGATCCAGCAGCGCGTGAATGCGCGCCCGGGGGCTGGGGATGCCGCGCTTGTCACGCTTGGCGGCGACCGCAGGCCCGCCCGGTTCCTTGGCCAGCTCCAGCTTTTCGCGGAGCTCGGCGAGCTTCTCCGCGGTGGTGACCGGGTGGTGGGCGGAAGAGCTCTCTGTGCTCACTTGGCCTCGTTCTCCTCGGCGTCGATACGGTTGATCGCCTCGCTCATATGCGCACCGACCTTCGCGATGTAGGGCTCGTCGATCGCCTGGATGTGCTCCCCCCCGATCGGCACCACTTCCAGATCGGCGACGAACTCGCCCCACCCGCCGTCGGGCTTGCGGACGGCGTAGCGCGGCTCGAACATGATCGCGTCGTCGTGATAGCGGTCGGCCATGTAGAGCGTGACGTGACCGTCGTAGGGCTCGATGTTCGCGGTGTCCAACGCGCGATTGTCCAGATACGACGTGCGCTGGTGCTCGATGATGCCGCCGGGGATGTCCACCCCGGCCTCTTTGACGGCGTCCAGCACGAACCGGACCTGACCCTCGTCGTCGAGTTGTTCGAGCTGCTCATACGGGATCTCGGGGATCTCGACGTTGAAGGTGCGCGAGGCGAACAGCGCGTAGCGGTCCCAGCGGGCGCGGATCTCCTCCTTGGTCTGCGGAACCTCTTCGCCGGCCCGCACGGTGTCGATCAGCCCGACGAAGCGGACATCGCAACCATTGCGCTTGAGCCCGACCGCACAGGCATAGGCCAGGGCCCCGCCCAGCGACCAGCCGGTGAGGATGTAGGGGCCCTTGCCGCCCAACTCCATCAGCTTGGGCACGTACTCGGCGGCGCGCTCCTCGATCGAGCCCTCGACCCGCTCCAACCCGTAGACCGGGGTGTCGGCCGGAAGCCGTTTGAGCAGCGGCTCGTAGACCACCGTCGAGCCACCCGCGGGATGGAAGACGAACACCGGAACGTGCGTCGTGCCCTCTTTCGCGGCCCGCAAAGTGCGCACGAAGCCGTCGACCACCCCGTCTTCGAGCTGAGCCCGCACGATCGTGGCCAGCGCCTCGATCGTCTTGGCCGACTTCACATCGTCGACGCTGATCGCGCCTTCGGCGCGCTCGGTCAGCCGCTCGGACAGCTTGGTCGCGGTTTCGTCGTCGATGGCGGGCAGCTCGTTGAAGATGCCGCCCGGCGACTTGCCGGTGACGATCGCCCACGTCGCGAACGTCACGCGTTCGGCGGCGTCGCGCGGCGGCACGTCGGCGCCGAGCGCTTCGGTGACGGCCTCCTGGGTCAGCACCTTGGCAGCCGCTGCGGCAGCAGCAGATTTGGCCGGAGCTGCGGCAGCAGCGGACTTGGCCGGGCCGGCTGGATCTGTCGGCGGCGCAGGAATATCCGGGCCGACCGGATTGGTGGGCGGCGCCGGGATGCTCTCCGGCTCTGCCACGATCGGATGACCCGCCTCGGCCAGCTTGGCCTCGAGTTCGGCGACCGTGCTCGCCCCGCCCATCAGCTCGGCCTGCTCGGCGGCGATCTCCTCGGCCGTCTTGCCCTTTTGCGCCTCGGCCAGGTCCTCGACCTCGTCGCGGTGCTCGATCGCGTACTCGATGAGCTTCTCGACGGCATACAGGTTGGCGTCGCGCACGGCGGTCAGCTGGATAGGCGGCAGGTCGAAGTCGTACTCGACGCGGTTCTTGATCCGAACCGCCATCAGCGAATCCAGGCCCAACTCGATCAGCGGGACCTCCCACGGCAGGTCCTCGGGCTCGTAGCCCATGGCTCCGCCCACGATCGCCGCCAGCCGGTCGTGCACCGTCTCACCGGTGTCCGGCGACCACTTGGCGAACCCGGCCGCCAGGCCGGCCCCCGCCGTCAAGTTGTCCTGCAGGATTTCTGCGTCATCATCGGGCTCGTCGGCCGGGACCTCGGCGGCCGGCGTGGCGACCGCGACACCGGTGGCGACCGCGGACGGCAGAGCCGAGACCGCGCCGCCGCGGGTGACCACGGCGTCATAGACCAACGTGAAGGACTCATCAATCCGCGCGTGCACCTGCACCGAGGCGCCACCCGGATGGCGGGTCAGCGTGGTGACCAGGCGGGCTCCGTCCCCAGGTACCGCGCGCTGCTCGGACGCCGTCAGCTTGGCATCCGGAAGAACCTGTCCCGCCGCCGATTTCACCAGCGCGGCCAAGTCGGTCTGGCCCTTCGGCGAGTACTCCCACACATGCCGGCCGTCGGGGGTGGCCACATGGTTGCCGGGCATCATCACCGAGCTGTCACCGGTGAACTGCGCGTCCAGCCAGTGCGGCTTGCGCTTGAACCGGGTCGGCGGGATGTCGGCGTACTCCCCCGCCTCGAAGAGGGTCCGGAAATCCAGGTCGTGGCCGTAGACGTAGAGCTGCGCCATCGCCGCGACCATCGACTCGACTTCGTCCTGCTTGCGCGCCAGGGTGGCGATCAGCTGGCCGTCGTGCAGCCCGGCGGCGGCGGTCGTCAGACCGACCTGCATGAGCGCCACCGGATTCGGCGCAAGCTCCAGGAACGTGGTGTGCCCGTTGTCGACGGCGTTGCGGATGCCGTGGGTGAAGTAGACGCTGTGGCGCAGCCCCTTCTTCCAGTACTCCACGTCGTGGATCGGCTCGCCGCCCGGGCGGATGTAGCTGCCCTCGTGCACGGTGGAGAAGTAACCGGTGCGCAGCGGATGCGGCTCGATGCCCTGCAGCTCGGCGGCCAGCTCGCCCAGCAGCGGATCCATCTGCTGAGTGTGGCTGGCGCCCTTGGTCTGCAGCTTGCGGGCGAACTTGCCTTCGGACTCGGCGCGCGCGACGATCGCGTCGATCTGCGCGGGCGGTCCACCGATCACGGTCTGGGTGGGCGCGGCGTAGACGCACACCTCCAGATCCGGGAAATCGGAGAACACGGTCTTGATCTCCTCGGCGGAGTACTCGACCAGCGCCATCAGCCGGATGTAGTCCCCGAACAGCATCGCCTCGCCCTCACCCATGAGGTGCGCGCGCGAGCAGATGGCCCGGGTCGCATCGGCCAGCGACAGCCCGCCGGCGAAGTAGGCGGCGGCCGCCTCACCGAGCGACTGTCCCACCACCGCACCGGGTTTGGCGCCGTGGTGTTTGAGCAGTTCACCCAACGCGATCTGGAGGGCGAAGATCACCGTCTGGACCACTTCGATGGGGTATTCGCAGGTCTCGTTCGTGTAGTCGATCGCGTCGTCGAGGATCAGCTCGACGATCGAATAGCCGCGCTCGTCCTGGATGTGCGCGTCGACCTTGTTGATCCACTCGGCGAAGACCGGGTCGCGCAGGTAAAGGCTCTTGCCCATCTTGCGGTGTTGGGCACCGAACCCGGCCAGCACCCAGACCGGTCCGTTGGTCACCGGACCGTCGGCGCTGTACACCAGCGGGCTCTGCTTGCCGTCGGCGATCGCACGCAGACCCTTGACCGCCTCGTCATGGTCGTGGGCCATCACCACGGCGCGCGAGCGGCCGTGGTTGCGCCGCGACAGCGAGCGGCCGATGGCCTCCAGCGAGGTGGCGCGGCCCTCCGGGCTGTCGATCCAGTCGGCCAACTCGGCCGCGGTGGCGCGCTTTCGCGAGGTCAGGAATCCCGAAACCGCCAGCGGGACAACAGCAACCGGCTGCTCTGACGACTCCATCTCGGCGCGCGCCGCCTCGATGAGTTCCAGCGCCTCTTCGGTCAGGCCGGGCAGTTCGGGCTCGTCGTCCTCGGCGAATGCATTCGCGGCCGCGGGGTACTCGTCCTCGGCTTCGTCGACGAACTCGCCATACTCGTCCATCCGGACCCCGCCGACGTAGACGGCATTGGCGTCAGAGACGGCCTTGTCTTCGGCCGGAGTGGATTCTTCCTGCGGCGCAACCAGATCCGCCGGCAGCACCTCGCGAACCACCACGTGGGCGTTGGCGCCACCGAAACCGAACCCGGAGACGCCGGCGATCGCGTGGCCGCTGTAGCGCGGCCAGTCGGTGACCGTGTCGACCACCCGCAGCCGGATGGCGTCGAAGTCGATGTACGGGTTGGGCCCGGCGTAGTTGATCGACGGCGGAACCTTGTTGTGGCTCAACGACAACGCGACCTTGGCCAGGCTGGCCGCGCCGGCGGCCGACTCCAGGTGCCCGAGGTTGGACTTCACCGCACCCAGCAGCGCGGGCTGATCGGCCGG
>NZ_BEWG01000040.1:11647-37483 GCF_002723835.1 Mycobacterium sp. shizuoka-1 | reverse complement strand
GCGCCCCAGCGCGTCGGCCTCCATCGGGTCGCCCAGAATGGTGCCGGTGCCGTGCGCCTCGATGTAATCGACGCTGCGCGGGTTGATACCGGCGTCTTTGTAGGCCTTGCGCAGCACCTCGGCCTGCGCGTCCGGGTTGGGGGCGAGCATGCCGTTGGACCGGCCGTCGTGGTTGATCGCGCTGCCCGCGATGACGGCCAGGATCTCGTCACCGTCGCGGCGGGCGTCGCTCAGCCGCTTGAGCACCAGCATGCCGCCGCCCTCCGAGCGCGAATAACCGTTGGCGTCAGAGGAAAACGACTTGATCCGGCCGTCGGGCGCGAGCACCCCGCCGACTTCGTCGAAGCCGATCGTCACCAGCGGGGTGATCATCGCGTTGACGCCGCCGACCACCGCCACGTCGGCCTCGCCGGACCGCAGGGCCTGCACGCCCTGGTGGGCGGCGACCAGTGAGCTCGAGCACGCGGTGTCGATCGCCATGGACGGGCCACGGAAGTCGTAGAAGTACGACACCCGGTTGGCGATGATCGAACTGGTGGTGCCGGTGATCGCGTACGGGTGGGCGGTCGTCGGATCGGCCACCGCCAGGAACTGGTAGTCGTTGTTGGAGGCTCCGATGTAGACGCCGACGTCGGTGCCGCGCAGGCTGGAGGCGGGAATGCGGGCGTTCTCCAGCGCTTCCCAGGTGAGCTCCAGCGCCATCCGCTGCTGCGGGTCGATGTTGTCGGCTTCCATCTTCGACAGCGCGAAGAACTCGGCGTCGAAACCCTTGATGTCGGACAGGTATCCGCCGCGGGTGGCGGCCTTGGCCACCCGCTCGGCGATGCGGGGTTCGGCCAGGAACTCCGACCAGCGACCCTCGGGCAGGTCGGTGATCGCGTCGCGGCCCTCCAGCAGCGCCTGCCACATCTGCGCGGGGGTGTTCATGTCACCGGGGAAGCGGGTCGCCACACCCACGATCGCGATGTCCTCGACATCGGCCGCGCGCGACCAGTCCTCGCCCTCGTCGTCGAACTCCAGCTCGGGTTCGCCTTCGATGATCACAGTGGCCAGCGACTCGATCGTCGGATGCCGGAAGGCCACCGTCGCGGTCAGCGTGACGCCGGTGAGGTCTTCGATGTCGCTGGCCATCGCCACCGCGTCCCGCGACGAAAGGCCCAGTTCGACCATCGGGGTGGACTCGTCGATCGCATCGGGCGCCTGCCCGGTTGCGTTGGCCACCCAGTTGCGCAGCCATTCGCGCATCTCCGGCACCGTCATGTCGGTGCGGGCGGGGGCCAGTTCCGCCGCCGAAGAGGCGAGCGTGATCTCGTCGGGAGTATCGGGCGCTTCGGGCGTGTGTGATTCAGACATGAGGCCTCACCTCGTGCGAAGGGGCAGCCACCCCTTCGTCCGCGAACTTCCTTCGGTCGTCATTCCGCTTCATCAGGGAAGGCATTGGCCACCTTCCCGCTGCGCAGGGTGCCGTCCAGGTAGGCCGCGCGGCACGCCCGCCGGCCGATCTTGCCGCTGGAGGTACGAGGGATCGCGCCCGCCGGGGTGAGCAGCACGTCGCGCACCGTCACGCCGTGCCGCACCGCGATGGCGGCGCGGATATCGTCGGAGATCGGACCCAGCTCCATCTTGTGCGAGCCCGGAGCGCGCTCGGCGACGATGACCAGCTGCTCGGAGCTGTCGTCGGCATCGCGCTTGAGCCCGGCGTGGGCGTTGTCGAACACCTCGTCGGGCAGCTGGTTGGCCGGCACCGAGAAGGCGGCGACGAAGCCGGTCCGCACGGCCTTGGTGGCTTCCTGAGCGGAATACTCCAGGTCCTGCGGGTAGTGGTTACGGCCGTCGATGATCACCAGGTCCTTGACTCGCCCGGTGATGTACAGGTCGCCGTCGTAGAACGCGCCGAGGTCGCCGGTGCGCACCCACGTCGCGTCATCGGCCGCACCCTCGGCATGCGACGGGCTGGTCCGCGACTTGAGGGTGTTCTGGAACGTGGCGACTGTCTCGTCAGGCTTGTTCCAGTAGCCGGTGCCCATGTTCTGCCCGCTGATCCAGATCTCGCCGATCTGCCCGTCGGGAAGCTCCGAGGCCGCCTCATGGTCGACGATCACCGCCCATTCGGCGACGCCGATCTTGCCCGCAGAGGCCTGCGCGACGGCCTTCGGCGAGTCGTCGGGAACCACCACGAACCGGCCGCTGTTGAGCTCGTCGCGATCGACCGCGACGATCTTGGGCTCTTCGGACGCCGGAGTGGTCGACACGAACAGGGTGGCTTCGGCCAGGCCGTAGGACGGCTTGATGGCCTTGGGCTGGAAGCCGAACGGCCGGAACGCATCGTTGAAGCGCGCCACGGTGGCGGCCGAGATCGGCTCGCTGCCGTTGAGGATCGCCTTGACGTGGGACAGATCCAGCGGCTCTTCGTCGTCCTTGGGCACACCGCGGGCGGCGGCGTGATCGAAGGCGAAGTTGGGCGCCACCGAGATGGTGCCGCCGGTGTCACCCTCGCGGTAGGCCAGCTCGCGGATCCAGCGGCCGGGCCTGCGCACGAACGCGGCCGGCGTCATGAACGTGAAGTAGTGACCGATCAACGACGGCAGCAGCGCGGTGACCAGACCCATGTCGTGGAAGAACGGCAACCAGGACACGCCCCGGTCGCCTTCCTCGCCCTCGAGCGCCTCGATCACCTGCACCACGTTGGTGGCCAGGTTCAGGTGGGTGATCTGCACACCGCTGGGGATCCGGGTGGACCCGGAGGTGTACTGCAGGTAGGCGATGGTGTTCTCGTCGACGGCGTCGAAGATCTCCCAGGTCGACCCCACCTCGTCGGGGATCGCGTCCACGGCGATCACGCGGGGACGTTCCTTGGCCGGGCGGCTGCGGAAGAACTTGCGGACCCCTTCGGCGGCGTCGGTGGTGGTGAGGATCGCCGAGGCCCCGCAGTCGTCCAGCACGGCGTGCAGGCGGCCCACGTGGCCGGGCTCGGAGGGGTCGAACAGCGGGACGGCGATCCGGCCGGAGTACATCGTGCCGAAGAAGGCGATCAGGTATTCGAGGTTCTGCGGGCACAGGATGGCGACCCGGTCGCCGGGCTGGGTCACCTGCTGCAGCCGGGCGGCGACCGCACGGTTACGGGTGCCGAAGTCGGCCCAGGTCAGTTCGCGCGCAACCCCGTCGCGTTCGACCGAGAAATCCAGGAAACGGTAGGCGGTCTTGTCCCCCCGGACCTTGGCCCAGCGCTCCACGTGCTTGACCACACTGGCGCCCTCGGGGAAGGTGATCAGGCCGTTCTTGATGAACGGGTTGTGGAACGGCATACCAATCTCCTGTCAGAAACACATCTATGTCGGGCCCTGCGGCGGCCGCGCATGACATCGCGCCACCGGTCGCCCTGCGTCGCGGGCCCCAAACCTCACAGATCGTACAGAGCCGGCCCGGTCCCATCTGGGACCTAGAGGCTCGGTCGGCTCGGGGTGCCGCTGACACTCGCAGCTCTTATTTTTTCCTTAATGTTAGGCGTAGTCGCGGCGGCGGCCAAATCGTCGGTCGCCGAAGCTCCCACGTCATCCGTGTTTCGGGTGCGGCGCGTTCTCGATGAGGTCACGCGCCCAATTCAGTGTCCACTGCGTGGCCGTTTGGCCGTCGAGGTTCCAGAACTGCGGCGTGTTGTACAGCGCATGCACCGGCTGCCCGGCGCCACCGGCCAGCACGTCGAGCGTGGTCGGCAGGTTGGTGATGTTGAACGCCTGCTGGGGGGCCGCACAGATCAGATCGCCTGCCCCGCAGATCTCGTTGGTGCGGTTGTTCAGCGCGCCGAATCCGCCCGGCCGCTCACCGGTCATGGTCAGCCCCATCGCCGAGAGCGCGGGAAGTTCGTGCAACGTGATCTCGGCGCCCTCGCCGGGCGGATTGGGGCCGATGTCCTGCCCGACGCCCTCCTGGCGGCGACCGTCGGCGATCAGCGTCACACCGAGGACCAGATCCTCGTCCACCGGGCCGCGCCCGTTGCCGATGTCGCTGGCGATATCGCCGGCGATCACCGCACCCTGAGAGAAGCCGGCCAGCACGTAGCTGGTCAGCGGGCAGCGCTCGTTCATGTCGGTGATCGCCTTGACCGCCGCCCGGGTGCCCTCGGCGCGGCTGTCGTTGTAGGACATCTGCTTGTCCGCGGACAGCGGGTTACGGAACTGCGCGGTGTAGGGCACGGTGTACACCTGCACCCGGTCGCTGCCGAACTGCGCGGCCAGCGGCCGGGTCACGTTGCCGATCAACGACAGCGGGAACTGGACCGGGTTCAGCGGATCATCCGTCGGCGACGACTCCCAGGTGCCGGGGATCGCGATCATCTGGACGTCCGGACAGCTGGCGTCCTGAAACTCCGGGCGCGGTTTGGTGGTACCGGGCGTGCTGGTCGGCGGCAGCGCGGTCGGCGGCACAGCCGAGGGCGGCGATTCCGGTCGCCGCACGACGATGACGATGATGGCGACGACGAGCGCCACGACGACGGCCATCGCACCCGCGGCGATCAAGGCGAGAATGCGGTGACGTCGACGCCGGGCGGTAGTCCGGGTGTTTCGAGCCATGGAAGGTGCGTTGTCTTCCTGTTAACAGAGCCGCTGGGTAGCGATCCGGATGTAATCGGCGGTGGCCTCGGTCACCTGCCGCTCGGGGGCCTTCGCCGGCGTGGTCGACGACCCCGAGTCGGTGACGTCGCTGCGCACCATGGGAGCGATGTAGTCCCAGACTGCCTGATCGCTCTGACCGGCCGCGTGAGCCTGGCAGACGTGGGACCCGATGCTCAATGCTTCCAGCTCACTCGAGGGGTGCACCCCCGCGGCGGTGAGCGCATCGAGGAATCCCCGCTGCGTCGGCGTGACATTCAGCTTGGTGGACTGATCGGCGTCTCCGAGCAGGACCCCCTGGCCGTGCACAGCCCCATAGGTCTGCTCGGCGGCCGGCGCGGCCGTGGTCACCAGATCCTCACCAGAGCTGCACGCGACCGTCAGGAGCGCGACCGGGGAGACCAGGCCGACGAGCAGCAGCGCGTGTCTTCTGACCACACTGTCCGAGCGCTGCACGCCTCCACGGTACCGGCTGCCCCTACGTGTCCCAGAGCTCCGAAAGATTGCGGAAAGTTAACAGTTCACCCGCAGTTGTGACCTATTTGATAGCCGCCGCGACGTCGCCCGCCATCGCCGCGAGCTGCGCCGACCAGTTGCCCCAGTCGTGGTTTCCGCCGGCCGGGAAGTCGAAGTGACCGTTGCGCCCGCCCAGCGAACGGTAGTGCGCGTAGAACGTCCGGTTGCTGCCCTGGGCCTGATCGCAGTAGCCGATCATGGCCGGCACGTCGCTGCAGGTCAGCGTCTGGGGGCTGAAGATCCACAGCCGGGTGTTGTTGTCCACCAGCAGCTGGGCGTGCACGTCGGGGTCGTGCCACTTCCACCGGCCCAGCTGGGCGGCCCCCCACATGGCCTGGGTGTTCACCCCGCCGAACTCGTTCATACCTGCGGTGATCGCACCGTTCTCGAACGTCCGTGAAGGGGTCAGGATGCCCGACATCGACCCGGCATAGCGATAGCGGTCGGGGTGGAAGGTGGCCTCCATCAGCGCACCGGTGCCGCCCTGCGCCGCGCCGACGATCGCGTGGCCGCCGGGCGCCAGCCCCTTGTTGGCGGCCAGCCAGTTCGGCAGCTCGTCGGACAGGAAGGTCTCCCACTGCCGGGTGCCGTCGGCCTCCCAGTTGGTGTAGAGGGTGAACGCACCGCTGGCCGGGGCGACCACCGAGATGCCCTTGCCTGCGAGGGTGTTCATCGCGTTGCCCGCGGTCACCCAGTTGCTGACGCCCTCGCCGGCGTTGTAGGCGTCGAGCAGCACCACGGCGTGCGGGCCGCCGGCCAGGAAGGCCACCGGGATGTCGCGGCCCATCGCCGGCGACGGCACCATCAGATATTCGACGTCGGCGGCGTGGCCGGCGGGTGCGGTGGCGCCCCACAGGCCAAGCGCCAGCACTGTGGCGCAGACACCCCGGAACAGGCTTGACAGACTCTTCATGGTCACCTCAAGTCGACTCGTCACGTGTGTAGCCCCGCCCCACCTGCAAGGTAGTGAATCACACCGCTTCCGCCGATGGTTCGGATACGCCAACGGCGACGACCCGAAGGTCGTCGCCGTTGGTCGTTGTCGACTGCTGCGATCAGGCGGTCGGCGTGGCGCCGAGCACGCGCTGGATGTCAGGCTTCATCTGCTGCAGCTGCTGACCCCAGTAGTTCCACTGGTGGGTGCCGTTGGCGGGGAAGTTGAACACCCCGTTGGTGCCACCCTTGGCCAGGTAGGTGTCGCGGAACGTCTTGTTGGTCCGCAGGGTGAAGCTCTCCAGGAACTTCGCGTTGAACAGGTTGCCGCTGCTGGTGCCGGCGTCCAGGTCGGACGGCTTGCCGTCACCGCAGTAGATCCAGATGCGGGTGTTGTTGTCGATCAGCGTCTGGATGTTGACCATCGGGTCGTTGCGCTTCCAGGCGCTGTTCGGGTCTTCGGTCGGACCCCACATGTCGTTGGCCTTGAAGCCACCGGCATCACCCATCGACAGGTTCACCAGCATGGGCCACCAGCCCTCGGAGAGGTTGAGGAACCCGGACAGCGACGCGGCGTACGGGAACTGCTCGGGATGCCAGATGGCCAGGGTCAGCGCGGCCGAACCGGCCATCGACAGACCGACCGCGGCGCTGCCGGTCGGCTTGACCTGACGGTTGGCCGACAACCAGGCGGGCAGCTCCTGGGTCAGGAAAGTCTCCCACTTGTAGGTCTGGCAACCGTTCTTGCCGCACGCCGGCTTGTACCAATCGGAGTAGAAGCTGGACTGGCCACCGACGGGCATGATCACCGACAGGCCGGAGTTGTAGTACCACTCGAAGGCCGGGGTGTTGATGTCCCAACCGTTGAAATCATCCTGAGCGCGCAGACCGTCCAGCAGATAGACCGCCGGAGAGTCCGGGCCACCGCTTTGGAACTGGATGCGGATGTTGCGTCCCATCCCTGCGGAGGGCACATCGAGGTATTCGACCGGGAGGCCCGGCTTGGAGAATGCTCCCGCCGTTGCGGAGCCGCCGACGACGCCGATCAGGCCCGGCAGCACGGCGGCAGCCGCGGCGGCTACCGTCAGCCGGCGCAACCAAACGCCGCGCAACTTCTCAACGAACTTCATTTATTTCCATCCTTTTTTGGGGGCCGCACCGCATGCGATCCACGCAGCCGTGCCCTGGTAGTCAACCACAAGTGGCGTGATCGTTCCTCTTCTGTGATGTGCTCGTGACCGCCCTCTCACCGGTTGATTGTGGCGATGAGGTCGGGTTTCAGGGCCGCCAACTGCGCTCCCCAGTACGGCCACGAATGGTTGCCGGACGGCGGGAAATCGAAGGTTGCGTTGGTGCCTCCGGCCGCGGTGTAGGCGGCTTGGAAAGCTCGGTTGCTCGCCACTGCCATCGACTCCAGGCTGGTGGCGCTGAGCGCCTGGCCGGGGTCGGACCCGGTGTCCAGCTCGGTCTGACCGCCGGGTGCGCAGTAGATCCACAGCCGGGTGCCGTTTCGGGCGATCGTGGCGGCCTGCACCACCGGGTCGTTGCGCTTCCACGCCGGGTCCCACGGGGCGCCCCACATGTTGTCGACGTTGTAGCCACCGGCGTCGAGCATCGCCACCCGGATGGCCTGCTGCATGAACAGCGCCGAGGGGTTGAGGAAGCCCGACAGCGACGCCGCGTACACGAACTGCGCGGGGTGGTAGGCCGACAGGATCAATGCCGCGCCACCGGACATCGACAATCCGACCACGCCGTTGCCGGTCTGCGAGACCTGCTTGTTGGCGGCCAGCCACTGCGGCAGCTCGCTGGTGAGGAAGGTCTCCCATTTGTAGGTGTAGGACTGCTTGTTGAAGCTCGACGGCGAATACCAGTCGCTGTAGAAGCTGGACTGCCCGCCGACCGGCATCACCACCGAAACGCCGGTGTCGTAGAACCATTCGAACGCCGGGGTGTTGATGTCCCAGCCGCTGTAGTCGTCCTGGGCGCGCAGGCCGTCCAGCAGATAGACGGCCTTGGCGCTGGTGCCTGATGTCGCCGGCCCAGCGGCTCCACCACCCTGGAACTGCACGCGGATGTTGCGGCTCATCGACGGCGAATAGACGTCGAGGTACTCCACCGGCAGCCCCTCCCGCGAGAACGCATGCGCGCTCGGGGTCACGCCGACCATCGCCGTCAGCGTGACCAGCAGCAGGGCAGCGGTGAGGGAGGCTCTCAACGCTCGAACCATCGGTAGCTCAACTCATTCGTTCACTCGCACGGCTCAACCAGCTGTCAGCACTGACATTGGTCGTGCCAAGCGATCTCACACTTGACCTGTGTATCGCCGCGATCTGACCGCAGCGTTACCGGCCGGGGCCCAGCTAGCTAACACTCCCCCGAGGGCTAGGGACCCGTGGCCGGTAAGCCAGTGTACGGGGTTCCCGGCAGCGGAGGCTCATCCAGACCGCAGCGGGCCAACTCGTAGGCGGGCACCCGATCGATGCGATAGCGGGTGAATTCCAGCGCATGCAGCACATTCGAGACGAACCGGCGGATGCCCAGCGGACCCCGGATCGAGTTCAGCATCGCATCGGTCTGCGGGCAGCCCAAGGCCACCTCGGCCTCCTTGATCCAGCCCTCGTCGAGGTAGGGCGGAACATAGGGGTGCTCCTTGAGCCAGGGGCCCTCGGCAACCGCCCAGTCCGGGAACAGGTTCTTGTCATGACCGATCCGGCCGTCGTCCAGACGCGCGGTGTGCGCGGCGATCGGGTTGGCCAGGCCGATCTGGTCGATCACCCGGACGTTCAGCCCGACATTCATGCCGAGCATGCCAAGGTTGGTGAAAAACACTGTGTGAGGAGCTATTTGGCGACGCCAGCTGTCCATCGAGACACCCTGCGGGGGTGGCGGCGGCGGGTAGGCGGGCACCACGTCCCACTGGTCGTAGTTGCCCGACGGCAGCAGTAGCGCACCGTCGGGGGTGTTGTTGATCGCGGTCAGCACCGCGCGCATCCGCGGATAGTCCAGGTAGTCGGCAGCAGTCAACGGGTGGGCGTGCCCGGTGGCCTGGGAGTAGAACCGCCGCTCGTCGACGATGCCCGAATAGGTGACCCGGGTGGCGTCGGCGCCCATCCCCGGCGAATTCGCCGCCCAGACCGACCAGCCGACGACTCCGCACCACAGTGCGGCGGTCGCGCCGGCCAGCACGACGCCGCGGTCGCGGGCCGAGGCGATGCTGTCGGGCAGCACGACCGGAATCACCGCGATCGGCGCCAGCAAGCAGAACACCGGTGTCAGCAAAACCCGCCCGTGCATGAAGTCGCCGCCCTGACGGATCCAGTACAGGCCCTGCAGCAGACCGCTGACGAGCATGAAAACCACGACGGCGGTGGGGCTTTGGATACGATCCCGCCACCGCGCGGCGGGGGCGACACCCCGCGGGCGGGCCGCCACCACGACCGCGCCGAGCGCGATCAGCAGCAGTGCCGCCAACCACAGCGCGTAGGGCCGGTTGAAGTTGGCCAGATAGATCAGCCCCTGGCTCCACTTGTCGCCGGACGCGTCCTTGGCCAACGCGGTCTGCGGGAAAAGCAAGCCGTAGTAACCCATTCGGAAGATCTGATAGCCGACCGGAAGCAGACCACCGGCCACCACGATGAGTACCCGGGCGGCCCACCCACGGGCGGCCACCAGCATCATCACCAACGCCAGCCCGCCGATCAGCGCGAGCTCGGGGCGGACCAGCACGCTCAGGCCGGCGACGAAGGCCAGCGCCGCGGTGAATACCGGGCCGCCGCGCTCCAGGCGGGGATGCTGGGACCAGGCCACCATCATCCACCACAGCAGGCCCAGCCAGGCGAGCACCAGGCCGTTCTCCAGACCGGAGGTGGCGAAGTCACGCGCGGGCGGAATCGCGATGTACACCAGCGCACCGGCCGGCAGAAGCAGCGCGCGGCGCCCCTGCAGCGCAGGCGCGAAGAGCCGGCCGGTTCCGAGCATGACGAACAGCACGCCCGCCACGGACAGCGTCAGCGCCAGCGTCAGCGCGACGTACTCCAGCCGCACCGGGCCACCGACGAGACCACCGAAGTAGGTCAGAAACGTCCACATCGTGGAGGTGTTGGACTCCACCCGCTCGCCGGCGTTGAACACCGGCCCGTTGCCGGCCAGCAGATTTCGTACGGTCCGCAGCACGATCAGGCCGTCGTCGGCGATCCAGCGCCGTTGCCACGCCCCCCAGAACCACAACACGCAGATCACCACGACACCGACTCCGAGGCTGACCCGGGCCAGCGGCCGCAGCGGGAACGCCCGCGCCCACGGCATCGTCACGCCGCCGGCGTCGGCCGCGTCGGATTGCGGTGTCAGTACCTCAACTGAAGGCGATTGCTGCACCGATGGTCCCGATCCACGCCAGCAACAACAGCTGCAGCACCCGATCCTTCAGCGCGATGTCCTCGGGTTCGCCGGCCAGTCCACCGTCGACGTCGACGGCGTAGCGCAGGATCGCGATGGTGATGGGGATGATCGTGACCGCGTACCACGACGCGTTCGCGCCGTCCCGCTCGAAGGCCCACAGGCTGTAGCAGACCACCATCGCGGTGGCCGCCACCGTCCAGACGAACCGCAGATAGGAAGCCGTGTAGCTCTCCAGCGACTTGCGGATCTTGGCGCCGGTGCGTTCGGCGAGTTGCAGTTCGGCATAACGCTTTCCGGCCACCATGAACAGCGAGCCGAAGGTCATCACAAGCAGGAACCACTGCGACAGCGGGATGCCGGCCGCCGCCCCGCCTGCGATGGCCCGGATCAGGTACGCCGACGACACGATGCAGATGTCCAGCACCGCTTGGTGTTTGAGCCCGAAGCAGTACGCCAGCTGCATGGCGATGTAGACGGCGATGACGATCAGCAGATTGACCGAGGCCAGCAGCGAGAGCGCGAGCGCGCCGATACCGAGGACGACGGCCACGGTGTAGGCCAGCCACTCCGGGACCACACCCGCGGCGATCGGGCGGAAGCGTTTGGTCGGATGCTGACGGTCGGCCTCGACGTCGCGCGAGTCGTTCACCAGATAGATGCACGAGGCGGCCAGTGAGAACGCGGCGAACGCGATCAGGATCTTGATCGCGACCTGGTCGTAGTCATAGGTCACCTCGCCGCCGAGTGCGGCGATCGGGGCGAGCAGCACCAGCAGGTTCTTGACCCACTGACGGGGGCGAATCGCCTTGATGAGCCCGGTGACCACGTTGCCCGTCGGCCCGGCGACCGGCGGTGCTTCCTCACTCATGGGCGCTCACTTCCGCGTCTCCTCCTGCGGTGAGGCGAAACAGCCGACCGTCGACGCGACCGCGGCGCCGACCGCCGCCCCGGCAAGCACGTCGGTGGGGTAATGCACCCCGA
This sequence comes from Mycobacterium sp. shizuoka-1, assembly GCF_002723835.1. GTDB lineage: Bacteria > Actinomycetota > Actinomycetes > Mycobacteriales > Mycobacteriaceae > Mycobacterium. The sequence continues at coordinate 26,042 of NZ_BEWG01000040.1, read as the reverse complement.
GCACCAGCCGGGACACCGCCATCGCGGGCACCACGATCAGCGGCAGCCGCGAGCGGGTGGCCCGGCTCAGCAGCATAGCCGCGGCAGTGGTGGACGTGGCGTGGGCAGACGGAAAGCTCAGCGCACTGGGCGTGCCGACATTGACCGCGATCGCCGGGTGGCTGGGCCGCTTACGGCGGACCACCAGCTTGATCGCGATCGCGGCCGCGTGCGCCGCCACTGCGCCGATACCCACCAGTGCCCAGTCGCGGCGGCGCTTGGGCATCGCCAGCGCACCGAGTGCCGAGATCGCCACCCAACCCTGGGCGTGCTCGCCGAAATGCGACATCGCCCGGGCCACCTCGATCACCGCGGGCTTGCCCAGCGCGGACTGGACGGCGACCAGGGCGGCGACTTCACCGCTGGCGGGCGGGGCAACCGGCTCCGGCACCGCGGGCTCAGGCATGGGTGGACGAGTTCTCGAGCAGCACGGTCTCCCACTTCTCCTTGCTGGACAGCACCGGCAGCGCCTTGCGGTAGACGCGGCGCATGCGGTTGTACTTGCGGGCCAGCGCGACGTGCTGGCGCAGCGAGGCGCGCAGCAACGCGAACATCTTGGCCCGGTCCCGCTGGCGGTAGACCACCCCGCGGCCGTCGGCAGTGGTCACCGTGACCCCGTCGACCTTGCACAACAAGAACCAGCGGGCGTCCTGGGTGGGGACGTTGAGCTGAGGCCGCTCGTGGTGTGCCGGGTTCTCCTTGCGGAGCTGGTGCAGCACACCACGGGTAAGCCGAAAACCGATGGCGGGTAACGAGACCGGCGGCTTGTGCACCTTGGTCCGGCCGCTGGCCTTGGGCAGCGAGGTGGCGCCCGCAAGGGTGATCGCGTCCGGATACTGCTCGCGCATCTTGCGGATCTCCGGCAGCGCGGACTCCAGGATGGAGAAGATGTGCTCGGGCCCGGCCAGGAAGTCCGCGATCGCCCGGTTCTGAATGGCGACAGTCGAATATTCAAGGCAGAGAAGGTGTTTGAAGGTGGCCTTGAGCGAGCTGGCGAGCAGCCCGCTGATGGGTCCGTCCCAGTGCAGTGCCGAGACCACCAGCCGGTTACGCAGGTGGAAGTAGGCCTGCCAGTCGATCGCGTCGTCCTTGTCGCTCCACGCCATGTGCCAGATCGCGGTGCCGGGCATGGTGACCGTGCCGTACCCGTGTTCGCCGGCGCGCAGGCCGTAGTCGGCGTCGTCCCATTTGATGAACAGCGGCAAGGGCTGGCCCAGCTCCTCGGCGACCTGCCGCGGGATCATGCACATCCACCAGCCGTTGTAGTCGACGTCGATGCGCCGGTGCAGCGCCAGGCTGCGCTCGTCGTCGTCGGCCAGCGGGTATTTCGCGAAGTCGTGGTCGTAGGCGGTGTGTGGCGCGTTGGTCCACATGAAGTCGGCCCGGTCCACCACCTCGCCCATCACGTGCAGGTGCGACGGCTCCTGCAGGTTGAGCATCTGGCCGCCGATCAGGGTGGGCGACTTGGCGAACCGGTTGAGCGCCAGGGCCCGCAGGATCGAATCCGGCTCGATGCGAATGTCGTCGTCCATGAACAGGATCTGTTCGCAGTCGGTGTTCTTCAGCGCCTCGTACATCACCCGGCTGTAGCCGCCGGACCCGCCGAGATTGGGTTGGTGATACACGAAGAGCCGGTCGCCGAGCCGCTCGGCAGCCGCCGGGAAGTCGGGGTGTGCGGTGGACTTGTTGGTGCCCTGGTCGGTGACGATCACCGCGCCGATCACCTCGTCCACCAACGGATCCGCGGTCAGCGCCCGTAGGGCGTTGACGCAGTCGGCGGGGCGGTTGAACGTCGGGATGCCCACCGTGATGTTGGCCCGGCCCGGGGCGGGCACGGCCGCATACCAGGCCGCCTTGTGCAGGGTGACCTTGCTGTCGGTGGTGATGTCGAACCAGATCCAGCCGCCGTCTTCGAATGGCTCCAGGCCGATCTCGAACTCGGCGGACGTCGGCGTGGTGGCGTCCGGGCTGCTGACCTCGGCGCCGCCGACCGTGATGCGGGCGCCGGTCGCCTTGGACCGATAGACGTCGACGCGCGCGGAGCCGGTCAGTTCGACGCGCAGCACCACCGACTCCAGCGTCGACCAGCGCCGCCAGTAGCTGGCCGGGAACGCGTTGAAGTATGTCGCGAACGACACTTCGGACTCGGCGCCGATCTCCAGCGTGGTGCGGGTGGGTGCGTGCGCCCGGCGGGCGTTGGTGTCGGACTCTTCGATGTAGAGCTTGCGCACGTCCAGCGGTTCGCCCGGCCGCGGAAGAATGATCCGGGCCAGGAGGCTGACGGCCTTGCTTTCGCCGGCCGCGATGGGACCGGACGGAATCTCGCTCATTCTGTGCTGCTTTCGGTCACGGTCAGCGGCGCCCCGTCCCGCAGGTGCGGCGCCAGGACGTTGTCGTACATGTTGAGCGCGCTGGCGATCGCCATGTGCATGTCCAGGTATTGGTAGGTGCCCAGCCTGCCGCCGAAGAGGACCTTCGCGGCGGCCGTTTCCTGCCGGGCCCGGGCCCGATAGGCGGTCAGCAGGGCGCGGTCGGTTTCGGTGTTGATCGGGTAGTACGGCTCGTCGTCGTCGTCGGCGAACCGCGAGTACTCGCGCATGATCACGGTCTTGTCGGTCGGGTAGTCGCGCTCGGGATGGAAGTGGCGAAACTCGTGGATGCGGGTGTACGGCACGTCGATGTCGTTGTAGTTCATGACGGGCGTGCCTTGAAAGTCCCCGCAATCGCTCAAAACCTCGACCTCGAAGTCGAGGGTGCGCCAGCCCAGTCGGCCCTCGGCGTAGTCGAAATAGCGGTCCAGCGGGCCGGTGTACACGACCGGGGCATCCGGGTTCTCGGCGCGCACCGCGTCGCGGACGTCGAACCAGTCGGTGTCCAGCCGGACCTCGATGCGGTCGTCGGCGGCCATGTTCTTCAGCCACGCGGTATAGCCCTCGACCGGCAGACCCTCGTAGGTGTCGTTGAAGTAGCGGTTGTCGAAGGTGTAGCGCACCGGCAGGCGGTTGATGACGGCCGCCGGCAGTTCGGCGGGGTCGGTCTGCCACTGCTTGGCGGTGTAGCCCTTGACGAACGCCTCGTAGAGCGGGCGACCGATCAGGGAGATGGCCTTCTCCTCGAGGTTGGCGGCCTCGTCGGTCGCGAACTCCGCGGCCTGCTCTTGGATCAGCCGGCGAGCCTCGTCGGGGGTGAAGTACTTGCCGAAGAACTGCGCCACCAAGCCCAGCCCCATCGGGAACTGGTAGGCCTGGCCGTTGTGCATCGCGAAGACCCGGTGCTGGTATCCGGTGAAGTCGGTGAACTGCCGGACGTAGTCCCAGACCTTCGTGTTGGAGGTGTGGAACAAGTGGGCGCCGTAGCGGTGGATCTCGATGCCGGTCTGCGGCTCCGGCTCGGAGTAGGCATTGCCGCCGATGTGTGACCGGCGTTCGACTACCAGAACGCGCTTGCCGAGCTGGCTGGCCGCCCGCTCGGCGATGGTCAGGCCGAAGAAGCCGGAGCCGACGACGATCAGGTCGAAGGAGCCTGACGCGACCCGGGAAGGTGAAGAGCTCATCGGCGCCTAGGTTATCGGACGACGGCCGTGTGACCCGCATCGCAAGCCCGTGCGCCAGCGGGAAATCAAGTGGGCTCGTAACGAATCAAGGTCGCAATTGGCTCACGATTCCGCATCGTCACTCTAGACCCAGCAGTCCCAGCCGTACCATCAAACACGTTGGTTTCGGCGTCGGCGCACGGCCGGTGATCGAGACCGCGAAGTAGTTCAGACACGAAGCGTTGTCTAGATATTGAGGAGACTTCCGTGCCGAACCGACGTCGACGCAAGCTCTCGACAGCCATGAGCGCAGTCGCCGCCTTGGCCGTCGCAAGTCCTGTTGCCGCTATTGGCGTGATCGAGCTGACCACCCCCGACCAGAAGGCACCCGAGCACCGCGAGTTCGTCCGCGCGGCGGTGGTGACCGACCTGCCGAACGAATTGATGTCCGCGCTGCAGCAGGGCCTGTCGCAGTTCGGGATCAACCTGCCGCCGCTGCCGACGGGCCTGAGCCCGGCAGGTGCCCAGCCCGCGCAGGCCGGTCCGACGCTGACCACGCCGAGCCTGACCGCTCCGGGTCTGACCACGCCCGGCCTCACCACGCCGGGCCTGACCACGCCGAGCCTGACCACGCCCGGTCTCACCACCCCGAGCCTGACCACACCCGGTCTCACCACGCCCGGTTTGACCACGCCCGGTCTCACCACGCCCGGCCTGACCACACCTGGTCTCACCACCCCGAGTGTCAGCACACCGGGCCTGACGACACCCAGCCTGTCCACGCCGGGGCTCACCACCCCCGGACTGACGACCCCGGGGGCCACGGTGCCGTCGGCGTCGGCGTCGCTCACCGATCCGGGGCTGACCAACCCGGCGCTGACCACGCCGCAGCTCGGCGCAGGCACTCCGTCGCTGACCGCTCCCGGGCTGACCAGCCCCTCGGCGACCGGCCTCGGCTTGCCCAACGAGCAGCCGATCAGCGCCCCGCTGGGACCGGTGGCCGGGACCTACCCGATCCTCGGGGATCCCTCGCTGGCCATGCCTGCCGCACCGGCGGCCTCCGGCGGGATCATCAGCGACCTGAGCAGCGCCGCCAATCAGCTCGGCGTCGGTCAGGCCATCGACCTGCTCAAAGGTGTAGTTATGCCGTCGATCACCCAGGCGATCCAAGGCGCCTCCACGGCGGCCGCCGCTACCCCACCGGCAGCGGCAGCCCCGGCGGGTTAACCAAGACCTGTGTCGGAACGGCACCGCAGGGTGGGTCAGGGCCGCTAGGTCAGTGAACCCGGAGAGGCCCCTGCGGTGCCGTTGCAGGTCTCAGCAATCACTTTCTTCCCACTGGTCCGTGTCGAAACACTGGTATCAGAGAGCTCATACGTAACATCGCCTTGTGCTGTCCCGTCGACCCGCGCCGTCGATCGTGTTCACCGCAATCGCGGCGACCGTCGTCATCTTGCCGTGGGCCGTCACCGGAGTACCCGGCAGCGAGCACAAAGACTCGACCAGCGCCGCGGACACCGTGCTGACCCAGCAACCGCTGACCGGGCTGGGCGGCGGTGAGACCGTCCGCGAGATCAGCCAGTCGACACCGTTCTCGATGGTGGCGCTGACCGGAAGCGACCTCACCGGAACGTCGGCCCGGGTGCGCGCGAAGCGGCCCGACGGCAGCTGGGGTCCCTGGTACAAGGCCGAGACACTTGAGTCCAACGCCGACGACAGCCAGCACGGCGGGCCCCGCGGCACCGACCCGGTGTTCGTCGGCACCACCACCGACGTGCAGATCGCGGTGACCCGGCCGCCCAACGCCCCGGTCACCACCGCTGCACCCGACACCGGGCTCGACGCGGGTAAAGAACTCGGCTACGTCCCCGCCACCGCCGAACAGCCCTTCGCGCAGAACATCTCGGCCGTGCTCATCACCCCGCCGAAAGCACCCGTCGACTCACAGTGGACCCCACCCACCGCTGCCCTGGGACCCGGTCAGCCGCCGAACATCATCAGCCGCGCGCAGTGGGGCGCCGACGACCACATGCGCTGCGGAAACACCACCTACGGCAACGGTATTCGCGCCGCCGTGGTCCACCACACCGCGGGCAGCAATGACTACGCACCCGAGGACTCCGCGGCCATCGTCCGGTCGATCTACGCCTACCACACCCGCACCCTGGGTTGGTGCGACATCGCCTACAACGCCCTGGTGGACAAGTACGGCCAGGTGTTCGAAGGACGTGCAGGCGGTATCACCAAAGACGTACTCGGCTCGCACACCGGGGGATTCAACACCGATGTGTGGGGTGTCGCGATGATCGGCGACTTCGAGACCGTCCCGCCCACCGATATCACGATCCGCACGGTCGGCCGGTTGCTCGGCTGGCGACTGGGCCTGGACCGGGTCAACCCGCTGGGGACGGTCATGTTGCGTTCGGCAGGCGGCGAGTACACCTTCTTCGCCGGCGGGACCACCCCCACGCTGCCGACGATCTTCGCGCACCGCGACGTCGGCAACACCGAGTGTCCCGGCAATGCCGGCTACGCCGCACTCGGTCAGATCAGGGACATCGCCGCACGATTCAACCGGCCACCGGACCTCGTCGACTCGCTGCGCGGCGGTGCGATCTTCGCCAAGTGGGAAGCCATGGGCGGCAAGGACGGACCGCTCGGCGAGCCGACGTCCCCGGAGGCCTCGGCCGACGGCGACGCCCGGTACGTCACGTTCGAACACGGCGCGATCTACTGGTCGCCCGCCAGCGACGCGCAACCGCTGACCGGCGCGATCTACGAGGCATGGGCATCGCTGGGCTACGAGCGCGGCGCGCTGGGCCTGCCGACCAGCGGGGAGATCCAGGAACCGGAGTGGATCGTGCAGAACTTCCAGCACGGCACGCTGAACTTCGACCGGCAGACCCACAACGTCCTGCGGGTGGTCGACGCGCTGACACTCGTGATGCCGCCACCGCCCGCCGACGGCCCACCCGTCCAGCTGGAGCGGTTCAGCCGGATCTCAAATCCGGTCAGCTAGACGCCGATTCGGCCCTAGAGCCACCACCGTTCCAGCACCCGGGCCAACCCGTCATCGGTGTTGGCGGTGGTCACCTCGTTGGCAGCCGCGACCGCCTCGGGGTGGGCATTACCCATTGCCACACCATGGCCGGCCCAGCGCAACATCGGGACGTCGTTGGGCATGTCGCCGAACGCCACCACGTCCTCGGCGGTGATCTCCAGTGGCCGGGCGATCTCGTCGACGCCGGTGGCCTTGCTGGTTCCGATCGGATTGATCTCGATCAGGCCGTTGTTGGTGGAATAGGTGATATCACCTTGGACACCAATGTGTTTGGCCAACACAGCAGCCATGTCCGAACTGCGCGCACCGGCCTTGCGGATCAGAAGTTTCACCGCGGGCGCACTCAGCAGATCCTCCATCGACACCTCGGTGTTGTCCGGGTTGAGCCACGCGTGCTCGTAGCCGGGCGAGCTGACGAACTGCGGCGTCGCCGAGTCGTGCGCGCTGCGCCCGACGCGCTCGACGGCCAGGCCGGCACCCGGGATCACTCGGCCGGCGATCTCGGCGAGCTCGGTCAGCACGTCGACCGGCAGGGTGCGGGCGGAGATGATGCGGTCCGCAGCCGCGTCGTAGATCACCGCGCCGTTGGCGCACACCGCCATCGGCGCGAACCCGAGCGCCTCGACCACCGGCGGCACCCAGCGCGGCGGGCGGCCGGTCGCCAGGACGAACTGCACCCCCGAGTCCACGGCGGCCAGCACCGCCTGGCGGGTCCGCGGCGTGATGCGCTCGTCGTCGTCGAGCAACGTGCCGTCCACGTCGGTGGCGATCAGAGCGGGCAGCATCAGTGGTGCTCCCGGGCCCGGCGAGCACGTTCGGCGAGTTCGGCCTCGTCCAGCCGCTTGGCGTCTTCCAGGGTCGGCGCACCGCCGCCGAGCGACGCCGGCACCCAGTGCGCGCCGGGCGGATGCGGATAGGCCAGCTGTACCTCGCGCAGGATCGCGCCCATCTGCTCGCGCAGCGCCGATTTGAGGACCGCGGGTGTCCCAGCCGGCGGCAGTGGCCGACCGAACCGCACGGTGAAAGGAATCTTGCTGCGGCGCAGCTGTTTTGGATGATCCTTCGTCCACACCCGGTGCGCCCCCCAGACGATGCAGGGAACGATCGGGACCTGCGCCTCCAGCGCCATGCGAGCCGCCCCGCTCTTGAAATCCTTCAGGACGAAGGCGCGGCTGATGGTCGCTTCGGGATACACCCCGACCAGCTCACCGGCTTTGAGCTGGCGAACCGCTTCGGCGTAGGCCTGCGCGCCGGCCTGACGGTTCACCGGGATCGTCCCCGTGTGCCGGATCAGGAAGTTCACCACCCGGACATCCTGCATCTCGGCCTTGATCATGAAGCGCACCCGACGTCTGCGCCGCCGGGTGCCCAGCGCGGCAGGCAGAAAGTCGACATAGCTGGTGTGATTGATCGCGACCACGGCCCCGCCGCTCGCGGGAAGGTTGTCCAGGCCCTCGAACGTGATCTTGGTCCCCGCCGCCCTGACCACGATCGAGGCGACGATCTCCAGGGTGCGGAAAACAGGCTCCACGTCGGCTACCCCGGCGGACCCGGTCGTTGCGCCCGTCTGGCCGCCTTCTCGGCCGCCTCCGCCGCTTCCATCTCCGCGGCCTGCGCCAGGGTGGGCGCACCTCCGCCGAGCCGGTGCGGCACCCAGAACTCGCCCGCGGGGTACGGTCCGTACTGGTCCTGCACCTGCTCGAGAAGATGCTGCATCCGCGAGTGCAGCAGGGCGGTCAGCTCAGTGGCGGGCAGGGTCGGTGCGATGGGCTCGCCCACCGCGATCGAGATGGGGACCCTGGGTCGCCACATCTTGCGCGGGTGGCCCTTGGTCCAGATCCGCTGGGCGCCCCAGACGATGTGCGGGATGATCGGCACGTCAGCCGCGATCGCCATTCGCGCGGCGCCGGATTTGAACCCCTTGAGCTCGAAGCTGCGGCTGATCGTCGCCTCGGGATACACCCCCACGAGCTCGCCGGCCTTCAAGGCCAGACAGGCCGCGTCGAAGGAGGCAGCGCCGCTGTCCCGATCCACCGGGATGTGCCGCAGGCTGCGCATGATGGGGCCGGTGACCTTGGCGTCGAAGACTTCCTGCTTGGCCATGAACCGCACCTTGCGGCCATGGCCTTGCAGGTAGGCGGGCAGACCGGCGAACGTGAAGTCGAAATAGCTGGTGTGGTTGATCGCGATCACCGCGCCACCGGTGGCGGGCAGGTTCTCCACCCCGGTCACGGTGAACTTCAGCCCCTGGACGCGCCAGACGAGGCGGGCGAGCTGGATGACAGTCCCGTATACCGGTTCCACAGCGGTCAGCCTAGCTCGCGAACCGATGGCAGCTAAGCTCGTGGCGGGTGCAGCGAGCACGCGGAAGGGGATTTGTGCAGGTCACCAGCATCGGCCACGCCGGTTTTCGGATCGATACCCAGGCGGGAAGCATCTTGTGCGACCCGTGGCTGAACCCCGCGTATTTCGGTTCGTGGTTCGTCTTCCCCGACAACAGCGGACTGGACTGGGCCGCCCTGGGCGACTGCGACTACCTCTACGTCTCACACCTGCACAAAGACCACTTCGACCCGAAGCTGCTCACCGAGCATGTCAACAAGGACGCGGTCGTGCTGCTGCCGGACTTCCCGGTGCCCGACCTGCGGCGTGAACTCGAGAAGGTGGGCTTCCACCGGTTCTTCGAGACCGCCGACTCGGTCAAACATCGCCTCAGCGGCCCCAAGGGCGACCTGGACGTGATGATCGTCGCGCTGCGCGCACCGGCCGACGGCCCCATCGGCGACTCCGGACTGATCGTCTCCGACGGCACCACCACCGTGTTCAACATGAACGACTCGCGACCGCTGGCGGTGGACGTGCTGGCCGACGCGTTCGGCCACATCGACGTGCACATGCTGCAGTACTCGGGCGCAATCTGGTACCCGATGGTCTACGACATGCCCGACCGGGCCAAGCAGTCGTTCGGTACCCAGAAGCGCCAGCGCGGAATGGACCGCTGCCGGCAGTACATCGCCGATGTCGGCGCCACCTGGGTGATCCCGTCGGCAGGGCCGCCGTGCTTCCTCGATCCCGCGCTGCGCGACCTCAACGACGACCACGGCGACCCGGCCAACATCTTCCCCGACCAGATGGTCTTCCTGGAGCAGATGCGAATCAACGGACATCACGGCGGTCTGCTGATGATCCCCGGCTCGGTGGCCGAATTCACCGGGCCACAACTGGATTCACTGCAGCACCCGCTCCCCACCGCCGACGTCGAGGCCATCTTCACCACCGGCAAGGCCGACTACATCGCCGACTACGCCGAGCGGATGGCACCGGTGCTGGCCGCCGAGAAGGCAAGCTGGGCGCCGGCGACCGGCGAGTCGCTGCTGGAGCCGCTGCGCGCCAAGTTCGAACCGATCATGCTGCAGAGCGACCAGATCTGCGACGGCATCGGCTATCCCGTGGAGCTGCGGCTCGGCCCGGAGACCGTCGTGCTGGACTTCCCCAAACGCGCGGTGCGAGAACCGGTTGCCGACGAGAAGTTCCGCTACGGATTCGAGATCGCCCCCGAGCTGGTGCGCACCGTGCTGCGTGACGACGAGCCGGACTGGGTCAACACCATCTTCCTGTCCACCCGGTTCCGGGCCTGGCGGGTCGGTGGCTACAACGAGTACCTGTACACCTTCTTCAAGTGCCTGACCGACGAGCGGATCGCCTACGCCGACGGCTGGTTCGCCGAGGCGCACGACGACACCTCCGACATCACCCTGGACGGCTGGACGATCCAGCGACGCTGCCCGCACCTGAAGGCGGACCTGTCGAAATTCGGTGTGGTGGAAGGGTCGACGCTGACGTGCAACCTGCACGGCTGGCAGTGGAACCTGGAGAACGGCCGCTGCCTGACGACCAAGGGCCACGAATTGCGGTGCTCCCGGCCATGACGGCGCCGCCGCAGCAGTTCTATGACGACGGCCTGGTACAACTGGACCGTTTCGCATTGACGTTGCGGCGCTACCACTTTCCGTCGGGCACCGCGAAGGTGATCCCACTGACGGCGATCAAGGGCTACAAAGCGGAGCCGCTGGGCCTGTGGATGCAGCGCTTTCGGCTCTGGGGCAGTTCGGATCTGCGGCGCTGGCTGCCGCTGGACATCTATCGTCCGGTCAAGTCGACCCTGGTCACCCTGGACGTGCCCGGAACCCATCCGAGCCCGGCGTTCACCCCGGTCAAGCCGCGCGAGTTCCTGGCGGTGCTCGATGAATTGCTCGAGGGCTAGGGCTGCCAGACCAGTTGGCGCAGTTCGGATGCCGCGTCGCTGGCGGTGTCGTACACCCGCACGATGGCTTCGTCACCAGGCTGCAGATAGGTGGACTCGCCCAGTTCGGTGTAGCGCGTCGCGCCGATACCGATCAGCACTCGCTGCGGCCTACCGGAAGCCACCATCAGCGCACCGACGTCCTCCAGCGGGGTGTCCGGCGATCCCTTCTGGTTGGCCAGCCGCTCGACGATCCAGTCCAACAGCACCTCGCCGTAGTACGAGTAGCCCAGCAGCGGGCTGTCCACTCCGTACTCGTGATGCACGCCGTCGGCGGTCCGCAGGTGGCACAGCAGCCGCAGCGTCGCGGTCGGGCCGTCCGGGGTGAGATCGCTGATGTCGAAGAACTGGTGCGCAACGCCTTTGGAGGCCGGACCCCAGTTCTTCTTGTAGCTGATCTTGGGCGCGTTGGGCCGGCGGATCGAGCAGTCGTTGAACGCGCCGAGCGCGAACGGCCGCAGCGTGACTACGGTGTCGCCGTCCCACACCACATCGCACGCCAACCCGACCTCGGGCTCGATCTGCAGGTTCAGCGGTCCGTCCGCCTCGCTCGCCGCCGGCACCATCAGCGCGTCGTGCGAGAGCGGGAACTCCCCCAGGAAGCTGTCATTGCCGGGCGCGTACCAGGGGAAGATGCCCTTGGGCGCGACACCCTCGCTGGCGACGTTGACGAAATCGACTGCCTCACCGGCTTGTTCGAGATGGCCGGCGAAATTTCCGGCGACGCCGAAGCCGAACCAGCTTTTGACCTCATCGAGGTCGAGTTCGATCACGGTTGCAGGACCTCCGTCCCCACGTAGGGCACCAGGGCGGCGGGAACACGCACGCTGCCGTCGGGCTGTTGATGGTTTTCCAGGATCGCGACCAGCCACCGGGTGGTGGCCAGGGTGCCGTTGAGGGTGGCCGCGACCTGCGGCTTGCCGTTCTCGTCGCGATAGCGGGTGGCCAGCCGACGCGCCTGGAACGTGGTGCAGTTCGACGTCGAGGTCAGCTCCCGGTAGGCCCGCTGGGTGGGAACCCATGCCTCGCAGTCGAACTTGCGCGCCGCCGAGCTTCCGAGATCACCCGCGGCCACGTCGATCACCCGGTACGGCACGTCGATCAGCTCGAGCATCTGGCGCTGCCAGCCCAGTAGCCGCTGGTGTTCGGCCTCGGCTTCTTCCGGCCGGCAGTAGACGAAGGCCTCCACCTTGTCGAACTGATGCACCCGGATGATGCCGCGGGTGTCCTTGCCGTAGCTGCCGGCCTCACGCCGGAAGCACGACGACCAGCCGGCGTAGCGCAGCGGCCCGCCCGACAGGTCGAGGATCTCGTCGGCGTGGTAGCCGGCCAGCGGGACCTCCGAGGTGCCCACCAGATAAAGATCGTCGTCGGCGAGATGGTAGATCTCGTCGGAGTGGGCGCCGAGGAATCCGGTGCCTGCCATCACCTCGGGACGCACCAGCACCGGCGGGATCATCAGGGTGAAGCCGTTCTCGGTCGCCAGCCGCACCGCCAGCTGCAGCAGTCCGAGCTGCAGCAGCGCGCCGCGGCCGGTCAGGAAGTAGAACCGCGAGCCCGACACCTTCGCGCCGCGTTCCATGTCGATGAGCCCGAGCGCCTCACCGAGTTCGAGGTGATCCTTCGGGTCCTCGATCTCGCGCGGCGCGCCCACCACGTCGAGCACGACGAAATCGTCCTCACCACCGGCCGGGACGCCATCGATGATCACGTTGCCGATGCCCAGGTGCGCGGCACTGAACGCCGCCTCGGCCTGTGTCTGCGCGGCTTCGGCGGACTTGACCTGGGCGGCAAGTTCTTTGGCCTGCTCCAGCAGGGCGGGCCGGTCTTCCGGGGACGCCGAGCCGACCATTCTGCTGGCGGCCTTCTGCTCGGCCCGCAGCGAGTCGGCGGTCGATATCGCCGCCCGGCGCGCGGTGTCGGCGTCCAGCAGGGCGTCGACGAGGCCCGGGTCCTCACCACGGCTGAGCTGGGACCGCCGTACCGCATCGGGGTCGTCGCGCAGCAGTTTCAGGTCGATCACGCCCGCAACCCTAGCCACTGTCCGCGTCCGCCGCGCCGGCCCCTCCGGCCATCGGCACAGCACAACCCCATAACTTTACAACTGCATCACTTGTCACACGGCTCGGCGCGCCTGCCACAATGGAGCCGATGTTGCAGTTATTCGAGCGCGACGACGTGACGCCCGAGCTGGAAGAACCCGGCTCGCCGCGGCGCACGTTCCTGGGCACGTTCGCTGCCACCTCGACGCGTCGCGCGCTGCTGCTGACCGCGCTGGGCGCCCTGCTGATCGCCGGTGTGGTCACCGCCCTGCCGATCGGACTGGGCAACCGCCTCACCGGATACGCCGGCTCCGACCCGCTGTCGGGCTCGGCCAAGGGCACCGCGGCCTTCGCGAAGGCCAAGGCCGGAACCTGCCTGAACTGGCCGGACAAGAACCCGGACTCGGCCAGCATCGTCGACTGCGCCAACGACCATCGCTTCGAGGTCGCCGAATCGGTGGACATGCGGACCTATCCGGGCACCGAATACGGACCCGACGCCGCGCCGCCGACGGCCGCGCGGATCCAGCAGATCAGCCTCGAACAGTGCCAGCCGGCCGTCGAGCGCTACCTGGGCGACAAGTTCGATCCCAACAGCAAGTTCACGATCAGCATGCTGTGGTCGGGCGACAAGGCCTGGAAGCAGGACGGCGAGCGGCGCATGTTGTGCGGCCTGCAGCTGCCCGGTCCGGACGGCCAGCAGATCGCGTTCAAAGGCCGGGTGGCCGAGATCGACCAGTCCAAGGTCTGGCCGGCCGGCACCTGCCTGGGCATCGATCCGTCCACCAACCAACCGACCGACGTCCCCGTCGATTGCGGCGCGCCGCACGCCATGGAGGTCACCGGCGCGGTGAACCTGGCCGAGAAGTTCTCCGGTGGGCTGCCCTCGGACGTCGACCAGGACGCGTTCATCAAGGACGCCTGCACCCGGATGACCGACGCCTATCTGGCGCCCCTGCAGCTGCGCTCCACCACCCTGACGCTCATCTACAGCACGATCTCACTGCCGAGCTGGACCGCGGGCAGCCATCAGGTGGCCTGCAGCATCGGCGCCACGCTGGGCAACGGGGGCTGGGCGACACTGATCAACCCGGCCAAGGGCGCGCTGCTGATCAACGGGATGCCGCCGGTGCCGCCGCCGGACATTCCCTCCGAGCGGCTGAACCTTCCGTCGATCCCGTTGCTGCCGGCCGTGCCGACCACCACGTACTCGCCGTCGACCAGCGACAGCACGCAGTACACCCAGACCCAGCAGCAGCCCACCCAGCACCTGCCACAGCAGTCGACCGCGCCGGCCACTCAGTCGCCTTCGCCCACCTCGACCGCGGCGCCGACCACCACCGCGGGCGCACCGCCGGCGGGCAACATCCTCAACGGCGAGTTCGTCCCGGCCGCCCCGCCGCCGCCCGCCGACGCAC
>NZ_BEWG01000040.1:3455-11601 GCF_002723835.1 Mycobacterium sp. shizuoka-1 | reverse complement strand
CCCCCGATGGACGGGCCGCCCCCGGCCGACGCGCCGCCGGCAGGTCCGCCGCCGGCAGGCCCGCCGCCCGGGCCGGTCGACGCCACGGTGCCGCCGGCTTAGTGCCCGTTTCGATGGACCCGCAGCGGTTCGAGGAATTGGTCGGCGACGCACTGGATCTGATCCCACCCGGACTGGCTGCGGCGATCGACAACGTCGTGATCCTGGTCGAGGCCCGCCATCCCGAGGAGACCGATCTGCTGGGTCTCTACGAGGGCGTGGCGCTGACCGAGCGGGATTCCAGCTATGCCGGCTCGCTGCCCGACACCGTCACGATCTATCGCGAGCCCCTGCTGGACATGTGCGACACCGAGGCCGAGGTGGTCGAGGAAGTCGCCATCACCGTGATCCACGAGATCGCCCACCACTTCGGCATCGACGACGATCGTCTGCACGAATTAGGTTGGGGCTGAACAGAGCTCAGCGGGGCGGATCGCCCTGCCAGCTGAAGCTGTTGACGTACTTGCCCATGTCCTGCGCAATCTGCACGTTGGCGCCGGACGGCAGGCCGGGGCCGAAATCGGGCCCGAACGCGTGATACGGGCCGACCGCGCCGGCCACCAGTGCCAGGTCGTTCTTGACCGCCACCAACAGCACGGTCCGGATCCGGATGTAGCTGTTGGAGGTGCCCTGCGGCCACGAGTCGGCCACCTCACCGTATCCGGGCTGATAGCCGACCATCGCGTTGGGGATCTCGTAGGCGATCTTCGCGTCGGGGAACTTCTGCTTCAGCAGGTCCCGGGCGATCGTCTGCGGGCTGCGGCCGCGGGCCGGCTCCGAGAACAACTGCAGCACACCGGTATCGCCGGCGGTGAACTTCGCGGTCACCCCCTTGCCGTCCTGGGAGACCTCATAGGCCGACCCGGGCGCCGGGTAGGACACCGAGAACGAGCCGTCTGCCGCGGTGAACCGGGGCAGACCGGTGACGGGGGTGCCCATCGGCGGGGCGCCGCACTCCGGCGGGCACATGAACCGCGGCGCCTTCTTGGTGACCGTCAGCGACACCCCGACCAGCGTCGCGGCGACCACCACGATTCCCGCGACCCACAGCCCGACGGTGCGACTGAACCGGGTACGACGGATCTCGGGAGCCAGGTAGGTTCCCGGCGGCAGGGCGTAGCCCGGGAACTGCTCCGTATCGGCAGCAGTCGAGGGTGTGGTCACGACCCCTCCGCGGCGACCTGCCGCACCGGCCGCGCCGCCCGACGCTGTTGGCGGGAGGCGCGCGACGACGCGCGGGTGGCGACCCCGCAGGCCGGACAGAACGCCATGTCCGGCACCACGTGCTCGCAGTGGATGCACAACAGCGGCTCGTCCTGTTCCACCTGGTCATGTGCTTCGTGGAGCAGCGCGAGCTGCAGACCGATCCGCAGCAGAACCAGCACGACCAGCGACATGACCAGGTGGATCGTGAGCATCTGCAGCTGCGGCATGCCGACGATGTCGGTGACCGCGACGCCGACGTGGATCAGCACCACCAGGACCGCGAGCAGGTAGAGCAGCGCACGGATGCGGCCGGGACTCTCATGGGGGTTGGACGTCTGCCCCTTGAACCACAGCGCGATGCCGATCATGCCGCCGGCCACGGCCGCGGTCAGCGGAATCGTCACCCCGCAGAGCAGCGCCTCGACCAGCAGTCCCTTGATCGGTCGGCTGTGGGCCAGCAGCCCGGTCGCGAACTGCGGAGCCAACCGGGTCAGGGTGGCGCCCGCGGTGAACATCAGCGCCGCCAGCGCGCCGATCACGAACCCGTCCAACGACTCTCGCGACTTGGGCTGCATCAGGCGGATCAGGACCGTCGGCACCAGCATCAGGATCATCCCGCCGGCCGGAATCATGATTCCCTCACGCATGAGGTGGTGAATCGCCAGGCCGGCGGCCATCGGCACCCCGTAGGCGCGGGCGACCATCTGGCCGGTCAACAGCACCCAGCCCACCCCGAGTGCGGCGCCCAACGTGCCGGCCAGCACCATCGCCCACACCGACATGTCCCGGTAGACAGCCGACTCGCTCAGGTAGAGCACGAACAGCAGCGGCAGTCCCAGGGCGGCGACGGTGATCAGTGCGGCCGGCATCTTGATCACGGCGAACAGCACCAGGCCGACCAGCACCAGGACCAGCCCCACCCGGAACGGGGTGCGCGATCGCTGCGGAAGGTGCGGAAACAGCGAGCTGGCGATCGCGGGGATCAGCACACTCTCCCCGGGCGATGCCCCGAAGGTGTCGCCGCGTAGCGACCGCAGCCAGCGCGGCCCGCGGGTGGGTTCCGACGCCAGGTGTCCGCCGCAGTAGCCGCAGAACGCGCCGGCCGGGACGTCCATCTGGCAGACCGAGCATTCCATCGTCGGCACGACGTCGTCCGGCGCGGTCATCCGACGATCTTCTGAGTCACAAGAATATTCTGCGCCAGGTTTTCCACATTGGGGGTGCCGAGCCCGGTCACCAGGTCATAGCCCGGTCCGGCGTGGGCCACGGCATTGCCGCCGAGGACGACGTCACGAAACGCGGGCAACGGTGTGCCCTCGGCGATCGTGTACAGGATCGGGTTGAGGTTGCCGATCAGCGAGCCGCCCTTGTCGACCACGTACTGATTCATCAGTGCCGTCATGCCGGCCCACAGCGGCGCGGCCAGCGAGGTGCCCCCACCGGTGATCAGTTGCTGGTTGAACACGATCTGCACGCCGGTGAACGGGTCGGCCACCGCCGCGATGTCGGGGGTCAGCCGTTTGCCGTCACCGCCGTCGACATCGAGGTCCTTCTGCCAGTCCGGCCGTTCGAACAGGGCCGACACTCCCCCGCCGGTGCCCTGGGACAGCGGCGGGTCGAACCACGATTGTTCGGCCAGCCAGTCGCCCTTGTCATCGGTGGACACCGTGGTGCCGCCCACGTCGACCATCTCCGGCATCGACGCCACCGCATCCAGGCCGACGTCGTTCTCGCTGGGCGGCGAGGACCATTCGTCGCCGCCCTTGCAGTCCAGGCCCGCCAGGTCGCCGCTGGCGTCGAAGGCCGTGGTGCCCGTGCGTTGCGCAGCGACGAGCGCCGCCCGCACCGGTGCCAGGTCGGCGGCGGTGATCAGCTTGTCGCAGCCCCAGCCGATGGAGAAGCTCCACACCGCACCCGGATAGCTGCGCGCGGCCTCCTCCATCATCGTCGCGATCTTCTCGTAGGAGCCATCGCCTTCGACGGTGGGACGCGCATTGACCAGCACCTTCTTGGCGTCGGGGGCGATCGCGTGGATGGCCTCCAAGTCCATGGTGGCCTCGCCGCGGCGTGCCTCCGGCATGCCGCCGACCACGTCCGGGGTGAATTTGGGCAGGCTGAAGCTGGTGGCGAAGCTGTCGAGGTCGGCCTGGTCGAATCCGTCGAAGGCGAAGACGACGACGGTGGTGCCCTTGCCCGTGTAGCCCTTCTCGTGCAACGGCGTCGCGTTGTAGGTGCGTAGCAGGGCGCTCGGATTCAAGCCCTGGTCGGGGACCTCGAGCGGCATCATCCAGACCTCGGATTCGCGGTAGGGCGTATAGCCCAGGATGCGGCCGAGGCCTTCGACCTCCGCGCTGAGCGACTGCGGAACGGCCGGTTGTTGGGGCGAGGCGTAGAAGACCTGGCCGCGCTTGCCCCGGTAGTCGTGCACGTCGACGTCGAAGGCGCCCGACACCGCGGCGGGTGCGCCTTCGAGGATCGCCCAGCTGTCGCCGGGGCGCCAGCGCACCGAGAGGTTCTGTTGTTGGGCCCAGCCCATCAGCTGGTCGGGCCGGGAATCGTCGCGCAGCGCGGCGGTGAGCTGGATGTGATCGGTTCGCGCCGGACCCAGGTCCACGGAGCTGGCGAGCAGAGACGCGTAAGGGCCGCTGATCGCACCGGACTCGGCGGGTGCCGAAGTCCGGTGCAGATCAGCGACCAGTACTCCTGCGGCGGTCAGCATCCCCACGAGCCCCACCATGGACAGCGCCCGCAGGCGATGTACCCCGATCACTGTCGGTGGAGTGAGGCTGTGGACGGATGTGACCCGAGCGGCTTAGTTGCCGCCGGTGATGACGTTGCCGGGCAGCGCGGTCGGCGCCGGCGGGGCCTTGACGGTGGGCGTGAAGGAGTTGGGGCCACCAGGCGACACGGCCTTCTCGGTGGGCGACGGCGCGGGAGCGCTCGTCGAGGTGGTCGGCGTGGTGCTCTCCGGCGCCTTTTCCTTGTCCTTGCCGCAAGCGGTCAGCGTGCCCATACCGACGATCGCGAGCCCGCCAGCAAAAAGTGCAATCTGCCGAGTCATACGACCTGACATCATGATGAGTCCTTACTTTCCAATGCCGGGATTAGATTCGTGCATCACTGGCTGGCCCGGCAGTTAACCAGCCCACCCCCGAAGGGCTGAGGACACCCAAGATATCTCACCGCACCAGCAATTGCATAGCAACTTTCGCGACGGGCGAAAATGGCTTGCTGGGCCCCAGCGTGGCAACACCACCCGCGGAGGCACCGATGCTATGAACGAACCATGGTACAAAGCTGCCGAGAATGCGCTGCTGGCCTGGGACATTGCCACGGTACGCTGATTCGCCACACGCTGCACCGCGCGGAGTGCACCGAGGACGGCTGCGCCACCCCCGAACTGGTCTTTCACACGTGGGTGATCGATTGCGACGCGGTCGGATGTGACTGCTTTCAGCAAACCACGGAACGGTTGGCTGGATAGTTCCTCAACCCATCGGATCGACGGATTCCAGGGCGTCGGCGACCGGGTGCAAATCCGGCTCGGGATAGAACGGCGGGCTCAGCGCACCCCACTGCACACAACTCCATCGACCGTCGGTGATCGGCGACAGCACCACCGCCTCGGTGTTGGCCAGGTGGTGGTCGAGCACGAAGCTGCTTTCCACCCCGGCCAGCGTGGCCGCCACCAGTCGGATCGCGGCGCCGTGGCTGACCACCACGATGTCGTCGGTCCAGGCGTGGTCGTCGAGGTAGCGCAGCCGCAGGTCGGTGATCACCGGCAGATAGCGGTCCAGGACGTCGCCGGCGCTCTCGCCACCGGGCATCGCGACCGCCAGTTCGCCTTGGTGCCACCGCTGGTAGATCTCGTTGAACTCGGCGATCGCGGCGTCGTCGTTGCGGTTCTCCAGCTCGCCGGCCTGCACTTCGTGGATGCCGTCGAACTCCTCGGCGGACAGCCGCAGCTGGCGGCCGATCTCTTCGGCGGTCTGGGCAGCGCGGCGGGCAATCGAGTGGACCAACAGCCCGGGCGGGCGGCTCCGGGCGAGCGCGAATTCGCGCGCCTGCTCCCGGCCGAGGTCGGTGAGATCGGCACCGGGGGGACGGGTGTCGAGCCGGCGTTCGACGTTGCCGTGCGATTGCCCGTGGCGCAGCAGGATCAGTCGTCCGCTCATGTCGGATCGCCCTCGCGCAGTCGGGTCAGCCAACGGTCGGCCTCGTCGAGTTGCGGCGGCTGTGCGCCGGTGGCGGACTCGGTCGGCCACGAGCCGAGGTAGCGGACGTCGACGCACCGGCGGTGCACGGCCTTGAGCGCCTCGGCGACCGCGCTGTCGTCGATGTGGCCGACGCAGTCCAGGAAAAAAACATAGGTACCCAGCTCGGTTCGGGTGGGCCGGGATTCGATGCGGGTGAGGTCGATGTCGCGGATGCCGAACTCGCTCATCGCCGACACCAGCGCACCCGGGGAGTTGTCGATACGCAGCACCACCGAGGTGCGGTCGGCGCCGGTGCGGGCGGGCGGCACGCCGGGACGGCCGACGAGCACGAATCGGGTTCGGGCGTTGGCTTCGTCGACCACGCCGTCGGCCAGGGTGGACAGTCCGTAGCGCTGGGCGGCGAGTGCGGTGCTGACACCGGCGTCGACGCGGCCGGCCGCGACGTCCTGGGCGGCGGCGGCGTTCGACTGCGCGGGGACCAGTCCGGCGGCAGGCAGGTGCTGCGCCAACCACCGGCGGACCTGGGCGGCGGCGATCGGAAAGGCGGCGACGGTGCGCACCGAGGCCGCGTCGCGCCCGTCGCGGACCACGATGCTGAATGCGACATCGAGGGTCAGCTCGGCGTAGATCTGCAGCGGCGAGCCGTTGGCCAAGCTGTCCAGGGTGGGCAGCACGCTGCCTTCGATCGAGTTCTCGATCGGCACACACGCGAAATCGGCCGAGCCGTCGCGAACTGCGGCCAGCGCTGCCGGCGTGCTGTCGGTCGGTATGGGCTGTGCTGCTCCGGCACCGGGAACCACGCCGGCAGCACACATCTTGAGCAGAGCCGCTTCGGTGAACGTGCCCTCGGGACCGAGGTAGGCGATGCGGGCCACGGGTCAACCCTATCGGGTCGGGCGTCCGGGAAAGCCTTGCGCGACAGTGTCAGCCTAGTTAACTTAGGCTTACCTCACTAACTGGAAGGTGCGCGATGACTTCAGCCACGCTCACTACGCCGTCCACCGCCGAACGCGTCCGCAGCGCCTGCGCGCGCGCCGCCGGGGCGATGCTGGTCGCCGACGACGCCGCGCCGGTGACCACACCCCTTCACCACCTGCTGCCCGGCGGTTCCTTCGCTGTCAGCCTGCCCAGCGAATGCGGCCTGGCCGTGCGGGCCGCCACGGCAGGCACCGACGGGGTCGCAGCCGTGCTCGAGCTCACCGATCTGGCCCCGCTGCCGCTGCGCGAGCCGGTGCGTTCGCTGGTGTGGATCCGCGGCCGGGTCCAGTGCGTGCCCGACCACGCCTTGCGCGCCATGATCGACATGATCGCCGCCGACCATCCGAATCCGGCCCTGCTCGACATCGGGACGGGACGGGAACTGTTGTTGCTCGAGGTGGAGTCGGTGGTCGTGGCCGACGCCGGCGGCGCAGAGACCGTCGGCCTGCACGAGCTGATGGCGGCCCGGCCGGACCCGTTCTGCGAGTTCGAATCGGCCTGGCTGCGCCACCTGGACAGCGATCACCCCGAGGTGCTCGCCCGGCTGGTGGGTAAGTTGCCCGCCGCGCTGCGGCGCGGCCGGGTCCGCCCGCTGGGGCTGGACCGCTACGGCGTCCGGCTGCGGGTCGAAGGCACCGACGGCGACCACGACGTCCGGCTGCCGTTCAGCGCCCCGGTACACGACGTCCCGGGCCTGGGCCGCGCCATCCGGCTGCTGATGGGTTGCCCCTTCGTCAACGGGCTGCGCGCACGCCGCGTGTAGTGCCCGTTACCGTGGCGGGGTGAGCGCGCCCCGCGACGAATTCCTGGCCACCGACCGGCGCGGACTGCGGATCGAAATCGGCGTCATGCTCGCCGTCACCTTCGGGGTGAGCGCCGTCATCGCGACGCTGCAACTGTTCGATGCGGTGCTGTCCGGGCTGGCCGGACGCCGAGTCCGCTTGAACCCCAACCTGTCCCGCTACGACCTGATCAATCTCGGCCTGAACCTGACGTCGATCGCCCAGCTCGTGGCGTGGGGCGCCCTTGGCCTGTACCTGTTGTGGCGCAGCGGTATCACCCCCGCCCGGCTCGGACTGGGCCGGGTGGGCCGGGTCGACGTGCTGGGCGGCCTGGGCTTGGCCGCACTGATCGGCATCCCCGGCCTACTGCTCTACCTGGCGGCGCGGTGGCTCGGGATGAACGCCGAGGTGGAGCCTGCCGCCCTGCACGACACCTGGTGGCGGATCCCGGTGCTGATCCTGTCGGCCTTCGCCAACGGGTTCGCCGAAGAGGTCGTGGTCGTCGGCTATCTGATCACCCGGCTCAAGCAGTTGGGCATGAGCCAGAATCGGGCGATCCTGACCTCGAGCGTGCTGCGCGGGCTCTACCACCTCTATCAGGGCTTCGGAGCAGGGCTGGGCAACCTGGTGATGGGCCTGGTCTTCGGGTACGCCTGGTGCCGCACCGGCCGGTTGTGGCCGCTGGTGATCGCGCACGGCGTGATCGACACCGTCGCGTTCGTGGGCTACATCGCACTCGCCGGTCATCTTGGCTGGCTGAAATGAACCGGGCACGTAAATTGATTTGGTGAGCGAGGACTGGCCGCGGCGACACGCGCCCGATCCGCCGACCGAGCGAATCCCGCGCGGCGCGCCGCCCGCCCGCGCGCCGCAGCCCGAGCCCTCCCAGGTGATCCGCCGCGATCCCGGGCGCCGGCCTCCGCC
>NZ_BEWG01000040.1:0-3334 GCF_002723835.1 Mycobacterium sp. shizuoka-1 | reverse complement strand
TGGGGTGCAACGATCTTCGCGATACTGACCATCGTCGTCCTGCTTGCGGTCGGCGGGGTCCTCGGGGGCGCCGTCTGGATCGAGTCGTCCCTGCACCGGGTCGCGGTGTTCGGCTACGCCGACCGCCCGGCCGCCGGCGCGGGCACCACCTGGCTACTCGTCGGCTCCGACAGCAGGGCCGGGCTCACCCCGGAACAACAAGCCGAACTCACCACCGGTGGCGACCTGGGCAACGGCCGCACCGACACGATCCTGGTGGTGCACATCCCCGCACTCGGCTCATCTGCCCCCACCACCATGGTCTCCATCCCGCGCGACTCCTATGTGGACATTCCCGGCTACGGCAAGGACAAGATCAACGCCGCGTTCGCCGAGGGTGGCGCACCACTGCTGGCCCAGACCGTCGAACAGGCGACCGGTCTGCGCCTGGACCACTACGCCGAAGTGGGGTTCGACGGCTTCGCGGTGGTGGTCGACGCGCTGGGCGGCATCCAGGTGTGCCCGACCGATCCGATCGACGACCCGCTGGCCGGCATCGCCCTGCCGGCGGGCTGCCAGACCCTCGACGGGCGGCAGGCATTGGGGTACGTCCGCAGCCGGGCGACTCCCCGCGCCGACCTGGACCGGATGGTTCATCAGCGGGAGTTCATGGCGGCGATGATGCACCGGGCCGGCAGCGCCGGGGTGTGGCTCAATCCGTGGCGCTGGTATTCGGTACCCGCCGCCGCCGTCGGCTCCTTGACCGTTGACACCGGCGACCACGTCTGGGATCTGGCGCAGCTGGGCTGGGCGTTGCACGGCTCGACGACGGCGCTCACGGTGCCGATCGGCGAGTTCACCTCGAGTGACTCCGGCTCGGTGGTGGTGTGGGACTCCGAGGCGGCCGGCGAGTTGTTCCAGGCGCTGCGAACCGATTCCGCGATCCCGCAGCAGGTGCTGGACGCGCAGCCCTAATCGCCGGGGACGGCCAACGGGTTCTGCAGCCAGGCTTTGGTGCGGCCCGGATGGTTCGTGGCGATCCACCCCACGCCGAGGTCGCGGCAGTAGCCCACGTCCTCGTAGTGGTCGACGGTCCAGCAGTACATCGCGCGTCCCTGGGCGGCGGCCCGGTCCACGAGTTCGGGATGCTCGCGCAGCGTCGCGATCGACGGCCCCACGGCGGTGGCCCCGACGGTCGTGGCGGCGCTTCCGCCGAGATACCGAGACGTCTCACCCAACAGCACGGTCGGCAGCAGCGGCGCCGCCCGGCGGATGCGCCATACTGCGGCAGCCGAGAACGACATCACCACCGCTCGGGACAGGTCCGCCGAGGCCGGCGCCGCGATCCCGTAACGATGCAACAGGGCCAGCACCTTGCTCTCGACCAGCCCGCCGTAGCGGACCGGGTGCTTGGTCTCGATGAACATCTTCACCGGCCGGTTCCAGTCCAGGACCAGCCGGACCAGGTCGTCGAGGGTGAGCAGACCGGTGCCGGTGAGCGAGCCTGGCGCCTCCGAGCTGCTGTGCCACTGACCCCAATCCAGCCGTTTGAGTTCGGCCAGCGTCATCTCACTGACCAGACCGGTGCCGGTCGACGTGCGGTCCACCCGCCGGTCGTGCACGCACACCAGATGGCCGTCGCGGGTCAGCCGGACGTCGCACTCCACCCCGTCGGCGCCTTCGGCCAGCGCGAGCTCGTAGGCGGCCAGCGTGTGCTCGGGGCGGTCGGCCGAAGCGCCGCGGTGGGCGACCACGAAGGGGTGCCCGCCGTGCGGTTCGCCGGCCGATTGCATAGGCCTATGCTGCCGGTTCCTGTTGGTCCGGCTCAACCGCTGGCGGCGATTCGGTCTCGGCGGGCCGTTCCTCGGGCTCGGCGGGCCGATCCTCGCCCACCACCACCCAGCGATGCAGGGGGCGTTCGACGGGCTTACGCACGAAGGCGTCGAACACCTGCCACAACAGCACCAGTACGCCGGCGCCGAGGAGGTAGGCGACGATCACCGTCACGGTGTTGTCGGCGATTCCCTGCGGTTTGGTGGTGAAGCTCGTCGCGATCCCGAAGATCGACACGGCGGTCGAGAGCACCCAGGCGATCCACCAGGCGGTGATCGGCCCGCGCAGCCGCGCCTGGGTCTGCTCGGCGTGCGCGAGCTCGATGACGTAGACGGGCGCCCAGACCAGGTTGACCACCGGCACCAAGCAGCCCGCCCACAGCGCCCAGGTCGGTCGCGGGTCTTCGTGCCCGAGGTGGTGGTAGACGGCCGCGCGCCGCGCGATCAGCCACGACGTGGTGACCACGGCGGTCAGGATCACCGACACGATCGCGGCCAGGCTGATCAACACGCCGAGCCACAACGCCGCGCCGGCCACCAGCGGTGGCAGTAGTGAGGTGCGATTGATCAGCAGCAGCACGTAGCGAACGATGTGGATCGCCGCGGCCAGACCGAAGATGACGCCCGCAGACAGCAGCGCCGCGCGCACGGTGACGGGCGCGGGTCCGTTCTTCACCGCGGTCTCGTGCGCGGGTGGCGGCGCCACCACGTGGTCGCCCAGTCCCCAGCGCGGGATGTAGGTGTAACGCGGCGTCGGTCCGAGCTGACGACGGGGACGGCGCGGTGGGGGTGGCGGACCGGGCCGGACGGCGATCCAGCGGAATCCCGACGGCGGTCGCGGTCCACCACGTGGTGGTCCGGCCGGACGGGCGGGCGGGTGACTCGTGGCGGCCGGGGTCCAGCGCGGATCCGCCGGACCCGACGGCGCCAGCAGTGCACCGTGGCAGCGGGGGCACCAGGTGCGCTGGCGCTCACGCACGTTCCACCGCGTCCCGCACTGGGAGCACACCTGAATCACGCGGACCAGCCTAGCGAGCCGTACCACTGTCTGGAGGGATGCGCCAACGGCGGATTGTGGCACGCGGTGCATCTTCGGCGTTCCGGGACGTGCAGCAATGACTGGACTATCCACAGTTTCCACAGGTTTATCCACAGGTGTCCACGCCGGTGAAGGGGCAGTGAGCGCACGATGTCGCCCCGAAGACGGGCGGTATCTGTGGATAACCCGCCGACCCGAACGCACCCTGATCAACAAGTTCGTGGCGGGCGAGCGAAATCGGTTGGCGCGCTAACCGTCGGGCCGGCTCGGGCGACGCGCCGGGCGACACGCCGACCCGCTTCGAGCAGACTGTGATCTGGAATACCCCACCGCACCCGGGCCAAACCATGGACTCCGCAGGCGGTCGAGCCCAGGGCCTCGGGTCGATTTTCCTCGCGCTAGCTGTTCTTCACGGGTAGGTTGTGAACGCGTAGGCGCTCGATTGGTGTCATTCCGCCGATGCCGGTGTGGGGTCGGTGGTGAT
>NZ_BEWG01000039.1 GCF_002723835.1 Mycobacterium sp. shizuoka-1 | reverse complement strand
TAGCGGCCACCAACAACGACTCGTCCGTCTACCCGGACCAGGCGCTACGCGAACCTCGTTGTTTTTTGCGCCATTACTGCCGGGACCCCGAGTGCGATCGTCGCGGCGGCCATCGCGCCCACCGCAATCGCCAGCACCACCGCGGCCGGCGTGCTGACCGCCAGGTGCTCGCCGAGCACCACCTCGCCGAGCAGCACGGCGACCACCGGTTCGAGCACCAGCATCGCCGGGACCGACGTGCGCAGTGACCCGGCGTGGAAGGCCGACTGCTGCAGCAGGGTGGCCACCACGCCGACGATGATGACGACGTAGAGCACCGGTGTGGTCAGCAGGCGCAGCACGCTGCCTTCCCGGACGATGTGCATCACCAGCTTGGTCAGCACCGCCACCACGCCGAACAGCACGCCGACGCCGACCGCCAGCAGGATCGCACGCCGCCAGTCCGACAGCCGCACCGCGACCAGCAGGCAGCCGACCACGAACAGCAGGCTGATTCCGGCCACGATCACCGCCGGCAGTCCCGTGCCCTCGTAGTCACCGGGCTTGGTGCGGGCCAGCGCGACGAACACCGCCAGGGCCACCGTCAGCAGCACCGCCCAACCCCACTCGCCGCGGGTGACTCGCCGGTGGGCGAGCCGGGCGCTCAGCGGCAGAGCGAACAACAGCGCCGACACCATCAGTGGAGCCACCAGCAGCAGCGAGCCGTAGGCCAGCGCCACGGCCTGGAATCCGTAACCCGTCACCGCGGCGGCCGTGCCGGCCCACCACAGCCGCCGGCGCAGCAGGGTGGACACCATCACGGTGCTCACCCCCTGGTCGCGGGGGACGTCCATGGTGGCCCGCTGGCGCACCACGATGCCGACGGCGGCGAACACCGCGGCGGCAAGGGCGGCTGCCACAACGAGGGCGTGCTGCAGCAAGTTCCGTCCCTTCGGGTTTGTCGTGGGCGTCGACGCTAGAACCGAATGTAGGGCACGCGGACCGATGATGAGCCGCGCGCACCTGTCGTCAGCGGATCTGCACGACGACCGGTGTGCTGTTGTATCCGCTGACCCTGACCCAGTTCGGGGCGGGGCCCGACTCGGGCACGGTGCCCTTGATCCGAACGGTCTCGCCCGGGAACACCGTCACGTAGTTGTCGTCGTACTGGATCGGCAGGATCTCGTCGGCCAGCGGGCTCGACAGCAGTTCGGCCCGCTCGAAGAAGGCGATCTGACCCGTCGGGTTGTGCAGGCTGATGTCCACTTCGCGGGCGTTCTGACCGCCGGTGGCGGTGACGTCCAGCGCGACCTTGCGCATCGTGTTGAGCGCGGTCATGTCGGCCCAGCTGACCTGATTG
Source organism: Mycobacterium sp. shizuoka-1 (assembly GCF_002723835.1). Lineage (GTDB taxonomy): Bacteria > Actinomycetota > Actinomycetes > Mycobacteriales > Mycobacteriaceae > Mycobacterium. The sequence goes on along the minus strand of NZ_BEWG01000039.1, from coordinate 16,811 downwards.
GCGTTGAACGCCGCGTCGTTGGCCGGTGGGCCGACGTCGTCGACCTGCCGGGATTGCCAGTACACATTGGTGGCGAGCACCTGCCCGGAGTCGTCGAGCAGCTCGCAGCGCACGAAGAACACGGGTGAGTCGGCCGGTCCGGGCGGCAAGGTCATCGCCTGGACCGCGCCGCCCGGGTCCACGCTGATGTCGTCGGCGGCCCGGTCGTCGCGCAGGACACCACGCAGGTCGTAGGTGCGCACCCGCACCCGCAGGTTCTCCCGGGAATCGGGGGTCTGATTGACCACGCTCACCTTGGCCTGGCGGTGGTTGCCGGTCGCGTAGGAGTCGAACACCACCGACAGCGGGGCCAGCCCCTTCTTGGCGCCGTAGTAGGCACCGCCGGGGCGCAGGTAGTAGTCGAAGATGTTGCCGAAGAACGACGGCCAGTGGCTGTTGAGCATCCAGTAGATCGTCATCTTGTGCCGGTCCCAGCCGTTGGCGGCGAAGGACTCGAACTGCGCGCGGGTGGCCTCGTAGTGGGCCAGCTGGGCCTTGTCGGCGAACATGCGCGCGTTGGTCGACCGGCCGTAGCGGCGGTCGATGACACGCTGGACGTTGGTCAGCCGCGAGTTCTGCGGATCGGACCCGGCGTGGAAGAACCAGGTGTCGTTGATCGGCCACAGTTTGTCCGGCGGGATGAACTTCTGCAGGCTCGCAAAGGGCGGGATGTGCTCGTTGTCGCCCTGTTCGGCCGACGACCCGCGGGCCGCCCCGTAGCGCCCGCTGAACCAATAGGACGGCGGGCGCCAGGTGTAGGGCCCGGCCATCTGGATGCCGTCCCACAGCTGTCGGCCGTCGGCGTCCCGGTTCAGCGCCGACACCGTGTCGACGGTGGCGTTCTGCCAGTGCAGGTCGGACAAGATCTGGTGGTACTCGCTGAGCACCGCGTCCGGCGGGCGACCGTCACTGGCGTTGGCCCACACGAATACCGCGGGGTGCGAGCGCAGCATCGCGATCTGCGAGCGCATGCTCTCCTGGGACACCCGACGGTCCTCGTCGTCCCACTGCTGCCACTTCTCCCACTGGTTGCAGCACATCCAGCCGTACATCAGCGGGATCCCGAGTTCGTCGGCCATCTCGACGAACCGCTGTGAGGAGATCTTGGACTCCAGCCGCAGCATGTTCAGCCCGAGGTCCTTGACGTAGTGCAGGATCGCAGCGTCGCGGTCGGGGTCGTACTTGTAGAGCAGGTCGGGTGTGTAGGTGGCGCCGCGGACCAGGAAGTTCTTTCCGTTGACCTGCAGGTAGAAATTGCCACCGGTGCCCAGTTCGGCGAACGAGTCGTCGGAGTCGCGGCCCTGGGTGATCGTGCGGATGCCGAACTTGAGGCTGGACACCTCGCTGGGTGTGCCGTTCTGTACGAACTCCAGCTTCAGGTTGTACAGATCGGGCCGGCCCATCGTGTACGGCCACCACAGGTCGGGGTGCTCGACCACCAGCGCGGCAAACCGATCCGGGCTCAAGGTGACCTCACGCTGCTCGCCGGGCGCCAGCGACACCGGCTCGTCGACGTGGATGGGCGTCTTGCCGTCCCGGGTGATGGTGGCCCGCAGCACGCCGCGCACCCGGTCTGCCGAGTAGTTGCGCAGCGGCGCATAGACCGTCAGCCGCGCGCTGGTGGTGTCGGGCAGCGGCAGCGCGGTGTTCACCGTGGCCTCGCCGATCGACACCGGACCGGAGGTCCGCAGATACACCGGTTTCCAGATCCCGGCGTTGCGATCGGGCACAAAGGAATTGCCGTTCGCCGGATTCTTGTCGGGCCCTTGGTAGCCCAGATAGCGCCAGTTGATCCAGTCGTACCAGCTGTCGGCCAGCTCGACGCCGGTGACGTCCTGGATGGCGCGCTCCGGGATCACCCTGACCGCCAGCGTGTTGGGCCGGCCCGGCACGATCCAGCGGGTGACGTCGAGTTCGTGGGCGTTGTACATGCCGACCACCTGGGTGCGGTCGGCGACGCGGCGGCCGTTGAGCCAGATCTCGGCGCGGTAGTTGATGCCCGGGAAATCCAGAACATAGTTCGGGTAGTCGTCGGGGGCGGTGAACGTGGTCCGATACCACCAGTCCTGCTCGTAGAGGTCCTGCGGGACCTCGTCGAGCAGGTTCTTGCCGTAGTAGAGGTTCGGGTAGACCCCGTCGTCCTGCAGGATCTGCAGGACGGTGGCCGGCATCCGGCGCACCGGGTGCCACGCCGCGGCGTCGTAGCCGTTCGTCGAGATCGCCGCACCGTCGTCGGGCAGACCCTGCGCCGAGGTGAGCCGCCAGCCGTCGGACAGTTCGATGTCCTGCGCGGGGTGTGGCGGCGGGCCGCCGAACACCCTCAGGTCACCCGCACACGCCAGCAGGAGCGCGACGACGAAGATCATCCCGAAGGTCTTCGCCACCGTGCCTGAACTCCTCGTGTCGAGATCTGCGACAGGACATCCCGGCGCAACCGATCATCTGTCGCGCGTTCATCTTGGCAGAGCGGTCCGGCGCACGCCGCATCTGTCAGCGCGGCACCCGGCCACCCCCATGATGCGCACTGCGGCGGTGATCGGCACACCTTGGGCGGTGGACTTTGCGCGGACGCCGCCGAACACGGGTTGCCGATCTAGGCTTACGCCATGACCGACCACGACCGCGCCGCCGCCCGCCGCGAGATTGCCGACGCTCTGCTGAACGCCCTCGAGCGCCGCCACGACGTTCTCGACGTCATCGTCGACTCCGAAGACCGGGCCGCCGCGGTGGATGCCGTCAGCGCGCTGCTCGGCACCTCCCGCCGCGGCAGCGAAGCCGTCCTGGGACTGTCCTTCGACCAGGTGACCAAGGATTCCCGGGCCCGGATCGCCGCCGAACTCAACGACCTCAACAGCCAGTTGTCGTTCACCCTGGGGGAGCGGCCCGCCAGCTCCGACGAGAGCCTGCAGCTGCGGCCGTTCTCCGACGAGTCCGACCGCGACATCTTCGCCACCCGGACCCAGGAGATCGGTGCCGCCGGCGACGGCTCGGGAGCCCCCGCCGGGGACCTGGACGACGAAATCCGTTCGGCCCGTAATCGGTTGAGCGCCGAAGAAGCGGCCTGGTTCGTCGCCGTCGACGGTGACCAGAAGGTCGGAATGGTGTTCGGCGAACTGGTCGGTGGCGAGGTCAACGTCCGGATCTGGATTCACCCCGACCACCGCAAGAAGGGCTACGGCACCTCGGCCCTGCGCAAGTCGCGCACCGAGATGGCGGCGGCGTTCCCCGCGGTGCCGCTCGTGGTCCGGACGCCGGGCGCGGCGCCGCGCTGACCCTGGCCCCCGGGCTGGCTCCCGAACCCGCGCCGGACGCTGCGTAATCTCGCACGGTATGAGCGTGCGCGCGGGAATCGTGATCACCGGCACCGAGGTGCTGACCGGACGCGTGGCCGATCTCAACGGCCCCTGGGTGGCCGACCGGCTGCTGGAGCTGGGCGTGGAACTGGCCCACATCACGATCTGCGGCGACCGCGCCGCCGACATCGAGGCCCAGTTGCGGTTCCTGGCCGCCGAGGGGGTCGATCTGATCGTCACGACCGGCGGCCTGGGCCCGACCGCCGACGACATGACCGTCGAGATCGTGGCCCGGTTCTGCGGTCGCGAGCTGGTGCTGGACGCCGAGCTGGAGGCCAGGATTGCGGCGATCCTGAAGAACCTGATGGCCCGCTTCACCGGTGTCGACTTCGACGCCGTCCGCGCGGCCAACCGCAAGCAGGCGATGGTGCCGGTGGACGCTCACGTGCTGGACCCGGTCGGGACCGCGCCCGGTGTGGTCGTGCCTGGCAGCCCGACGGTGCTGGTGCTCCCTGGGCCGCCGCGCGAACTGCAGGCGATGTGGCCCGCCGCGATGGCCGACGACGCCGTCGCGCACGCCATCGCGGGCCGGACCGTCTACCGCCAGGACACCGTGCGGATGTTCGGCCTCGCCGAATCCGGACTGGCCGACACCCTGCGCGCCGCCGAGAGCATTCCCGGCTTCGCCGGTCTGGAGATCACCACGTGTCTGCGCCGCGGCGAGGTGGAGATGGTCACCCGCTACGAGCCGGACAGCGCGGCGGCCTATCAGCAGCTGATGGAGTTGGTGCGGGCCCGCCACGGCGACATGGTGTTCTCCGAAGACGGTTCGACAGTCGACGACCAGGTCGCCCGGCTGCTGGCGGGCCGGCGCATCGCGACCGCCGAGTCGTGCACCGCGGGGCTGCTGGCGGCCCGCCTCACCGACCAGCCCGGCTCGTCGGCGTATGTCGCCGGCGCGGTGGTGGCCTATGCGAATGACGCCAAGATCGACGTGCTCGGCGTCGATTCGGCACTGATCGACGCCCACGGTGCGGTGTCGCAGGAAGTGGCCGAGGCGATGGCCGCCGGTGCACTGCGCCGATTCGGGGCCGACACCGCCGTCGCGATCACCGGCATTGCGGGGCCCGGCGGCGCGACGGAGACCAAACCGGTGGGGACGGTGTGGTTTTGCGTGCGACTGGCCGACGGTACGACCGTCAGCCGGTCGCTGCGGCTGCCCGGCAACCGCGCCGATGTCCGCGAGCGATCCACCACGGTGGCCATGCACCTGCTACGGCGCACGCTGATGGGATTGCCCGCCTAGGCCGGGCGGGCCTCGCCTTCGCGGTCCAGCGCCTCGGCGGGGGTGCACAGGGCGAACATCCGCGCCCCCAGATCGGCGAGTTCGACAATGATCTCGGCCCGACCCAACCCGGCGTCGAGGGCCTCATTGAGTACGGTCACGATGTCGGCGCCGTCGGCGTGCACGGCGCCGGCCTGGGAGCGCCGCGCGGTGCGGATCATCCGCCAGGCGTAATTCCGTTCGGCGAGAGCGTCATTCATGACTGGACCTTTCGATGGTGGTGCGCCGCGCTGACCGTCGGCGCGCCCGCGGTCTTTTCGTTGTACGACAGCTTCCCTCGAAGCATCACCGGGACGACAGGGACTTGTGGCCCTCGGCGGTGGAGGAATTGGGCATTGCCGGAATCTTCGGTGAACAATCCGTCCGAATTCCCGCTTTGTGGGGATGACCTGCCGTAACGTAGAAAAGTCCCATTCAGTGCGACCCAAATTGGGGGAGAGCATTCATGCGAAAATTCATCTTGGGAATTGCCACCGCAAGCATGATTGCCGGCTCGCTGGCCGGAGCGGTCACTGCGAACGCAGCATCGACAAACAATGCCACACCGTCGACACAGAATAGTTCTGTGCCGATCATCACGGCGCTGGATTGCCAGGGCGGAACCGGCAATATGGGCTGTGGCGCAGGCTTTTTCTGGCGCGACGGATGGCGCGGCTGGGGCTGCTACCCCTGCTGATCTCGTGTCGCGACGACTGACCCGCCAACAACCCATTCCCGAACGGAAGACTTCGTGATGAAATCTCGCCATATCGGCGGTCTGACCGCCGCCCTGCTGTCGGCAGGTATGTCGCTCGGCGCCGGCCTGGCAGCGGCCGATCCCGGTGACTACACCGTTTTGCTCATCGATCCCAACGTGGTGACCGATTCACTGGCCTACACCGCCGGTCCGCCGACACTGAATCCGGGTGGCCAGCCCGGCGCGATGACCGTGTACACCCACCGCGACGGACGCACCATCACCGACACGGTATGGGTGCTGGCCGACCCCGGCGCCGCGGCCGGGGCGATCAGCTCGGCGCAGGCCGCAACCCCGGTGACCAACTCGAAGTCCGTGTCGGTTCCGGTCGGGACGAACGGACAGCTGATCACCGGGATGTCTCCGGACGGCACCCGCTCGCTGAGCGTGCTGTACTTCACCGAGGGCAACGCGGCCTCGGCGCTGGAATTCTCCGGCCCGGCCGGGGACCCGGTCCCCGCCGATCTGGTCACCGAATTCGGCCAGCAGCAGGACGCCCTGATCAAGAGCCAGCTGGGCACCTAGCTGCGACACCGCCACCCGCGCCGCGCCGGAACAACCCCCGCGCGGCGCGGGTCAGTGCGGCACTGACGTCTCGTCGACGGGGAAGTCGAAGTAGGTGTCCGGGTACGGCTCGGGCCGATAGGTGTAGTGCCACCACTCTTTGTCGTAGTTGACGAACCCGTATCGCGCCAGGCCCTCCTCGAGCAGCAGCCGGTTCTTGGCCTGATCGCCGGTGATGCGCGGGTCGGACGTGTTGGCCAGGGTGTCGAAGCAGTCGTAGCCGGTGCCCATGTCGATCGAGTTGTCGCTGAACCGGAGCTGTTGCGGCGCAGTGCAATCGACCAGCGGCTGGCCCGTCACATATGGTGGCGTCGGCGTCGCGGGCAGCGCCACCAAGGTGAGGTCCACCGTCGCGCCGCGGCTGTGCCCCGACTGCCGGGCGATGTATCCGTCGTCGAACAGCTCAGCTTTGTCGACCCGCGGATAGAACTCGTTCTTCATCCGCTGATCGCCCAGATCGCCTGCCCACGAGACGAATTCATCGACCGCCCGCTGCGGCCGGTAGCAGTCGTAGACCTTGAGGGTGAAGCCCCGCTCGAGAAAATCCTGCTGCGCGCGCCGCAGGCCGTCGGCCGCTTGACGGGTGAGGATGCACATCGGGCTGGGGTAGCCGTCGACCGGGCTGCCGATGAAGTTGTGGTCGGTGGCGTATCGGATGTCCTGCAGGATCGAGGAATCGACGTCGGCCAGCGCCACGAAGTCCCCGGGGGCGGCGGCGTCGGCCCAGGCACCGGGAGCAGGGGCAGGCGCGACGATGACGACGGCCGCGGCCGTCACGAACCGGCGAATCAAAGCCCGGTCACGACTTTTCGTCACGGTCCCAGAGTTCGAGCATGGTGCGCAGAATGTCCTCGGCGCGGCCCAGGCCGGCGAGATGGCTCTCACCGGGCAGCTCGTAGAGTTCGGCATCGGGCAGTCGGGCCACGACATGCCGGCCGTGGGCGAACGGCACGATGTGGTCGCGATCGCCGTGCCACCACCGGACCGGCACCTTGACCTCGTCGAGCCGGAATCCCCAGTCCCGGGCGAACACCACGATGTCGGCGAACGGTGCCGCCAGTTGTTTGCGGCTGCCGTTGAGCAGGTCGTCGAGGAACATCGCCTTGAACTCGGGGCGGACCAGCATCTTGCGGTCGCCCTCCGGCGAGATGCCGGCGTAGATGTAGAGGGCGGGTTCGGCCACCGGCCTGATCAACCGGATCAGGCCGACGGCGGCCATCCGCAGCGGGGCACCGGCGACCTCGATGATGGGTGCGGCGGCGGTGCCCAGTTTCATCAGGCCGCCGCCAATGGCATCCGGGCCGACGGTCGGCGCCACGCCGCCGAGCACACCGGCAGCCACGATCCGCTCGGGCATCGCGGTCGCGCAGGCCAGGGTGTACGGGCCGCCGCCGGACAACCCGACGACGGCCATCTTCTCGACGCCGAGGGTGTCGGCGATGGTCGCCAGGTCCTTGGCGAAGGCCAGCACGTTCTCGTACTGGAACGGGGTGGACGCCCCGATGCCCGGCCGGTCGACCCCGATGAGCCGGATGTCGTTCTGCTCGGCGAACACCCGGGCTTCCATCGGTATCTGGCGTCTGGCCCCGGGGGTGCCGTGCAGCCAGAAGACCGCCCGCCCCTGGGCGCTGCCGAATTCGGCGAAGCCGATCTGGCGGCCTTCCCCGACAGCGATATTGCCCTCCAGCTTGGGGCGAGCGATAGACACAACCATGGGCACAGTGTGTCACGCGGCCGATGGCGCCTGTCCGGTTCGCCCAAGGCCGATCGCTCAGGACGCTGGTGCGCCCGCCCAGCCCGGCGGCCGGCGCTGCGCCCACGGACTCGCCTCTTCGAGCTGCGCAGCCAACTGCAGCAGGACCGTTTCGTCGGGCGCCATCAACTGCACTCCGATCGGCAGGCCGTCGCCGGTGGCGGCCAGCGGAAGGGAGATCGCCGCCCAGCCGGTCACGTTGGCCATGGTCGTCCACCCGGTGTGGGCGAACTCGACGTCGAAGAACGCCCGGGTGGTGCCGCGAGGTTGATCCAGGACACCGAAGTGTGGCGGCGGCGCCAGCAGGGTCGGAACCAGGAGGACGTCGTGGGCGGCCATCCCCGCGACGAAACGTCTGGTCTGGGCGTGGATGGTGTCGATGGCGTTTGCGTAGTCGACACCGGACGTGGTGAAGCCTTCCCGCATCATCACCCAACTGCTGGGCTCGAACTCGTCCTCGCGAGGGTCACGGCCAAGGTGCGCCTTGGCCAACTCGTACAGCTGGACATTACTGACGTTGTGCAGCACCGCGATCGCGTCGGCGACGGCGTCGGAGTCGAATTCCGGTGCCCCCGGCTCGATCTGGTGGCCGATGGATTCCAGGGTCTGCCCGGTGATCGAGACGGCGGCGGCCACCTGCGGGTCGGTCGCCGGCCCCGGGAACGGCGAGCCGGTGGCGATCAGGATCCGCTGCCGCGGCGGCGGCTTCCGGATCGCGCTGAGGAACGGTTCGCCCGGCGCCGGGGCGTTGTAGGGGTCGCCGGGTGCGCCGCCGGTCACCGCATCGAGCAGGGCAGCGCTGTCGCGGACGGTGCGCGTCAGTGCGTGCTCGACGGCCAGGCCCTCCAGCAGGTGTCCGGACGGCGCGAACGAGGTGCGCGCCCGCCGCGGTTTGAGCCCGACCAGTCCGCAGCAGGCGGCGGGCACCCGGATCGAACCGGTGCCGTCGCCGCCGGAGGCGGCCGGTACGACGCCGGCGGCCACCGCCGCGGCCGACCCGCCGCTGGAGCCACCGGGGGTGATGTCCGGCGACCACGGGTTGGCCGTGCGGCCGAACAGGGACGGCTCGGTGGTGCAGTGGTTGCCCCACTCGGGCGTGTTGGTCTTGCCGAACACCACCAGCCCGGCCGCCAGGTACCGCTCGACGATCCATGCGGTCTGGGTGGCGACATGCTCACGCAGGGCCCGGGAGCCCATCGCTTCGCGGGCGCCGGCCAATGAGGCGCCAAGATCCTTGAGCAGGAACGGAACTCCCGCCAGCGGGCCGGCGCCGCCGGTTCGCAGCGTTGCGGACCGGTCGAGTTCGGCGGCCTGCTCCCGGCCGCGCTCGAACAGATCGGTGATCACCGCATTGAGACCACGGGCGGCTTCGGTCCTGATGATCGCGGCGTCGAGCAGCTCGACGGCCGTCAGCTCTCCCGCCGCGGCCAGCGCGGCTTGTCCGAGCGCATCGAGGTCGGCAAGCTCGGCGGCGAAGTTGGCGTCCATTGTCAGCGATCCTCGCCGTCGGGCGCCACAGCGGCAACCCGGGGCGGATTGTCAGTCGCCGCCGGGGGCAACCAGCTGGGTGGCCTCGTTCTGCTGGGCGGCGGCCTGCTGGGCGGCGGCGGCGTCCTTGGCGGCCTGCTCGTCCTCGGCGACCTTCTCCGCCGCGCCCTCGGGGCTGGCCAGCGAGTTGCCGGACTTGCCTGCTGTGGCGAGCTTGGCATTGCAGTTGAGGTAGAGCAGCACGGTGTCGGTGACCGGGGAGAAGTTGTCACCCTTGAGCCACGGCGCCTTCTGTGAATGCGTCACCACACAGTCGGCCTGGCTGACCGCGTCGCCGACCGAGGTGGCGATCACGGCCTTTTCGCCGGCACCGCTGATGGCCGAGGAGGCATCCGAGTAGGACTGCCCGGCGTAGTCGTCAGCCTGCGCGACAGCCGTTCCGAACGTGAGCGACACCGCACCCAGGGCCAGGGCCCCGAGTCCGAGCCGGACAAGAGTGGTCATAGCGATCGTCCTCCACCGCTGGTTCCGACATGCAGCGTCACAGTCGCCGGGACGCGAAAACTGAGGATAGGACCACTTTCTGGTAACTACCTGGACGAATGCTGGCGCAAGCCTGGTAGCCGTCCGGTCGACGCACAGCGCGACGCTGCTTTCTCTTCGCCTCCCGGCGTCGCACTGGTCACTTGGCCGATATCGTCGCGTCGGTCGGCGCGAGTTGACTGGGCCCATGTCTGAAACCACGACCGAGTCCGACACCGTGACCTCCGCGGTGATCGTCGATGAGCTCGACGAAGAGCTGATGCCCGGCGAGACCACGGGGAACGACGAGCAGGAATCGCAGACGACCATTGTCCTGCGCCAGATCCTCGAGCGTCAGATTGCCGTCAACCAGGCGTTGGGCGGCCAATTGATCGATGCTGCAACCGATGTCACCACCGCGGTGGCGCACGCACCGGCCACCTTCGCCGGCGCCATCCGCAACGGCGAGACCATCGCGGCGGCTTGGGAGCGCACCGGCGCGGGTGTGCACGACGTGCTGGGCGAGGCCGGTGGCCGGTTGCGGGCGGCCGTCACCAGCTACGTCGGCCATCAGGCCACCCTGCCGGTGGCGGTCCTTGGCTATGCCGGAGAGGTGGCGGCCTCGCTGGCCTCGGCGCAGGGCACGGTGGCCGGTTCGGCCCTCGACGGGGCCTTCGCGGTGGCATCCGCCGCCACCGCGGGTGACGATGTGCGGGCCGGGCTCGGCCACCAACTCGACGAGGTGCGGGCCACCGCGGCCGCCGCCCGCGGCGACGTCAACGCGTCGGCGAAGCGGGCCGGCCAGGAGGTCAAAGAGGCCATCGGCGGCGAACCTGACACCCTGATCGCCGCGATTACCGGAGTCGGCGAGGATTCTTGACGGACAACGAACTTCAGGTGACGAGCCGCACATCCGGGCGCGCGTCGCTGCGCCCGGAGTCGGCAGGCTGGCACAGTGGAATCGTGACACCAACACGGCGAACACGACCGGGGCCCTGGCGCCATCCGTTGTCGCTGGGGTTCGAGGCGCACCGCGGGCTGCTGTTGCTGCGCCTGCGCTGGCATGAGCGCAGCCGCCGGCGCGCGGTCATCTCACACGCCGGCGCCGGTGACCCGCCGTCGGTATGACGACGGGGTTTCCCCGCAGAACTGACTGAACGCCCGGGTGAACGAGCCCACACTGTCGAAACCGACCGCGGTCGCGGTCTGCTGGACACCCTGGCCGGGGGCGGCCAGCAGCGCCATCGCCCGCAGCATCCGCGCGTGCAGCAGGTAGGTGCGCCAGGACATCTCGGCTTCGGTCTGGAACTGTCGGCGCAGTGTGCGTTCGGAGACGGCCACAGCGCGGCACACCTCTGGCAGGCTCACCGATTGCAGGTGTTCCTTGGTGTAGGCCATCGCGGCGGCGACCACCGGGTCATCGGAACTCGGAAGACTCAGTGGCGCTTCGTGATCCAGCGCCTCGACGACCAGATTGGCCAGCGTGCGGAAAAACGGGTCCGAGCTGTCGTCACCGCCGGCCCGATAGATCGGCCAGCGCAGCGCGTACAGCATCATCTCCCGGATCAGCGGGGAGACCGCCAGGATGCGGGCCCGGTCGCCGGCCGCGGGCACCAGTTCCGGATCGAACATCACTGCCAGCGTCTTGACCGACGCGTTCATGGTCGCCTGGTGCTCCAGACCGGCCGGTATCCAGGCCGCCTGCTGAGGGGGCAGCAGGTAGTGCGCGGCGGCCGTCTCGACCTCGACCACCCCGCCGATCGCGTACTCGATCTGGTGTACGTCGTGGAAGTGCCAGCCGGTGACCAGCAGGTCGCCCTCGTAGAGGTAACTGCCGGCCAGCACCGGCCCACCCCGGCGCAGCTCCACCTGGCCGATGGCCGCCGGTCGCGCACGCGAAGAAACTTTGGCCGGTTGAGCCAAGTCTCTGGCCGATTGTGCGGAGACGGTCACGAAGATCGAGGGTACAACTGAGCCCATGAATGTCGACGACCTGATCCTGGTCAGCATCGACGACCACGTGGTCGAGCCCCCCGATATGTTCCTGCGCCACGTCCCGGCGAAGTACCGGGCCGAGGCGCCGATCGTCGTCACCGATGCGCGCGGCGTCGATCAATGGATGTACCAGGGCCGCCCGCAGGGTGTCAGCGGCCTCAACGCGGTGGTCTCGTGGCCGGCCGAGGAATGGGGCCGCGACCCCGCCGGCTTCGCCGAGATGCGCCCGGGCGTGTACGACGTCCACGAGCGGGTCCGCGACATGAACCGCAACGGGATCCTGGCCTCGATGTGCTTCCCGACGTTCACCGGCTTCTCGGCCCGGCACCTGAACATGACCCGCGAGGACGTCACGCTGGTGATGGTGTCGGCCTACAACGACTGGCACATCGACGAGTGGGCCGGCGCCTACCCGGATCGGTTCATCCCGATCGCGATCCTGCCGACGTGGACGCCAGAGGGGATGTGCGCCGAGATCCGCCGGGTCGCGGCCAAGGGCTGCCGGGCGGTCACCATGCCCGAGCTGCCGCATCTGGAGGGCCTGCCCAGCTATCACGACGAGGACTACTGGGGTCCGGTGTTCCGGACACTGTCCGAGGAGAACGTGGTGATGTGCCTGCACATCGGCACCGGGTTCGGGGCGATCAGCATGGCGCCCGACGCGCCGATCGACAACCTGATCATCCTGGCCACCCAGGTGTCGGCGATGTGCGCCCAGGACCTGTTGTGGGGACCGGCGATGCGCAACTACCCGGACCTGAAGTTCGCGTTCTCCGAGGGCGGTATCGGCTGGATCCCGTTCTATCTGGATCGCTGCGACCGGCACTACACCAACCAGAAGTGGCTGCGCCGCGACTTCGGTGATCAGCTGCCCAGCGATGTGTTCCGCGATCACTCGCTGGCCTGCTATGTCACCGACAAGACCTCGCTGAAGCTGCGCCACGAGATCGGTATCGACATCATCGCCTGGGAGTGCGACTACCCGCACTCGGACTGCTTCTGGCCCGATGCGCCGGAGAAGGTACTGGCCGAGCTGAACGCCGCGGGTGCCTCGGACTCCGATATCGACAAGATCACCTGGCAGAACTCCGCCCGGTTCTTCAGCTGGGACCCGTTCGCCCGTACCGCGCGCGCTGACGCGACCGTCAAGGCATTGCGGGCCAAAGCCACCGACGTCGACATTTCGATCCGCTCGCGCGCGGAATGGGCGCGGCGCTACGACGAGAAACAGTTCGCCAAAGCCTGAGCGCGGGTCGCCGAAACCGACGATTCGCCGCGAAAGTGCGAGTGATCCTCGCCCTTACGTCGATCTCGACGCACAAAGTTTGGGATCGGTAGCCACCGCCGCCGCCTGTACTTGTCTCGTGACGGCGCCACCGAGGCGCCGCGCGGACGAAGGGAACACAGGTGAAGCGAATCCTCGCGGTCGGTGTCGGCGTGATCGGCGCCAGCATGCTGCTGATGGCGTGCTCCGACAACAACAGCGGCAGCAAGGCCACCAGTTCGGCGACGGGCTCCGCGCCGACGAGCGCCGTGGTCGCCTCCGGCGGGAAGACATCGGTCAAGGTCGAGGGAAACGACCTGCCGGGCCTGGACGTGAGCACGGTGACGTGCGTGAAGCAGGGCGGCACGATCAACATCGCCAGCGGGGCGATCGGTGGTCAGCAGGGTCTCGGTGTGGTCATGACCGACGGCCAGCCGCCGAAGGTGCAGTCCCTGGGGATGGTCGTCGATGGCAACGCACTCGCGGTGAGCGACAACATGGGTATGAAAACCGGATCTGCGGACGTGAAGGTGGATGGGAACACCTACACGATCACGGGTGAGGCCGCGGGCGCCGACATGAAGAACCCGATGGCCGGCATGGTCAACAAGAAGTTCGAAATCACCGTCACCTGCAGCTGAGGTGGCCAGTAGCCCGGGCGAGGGGCGGCGGACGTGTCGGACACGTCCGCCGTCTCGTCGTTATCTCTGCAGCCGGCCGCCGCCGAATTATGATCCAGCCGTGTCGATCGACGGTGGGCTGCGGCAGGCTCGCCAGCTGGCCCTGGCCGCCCAGGAGGAGAAGGCCAAGGATCTCCTGCTGTCACTCATGCCGCAGATCGAACGCGACGGCCGCGACGACCTGGCCCTCGAGGTATTCGCCCAGCTCGGCGAGATCTACCTCACCCGAACGGCATACGACGGCACCCGCGAATGCCTGCAGCGGATGACCGACTGCCTCGCCCAGCTGCCCCCGGGAACCGAGACCGACCGGCTGCGCGCCCGCTACGGCCTGCGAGCCCGCTTCCTGCGCACCGGCCTGGCCGCTGCTGCCGGCGAGCACGAAGACGCCGCGCGCGAGCTCGCCGGGCTGCGCGACGACGAGGCCGGCAATCGGTTTCCCGACCTGCAGACCGGTCAGCACCAGCTGGCGAACCTGGCCGGTGTGCTGTGCGCGACGGCGCTGGGCGACGACGACCTGCACGTGCCCGCGGCGGCGCTGTGGCAGGACCTCATTCCGCTCGTCGAGGGACTCGCCGGTGACGGCGACGACGCCGACCAGCTGCTGGTGGCAGCCGGTATCGCCTATGGCCGATTCTGCGTCGAGACCGGACGGCTGGCCGAAGGCGAGCAGTGGTTGCAGCGGGCGGGCGCCCGCGCGCAGCGCCGCGGTTGGGGATTGTATTGGGCCCGAGCCGAACTCGAGACCGCCGCCGCCGCATGGATCCGGGGCGACCACGAGTCCACCGAACGCCTGGTCGGCTCCGCGTATCCGGTGATCGCCGAACACTCCCGGGCCCACGACGTCGCGCGGTGCTGGCTGTACTTCGGGCTGACCCGGCTCGGGTTCGGCTGGCTGAAAGAGGCCGACGAATCCTGGGGACATGCCGAGACGCAGTGGCGGGAGCTGGGCCGTCCGCTGTTCATCCATCGAATCCTGTTGCAGCGCAGCTGGATCTCGGTGTTCCGTGGCCGCTTCTCCGACGCGGTGGATCAGGTGGCCGAGGCGCGCGGGTTCCTCGACGGCTGGTCGCGGTCGAACTGGTTGCAATACGCCCGCCTCGACGATCATCTCGGCTCGATCTGGCGGGCCGACGCGCTGGCCGATCTGAACTTCGACGGTATCGGCAATCCGTCCGACAGCTGGCAGGCGAACAAGGAACGCCAGGTGGCCTCCAGGGGGGTCACGCGGTTCGATCCGGGAAGCCCGCGGCACCGAAGTGCCCGCGAGAAGCTCGAGCGGGCAGCCGAACTCAAGATTCCCGCTGCACTGGCGGTCGATTCCGTGCGCTATGCGATGACCGACGCCGACGCCCGCTGGCGCTGGGCCTCCCAGGTGTCGGCGCGGATGCTGGCCGGCGCCTTCTCGGTGGCCTGGGAGTGGGAGAACGACACCCTGCTCAGCGAGCTCATTGAATATCACTGCGCGCGAGGCACGTTCGCGCACGAGCCGCGCGGTGAATCCGGCGGCTGGGATGCCCCGGCCACGGTGACGGCCCCGGTGGAAACCCTCGACGAGGAGGCGCTGGCCGCAGGCGGATACTCGGTCGACGCCCTGACCCTGACCACGCTGGGCCCGCTGCCACCCCTGCAGATGGATCCCGGCGGCAGCCCCATCCTGGCGCGCTACCGGCAGCTGGCGCAGAACCGGTACGGCCAGGCCGTCACCTCCGGCGGCCCGGCCTGGTCGACGTGGCCATGAGCACCGCCCTGGTGCTGCGGTTCGCCGACGTCGGGGTGGCGACGTACGCCAGCCTGCGTGTGGTCGGGGCACCCGACCGCACGGTGACCTGGGTGGTGCACGAGCCGATCGTGCTGGCGGCGCTGGAGGAACTGCAGGGCGCGTTGCCCGACCCCAGCGGCGGGGAAACCCTCGCCGAAGCGCTCGACCGCGCGCTGACCCGGGGCCCGTTCGCTACGTCGCAGGGCGAATTGACCCTCGCCTACATCCTGGGCGTGCTGTTGATCGCCGGGCCGGCCTGGCAACTGCTGGCAGAGGCGAGCGACACCACCCGGCAGGCGGGTGCCGACCACCCGCGGCCAGTGCTGTTCATCTCGCCGAGCGCTCGGCTGGCGCGTATCCCATGGGGGTTGGTGGCGGTGCCGCTGACCGGCCCCACCCCCGAGGAGCTGATCGCCGCCCGCACCGCGGCGGTCACTTTCAAGGGGACCAGGGCGGCGAACATCCCGTGGCAGCTGGCCGATATCGACAGCGTCACCAGCGGATTGCGGCTCATGGAGATGGTCGACGTGGTGATGGCGGTGCCGCCGAACATCGTCCACGCCACCCGAACCCCCGCATGCTGGCGCGAAAGAAGCACCGGCCCAGCGCTTTTGGTGGTCGATCCGCGCGTTCCCGGCCAGCGACCGGATTCACCGCTGGGCTCGGTGCTGGGTCGGCCGTCCAGCGAGAGCCCCCTGGCCCGCCATTTCGACGGGCTGCGGGCGCGCCGGCCGGTGCTGCCCGAGGTCGGCGCCGCGGTGGAACTGTTCCGGCGTAGTGACGCCGACCGCGGCTGGCTCGCCGCGCAGTTGGACCAGGCACCGAGCCGGCTGCTGTTCGTCGGCCACGCCAGCGCGGCCGATCGGGCCCACGGCTATGCCGACCGCGCCGCCCTGCATCTGGCCTGTACATCCGCAGCCGACGGCGCCGCCGAACCGGTGGGGGATCACCGCCCGCTGCTGGCCTCGGATCTGATGGCCGCCCACCTGCCGGCACCGCCCCGGGTGGCTCTGCTGGCCTGCGGCTCGGGCGGCGACTATCAGTTCGACGAGGCGACCGGCCTGGTCGCGGCGATGGTGCTCTGCGGCAGCGAACTGGTGACCGCCACGCTGTGGTCGCTACCCACCACCGCGGGATACCGACGGTTCACCGCCCGGCTCGAGGATCCGATGGCCGAGGTCGTCGTCGCCGTGGACGATGCACACGAGGCCGACGACGCGGTGTTGAGCCTGAACCGCTGGCAGCGGGCCCAGATGCGGCGGTGGCGCGATGGCGACGCGGGCGCTAGCTGTTCTTCACGGGTAGGTTGTGAACGCGTAGGCGCTCGATTGGTGTCATTCCGCCGATGCCGGTGTGGGGTCGGTGGTGAT
>NZ_BEWG01000038.1 GCF_002723835.1 Mycobacterium sp. shizuoka-1 | reverse complement strand
CCACCGCCGCCTGCGCCCGAACCTCCGCCGCCACCTCCCCCACCGGCGCCCGAGCCTGCGCCGCCACCGGCCGACGTGCCGCCACCGCCCTAGGCCGACTGTCGGACCGTCATGCGAACATCTGTTCGTGTCCGACGGTCGGGCGACCATCCTGCACGCTGATCTCGACTCGTTCTACGCCTCGGTCGAGCAGCGCGACGACCCCACTTTGCGGGGGCGGCCGGTGATCGTGGGCGGCGGCGTGGTGCTGGCCGCCAGCTACGAGGCCAAGGCGTACGGGGTGCGCACCGCGATGAGCGGTCACCAGGCGCGCCGGCTGTGTCCGGCCGCGGTGGTCGTGCCGCCGCGAATGTCGGCCTACAGCCAGGCCAGCACCGACGTCTTCGAGGTCTTTCGCGACACCACCCCGCTGGTCGAACCGCTCTCGGTGGACGAGGCCTTTCTCGACGTGTCCGGGCTGCAGCGGCTGTCCGGCGATCCGGTCCAGATCGCGGCCCGGCTGCGCGATGAGGTGCGCGACCGGGTGGGGCTGCCCATCACCGTGGGCATCGCCCGCACCAAGTTCCTGGCCAAAGTGGCCAGCCAGGAGGCCAAGCCGGACGGTCTGCTGGTGGTGCCGCCCGAGGCGGAACTGGCGTTCCTGCACCCGCTGCCGGTGCGCCGGCTGTGGGGGGTCGGGCCCAAGACGGCCGACAAACTGGGGGCGCACGGCATCGATACCGTCGCCCAGGTCGCCGAGCTCGGCGAGGCGATGCTGGCCTCGATCGTCGGGCCGGCGATGGGCCGGCAGCTGTACTGCTTGTCGCGCAATATCGATCGCCGCCGGGTCAGCACCGCACACCGGCGCCGGTCGGTGGGCGCCCAGCGGGCGCTGGGCCGGCAGCGACGGACCCCAGCCGAGCTGGACGCGGTGGTGATCGGGCTGATCGACCGGATCACCCGGCGCATGCGCGCCGCGCAGCGGACCGGGCGAACTGTGGTGCTGCGCTTGCGTTTCGAGGACTTCACCCGCGTCACCCGGTCACACACCATGGCCAGGGCCACCGGATCGACGGCCCCGATCCTGGCCGCCGCCCGCGCCCTGGTCGCCGCGGCCGAGCCGCTGATCGCCGAGCGGGGCATCACCCTGATCGGGTTCGCGGTGGCCAACATCGACTCCGACGGGGCTCAGCAGCTGGAACTTCCGCTGGACAGCACCCGCCCCGACACGACCGACCTGGACGCGGCGGTCGACCGGGTCCGCCGGCGTTACGGCAATGCGGTTCTCACCCGCGGGGTGTTGGTGGGCCGGGACCCAGGATGGGAGATGCCGCAGCTACCGGACTAGCCGGCCCAGCTCAGCAGTTTCTCGGCCGACCAGGTGTTGACGATCCGCTCGACCGGCACGTCGCCGTCGAGCGCTCGCTGCGCCCCATAGCCGAGGAAGTCGAGTTGGCCCGGGGCGTGCGCGTCGGTGTCGATCGAGAAGTCACACCCGATCTCGCGTGCCAGCGCGAGCAGCCGGGTCGGCGGGTCGCGGCGCTCGGGACGCGAGTTGATCTCGACCGCGGTGCTGTTGTCCCGGCATGCGGTGAACACCTTCTCGGCGTCGAACGTCGACTCCGGCCGGATCCCGCGGCTGCCGGTCACCAATCTGCCGGTGCAGTGCCCCAGGACGTTGACCCGCGCATCGGACACCGCGCGCACCATCCGCCGGGTCATCGACGGCTCATCCATCGCCAGCTTGGAATGCACGCTGGCCACCACGATGTCGAGGCGCTCCAGCAGCTCGGGGTCCTGGTCCAGGGTGCCGTCCTCGAGGATGTCGACCTCGATGCCGGTGAGGATCCGAAACGGCGCCATCGTCTCGCGCAGTTCGTCGATCACGTCGAGCTGCCTGCGCAGCCGATCGGCGGACAGTCCGTTGGCGATGGTCAGTCGCGGCGAATGGTCGGTGAGCGCGCAGTACTCGTGGCCCAGCGCGGCGGCGGTGGCGAGCATCTCGTGGATCGGGGCGGACCCGTCCGACCAGTTCGAATGCAGGTGCAGATCTCCGCGCAACGCGGCGCGCACCTCACCGCCGCCGAGATCGGCTGCCGTACTTCGCAATTCGACAAGTGCGTCCGGCTCCTGGCCGGCCCACGCCTGGGCGATGACTGTGGCGGTCTTGGGTCCGATGCCGGGCAGCGTCTGCCAACTGTTGGCGCGGCCGTGCCGGTCACGACTGTCGTCATCGAGCGCCTCGACGATGTCGGCGGCCTTGCGGTAGGCCATCACCCGCCGGGAGTCCTCCCGTGCGCGGTCCTTGTAGTACGCGATCTCGCGTAGCGCGGCCACCGGGTCCATGGCTCCAGTGTGCCCCGTGCGCAGCGCAGCGGATTTGGCCGGCCGAGATGCCCGCGGTACTCTGATTGATGAATCGTTCAATCCATCAACTGATCAATCCGAGGAATGCCGGTGCCCTCCCCTCTTCCCGGCGGCACCGAGCGGCCGCTCTACGAAATCAAGGCAAACCTGTTCAAGGCGCTTGCCCATCCCGCGCGCATCCGCGTCCTCGAGATCCTGTCCGCCGGTGACGGCCCGACGGCGGTCAGCGAGATCCTGGCCGCCACCGAGATCGAGCCGACGCTGCTCTCCCAACACCTGGCCGTGCTCAAACGCCACCACGTCGTCTCCTCCGAACGCGTCGGCAACGCCGTCTACTACCAGCTCGCCCACCCGTCGATCCGCGAGCTCCTGGTGACCGCGCGCAGCTTTCTGGCCGACACCCTGCGGGCCCGCCACCAGCAACTCGAGGCCTTCGACGCGCTGCCCCCGGTCGGGGATCCGCGATGATCGCCAGGGCGGCCGGCCAACTCTCGCGGCTGCTGCCTCGGCTCAGCGATTACGCCGACCTGCCGCGGTCCTGGCGGCGCGACATCGTCGCCGGCGTGACGGTCGGCGTGGTGGCCCTCCCGCTGGCGCTGGCGTTCGGGATCAGTTCCGGGGTCGGGGCGGCCGCCGGATTGATCACCGCCGTGGTCGCCGGCCTGGTCGCCGCGGTGTTCGGCGGCTCGCATGTCCAGGTGTCGGGTCCGACCGGGGCGATGGCGGTGGTGCTCGCCCCGATCGTCGCTCAGCACGGCATCGGCAGCATCGCGTTGGTCACGGTGTTGGCCGGGGTCATCGTGCTGGCCGCCGGAGTCACCGGGCTGGGCCGCGCAGTGACGTTCATCCCGTGGCCGGTGATCGAGGGCTTCACGCTCGGCATTGCGGCGATCATCTTCCTGCAGCAGGTGCCCGCCGCATTCGGTGTCACGGCTCCGGCCGGAGCGCGCACGCTGCCGGCGGCCGCGACGATCGTCGCAGGCGCCGACTGGTCATCGGCCTGGCCCACGCTGGCGATCGTGGGCTTCGTCGCCGTCCTGATGGTGGGTCTGCCGCGGCTGCACCGCGGGATCCCCGAATCGCTGACCGCAGTGGTCGCGGCGACCCTGGCCGTGGTCGCGTTCCACATCCCGGTGGGCACCATCGGCACCCTGCCGTCGCATCTGCCGGCACCGGTCATGCCACACGCCGACCCGGGGGCGCTGCGCACGCTGGTCGGCGCAGCACTGGCGATCGCGGCGCTGGCGGCGATCGAATCGCTGCTCTCGGCGCGGGTCGCGGCCACCATGTCACCGACGGGGCCCTACGACCCGGACCGTGAACTGGTCGGCCAGGGCCTGGCCTCGATGGCGTCCGGACTCTTCGGCGGCATGCCGGCCACCGGCGCGATCGCGCGCACCGCGGTCAACGTGCGCTCGGGCGCACGCACCCGGGTCTCGGCCATCGTGCATTCGCTGGTGCTGCTCGCCGTGGTGTATCTGGCCACCGGCCCCGTCGCAGCACTTCCGTTGTCGGCGTTGGCCGGAGTGCTGATGGTGACCTCGTTTCGGATGATTTCGGTGGGCACCGTCCGCAAGATCGTCCGCTCGACCCGCTCGGACGCGCTGACGTTTGCGCTGACCGCGGTCGTCACCGTCTGCTTCGACCTCATCGAGGCGGTGGAGATCGGCATCGTGGTGGCGGCGTTCTTCGCGCTGCGCACTGTCGCGCGGCGTAGCAGCGTGGTGCGCGAAGACCTTCCCGGCCCCTACCAGCCGGGCGACGAGCGGATCGCACTGCTGCGGCTCGACGGCGCGATGTTCTTCGGAGCGGCCGAGCGGCTGTCCAATGCGATCACCACCCATCCGGACGTGTCCGTGGTGATCATCCGGATGTCCCAGCTGGGGATGCTGGACGCGACGGGCGCGCACACGCTGGCCGAGATCGCCGAAGACCTGGAGGCCCGCGGCATCACGGTGATCATCAAGGGCGTCCGGCCCGAGCACATGAGCCTGCTCGCGAACATGGGCATCGTCGACGCTCTGCGCCACGAGAACCACCTGATGGATTCACTCGACGACGCGATCGCACATGCCCGTTCGCATGTGGCCGGGGTGGTTTACCCCTAGTTGCGGCCGGGTATCTGCCTGGTCATGTCCTCTCTCCAGTGGGTGATCCTGTACCTCTGCGTGGCAGCGCTGGTCGCGGGTTCAGCGGTGGCGTTCTCCGCTTGGTCGCGGGGCGGCGAGCGGACGCCGGCGGTCATGCTCGGCCCGGCGCTGCTGGCCGGAGCACTCTGGCCGCTGCTGCTCGTCGGGTTCGCGCAGTGGTTGTTGGTGCACGCGCTGGGGAAGATGCTGCGCAGGCAGCGGGACCGCACCAGCGAGGTGCGCTACTACGGTCCGCCGTCGCGGACTACCGCCCACGTCGCTTAGGAGCCCCGGTCGCCGGATCGGACTACGCTCGGGACAGTGCAATTCGCTTTCAAGACCTCGCCGCAGAACACCACCTGGGCTGACATGCTCGCGGTCTGGCGGGCCGCCGACGACATCGACGTCTACCACTCGGGCTGGACCTTCGATCACTTCTATCCGATCTTCTCCGATCCCACCGGCCCGTGCCTGGAGGGCTGGACCACGCTGACCGCGCTGGCGCAGGCGACCACCCGGCTGCGGCTGGGCACCCTGGTCACCGGGATCCACTACCGCCATCCCGCCGTTCTGGCCAATATGGCCGCCGCGGTCGACATCATCTCCGGCGGTCGTCTCGAGCTGGGTATCGGCGCCGGCTGGAACGAGGAGGAGTCCGGCGCCTACGGCATCGAGCTGGGCAGCATCAAGGAGCGGTTCGATCGCTTCGAAGAGGCTTGCCAGGTGCTCATCGGCCTCCTCAGCCAGGACACCACCGATTTCACCGGCACCTACTACCGGCTCGAGGCCGCGCGCAACGAACCCAAGGGCCCGCAGCGCCCGCACCCGCCGATCTGTATCGGCGGCAGCGGGGAGAAGCGCACGCTGCGGATCACCGCCAAATATGCCCAGCACTGGAACTTCGTCGGCGGTCCACCCGAGGAGTTCGCCCGCAAGCGTGACGTCCTGGCGAGCCATTGTGCCGACATCGGCCGCGACCCGGCCGAGATCATGCTGTCGGCGCATGTGCGCCTGAGCGAAGACCGGGATTACGCCAAGGTCGTCGACGAGGCCGCCGCCTTGGGCGCCGAGGGGCTGGACCTGGCGATCGTGTATCTGCCGACGCCGCACCACCCTGCGGTGCTCGAACCGCTCGCCGAGGCGATTCGCGATTCGGGCCTGACCTGAGCGGAGCCCAGATAACAACTCGGTAACGCCGGGCAAATCTGCGCCGACGTCAACCGCTGGCCGAATCCGTTGCTAGAACCCGTAGTGAACGAGTTCGGCGGGGGTGACCAGGCGCTCGTGCTTGGCCGGGAACTCGCGGCTCTTCACGGGGTGCCGGAAGAAGGACCAGGCGATACGCCCGACCCGCGAGCGAGATATCGGGTTGAGGTACACAAGGATCACTCCTGTGGTCGAATCTCGGTCTTACCGGAGCGCCACTTTACCGCAGCACCCGCTCCAGCAATTAGACACAGATCGCCCGGCAAACCGCAATAGGCGCGCCGGTAAATAATCCGATGATTCTGGCGTGACTGGAGTGACTGCGATTTCGGCGCGCAAACCGCCGCTCAGCGAACGGAAACGCGCCGAAATCGCAGGCAGGGTCAGCGCTGCGGGGCAGCTGTCGGCTTGATCGGCGCCGGCAGCGCGGAGTGCCCCATCAGGTAGCGGTCGACGCCCTTGGCGGCGGCCCGGCCCTCGGCGATCGCCCACACGATCAGTGACTGGCCGCGGCCCATGTCCCCGGCGACGAAGACGCCCGGCACCGAGGTGGCGAACTCGTTGTCGCGCGCGACATTTCCGCGGTCGGTGAGGTCGACGCCGAGGTCGGTGAGCAGTCCCGGCTTCTCCGGGCCCACGAAGCCCATCGCGAGCAGCACCAGGTCGGCCTCGAGCTCGAAGTCCGAATCCTCGACCTTCTCGAACTTGCCGTTCTTCATCACCACTTCGTGCGCGCGCAGGCCGGTGACCTTGCCCTCGTGGCCGAGGAACTTCTCGGTGTTGACCGAGAACACCCGCTCGCCACCTTCCTCGTGCGCCGAGGACACCCGGAACATCAGCGGATACGTCGGCCACGGCGTCGAGTCGGCCCGGGTCTCGGGCGGACGCGGCATGATCTCGAACTGGTGGATGCTGACCGCACCCTGTCGGTGGGCGGTGCCCAGGCAGTCCGCCCCGGTGTCGCCGCCACCGATGATGACGACCTTCTTGCCCTTCGCCGTGATCGGCGGCTGGCCGTCCTCGTCGAGCACGGGATCACCCTGCTGAACCTTGTTGGCCCACGGCAGGTATTCCATGGCCTGGTAGACGCCCTCGAACTGGCGGCCGGGGATCGGCAGATCGCGCCAATCGGTGGCGCCGCCGGCGAGCACCACCGCGTCGAAGTCGGCGCGCAGCTGGTCGGCGGTGATGTCGACGCCGACGTTGACGCCGGCGCGGAACTTGGTGCCCTCGGCCTCCATCTGCGCCAGCCGCCGGTCGATGTGGCGCTTCTCCATCTTGAACTCGGGGATGCCGTAGCGCAGCAGACCGCCGATGCGGTCGGCCCGCTCGAAGACGGTGACGTCGTGCCCGGCGCGGGTCAGCTGCTGGGCGGCCGCCAGTCCGGCCGGACCGGAGCCGACGACGGCGACCTTCTTGCCGGTGATGACATGCGGGGGCATCGGGACGACCCAGCCCTCATCGAAGGCGTTGTCGATGATCTCGACCTCGACCTGCTTGATGGTCACTGGGTCCTGGTTGATGCCCAGCACGCAGGAGGCCTCACACGGCGCGGGGCAGAGCCGACCGGTGAACTCGGGGAAGTTGTTGGTGGCGTGCAGCCGCTCGATCGCATCGCGCCACCGGTCCCGGTACACCAGGTCGTTCCACTCCGGGATCAGATTGCCCAGCGGGCAACCGTTGTGGCAGAACGGGATTCCGCAGTCCATGCAGCGGGATGCCTGGTGTTCGAGGGTGTCGTGGGAGAAGTCCTCGTAGACCTCTTTCCAGTCCTTGAGCCTCAGGTCCACCGGCCGGCGGACCGGTGTCTCCCTCTTGGTGTACTTCAGGAAGCCGGTCGGGTCAGCCATGAGCGGCCGCCATGATCGCCTTGTCGACGTCTTCGCCGGCCGCCTCGGCCGCCGAGATCGCCTGCAGCACGGCCTTGTAGTCGCGCGGCATCACTTTCACGAATTTCCCTATCTGTCCGGACCAGTCGGCCAAGACCCGCTGGCCCACCACCGAATCGGTGGCATCGGTGTGCGCGACGATGATGTCGCGCAGCCACTCGATGTCGGCATCGTCGAACTCGTCGATGTCGACCATCTCGGTGTTGAGGTTGCCCGCCAGTTTCGCTTCGGGGTCGTAGATGTAGGCGATCCCACCGGACATGCCCGCCGCGAAGTTACGGCCGGTCTCGCCGAGGATGACCACCCGGCCGCCGGTCATGTACTCGCAGCCGTGGTCACCGACACCCTCGACGACGGCGTGGGCACCGGAGTTGCGCACCGCGAACCGCTCCCCCACCGTCCCGCGGATGAACGCGGTTCCGCTGGTGGCGCCGAACAGGATCACGTTGCCGCCGATGATGTTGTCCTCGGCGACATAGTCGGCCGGGGCGTTGTCCGAGGGCCGCAGCACGATGCGGCCACCCGAGAGTCCCTTGCCGACGTAGTCGTTGGCGTCGCCGTAGACCCGCAGGGTCACACCCTTTGGCAGGAACGCCCCGAAGCTGTTACCCGCCGAGCCGGTGAACGTGATGTCGATGGTGCCGTCAGGAAGACCGTTGGCGCCATAGGCTTTCGTCAGCTCGTGGCCGAGCATGGTGCCCACGGTGCGGTTGGTGTTGGCGATCGTCGTCGAGAACCGAACCGGGGTGCCGGAATCCAGCGCTTCCCGGCTCATCACGATCAGCTGCTGGTCCAGCGCCTTGTCCAGGCCGTGATCCTGGCGCGAGCTGCAGTACAGATCCTGGTTCATGAACGCCGAGTCCGGCTCGTGCAGCACCGGAGTCAGGTCCAGCTTGTGGGCCTTCCAGTGCTCGGCGGCCTGCGCGGTGTCCAGCGCGTTGACCTGGCCGACCATCTCGTTGACGGTGCGGAAGCCGAGCTGCGCCATCAGTTCGCGTACCTCTTCGGCGATGAACAGGAAGAAGTTCTCCACGAATTCCGGCTTGCCGGTGAACCGTTCGCGCAACACCGGGTTCTGGGTGGCCACGCCCACCGGGCAAGTGTCGAGGTGGCAGACCCGCATCATGATGCAGCCCGAAACCACCAGCGGCGCGGTCGCGAAGCCGAACTCCTCGGCACCGAGCAGCGCGGCGATCACCACGTCGCGGCCGGTCTTGAGCTGGCCGTCGACCTGGACCACGATCCGGTCGCGCAACCCGTTGAGCAGCAGGGTCTGCTGGGTCTCGGCCAGGCCGAGCTCCCACGGTGCGCCGGCGTGCTTCATCGACGTCAACGGCGTCGCGCCGGTGCCGCCGTCGTGGCCGGAGATCAGCACCACGTCGGCGTGCGCCTTGGAGACACCGGCGGCGACCGTGCCGACGCCGTTCTCGCTGACCAGCTTGACGTGTACCCGGGCCTGCGGATTGGCGTTCTTCAGGTCGTGGATCAGCTGCGCGAGATCCTCGATCGAGTAGATGTCGTGGTGCGGCGGCGGCGAGATCAGCCCGACGCCGGGCGTGGAGTGCCGCACCTCGGCCACCCACGGGTAGACCTTGTGACCCGGGAGCTGGCCGCCCTCACCGGGTTTGGCGCCCTGGGCCATCTTGATCTGGATGTCGGTGCAGTTGGTCAGGTAGTGCGACGTCACGCCGAAGCGGCCGGAGGCCACCTGCTTGATCGCACTGCGGCGCCAGTCGCCGTTGGGGTCACGCTCGAAGCGGCTGGTGGCCTCGCCACCTTCACCGGAGTTCGACCGGCCGCCGAGGCGGTTCATCGCGATCGCCAGCGTCTCGTGTGCCTCGGCCGAGATCGAGCCGTAGCTCATCGCGCCGGTGGAGAACCGCTTGACGATTTCGCTGGCCGGTTCCACCTCCTCGATCGGGATCGAGGGGCGCACACCGTCTTTGAACTTCAGCAGACCGCGCAACGACGCCATCCGCTCGCTCTGGTCGTCGACCAGCTGCGTGTACTCCTTGAACACCTGGTACTGCCCGGTGCGGGTGGAATGCTGCAGCTTGAACACCGTGTCCGGGTTGAACAGGTGGTATTCGCCCTCGCGCCGCCACTGGTATTCGCCGCCGACCTCGAGTTCGCGGTGGGCGCGCTCGTCGGGGCGGTCAAGGTAGGCCAGCTGGTGGCGGGTGGCCACGTCCGCGGCGATGTCGTCGAGGTCGATGCCACCTACCGGGCAGCTCAGGCCGGTGAAGTACTCGTCGAGCACCTGCTGGGAGATGCCGATGGCCTGGTAGAGCTGTGAGCCGGTGTAGGAGGCCAGGGTGGAGATGCCCATCTTCGACATCACCTTCAGCACACCCTTGCCAGCGGCCTTGATGTAGTTCTGCAGGGCCTTCTCGCGGTCGATGCCCTCGATGACTCCGCGGTCGATCATGTCGCTGATCGACTCGAACGCCATGTAGGGGTTGATGGCCGCGGCGCCGAAGCTGACCAGGGCGGCCATGTGGTGCACCTCGCGGGCGTCACCGGCCTCCACGACCAGGCCGACCTGGGTGCGGGCCCGGGTGCGCACGAGATGGTGGTGGATGGCGGCGACCGCCAGCAGCGACGGGATCGGCGCCAGGCTCTCGTTGGACTCGCGGTCGGAGATGATCAGGATCCGGGCGCCGTCGGCGATGGCCTTCGAGGCGGCGTCACGGATGTCGTCGAGCGCGCGGCGCAGGCCCTCACCGCCCTTGGCGACGGGGTACAGACAGCGGATGACCGCCGAGCGCATGCCGTGCTTGCGGCCACGGACGGTGTCGTCGGGGTTGAGGTTGATCAGCTTGGCCAGCTCGTGGTTGCGCAGGATCGGCTGGCTCAGCCCGATCTGGTGGCACGACTCGGGCGTCGGGTTGAGCAGGTCGCCCTCCGGACCGACGGTGCCCTGCAGGCTGGTCACCACCTCTTCGCGGATGGCGTCCAGCGGCGGGTTCGTCACCTGGGCGAACAGCTGCTGGAAATAGTCGAACAGCATCCGCGGCCGGGCCGAGAGCACGGCGATCGGGGTGTCGGTGCCCATCGAGCCCAGCGGCTCGGCGCCGGCCCGCGCCATCGGCGCGACCAGCAGGTTGAGCTCTTCGTAGGTGTAGCCGAAGGCCTGCTGGCGCAGTACGACGCGGTGGTGCGGCATCCGCACGTACGGGCCCTGGGGCAGGTCGTCGAGGTGGAACTGCTGGTCGTCGAGCCACTCCTGGTACGGCTGCGCGCCGGCCAGTTCGGCCTTGATCTCCTCGTCGGAGACGATGCGGCCCTGGGCGGTGTCCACCAGGAACATCCGGCCCGGCTGCAGGCGCATCCGCTTGACCACGGTGGCCGGGTCCAGGTCGAGCACGCCGGCCTCCGAGGCCATCACGACCAGGCCGTCCTTGGTCACCCAGATGCGCGACGGGCGCAGGCCGTTGCGGTCGAGCACCGCACCGACGACGGTGCCGTCGGAGAAGCACACCGAGGCCGGTCCGTCCCACGGCTCCATCAGAGAGCCGTGGTACTGGTAGAACGCCCGGCGGGCGGGGTCCATCGACTCGTTGCGCTCCCAGGCCTCCGGGATCATCATCAGCATGGCGTGGGCCAGGCTGCGCCCGCCGAGATGCAGCAGCTCGAGCACCTCGTCGAAGCGGGCGGTGTCCGACGCGCCGGGGGTGCAGACCGGGAAGATCTTCTCGACGTCGGTACCGAAGACGTCGGTCTTGATCAGGGCCTCGCGGGCGCGCATCCAGTTCTCGTTACCGGTGACGGTGTTGATCTCGCCGTTGTGGGCGACCCGGCGGAACGGGTGGGCCAGCGGCCACGACGGGAAGGTGTTGGTGGAGAACCGCGAGTGCACGATGCCCAGCGCGCTTTCCAGCCGCTCGTCTTGCAGGTCCAGATAGAAGGCCTTGAGCTGCGGGGTGGTCAGCATGCCCTTGTAGACGAAGGTCTGACCGGAAAGGCTTGGGAAATAGACGGTTTCCCGTCCGGGGCCATCCTGGCCGGGGCCCTTGGAGCCCAGTTCGTGCTCGGCGCGCTTGCGGATCACGTAGGCCTTGCGCTCCAGGTCCATGCCCGAGGCGCCGCCGATGAACACCTGGCGGAAGGTCGGCATCGCGTCACGGGACAGCGCGCCCAGCGAGGAGTCGTCGGTGGGGACGTCGCGCCAGCCGATGACGTCGAGGCCCTCGGCCTCGACGATCTTCTCGACACCCTCGCAGGCGGTGGCCGCGTCGCGGGCGGACTGCGGCAGGAAGGCGATGCCGGTCGCGTACGAGCCCTCGGCAGGCAGCTCGAAGTCGCAGACGGCGCGCAGGAACGCGTCGGGTACCTGCAGCAGGATGCCCGCGCCGTCACCGCTGTGCGGCTCGGCGCCGGCGGCGCCGCGGTGCTCGAGGTTCAGCAGCGCGGTGATCGCTTTGTCCACGATGTCGCGGCTGCGACGGCCGTGGATGTCCACCACCATGGCGACACCACATGAGTCATGCTCATATGCGGGGTTGTACAGCCCGACACTCCTGGGCATTCGCACCTGACCCTTCACAAGCTTTGTTCGCACGGTGGTTCGTCGACGTCACCGCGCCCCGCCAGGGATTCCTCCGTGCGGCACTGAACGGGGCTCCACTGTGGTGTCAACAAGTCGTAAAACGATATGCCAAACCACGCCTGACATGCCAACTTAGTCTAGGCTAACTCGGTTACCCGACCGCGCTGCGCGAAGCGTCGGTCGGCCCCGGGGTTTGGCTGCGGAATCCGTTGCCATCGGCCCGCTTTGGTGTCGTGATCGTCCGTCTGCGGCCCGTTCCGTCGATGGGGTGCCCCGTCTGCGCAGCGCCGGGCGCTTTGCTGACGGCGGAGCGCACGAGCCCGGGTGGTGCGGGATACCTCACATCGGCGCGCGTCACGGTGCCCGCGACCTGGGCTGCAGAGCGGTCTGGGACTTTGCGAAAACTCTGGTCGAATCCTTACCTTTTCCGCCCGAAACGCTGCCGGTGACGAGCAGCGATACTGAACACGATGACCGACCGCGACGACCACCCGCGCGACCGCTACCGGCAGGCCCCGCCGGGATACCCCGCTGGGCCGCCGACCGAGCGCATTCCGCGCATCGAGCTGCCGATTCCGCCGCAGCCCGCTCCGCCCCGGTCGCCCTATCCCCCGCTGCCTACGCCTCCGGCGGTACGGCCGCCGAAGCCTACGCCGACCCGCGGGTGGCGCCGCGGGGTGCACGCGGCGACGTTCGGTCTGGTGAATCCCGGACCGTCGCGCCAAGAGCGGCGGGTGGCGGCGATGGAGGCCATGGTGGCCGCCCCGCTGCGCGGCCACTACAAGATCGGTGTGCTGGGCAAGGGCGGGGTAGGCAAGACGACGGTGGCCGCCAGCATCGGGTGTGTGCTGGCCGAGTTGCGGCGCGGTGACCGCGTGGTGGCCGTCGACGCCGACACCGCCTTCGGCCGCCTCGGCAGCCGGATCGATCCGCGGGTCGCCGGTTCGTACTGGGAGCTGGCCAAGAACAAGAACCTGCAGTCGTTCGCCGAGGTACTGACCCGCATCGGCAGCAACTCGTCGGGCCTGTTCGTGCTGGCCGGGGAGAACGGCAGCCGGCGCGGCATCCTCGACCCGGCGATCTACCGCGAGGCCACCATGCGCCTGGACCGGCACTTCACGATCTCGATCGTGGACTGCGGGTCCACCATGGACGCCCCGGTGACGCAGGAGGCGATGCGGGACATGGACGCGCTGATCGTGGTGTCCTCGCCGTGGCCGGACGGGGCGTCGGCAGCCGCGCAGACCATGGAATGGCTTGCCGCCCATGGCAAGACCGGTTTGATGCAACGCACGGTGATCGTGCTCAACGATTCCGACGGACATTCCGACAAGCGCACTCGTGGTGTGCTGGCCGACCAGTTCCGCGCCCGGCGCCAGGCGGTGGTGGAGGTCCCGTTCGATCCGGGCCTGCGCCCGGGCGGGGTGATCAACAACACCGGCGAGATGTCGGCGCCCACCCGGGCGGCGTTCGTCGAAGTGGCGGCGGTCATTTCGCAGTTCTTCGCGACGATCCCCCACCGTGGACCGCGCTGACGTCGGCGGTTACTCGATCCGCTCGGTGCTCGGCACCGGCGGCACCGCCACGGTGTACCTGGCGCACGGGCACGGCCGGGAGGTCGCGCTGAAGGTCGGCCCCACCGCCTGCCGGGTCCCGCTGCGACATCCGCACATCGTCGCGGTGTACGACCAGGGTGAGTTGCCGGACGGAAACCACTGGACCGCACTGCAGTACGCCACCGGCGGGGACGCCGACAGCGAGCTGCGGGCAGGGCGGATGCCGCCGGCGCGGACGGTGCACATCGTCGCCGATGTGGCGCAGGCGCTGGACTTCGCGCACGCCCACGGCGTGGTGCACGGGGATGTCAAGCCGTCGAATTTCTTGCTGGCCGAACACGACTGGGTGCTACTAGCGGATTTCGGCACACTGCCGTTCGTCCGCGACGGCACCGTGCTCGTGTCGGCCGCCTATGCCGCACCGGAGATGGTGCGGGGCATGGCGGTCGACGGACGTGCCGACGTCTATTCGCTGGGCTGCTCGCTGTTTCGGCTGCTGACCGGCAAGCCGCCCTTCTTCGATGCCGGCTCGAAGGACGAGGTCGTGCAGGCGCAACTGCGTCGGGAGCCGCCCCGGGTGACCCGGTTCGCGCCGTGGCTGCCCGCCGCAATGGACGACGTGATCGCCAGAGCCATGGCCAAGGACCCGGCCGCGCGCTGGCCGAGTGCCGGCGCGCTGGCCGATGCCGCCGCGGCGGCGCTCACAGGCTGATCGGCACGTGTTTCTCGGCGCACGCGTCTGCCACCGCGGCGACCACATCCTGGGTGCGCAGGGTTTCGAGGTCTTCTACGGTCACCGATCCCCGGCTGGTGCGGTTCTGGGCGGCGACCCGGGAATCCCGCAGCCGCTCGGCACGTTCCACGACGTTGCGGGCGAAACGCCCGTTCTGCATCACATCGATTCCGTGCGTCCCATCGGGGGCAAGGTAGGCGCGCAGCGCGCGGCAGGCCGCGTTGAGCGCCTCCTGGGCAGCGGGTTCGATCACCGTGGCGCGCGGACCGCCGTAGCGGATCGCGATCTCGACGAGCTCGTCCGGGCTGTAGGACTCGAAGCGCAGCTTCCGGTTGAAGCGTCCGGCCAAACCGGGGTTCACGGTAAGGAATTCGTCGACTTCCTTCTCATAGCCGGCGCCGATGAAGCAGAAGTCGAAGCGGTGGACCTCCAGGGCAACCAGGAGCTGGTTGACCGCCTCCATGCCGATCATGTCCGGGCGCCCATCGTGGTGGCGCTCCACCAGGCTGTAGAACTCGTCCATGAACAGGATCCGGCCCAGTGAACGGCTGATCAGCTCATTGGTTTTCGGACCCGACGAGCCGATGTGTTCGCCGCAGAAGTCGGCGCGCTTGACCTCGATGATCTCCGGATGCCGGACGATTCCCAGCCCGGCGTAGATCTTGCCCAACGCCTCGGCCGTGGTCGTCTTGCCGGTGCCGGGCGGGCCCACCAGGAGCATATGGTTGGTCTGGTTGGTCACCGGCAGTCCGTGGGCCAGTCGCAGCGCGCGGACCTCGATCTGGTCTTCCAGTTCGGCGACCGCCCGCTTCACGTCGGCCAGGCCCACCTGATTGTTCAGCAGGGCACGACCTTCGGCCAGCAGCTCCACCCGCCGCTCGGCGTTCTCCTCTTCGGCCCGCTCGTGCTCGGACTGCTCGGTGCTGACATCCCATTTGTTGGTGCGGCTGTTGATGGTGTCCTCGTCGGTGACGACGAGCTGCAGTCGCTGATCGCCAAGGGCCTGCTTGGCCGGATCGATCAGCACGCCGTTGATGGTGGCCTTGGACAGCCAGATCTGGGCCTTGTCCTCTTCGCCGAGCTGACGATGCGCCATACCCCTGACATAAGCCAGATCGGCGGCGATCAAGGGGAATTCGAGCGGATCGATCGCGGTGACCGCGGTGTCGAGCAGGCTGTGCCTGCGCGACTCGGCGCTCCCGCGATCGGATCGCAGCTCCACCCGGTCGGCCCAGTCCAACGCGACCCGCGCCTGGCCCAGGTGCGCGGCGGCATGAGCGGCCAGCGCGTTGGTGGCCGCGGTCACGGCCGACATGATGATCGCCTGGGGCGGAAGCACCCGTGCCGCCTCGGCGATGACATCGGGCCAGCGCTGCGCGGCGAACATCAGGTAGGCCCGCACATACTGCTGCCACTGGTGGTTCTCCCAGGTATCCAGCAGCGCCGGATCCTCCACCACCGCTTCGGCTTTCTCGAACTGCCCGTCGTCGACCAGCCCACTGGCCAGGGCCAGTCCGGCGTGCGACGACTCGGTGACGTTGATCGACAGGTACGGTCCCGCCTTGATGGGTGCGGAGAGCCGGACACCGAGCCGGTTGGTCTCCCGGTGCAACCGGGCGCCGTAGGCGTAGAGCTGTTGCAGGGTATCCAGCGCGTCGTCGCCCGCCGCGATGCGGCCGAGCCAGGCATCGGCCATCGACGGGTCGATCCCGGTGGCGTCGCGGAAATGGCGCAGTGCGGCCGTGGGATCGGAGTCCAGCGCGGTCATCGCCTGGTCGAACTGCCTGCGGGCCGCCGCGGTGTCGGTGCTGCTGGTCATCGGCTAATCCGCCGGTTCCAACTCGGCCGACCTCATGCTGGTCGGTTCATGTGACACATACCGGTTCTCGGCGCGGAACAGCTCAACCTCCACCATGTAGACCCGTCCGGCCGCGGTCACCTCGACGGTGGCCGGGCCGATCTGGGTGATGACAACATCGGCCGAACCCCGTTGTGTCTCACCGGGCCGGCCCACCGAGATCACGGTGTTGGGGCGCGGCGCGGGTGCGACCGTCCCGTCCACCACACTGACCGTGGTTCCCGCCGCTGGACGCGGCTGGTCCGATACGGCGATGTGCGGCATGCGCACGCTGTCCCAGCGCTGCAGGTCGGTGGTGTGAACGGTGATCCGGTCACCGGCCCCGGCGGTGCGGACGATGATGCGCTTGGCCAGGTGGTCTTCGGCCGCGATGTGGATGCGGCTGAACTCGCCGGGGTCGCCCAGCGGCAACAGCAACCGGTCGCCGGCGTTGACCTTGCCGAGCAGCACGCCGGATGGCCCGATCGGCAAAACCAATGCGGCCGGGGCGATCCCACGGGCCAGCCCGTGCAGTTCCGGGCGCGGACCGCAGAGGTTCGCGGCAACAGCACTGGCCTGCTCGCCCGGCAGGGTCCGCAGGATGACGCTGGGCGGCGCCGTCGGCGGTTGGGCACTGCGCACCGTGAGGGTCGCGGTGGCCGTCCCATCGGGGAACAGGGTGATGTTCTGGGTGATGCCGTCGGCTCGCAGCGACCATGCCTGGGACAGCACCTCGGCGGTGATGTCTCGCGGCCGGTAGGCGTAGGTGGTCAGCCAGCCGGCATCGCTGCGGGCGGTGCGCCAGCGCTGGTTGTGCGATTCGAGCGCGGTCCGTCCCAGCCGCCGCTCGAATTCCACCATGTCCGTCGCAGTGGCGACCTTGGCGCGAACTCCGGTGCAGCGCAGGCTCGCAGCGATCCGCTGGGCCGCCGCCAGGGCGGCGGTGCCCACGGTCGCCCGCCATTGCAGGGCATCGGCGTTGGCCAGCGCCCGCAGCCGGATCACCAGCCAGGTTTCGCGCTGACCGGCATAGGGCGGGGTGCCGATCAGGGTGTCGTACACCCGGGGGTAGTCCCCTGTGCTGCGCCGCCGAGCACCTGACGTCACCACCGACAGCGACTCGATGGTCAGGCCCAGACTCTGGTGCATTGCCGGCAGCAGTTCGCTGACGTCGACGGTGTTGCGGGTCTCGGTCGCAGTCGATCCGGTGAAAATCGTGGGGACATGCGCCTTTCCGATGAGCTGGACGGCGACGATCGCTACACCGTCCTGGTAGCGCACTCCGCCACCGGAGCGATCGTTGGCGACGGTCACCGGTTCACTCAGCGGGATGGGTCGATTGCGGCGCAGGTAAAGGCCGAGCCACGCCCACAGCGGTTGGCGCCGCCACGGAATCGCGAACAGCATCAGGCCCAGCGCCAGACCCACGCCGGCGCCGATGTAGCCGTAGACGATCCACCCGGCCAGCCCCGAGGCCAGGACGGCCAGTATCACCGCAAGGCGGACGGTGTCACGCGTCATCGCGCCCGCCTCGCGCGGGCGATGATGCTGGCCAGCAGGACCGCGCCGACAACGGCGCCGGCGAAGATCAGAGCCACGGTGCGGGCCCGGTGGTCGGGTGCCGGCGCCGGGGCAGGTGGGGCCATCACCCGGGTCAGCGATCCGGGTGCCAGCCGATCACCGGGTGGCACGTTGAACGTCAGCGCGGCTACGGGATCGACGACCCCGTAGCCGACCTGGTTGTCCACGCCGCGGGGCGGGTTGTGCGCGGTCTGCAGAATCCGGTGGATGACCTGATTGGCCGTCAGGTCGGGATACTTGGCGCGGACCAGTGCCGCGACTCCGGACACGTAGGCTGCCGAGAAGCTGGTGCCCCAGAACGGCATGTTCTTCTCGCCAGGACGCACCGGCGGATAGGCGTTCACCGGCCCCGCTGTCTGCGGCGAGAGACCCATCACCCCGACGCCGGGCGCGGCGGCGGCCACCCACGGTCCGGCCAGGCTCTTGTTGATCGGCGCGCCGGTGTTGTCGACGGCCCCGACCGACAGCACATAGTCGGAGAACCACGACGGGGACGAGACCGTCTTGACCTGGTGCCAGTCGCGGGGGTCCGAGGTGTCGAGCGGATCGAACGACGGATTCTGCGCGCAGCCGTCCTCCCCTTCGTTGCCGGCGGCGGCGACGATCACGGCGTCCTTGACCGTCGCGGCGTACCAGACGGCTGCGCCGAGCGCGCGTTGATCCAGCGGGTCGGCGGCCGAGACACACGACGTGACGCTGATGTTGATCACCTTGGCGCCCATGTTGGCGGCGTGCACAATCGCGCTGGCCAGCGTCGCCACGGTGCCGGCTTTCTTGCGCGCCTCGCTGTCACCGGGGCCCGGGTTCTCCGGTTCGTAGGCCCGCGAGGACTGCCGGATGGAGATCAGCACGGCGTGCGGGGCCACCCCGGCCACCCCGTCGGGCGCCCCCGGCGGGGGCGGCGGCACCTCTGGATCGTCCGGTCCGCTCGGGTCGGGATCGCCGGGTCCGTTGGACGGCTGGTCCGGCGGTGGCGGTGGCTCGGCCGGTGGTGGCGGCGGGGGTGCCTGTTTGGTTTCGGTGACCGTCACCG
>NZ_BEWG01000037.1:23733-37702 GCF_002723835.1 Mycobacterium sp. shizuoka-1 | reverse complement strand
ACGATCTTCAGGACTGATCACCAGTGCAGATGACGGCATACACCATCATCTCACACTGTAAACTAATTAATGACGCACGACACTAGTCGCCCAAAACGTTCCACCACGTGGTGTGTGGACGAGCGTGACTGGGCAAAACCGATCTCAATTATTCTCGTACCGGCCTGACCGCCGCCCATAGCTCCGCAGCCGCGGAGTTCATCGCCTGCTCGTTCTTCCGTCGAGTCCGTGCGTAAATGAGGTCGGGCACCAACGGTGCTGAGCGTCGCAGGCTGTAGAGGCGTTCCTGCCAGACGAGCAGATCCTCGTCGTTGAGCGGGTTGTCTCTGGTACCGCGTACGGCGTGTTCAATGTCATCGGCCATCGAGCGCCGGTCGGCGCACGCCTGCGTAGACGACCGCAACTGCTCACCGATGTCCAGGCAGGCTGGCAGCAGCGGTGCTGCCACACCAAGCAGAAACGTCGTCAGGCTGGTACCGATAATCATGCTGGTCATGACAATGACAACCGTCCAGACGACCAACACTGTCAGCCAGTAACGAGCGTTGAGGCGCTGCAGCCGTTCGGAATAGGCCGCGTTTGCCCGCTGCGCTATAGCCACGCACACCGTGCCTGCGGCGCCGCGATCCAGCGGGTACCAGCCCAGGAGACCGCCCTGCTTGGCGCGGTCCAGCACCTCTGCATCCGAGCCAGCGAGCTCGGCGAGATCTTCAGGGGTGGGGCACGGTACTCTCGTAGCCAGCGGCGGCATGTCGAAGACGAGCCTGTCGAAATCTTCCTGGACCGCCGCGCCCTGAGCGGCGAGCTTCCCCTCGAAAGCTTTGAAGATGGTGCGCGACAGGAAGATCCAGACGCCAGCGACCGCTCCCACCACAACCGCGGCTTTGGGAAAGAAAACTGCCAACGGCGGTGCCACTATGCCCATCACGCTAAACCCGATCCACCGCAGGTAAGTCCAGCGCTTTGCCTTCGCGTACAGAGCTCGCTGGGCAATCAAAAGTCGCAGCGCCCCCTGGGAGTCCTGCGTGGCGGCTATATCGGCGGCGGCAGGGGCCGTATAGTCGTGGTCTTCGGTGTCCATCTGCGCACCCTGTTATCCGTAGGTCGGAAATTTCATACCGAAAACATTGCGCCACAGTGGAATCGCCTCACTGTGCTTGTCCGTACATGTCTTCAGCCAAGCGCCGCGCGCGGTGTTGGTGGCGCTTGCGAGCTGGGCCGTGATCGCCTGCCTTTGTTCATAGTTGAGATACCCAGAGACGTCCTGACCTGCGTGCCAGCACCAGTGGATCTCCGACTGCGCAAACTCGAACCACTTGAAGACAGGCCAACTGCAATCGTCCCACGATGTCGATAGTTTAAGCGCGATCACTTCGAGGTGATAGCTCTGCAGCTTCACCGGCTGACGACGATTCCAGTGTTTGAGCATCGTGATCACTCGCCGGAAGCGGGACCCCCGAGCCGTAACCGCCGCGGCGATGTCGCTGCTGTGCTGGGGAGGGTTGGTCGGCAACCAGATCTCGCGTGTCATGTCGGGAATCTCGTACCCGGTGACCTTCCCATTGTTGTCGTTCACTCGTGACGCTGGGACAACATCGATGCTGGGCCAGGACTGGAAGCTAACCGTGACGGCTTGTCCGTTGCGCCGTCCTGCCCCTGCCTGCCCGGTCCCCAAAGCATTTTTCACCGCGAGCAGCACCTGCGACGGTCGGCGGTCCTTGATGTGTTTGCCGTAGTGGAGCACCGCCATCACGTCGACGTCCGCATGCTCCTTTAGCGCGGTGTACCGCGGGATTGAACCGAAGGCGATCGCCTCCAGTACCTCGATGCCGGTGTTGCGCAACCTGTCTACCACCCAGTCTCGACGCGCATTCGCCGTTGTGCGATGGTCCCCAGGTAGATTAACTTCCTCGTAGAAGCGGGCGAACGCCGCTTCAGTAGTCCAAACCATCTCACTCCATCGTCAGTGCCGACAGCCGCCCCATCGCTGCCCTGGTGGTCAACGGATGACGGCTGGAACAAACCCTAGTGGCCCTCACCGACACGCTGATGCTGGTCGACGGCACCCGCCGCGCCGATTGGCACGCGTCGTCGCGGTCGACCTGACTCGTCGAACCGGCCGCTTGTTCCTTGGACGGCTACACCATGCTCGCTGGGTGCCACCCGAAGATCGCCCGGTGAAACTTCGCTCGTTCGGGTGGCTCAGGATCAACGTGTCCCAGCGGCCCTTCAACGCACCCGAGGAATCGGCTCGGAGCTGGAGCACGATCCTCCTCGCTGGTCACGGTTTCATCGGTCGACTCTTTCGCCGCGGCAGCTTGCTCGGCGGCGATCATGGTGTTGGGCTTGTTGCAGAGGATCAGTCGCGTGAACGCTTCGACGTACTCCAAAGCTGCTCCCATCAGAGTGAACCCAGCAGTGGCCAAATCCGCGGACATTACTTGGGGGCCGAAGGGCGAAATGGGGTCTGCCATCCACACTCCGAGGTCGTCGTAGTGGGACTGGTCCAGATTCCCAGCTTCAGGTGCGAAATGCGGGATCCCGCCCAGCATCAGCGCGGCATTAGTGGCGTTCCCGTATTGCCGTCCGGGCTGCGGCACGACCTGGAGGATGCCGTCGTGGATGTGGTTGCGCAGGTGTTTGCAGACCCAAGCGTATTTCTGTAAGCGGATCACATCGTCGAGCAACGTTTCGTCATACTGCTTCTGGACCAGCTTGTTAACGAAGTCGCGTGAGTCCAGTGACTGGTTTCGAACGGCTTTGTGATCCTTCGACGTGTCGAGCAGCCATGCGTACAGGCGTCCGTAGATGTCGAATGCTGCTGCAAGGTAGAGGAGTTCACGATCAAACGCCTCAGCGGCTGTCTCGACTACGTCGCTCCTGCGTTTGTCCAAGGGGTTGGACAAGGCGGCGAGCATGTGGTCCAGCGCACGTGCTGCGCGGGCCAACCGGATGAGGATCGAGTTGAAGGCCTCGGCGCACACGGGACCACCTTGCGCGGCCGCGGCATGTGCCGCGGCGAAGTCGAAGAACGTCATCGCGCTGGTAACGCCCCACAGGTACGAGTTCACGATGGTTCCCGTCGACTCGGTCGTCTCCCACGCGCCGCCACCCAGGAGTTGACCGCGCTCTATGGCCACGACCGGGTTCGAGGTGACTCGCAAGTAGTGCCCGATGAGGGCAACCGCGTCGTCGGGAGTTACCGTGACGACGATGTCGTTGTCTCCGACATCTGTGCGCCCGGCAGCGGCCCGATTGGTGACGATCACGTCGATCTCTACGGCTCCGGCGCCGGCGGCGTAGGCAGCGGCGGTGTGGCGTTCATCGAGGCTTAGAACAGGCGCGTCGGCAGGAGCGCTCTGCTCGTCGAACTGCTGGAAGATCGGGAAGAACCGCGCAACCGACCAGCCTTCCTCCGTTTCCGTATTCGTCGTGATGTGGAACTCCGCCGCGTCCATGAATCGGCCGGCGTCGGTGACCGTGGTGAAGTCAACAGTGTGTAGCACCGGCTTACCCAGAAGCGTCGACCATGCATCTGGAGGCTGATCCATTCCCTTCGGCATCAGCAGGTGGACTTGGATCTCGTCGCGGGTGAGGAAGCCAGTGAGGTAGCCATCCGCAGGAGGCTGTGGGATCGACTCGACATCGATGCCGAGCCTCATTGGCCGTGTCTCGGGCCGTAGTGGAAACAAGGGCGTGGTCTTCTCCCTGACCGGCGGCCGCACGTAACGCATGAACCGCTTGTTGGGACGGCCCTGAGGGATCGTGATCGTCATCCCAGCATCGTCGCACCGCAGTATGACAACCCAACCCAGCATGTCGTCAGGCTGTCGCACCTGCACTCAGACTTCACGCCCACACGAGGTTGCCCATAGGCACTCTGGATATCGGCGGGCGAACTGGCCAAGCCGGTTCACGACCAGCTGCACGATTCACGATCCAGGTGGTGACGACGTGCAAGTCAGGGATGTCGTCACGGTCGATGACCATGATCTGGCTGCGTTCGGAGGCGCAAGGTCATTGCGAGCCGCTTACGTGATCCGGCCGCCAGGCGACAATGAAGCGTGTCGCTAGGACACGTTTGTTGTGGGACTAACCTCGGCGCCGGTGCCCAGTTGACGTCTGCGTGGGCTGGGGCGCTGAGAGTTCGGCATACCGCTGGAACAGGATATGTTGGCGGCGCAGTTCTGTGCGATCACCAGCTTTCACGGAGAACAGCCGGTCGACTTCGTTATCCAGCGCGTCATGCGCCGCTATCAGTTCGGCCGTCAACGCTTCGGGCGTATAGAGATCAGCCAGCGCTACGTCCGGTTGAAGCGAGCGAGCGGCGATGACGCCCTTGCCGGCATCGATGATTCGGGCGCGTGCCCGCTTGTCGGTGTGTGGCAATGGGAAGGTGTTCCACGTCAGGAGCTTGTTGAACCGGAGGTCAGACTTGATCCGGCCGCCTACGGCTTTCTGCCAGGTGATGAACATAGTTGATGAGATGATCGCGAACACGAACCCATCAGCATCGGGCGATAGGAAGTTTGCGTCGCTGCAGATGACGTCGGCATCGTATCGGGCGCTGAGAAAATACGGCCGGTTCTCGCTCACGTGCCGTGGAATGCACAGGTAAGCGACATCCGGCTGTGCGATCTGTCGGAATAGGTGTGCCGACGATGCCGCCTCCCTGGTTGACGCTGCTCTGCTCGCCGATCGAAACGCGCGCACGCCCTCTACTCTTTCCCTGAGGACGGGGCTGTCGACGATGTCGTGTTGCGGGGCGTCGACCAGCCAGAGGCAGTGTCTGTCAGTGTTGTGCAGCAGTTCGCGTGCTCCAACGAATTTTCGGACATACTTGGCCGCGATGGGGTCTGCAACGACGTCGTCGTAGTCCGCTGGTTCGACGATGAGGCAGCCGTTGTCAGTTGGCTTGTTGCCGTACGAAACCTCGCCGAGATGCAAATTCAGAGGCCGGGTCGTCGGGTTGACGATGATCGTGGGTCCGTCTGTGAGGTATGGCGTTATGTTTGTGACATCGGTGACTTCGATGGGTTTGCTATCGATGGTTTCGTACGCGAACAGGCGCGGTCTGCCTCTGTCCTTTTGGAATCCAAGGATTACGCAATGCACAGCTGCGCCGCCAACCGCTTCGGATGTCCAGCGGAACGTTCGGTGAGCGAAGCTGATCTTCCAGCCTCCATCGAAGATGGCACTGAAGAGCGGTGCTACTACTTCGCCTTGAGTAATCGAGTTCGTCGATACGAATGCCCATCGACCAGAGTCGTTTTCGAAGTAATCGATAGCTTTCGCGTACCAGCCGGTGACGTAGTCGAGCGTGCCATGGTAGCGCGGCCCCCACACTTCCTGCAGTTCAGCGGTTTGTTCATCGGAACGGAGTGAGATGCCCAGGAACGGCGGATTGCCCGCGATCACTACGTCTTTCGTTGGTGCGAGAATGGTCGTCCAGTCTGTGGAGAGCGCACTGGTCGGGACGATCGTTGCCTGAGTCTGGATGGGGAGTCGCTGCGGGGCCTCGCCGAATCGTTCCTTGAGTTTGAGGTCGCATTGGCGATCGACGAGGAACATTGCAGTTTCCGCGATTCGTGCTGGCCACTCATCGATTTCGATTCCATAGAAGTGGTCGAGTGTAACTTTCAGCGCGAGGGTGGGGTCGAAGGCGAGTTGGGATGCGCCGGCCAGTTCCTGCAGGCGTTCCATGATGCGCAGCTCAAGGTCGCGGAGTTCACGGAAGGCGACGATGATGAAATTTCCGCAGCCGCAAGCCGGATCCATGTACCGAATGTCACCCAGTCGTTTCCAAAGCCGTGTAAGAACACCCTTCTCGTCTTTCATGGTTCGGGCCCGGTCGAACTCAGCACGGAGCTCGTCGAGGAACAAGGGATTGAGGGTCTTGAGAATGTTCTCCTCGGAGGTGTAGTGCTCGCCGAGTTCGCGTCGAGTCTGCGCGTCTCGGACCGATTGGAACATTGATCCGAATATCGCTGGGCTGATTGTTGACCAGTCGACCACACAGGCATCGAGCACCGCTTGGCGGAAGTCCTTGCTGAGCTTGGGCAGGGTGATCTTCTCCCGGAACAGGCCGCCGTTTATGTGGGGAAGTGCGGCGTTTATACCGCGTGCTGCGGCGCCGCCGGGCTTATCGAGGGCCCCAAACAGATCGGTGAGTTGTTGCCCAAGAGTGGATGCGTCGGCGGGAGTTTGTACGTGAATGAACTCGAGGAAAGCGTCGGGCACCGGTTCACCCTGTTGGTCCTGCCACATTTCGGTGTCATCACCGAACATCAAGAATAGAAGTCGGGCGAGAACGATGGAGATCTCATGGTCACGCTTCGCGGGGTCGCAAGAGGCCGGATAGGCGGCTTCGAGTGCAGAGTACATGCGCGCCATGAGTTTTGAAGCTCGCTTGCTTTCGTTGCGTGCTTCGACGTCGAACGCCTCACGGACCTTTGTTAGTACGGTGTTGGCGTCGAGCACGATATCGACAGGCAAGCGGATGACGTCGAGCCTGGCAGCGAAGTTGGGGTTAGCTCGGCCGTTGCGGTGGCGGTGGCTTGTCAGCCTGGTTGATGTCGAGTTGTCCTTGGTGCGGCGAGCCGGCCACCGCCAGACCTGTTCATCGTCGTCATGGAAGATGACCAGTCGGTCTGTGGTCGTCTTCGCGATCAAGCGGTCGAGCTCGGCTTCGA
Source organism: Mycobacterium sp. shizuoka-1 (assembly GCF_002723835.1). Taxonomy (GTDB): domain Bacteria; phylum Actinomycetota; class Actinomycetes; order Mycobacteriales; family Mycobacteriaceae; genus Mycobacterium. The sequence goes on along the minus strand of NZ_BEWG01000037.1, from coordinate 31,010 downwards.
TCTTGGAGCCGGGCTTGTCGTTGCACACCCAGACGCGCAGGCCTTTGTAGGACGAGATATTGGTGGCGGTGTAGGTTTGCCCATCTTCGGCGGTGTAGCTGATCGGCGGGGAATCGGGTGCACTCCAGTTCAGCTCGTGCAAGAAGAGTTCTTGGTATAGGTGCTCCTCAACGAGGCTTAATGGGGTGTCAGTCATGCTTCACGTACTCCGATCGAGCAGACGAGTTTGATGTTGTCGGTCTCCGATGACTTGATGACCAGGCGGTCTTCTTCATGGAGCTGGTTGAGTAGGTCGGCGATGTCATCGACGCTGTAGCGGTTCCGACGGGCCTGACCAAGCCGCATTGTTGCGTGCTCGGTGAGGGGCTGTGCGTGCAGCGCGTTGAGCGCGTCAATTGACTTCTGGGCGAACAATGTTCCAGCGAGGCGTTCCCACACCCACTTTCGGATTCCCTTGAGGTTTCCAGCCGCGATCGCCTCAATTGTGAGGGGCCCGTGGACGAGGACTGTTTGTCGATCGAAGTGATCGGGCCGGAGTTCCGCTGTTGGCGTGTCGATTTGGGCGCGGAAGGTGCGCATGGCTTCCAGCGGTGTGAGTAGTCTCTCTGCGGTTGAGCCGTCGGGGTTCGTGGTCGATGTCGCAAATGCGTCGACGCCGGACTCCGTACTAACGAAGCACGTCACGCTGCCGGCGTTCTCGTCGATGTATTGCTCGCGGGTACTGTGGACCATGTCTTGCATGCCGAGAACCTTTTTGGCGATCTGCGGGTGTTTGGTCTGCGCGTTGGACCAGACGACCCATGCCTCGCTGACGGCATCGGCCTCGTTGTCCGCTTCGTCAGCATCGTCGCTCACCTTGCCCTTGTAGAAGTCGTCGAGGATCTTGATTTCGGTGTCTCCGCCGAAGAACTGTTCGTCGGCACCGAATGCCTCGGCCGCGGCACCCAGTCGTGCGCGGATGCGCTGTCGGAGGTTGATCTGGGCTTCAACGTTCTCGTGGCTGATGAGGTAGACGAAGACTTGGTCCGACTTCTGGCCGACGCGGTCGACACGACCGGCACGTTGGATGAGTCGGATGATCGCCCACGGCAGGTCGTAGTTGACGACGATGTGGGAGTCCTGGAGATTTTGGCCTTCGGAGAGCACGTCGGTCGCGACGAGCACGTCGATGGCGTCCGCTGGGTCTACTTCAGGAAGTTCTTCCTGCCCCGGGATCCGGTTGGAGTGCGGTGAGAATCGGCGGGCAATATCGGCGGGGTCGTCGGTGTTTCCTGAGACGACGGCAACCTTTTCTACGCCGGCTTCCTGCAGTGCTTGGGCAACGTATTCGGCAGTATCCACGTACTCGGTGAAAACGAGAACCTTTTCGCCAGAGTGGTCGTTGCGGAGCAGGTCGACCAATGCGTTGATCTTGGAGTCTCGGGTCGAGTCCCAGCTGCCAAACCGATCGAGCATGGTCGTGAGCATCTGGTTGTCGCGTTCGAGATCCTTGCGCAGAGTCTTTTTGAATACTGTGGAGTTGACCCATTTCGTCTTTGCCGGGAGGTTCTTGCGGAGTTCCTCGTAACGGCTGGCGAGCGAGCCGTGCGGCGTCGGGTCGTCCTCAACATCTTCGTCGCTGACCGCGAACTGCTTGTCGGTGAACGACCCGATGGGAATGGGGAGCTCGTTGTCGATCGCATGCAGGAACAGCTCGTTGCGGGCCCGTTGGCGCTGGAGGGACACGATGAACGAGTGCCCGGATGACGACAACCGCTTGAACAATCCGGTGCGGACAAACCCGCTGACGTTTCCACGCCCGGAGCGAATGTCATCGAGGATCTTCGTGTCTGAGTCTGTGTGCGGTGCGCGTGGGTTGTCGTAGTCGGCTAGCCGGTAGCGTGGCAGCGCCAAAGTGCTCACGGCGTTGAGTGTGTCGTTGTCTTCCATGAGTTTTGCGGGATCGTCGTCGGCGAAGTCGTGGCTAAGCGGGCGGGCGATCCGGGTTGGGAAGTGGAACTTCTCACCGTTCGCAAACTGGAGGTACGGCTGTTGCTCGGTGGTTCCGTCAGGCAGGGTGACAGGTTCTGTCTTCGCCGTTCGCTTGATGAAGCTGCGGGTTCGCCGCACAAGGTGGTCGCTCATCAGCCGGCGCCAGTCCTCTGCGTGGTCGGAGCGTCGGAAGGCGGCGAGTGTGTTGATCTTCCCGTCGACTTTGTCGCGGAGCCCGGGCTCTGCGGCCAGTGCTGCTGTGGGGACGATGCCGAGATCTTCATCGTCGTCGATGTACAACGCGATTTGGCTGGCGACGTCTTGGAACGCAAGGTTGTATGGGGTTGCGGTAAGCAGCAACACCTTGGAGCTGTTGCGGCGGATGTACTCATGGATGGCTTCGTAGGCGATGGTGCTGCTGTTGCGCAGGTTGTGCGACTCATCGCAGATGACCAGATTGAATCGCTTGAGCTCAGGAAGCACTTTGTCGGCCATCGAGTACGGGACCACACGCCCGTTGATCTCATACTCGTCGAGGTGCTTGGTCCACATGAGTTCGAGATTCTTCGGACACAACACCAGCGTCGAATAGTCCTCGGCGGACTGGAGCATCAACGCAGTCGCGATGGCCGTCAGCGTCTTGCCGAGACCAACAACGTCGCCCAGCATAGTTCCGCCTCGTCGAACAATGCGTCGAGCGAGCGTGCGCACTGCACTCTCCTGATAGTCGAGAAGCAGGTTCTGCATCGACGTGGGCAAGACGTAGCCGAGTCCATCCCGGGCATCTTGGGACAGTGCATGGCAGACCTTGAGGTAGACCTCAAACGGGGTGGGCTGTAGGCCGGATGCCCACGATTCGGAGATCAGCTGGATGATCTCAGCGGTGATGGGCAGCGAAAACCGGTCGGTCCACCGCGCTTCGAACCACTCGGCGATCTTGCTGTTGGCGTCGGAGTCTTGGACGTCGATGTTCAGCTCTAGATTCGTCGTCAACCCGGCGTGGGTGAGGTTCGACGACCCGACGTAAGCCCATCGTGAGCCGTGGCTCTTCCCTGGGGCGTGAAATAGGTAGGTCTTTCCGTGCAGTGGTTTTTCGGTGAAGACCTTCATCTGCACTGCGCCGTCCTCCAACTGCCGCTTCAGCGTCTGGAGGGTCCGCTGTCCTTCGACGGTGGCCAGCCCACGCATGAGCTGGTTCCGCAGATGCTTAACGAGTTGGTCGCGGCGGGCAAGTGCCTTCTCCCGGTCGTGGATGTCTGCCCCGTATCCCGGCGGCTGAACCTCGCGCTGCAGGGCGTCGAGGATTTCCTGCGAGTCAGCTGGCGCGACCATCCCAATGAGTACCCGGGCAACAGGCTCTGTACCTGCTCGATCCTTTGTGTCGACGATGTCGGCCATGGTCGACCAGCCGCGCAAGTCGAGGTAGCCCGTCGCAACGTCGACAGTGTCGAAGTCCTTGAGCGAGACGCGCAGTGCGTCCTTCAAGCGTGTGTCGTCGCTGAGGTTGTCAAAGAGGTTCGGCACTGGCGGTCATGTCCTCGGAGTCTGGGTGGTCTGGACGCAAATTCTGCTGCAACCCTGTTCGGGGCTGCGGTGGGCCACTTCACGGCAGGTTATGGCTTCCCTCCCATCCGCAGCGGAACGATTTTGTCAGTTCGGGTCCGATTCAATCGCAGCTCCTGGTTCTCGAGTGCCAGTACGTGAATGATTCGTTCGAGTTGATGGATCGTGGCGGTAAGTGCAGTGACGTCGGCGGTGAGCTCTTTCACGCGCTTCTGAGCATCGGCTTTCTGCTCGCGGAGTACCCGGAGGACCGGCGGGTCGGTGTTTGCGTTGGCGATGCGTGCCCGGAATTCGTCCTGGAGGTCGGTGTGTCGGTGGGTGAGCAGCCATCGTTTGACGCGAGCCTCCTCAGCGAGTGACTTCACTGTGAGCTTGCCGTCGGAGTGCAATGCTTTGCCGCCGATGAGTCGGTCCATGGCCTCGCGGATCGCGCGGCGCACGTGCGTGTCAGCCTGATCGGTCATCACGGCTTCGCGTCGTCCTGATGCTCGTCGATGATGGTTTGGAGAGCAGTGATGCGTTGTTCGAGCCGGCCACGTAGCGGTATCGGCGTTGTGGAAGAGCTGATTTCGGCCTGGTGCTGAGCGATGGCGTCCCGGATTTGGATGACGTTCTGGTCGGTACGGGCGATGTTGCCGCATCCGGGTCGGCAGTGTGAGACATCAGGTGAGCGGTGCTGGCTTGCCGTGGCCTGTCGGTCGGGGTGGCATAGGGCCTTGGCCTGGTCGTAGCAGCAGGTGACGAACTGTTGCGGGTTGTCGTAGATGCGCAGCTGAGGGTTCGCGCGGAGGGCGGCTGCCTGTTTGTTGCTCATGTAGCGGCCGCCGAATTGCCGATCGAACAGGTGGATGGCCTGGGTGTATCGACCTGCGGCCGGGCCGCTGACCTGTTCACCGTTTTCGAGGCGTTGATGTGCGTCTTCGAGGTAGTCGGCTCGGGCGAGGACTTCCTCCATCGGGAAGACGTCTCTGAGTCCGCTGGCGACCCGTGATCCGTAGCCATCGGTGGTGTAGCCGCGCAGGTGCCCGTACTGCACGCCAAGGGCCACTCGGCCGCCTGGTTTGCGGTAGATGAACCAGGCCACGGGTTGAAATACGATAATTGTCAATGTTTTTCAGTGCTGCGGTACTGATCCAGAAATCGCGGCCGCGACCTTTTGCGACGGCTTGACCGACTCGGGCTTTCGCGTAGCGCACTTGGTTGTCAGCGTTGGGGACTTCTCCCAGGACCAGTGTTCCGGCTTCACGCAGGCGCAGTCCGCTCGACCACAGCGCTTCGGCGAACGCGAGGTTGCGGCCGTCGTTGCGTCCTCGCCACGTCGCATCCCTTCGCCCGTCACCGCGGTAACCGCCGAGGCCGACGTCGCGCCAGCGTTTGTACGCTCGGGGCGTCAACCACTTCAATTGGACCGAGCGGACAGCACTCGGGTGCAATCGCGTGGAGTCCGAGTCCGCGGTCGAATTGGGCCTGTGCAGGGCGACGGGAGAACCAGCTACGTTGCCGCGCCACTGCTGCCAGTCGTAGAACTTCTTGATCGCCGCCAGATCCCGTGAAAATGTTGCTGCACCAACGCGATCCGGATTCTGTTGGTCGCGTCGTCGCCAGAACTCATAGTCGGCAAGATGTTCAAATGTGGCAGCTCTCCAATCGAGGCCTTGAACCGACAGGAAAGAGAGAAACAGCTGGATGTCCGGGGCGTAGGACTCCTGCGAACCCGGCGCCAACGATTGGAGCGCTGCCGACCGGAAGAACTCCAGAACCTCAATGTCCGGCCGACCACCGGGCATCAGCAGAAACGGTTGACCGGGACGAATTCCGAGCGCAGCCTCACGCTCGGCTAGGTCGGGGAAGTCTGCAAGGACATCGGGCCTCGCGGTGTACGGCCGGTTACGCTGCCGCGCCCAACACAACCTCCACCGGGAGTCGTCGTCGTGTTGTGCCACAGCAACAGAACCCGTCACAACACACCGACATTCTACGGAAGGGCGGGTTACCAATAACCACAGTGACTTTCGTCTTCGCCTTGACCCGGGCTGCGCGCTTGCGTGATCGGCTGATCAGCTCTAGGCCTGATCCAAGCTGCGACTGCTCGGCGTACGGGTCGTCGAGCGTGTCCGTCACGAACAACCCCAGTCCGTTCTCCGGAAGTGTGGCGCCGATGTCAGCTAGCAGATCCGTAGCGCGCAACTCTGCGACCGCGAACGGGCCCATCTGCAATTCGAACCCGTAGAGTCGCGTCGCTAGATCGCTGACCGCTGCTGCGACTGCTCCTTTGCCGTCACGGGCCTCCACTCGCTCGGCGACATGTTCGATGACCTGTTGTAGGTACCCGCCCGTGCCCATCGCTGGGTCCGCCACCACCACTGACGGATCGGCGAAGCCCTCTGGTCGATCGAGGCGCCGCACGAGTACATCCTCGGCAAGCCGCACCATCTCCTCGATCACTTGGTGCGGCGTGTAGTACGAGCCCGAGAGCTTGCGCAGGTCGGGGTCGTATTCTCCCAGGAATCGCTCATAGAGATGCAGATAGGTGTCTCTGTTTCCTGCACGCACTTTCGGCCAGTCCACGGCCCCGATCACGCGCACCAATAGATCCAGTGTCACCCGGAAGTCGGCAGCCACATAGTCGGTGAGTAGCTGCAGCGCGCGAGACATCAGGGAGTGTTGCCCGGCCAGTTTCACACCGACTTCGTGCAGTCCCGAGGCTGTGATGTCGATGTTTTCGGTGCGCGCCAGGAGCAGCGCGAAGGTCACCGCCTGGGCGTATCCGTCGGCGAACACTTTGTCATCGGCGGTGGGGAATAGCAGCGCTCGCCAGTCCCTGGCCAGCCCGTGGAACGGTTGAGCGCTCTCGCGCGCGCCAGCGGCGATGGCGCGTGTTTCCTTGTCGAGTTGGTCGAGGACTTCGCCTCGTAGTAGCCGGCACAGCGGTGCTACTTCGCGTACCAGTGCGATTACGCCGGTGATGTCGATCGGGTCCCACTTGAGGAATCCGGTTAGCAGGACCTCGAAGTCATCCCCGCATGTCAGTTTTGGGCCGGCTGTCCTCAGGGTGCCGCCGCTGAGATGAACGGGATCGCCGATCAGCTCACCGTGGTTGTATAGCCGCCACTCGGTGCCGTTGGTGTAGATCAGGTTTGGAAGGTCGCGCTGGCGCTGCCATTGCCGCAGGTTGTGCCCGGTGAACGATTCCGGGTCCAGAGTGGCGCCCGGTTTCTTGACTTCAAGGTAGCCCGCGATCGCGCCGTTGACTCGGATCGCGTAGTCGGGTCGCACGCCGCGGTCTTTGTCGCTGACCTCGTCGTGCGGCACCACCGACAGCGACAGGTTGTGCCCGGCGGCGGCCAGCAGTGTCTCGATCGGGGCCCGGATCGCGGCTTCGGCCTCGCCTGGGCCGGCGAGCTTCTTCTTGCAGACTTCCCCGAGCGCCGACGTCGCATCAAGTAGCCATTGCGCAGGCATCAGCCGTCCCCCACAGTCCGCTTCCCGTGTGCATTGATCCCCATCAAACACCGCTGTTCACGGGTGACTGGGTATTTCCAGGTGCGGCGAGCGTCGGGTTGACTAACGTCGCGCGCCTTGAAGTGGTTCAGGACTGGTGGAGGAGGTCGGCCAAGGCGTGGTCGCCGCGGGCGCGCAGGGTTGCCTCGGTCTGGTGTGTGGGGCAGTCCAAGGCGGTTGCCAGCGCGGCGGGTAGGTCATCGATGGGGCGGCCGAGGACGTGTTGCCACAGCAGGTGTGCG
>NZ_BEWG01000037.1:6105-23728 GCF_002723835.1 Mycobacterium sp. shizuoka-1 | reverse complement strand
GGGGGCAGGCGGGCGGCGTTGATGGTGGGTTCGGTGAGGCCGAAGGCCAGGACCACGCGATCATCGGGTGTGGCGCCGGTGGCGCGTAGCAGTGCGCGGATCGATCCGAGTGTGGCGCCGTTGGTGGATGCGAGTCTCCATGTCACGGCGGTCTGTCCGTGTGCGCTGGTGAAGTGTTTTCGTTGGCCGGGTCGGATACCGATGGCAGCTGCGAATGCGGGCGGTAGTGGGCGGCCGGATCCGCGGAGCAGATCGGCGGTCACCGGTAGCAGGAGGCGTGCTTGGTGGTGCGGGTCGTGGAATGCCCCGCGGGCCGTGCGCAGGTGGGGGAATTCAGGCCACGGGTCTCTGGGTTTGCGCCGACGGATCAGGCCGTCGCGCCGTCTGATGAAGTTCAGGGTCGATAGGTGGGTCTGGATGGAGGTCGCTGCGACGTCGGGGAAGGTCGACCGGATTGCCGTGATGAGGTCTGCTTGGGTGGCGGCGCCGCCTGCGGCGTCGAGGCAGGTGGTGATGGCGTGATCGATGCCGGCGTACTCGGGCAATTCCCAGGTGCGCAGCGCCCAGGTGGTCCGGCTGGCGCGGCTGAAGCGGTGGTCGTCGGACAGGACCGCCGCGACGGTGGTTAGACGGACTTCGGGGATGTCGATCAAGTCGGTGACTTCGGCGGGTGTTGCGGGGGTTTTGTGCGCTTGTAGTGCGGCTTCGATCATGTTGGCGGTGGTGTCGGTGTTCCATGGGACACAGCGGTCGCCGAAGTCGCGCAGGGTCAGGTGTGTTTCGAGGTAGGCGTCGGCGGTCTGCGGTGGCATGCCGATACCGGTGAGGGCGGCCAGCAGTGTTTCGCGGGGTGGGGCTGGATCGGTGGCGAATGCGGTGGTGATGGCGGCGCTCGCTGCGGCGGATCCGTCGACGGTGGTGTTGTTGTACCAGTCGTGGTGGCGGCGGTATGGGCCGGCGAGGTGCAGCAGTAGGTCAGCGGCGATGTCGTTAGCGGGGATGTCGAGGCGGTGCAGCTCGGCGGTGACCGCTGCGTGCGGTGTGTAGGGGCCCAGCGTGGCGCGCAGCGCCGCAGCTTGGCCGACAAGGGTGTGGTGGGCGGGTTGGGTGAGTAGTTCTTCAAGGCGGGCTTGGGCGCGTCGCTGGTAGCGCCGGATCGAGATGGGTTGCACGCCGAGGTGGCTGGCGAGCTCTGCGTGTGGGGTGGGGGTCTGCGCCCAGGACCGTTGGGACAGGATCGTGACGTCGCGGTCGTTGAGTTCGCTGATGAGTCGGTCGGCGGCGGCTCGGGCGGTCTCTGGTGGTGGCGTGGTCTCGGTGGCTGCTGCGGCGGTCGCGGCGGTGATGATCGCGTTGACGGTGGTCGGTCCCGAGAGTTTCCAGGTCAGCAGGGATTGTGGGGTGTGTTTGCCGAGGTCGCACCATTTCTGCATGGCGCTGCCGTAGACGGTCCGGGCGCGGCGGGGAAGAAGCGCGTACGGGATCGGGCGGTCGACGATCGCGGTGTATCCGGGGATGAGGTCCTGTAGCGGGGTTGAGCAGTGCTCGGGCGTGTTCCACCAGTGCCGGTCTGCTGGGGCGGGTGCGGCGCCGGGGTCGCGCTGGTGGGTCATGCCCAGTACGGCGGCAGCTGCTCGATGGACTGTCGGTAGTCCGGTTCGAGGGTCATAAGGTCGAGCTGGTCGTTGCGGCGCTTCACGTCGGGCCAGAGCCGGACGCGTTCGATGAGCCAGTCATACCAGTCGACGTCCAAGCCTCCGGCGGCCAGACCAGCCCGGTAGGAGGCGGTGGCGAGGTCGCGATCCATGGTGATGCGCGCGGTGACCGAGTCGGCGGACATCCATGTTTCGGCGCGAAGGTGACGTTCGGCGCGTTCGGTGTCGGCCAGGCACGCTTTGATGGCGTCGAACCATGCATCTAGTGCGGTGCGCCAGCCGACTTTTCTTCCGGGCTCCCAGTCGGCCGGCGGTATGGCGGCTAGGTCGGCTGCGGCGCGGGAGCGAGCTGATTGCTGAGTGTCGGCGGGTTCAGTGGTCGTCTCGGCAGCGATGGTGGTGATGGTGGCGCGCCAGTTGGGTTCCAGTGTGCCGTCGCGGGCCGCCAGTAGCTGGGCGTGGAGATAGTTCAGTTTGGTGATCTGGTAGGTGAATTCGGCGATGGCCGTCTGGGCGTGGGACAGCTTGGCGGCGGCGTCGATGTTCCACTCGAATTCGTCGTGGGCGGGTCCCGATGCGAGGTCGTCTTCGGTGTCTTTCATGGTGTTCGGGTCGGTCATGGCGCGGTCATTGTCGTCGCCGTAGTGGGAGCCGCGTGGGTAGTCGGCCGGAAGCCGAATGTGCTCCCCCCCCCAGTCCCCCGGTCCACCATGGCGCCAAACCTACTCGGCTGCTGCTCAGGTCGCGAGTGCCGGCGGCCCCGTTATTGGGGCTGCCCGGCAGACAGGAGCTGCTGGCCGAAACTTCGGACGGCGTCGTTGAGTTCCCTCATTTCCTCGATCAGCAACGCGTTTGATTGGGCCATGCTCGCGAGTGCGGCGGCCTGCGCGAGTTGCGCATGCACCGCCGCCAGCGCAGTGCGCTCCGACTGCGGCAGCTCGTCGACGGCTGGGTCGTCTTCGCCGCACAGTTCGAGGATTGCGGTGGCGCGGTAGGCGTGTTCTTCTGATTCGCGGATCGGTCGGGTCACCTGCTCGGTGCTCGGATCGGTCATGAGGTGGACGCTAACAGCGGGCTCTGACGGGCGGACGCAATGGGCGGTGAGTCCTGCCGCGGACGTCTGGACTCGTGGAGTTCTTCGTCGGCGTGGCGGCGGCCAGCGGCGGTCAAGCGGTAGAGCTTGGAGCCCCGCTTTCCCGTCGAGCGGGTTCTGGACTCGACGAGGCCCCGGCGTTCGAGCTGGGTCAGCAGCCGGCTATGTCCGGACCGGTCGCGGCCGCCGACGTCCATCGGGCGGACCCATTCGCCTTCGGCGAAGCCGGCACGGGCAAACGCGATCAGGACCTTGCGCTGGCCTTCGGTCAACGGGCGCGGGGCACGTCCTCGACGCGTGTCCGTGGGAGTCATGCCTTCGACGGTAAGAAGCCTCGCGGCCAGATTCCAGAGGAGCCGGCGGCCACCGAAGTCCTCTTGAATGCAGGCGGCGGTTTGCCGATGCTGAGTTTGATTCCGCTAGCTGCTGCGATGTCTGGAGGTGTTGGACGCTGATGTGTCGAGCCGAGCATGAACCCGATGGTCCGCGGCGTTGCCCGGGCGATATGCGGCTGGGGTACGCGCGGGCGGCGCGCGGCGTTAAGAGGTTGGAGCGAGCTGAGGATGCGTTGCTGTCTGAGCTTGCCGATCTTGAAGAGTCGAATGGGGCTGCAAGCTCGGCTGTGCGTGCGCCGGTGTCGTTCGCGGATAAGTCGACGCGGACTGAGGACATCCGGCGTGAGATTGATACGGCGATCGCCGAGTTGGGCACTGGCCCGAAGTGGCGGGAGTGGTTGGATTTCCAGCAACGGTTCCACCGGTACTCGATGAACAACCAGCTGCTGATCTTGGCGCAGCGGCCTGATGCCCAGCAGGTTGCGGGTTTCAACAAGTGGAAAGAGCTCGGGCGTAGCGTCGATAAGGGCGAGAAGGCGATCTGGATCTACGCCCCGATGGTCAAGAAGGTTGAGGTCGAGGACGCCAACGGCTCGCGCAAGGAGAGCAAGGTCATCGGGTTCAAGCCCGTGCCGGTCTATGACGTCGCGTCGACGAGTGGGAAGCCGCTGCCGCAGCCGCCGCAGGTGCCGTACAACCGGGCGTCGGGTAGAGCGCCGGAGGGTATGCATGAGGATCTGGCTGCGCAGGTGGGAGAGCATGGGTATGCCCTGGTGTACAAGGATCTCGGCGATGATCCGCGCATCCCTGACGGCTCCACCGATCCGGTAAGCAAGACGGTCACGATCAATAGCAGTTACAGCCACGCTCATCAGGCCAAAACGCTGGCCCACGAGCTCGCTCACATCGAGCTCGGGCACACCGAACGTACTGGTGAGTATCACACTCGCGCGGGTGGGCAGCGCTCGACGATGGAGGTCGAGGCCGAGAGCGTCTCCTATGTGGTGGCTCGGCGGTACGGGTTGCGCGAGGAGGGTGAATCGTTCGCCTACATCGAGAGTTGGGCGCGAGGAGATGTGGAGAAGACCCGCAAGACTGCGGAGGCCGTGTGCAAGGCCACTGATCGGATCATGGGTCGTATCAAGCGTTTCCAGGAAGTCTAGGCGGCGTATGTCGGAGTGCGATGGATCAGATGGAGAGGTTCTGATGAGTGGAGTTGTGTCGGTGCGTGTCGAGGTGACCGATCCCAGTGATGGACAGGTTCATGTTTTTGAGGGACCCGATGAGGTCGGGGTGCAGCGGCAGGTTGACGAGTTCTTCGGCGTCGAGGAGGCAGACCGGCGTGAGCTCGATACCGACTGACCTGGCAGCGCTGCGGGAGCAGAAGCTCCGCGAACTTGCGGAGGTTCGCTTGCAGCTGGCTGCAGCGCGGCAGCGACTGGCCGACGCGGCAGTCGAGTATGCGGCGACCTCCGACGGATTATGCGAGACCTACCGGCGCTTCGAGCTTGCCAGCGGGGCCGAGCGTGACGAGTTGCGCGCGGTGTATCTGGGCGGATTATCGTTGGCGGATCAGGAGTTTCAACGCAGATGCGCGTTGGGCCACTCACGGGATGAGGATGGCCCACTCCAGGCGTTGCCCGTGGGCAGTTTTGATGACCCGTTGGGGCGGGCGTTGATCGAAGGCCAGATCATGGGTTGGGCGCGCGTGGGGCGCGGCACGCATCCGGTCGTTGTGGTCGGCCTGATGCGGTTGCTGCCAGACCAACGCACCCGTGAGCGGTTACGGCTTCGGGATAGCGCAGATCCTCTGTTGGGGACCTTCACCAGCACACTACCGGAGGTGCTGAGACGTGCCTGGGCTGATGCCGAAACCCGGGCCAAGGTGCAGCGGTTTCTGGGGACGCACGCCAGCGTCGTGGGTGGGCTGATCACATGACTTCAGTGGTGTCACGCGAGGTGGTTGAGGTGGAGACGCCCCAGGAACGGGCCCAACGGCGCCTCGGAGAACTCGGCCGGGCGGTTAGTGGGGTGTTAGAGGTGCTCGCGGCAATCTACCGCGATCAGGATTGGCGCTTCCTTCTCGACCGGGATGGGCACAGCTACAACGACTTCGGTCATTTCATCCACGATCAGCTCGGTGGATCAGCGTCGAATGCGCGCCGGTATCGCCAAGGGGTGGAGACCTTGGTTGTGCCGCTGCAGGAAATCGTGGGCCCGGGCACGCACGTGCCGGTAACGCCCAATGACGTCGCGCTGCTGGGGCTTGAAGGCGCCCGACAGGTCGTGTCTGCGGCGACCAGTCGCCTGGGGGAACTCGTCGACGCGGGAGAACAAAGCCAGGCCCTGCGAACGTTGATCGACGAGAACATCGCCGCCAGGGCGCGTCGTGGCTCGCCAGTGATTGTCGATGGCGATCTTGATGAGTTGCCGCCGGCGCCGCCGGCGATAGTCCCGTCCAGTGAGGCCGAGCCGCCCGATGAGGCATACAGCCCGGCGCCCGGCGAGAGCGGGCTTGATGACGGCTCGCACGCTGTGGTTGTGGGCAGCGACGCCGAGATCGACGCGGGCGCGCTTCGCCGGGCGTTGACGCTCTTTCGGGACATGGACCCCGCCGTGGCCGCTACCGCTCTGGGTGCCAGTCGTGGGCCGGTGGCTGCGGGCGAGTGCGTGGAGGCAGCGCGCCGGCTCGCACGTTTGGGGCAGATCCTCGAGGCGACACGCTGACCGCCTTCCCCATCATCAAACTGCCCCGTGGTTGCGGGTTTGCTTGTGCTGCCTGGGCTTAAGGACGCACACCTTTCGATGCTGTTGCCGCCGAGGTGACGGTCAACTCGATGTGGAGGCCGGCTTTGGCGGCCATGTTCAGGAGTGCGTCAACGCTGAATCGTTCCACCTGCCCGCTGGCGAGGTGAGAGATCCGGGGTTGGCTGACGCCCAGCTTGGCCGCAGCCTCGGCCTGGGTCCAATCATTGGTGATGATCCAGTCGGCGATGGCGGCGGCCAGCTGGCGGCGGACGTGCAGATTGACCGCGTCGCTTGATGGGGTGCGCTGGCCGGGCATCGGGCGGTGGGACCTTCCGGGTTGTTTGGCTGTGTGCCCCAGTGTATTCCGGCCCATTGCGCGCGGACGTCGGCGCGAGGGTCAGGCGGTGGCTTCAGCGGCAGCGTAGATGGCGCGCATCATGGTGTCAGGCCAGCTGACCGCAGCGACCTGGCCGCCGTTGAGGCCGCGCAAGATACCGACGATGACCGGCTTTGGCCCGGAAGCCGTGGTGTAGGTGTATACCGGAGCTCCGGAATCGCCATGCTGGCTGGTCATGCTTCCCGGTGCCATCGTGAACCATCCGTCGTTGACGGCTTCGATGGTGCCGCAGGACGATCCGGTAACCGGTCCGAGCTGGCACACCTTCATTCCTGGCTTGGGCTTGACGCCTGGTTCGGTGATCAGTGGGCGGGTCCCGTTGGGTCCGAGCTGATTGGTCGCCTGGACGTTGGAGTTCAGGGCGATGACCTGGTAGTCGATCACGCTGTCGCGGGGTCCGGTTCTTTTCTGGCCGACGCGGTTGTGCTCAGAAAGGGCGACGACACCGATCGGTCGGCCGGCCTGGTCGGTGACAGTCTGCCCGGTGGCGCAGTGGCCGGCGGAGTAGGCGATGCGGCGGCGTGTGTCGATGAACCCGATGGCGCACGCGCTATCCCCCTGCGTAATGGCCATGCCGGGGTAAGCCATCATTGCCGGGCCGGCCGAGGCGGGAATCGGGACGAGCAGCGCCGCGACGGCCGCGGCAACAGCTGCGACGATGAAGCGCATCGGGTGGAGGTTCACGGGCGCAGCTTCTCCTCTTCGGCGATGAACTCCTCGATCTTTTCGACGAGGACGTGGTTTGCATAGATTCTGCGGCCTTCGCGAGCCGACCGAAAGAGGAGTGCCTGCTCGAACCTCATCTTCAGGTCAAAGCTGGCTCGGAAGCTGATCTGCACGTCGCCGGCGCTTTTGGGCATTGCCGCGTCCCTTTCCGTTGCCGCCGGCGACTCATCAGGCCAGCTTGCCAGCATGTTATCCAGCCCATGATCCAGATAGCTAGAGGGCTCGGTTGCGGTGTTGCTGGCTCCCATGCCTTGTATGTTACTTGCTTGATTGGTTTCCCGCTAGCTTGTTCAACTGCTTTGTATTTTGCTAGCAAGTTGTCTTGTCAATGCGGCCCGGAGCCATGGTGCAGTGTTCGAACGTATGATCGGAATGTGGCAGGCGCGCTGAGGTGGACTCCTAAAGGCTGGGCGGAGCCTCCCCCTCCCCTCTCGTGCCCTAATGGGCACCCCTGGGGCGCCCCGTTTACTGTGCTGGTCGGTTCGGCGCATTGCGGCACCTGCGGAGTGCATCGCAGTTTCGCGTGCCGCAGGTGCGAGGCAATGCTGTACCGGCCGCCGAAGACGCCGCGGTGCACATTTGTTGCCCTTGACGGTCGGTCGGCCGCTACTGGAGCCCCTTCCTAGTTCGACTGATTCGCATACGCTCTATCGGGGCTCATTTCGTCACGTGACGGCACGGATGTAGGGCGGCCGCTCGGGTGATGCACCGTGCATCACGGCATTGATCAACGAAACGCCGAGAGGTCCTCTTGCGTACGTTTCAAACGATCCATACGGTAATACCGGTATTTAGGAAGGAGCTAGTGTCTAGTGACAGAGACGCCCACCGCCCGCATGCCACGCCGGCCCGCGAAAGCCGCCGGGAAGCGCAAGACCGCGAACCGCTTCGCCCAGTTCGCCGGGGGAGACGCCGCCGACATCCCCTCCCCCGCCGTCGAGGGATCGACCGAAGTCTCCGGGCTCATCGGTGGAATGTCGGCCATCGCCGCCGGCAGCGCCCACCGGGTCCTGCAGCTGTCCGTCAGCGAGATCGCGCCCCACCCGTTCAACGCCGCCGAACGCTCCCAGCCTCAGCCCGACGACCCGAAATGGGAAGAGCTGTTGGCCTCCGTGCGTGCAAACGGGGTACGGCTGCCGCTGCTGGCCGTTAGCCGGGAAGCATTCGTTGCCGCACGGCCTGAGGCCGGTTCGTCTATCGACGACGGCTATCGATATGTGCTCATCTACGGGCATCGGCGCCGGATCGCCGCATTGGAGGCCGACCGGCAGTCGGTCCCCGTGGTCGTCGACGACGCGGTCCTCGCCGACCACGGCGACCTCGATGCTATGGCTACGGAGAACCTTGGTCGCGAGGATCTCCCCGATCTTGCTGAGGCTGAGCTGTTCGCGAGGTACTCCGATATTGGTTTGTCCCAGCGTGCGATCGCCGAGCGGCTGGGCGTCAACCAGGCTACGGTTTCGCGGCGTCTGGCGCTGCTTCTGCTGGCCCCCGAGGTGCGCAAGGCTGTGGAGACCGGACGTCTCCCCAGCGCCGAAGCGGCCATCCTGTCCGGCATGCTGCCCTACGGTCCCCCGCGTCGCTGGCAGAAGAGCAAAGACCCCGACCAAGGCAGCGATCGTCGCCGAGCCGAGCAGGTTGAGGCCCAGCGGCTCGTCGTGCAGCACAACTGGACGGCATCACGAGCCGCGGAACGCGTCATCGCTGAACGGGAGGCGCGCGCCGAAGCGCGTGGCCTCGGAGTCGTCTTGGTCGACGATCCCCGTGCCGAGCTGGGTGAGCACTACATCGACCATCGCATCAGCCGTGACGAGTACCAGCCGGGCGCCGACGTGGTGGGAGCGATCAATTCCGGTACGGGATACCTCGATCTCTATGTGCGCTCACTGGCGGTCCCCGATGAGTCTCCATCGCCGCCGTCCGACGGCGATGGTGATGATGGCGGCCTCGGCCCCGTCAGCGGCCATGCACCCCCGGAGTCGGCGCCGGAGCGTCCGGAGTCGGCTGGAGCCGCCAGTGATCCACCTCCGCCGGAGGTCCGCGACGACCTCCAGGAAGAACCGGCTGTGGTCGACCCAGAGACGGCTCGGCGCAGCGAAGACGTCGCGGCCGCCGCGGCGGCCCAGGCACATCGCCGGCAAGCCTGCTCCACGCTCATCGGACTTGCACCTACCAACGCAGAGCTACTCAAGACCCTCGTACGGCAGTACTTATCCGGGGTGGCGGTGCGGTGCCAAACCTCAGCGGTGCGGGCCCTGCTACGCGACTGGGACTCCCACGTCGAGGGCAACTCGGACAAGGCTCGTTCCACGATGGCATGGCATCGTGCGGTGGCCGCTGACGAACTGCACACCGCCGAGTTGAAGGACAAGATGTGGGATGACGATGCGGTTGCCCACATTGAACGACTGATTGACCGCGTCGGCTACCAACCCACGGAGTGGGAACGTCGCCAGCTCGACGCTGCTCGCCCGTGATGCAGGCTGCATCACCGCCCACCCCGCCGATCGTGATGCAGGCTGCATCACGGCATCGCCCCACCGCCTGAGACAGGAGAACCTTCGATGCCCACCTACACCGTTGCCAACATGTCCGGCAGTGTCGGTAAGACCACCACCGTGGTCACTACCGCCGTCCTTCTCGCCGCCTCGGGGCTGCGTGTCCGCGTTGTTGATCTCGATCCGCAGGCGAACGCGAGCACCTGGCTGGGCTATCCCGATATCAGCGGATCCACCGTGGCTGATGTCCTGCGTCTGAACTGCACCATCGACGACATCGAGCGTCCTGCTCGTGTCCTGGCCGACTACGACGATCAAGGTCCGGTGTACACCGACGCCACCGAAGGGCAGATTCCCAATCTCACGGTGGTCCCGGCGGCACGATCGACCCTCGACAAGCTCATGGTTGAACTGCCGGCGGTCACCGGTGGTGTGACACGGCTGCGTGAGGCCATGGAGTCCGCGGCGCCGGTCGACGTCACGCTCATCGACTCCCCCGGCTCGAACAGTGCGCTCGTGACGACGGCATTGATTGCCTCCTCGACCGAGGAAGAGGGCCCGGCGGGCTCCTGGGGCCTGATTACGTGCACGAAGCCCTCAGGCAAGGAAGCAGAGGGCATTCAGGACTTGCTGCGTGAGCTTGCGGTGCTTAAGAAGACCTATCGGATCGACATTCCGCTACTGGCCATCGTGCCCTGCGCTGTGCCCTCCAGCGGGACCGTGTATCGCCAGCAGATGGAGTATCTACATGAGGGCTTCGATGCGAAGGTGACCCCCGCGGTTCGACGTAGCTCCATCGTGGACGAGGCGTACACGAACTACACGCCGGTGCCGCTGTACGGCTACCGAGCCAAAGACGTCACCCACGACTATCAGGCCGTTGTCGATCACATGAAGAGTCAGGGGATGTTCCGGCCCGCATCCATCCATGCCTGATCAAGATTCCCAGCGTCGCGCCGGGGATTCCACCGAGGTCAGCAAGGTCAACATTCCACGGGACCTACACCGGCGTGCGCGCGCGGCGGTGCGAATTGTGCAGCGGGTCACGGGGCGGCCGTACACCTTCGCGCAGTTCGTTCGTGAGGCGTTCATTGCCCAGCTGGCCGTCATCGCGCGCGACTACAACCGCGGGGCTGAGATCTACCCGGACGATGAGCCTTTGGGGCCGGGCCGGCGACGCTAGATCCCCGGCGGCGTGAGGGGCGCGGTGATGCAGGCTGCATCACCATCGCCTCAGGTGTGTGGCTGCTACTGCGGTTCCGGGAGTAGTCCGAACTCGTAGCGCAGCGCTTGCTCTACCAGAGCGCTGCGGGTGCCTGCACCCCACCGCTGCACGAGGTCGTCGAGACGTTCGGCGTTGCCGGCGGTGACACCGGACAGGACGACCGTGCGTGGCGCGGTCAGGTGCCGCCGTCGCGGGGGTACCGCTGTTGCCGATGGACGTTCGAAGAGCTGTCCCTCGGCGATCGTTGTCTGAGGGACCGTCCAGGTGGTTTGGAGCCGGTGGGCGTGGGCTTCGATCGCGTCCAGGACGATGGCGCCCATGGTCCTGGCCAAACCCCGCCGCACTTTCTTCTCAGCGTTCTGCACCCGGTAGAGCTCGTCATAGACCTCGGCGGATAGCAGGGCCTCAGGTGGGCGGTGCCGTTTCGATGGGGGACGCCCTGCCGGTTCCGCGTCTCGAACACTTTGGCGTGTGCCCGGCGACGGCACCGAGGGGCGTCGGGGCGCCGTTCGAGTACGTGGTTCCGACACCGCTTCTGCCGGTGGTTGCGGCGGCGATTTCGGTGGTGCTTCGGTCTCGGCGGCGGGCTCCGGGGCGGGTTCATCCCGGGGCTTCGCGGGGCGGGCTGGCCAAAGATCGTCGAGGTCGTCGTCGAGAGCGTTAGGGTCGAAGACGGCTTTGCGGCGTGTAGGCGTGCTCATCCGACCCTCTCCCCCACGGCCGCCGCTTCATAGCTCACCAGGCGGGACACGATCTGGCGCACGAGCTCTTGATAGTCGGCGGCCAGTCCAGTCGGGTCGCTTGACCACAAGGCCCGTTCGGGGCGCTGTTTGTCGCGCAGTCTGGTCAGTCGACTGCGCCGTTCGTCATGAGCGAGCGCCACGAGCTCGCCAGCAGTCCGGTGCAGCGTGCGCATGTCCACCGCCGCGGCCGGAGCCGATCGAATGGTGATGTCGAAGGGGCTTGTGCCGCTACCAGCCAGCATGTCGTTGACCTGTGCAAACACTTCCTCGTTGCGTTTGGTAGCCCGAGGGTTCACATCGAAGAGCAGCACGCCGAGCAGTTGGATGGACGCGCCATGTTTGCGGGCTCGCCAGAAGCGGCGAGCCAGGCGTTCGACGCCGCCAAGGCTGGCCTGGTCTGCCCGGGTCGGAATGAGCAAATAGTTCGCAACCGACAGATAGGTGTCCAGGAGGGGCACGTCTCCGGGCCCAGAGTCGATCAGCACGACGTCGTAGCCTTCGGCGTCGCACAGTGCTTGAAGTTGGGTCTGCATATTGGTGGCCATGTCGATGCCGTTCTCGGCGATGGTGTTGGCTGCTGCGCCTACGACGGCCAGCTGCGGTCCCCCAGCGATGACGTCGAGGTGGGTGCGCACGTCGCGTACCGGCGTCAGCGGGGTCCCGAACTGCAGCGTGGCGGCCAGTGATTGGCCACGGTCGCCGTCGACACCAAGGTCCTCGACGGTCACGTTGGCCTGTGGGTCACCGTCAACGACCAGGACGCGCCGGCCCCGCTTTCCGGCGGTGGCGATCATTTCCGCAACCGCGGCAACGGTGGTCGATTTACCGACGCCGCCTTTCTGATTGGCCACGAGGATTGTTCGGGCCGGTCCGGTCATCGTCATGCATGCACCGTAGGTCTGTTCGTCCGTGGCCTCTCGGCGACGCACACGGGTGAGTCCGAACTGTTACCCGTGGGATTGGCGTGGCGTGTGGTGTTGCGGCGCAATGTGCTGGTCAACGCCAGGCGTGACGCTGTGGGATGCGTGAGTGGGTGCGAGCGGATCAACGTCAGTACCGTGCCGCGTGAGTCACGGTGTACGCCAACATGGTTGTCGGGGCGTTGACACGCCTCAGTAATGGGTCGGGCCTGATGGCGAATGATCGCTCGTTGACACGGACGTGCGGATCGGCGTGCTCTAGGGCGTGTGTTGCCCGGCGTCTGCCCGGCGCCTGCCCGTGTGATTGTCCGTGATAGGCCCGTATTTTGCAGGTCAGCGCCCTTTTCACGGACTATAGTCCAAGGCTCGCACCCAACGTCCGGTCATCTCTTGGCCGACGCACGGGACGTCGCGTAACCGACGCGGCGACCTCGGCCGTGGCCGCGAATCGGACAGATGGACGGGCCGTGACCTGCGTGGGGCGGCGATGCGGCGCGGTGCGATCAGCGCTGGGGAGTGTGGGGTTGCTCCGCGGTGCTGTCGAAATGCGGCGGGTAGGCAGGCTGCAGGTGTGTGGTGAGGGCCAGGTCGTAGCCGCGGAACACATTCTGCAGATGCTTGAGGGTTTCGACGCGTTTGGCGTCGGCCTGAGCGCGGATGGTGTCAGCCTCGGCCTGGGCGCGAGAGACAGCGGCCTGAGCGGCGGCCATCTGGGCGTGATGTTCGGCTTCAGCGATCAGCGCCTGCATTGCCGAGTCGGCGGCGGCTTTAAGTGAGGCCAGCGTGTCGAGCAGATCAGCGCTGCTCGCCGACGGCGGGGTGGGGGAGGGGTTTGCGTGCGGTTCGTCGGATTCCGTGGGCGTAGCCATGGAGGTTTCCGTAAGGGGTGCCGCGGGGAGGTCTCCGAGCTTGCGCCGCAGGAAACGCTCGGCATCTCTGCGGCGGGTGCGCTTGTTCGACTTGGCGCCCAGTTCAGGGAAGACCTCGTACGGCAGGGACCCGTTGCGCCACCAGGAGCGCACCGTGTTGGGCTTGACCATGCCGCCGGCCAGCTCGGCAATGCCGTCAGCGGTCAGCAGCGAGTCTGGGTCGATGGCGCCGGGTGGGCCATCGGGGGTCGCCATAGCCCCACAATGTACGACATTGTGCGGTGCCATGGCGCATCCTGGCGGATCTGCGCGCAATATCCCACCTCATAGCGCATAATCACGCAACACGCGACACGCCTTCGCGAAGCTATCCCGCACTATGGCGCATCCTGCGCTACCGTGGTGCTTGCGCGGCTACCCGCGCGAGCTCAGCGGAGGAGGACGCGATGACGACCACTTTGGATACGGCTCCGGGCGAGGTCGCTGCAGACGTGCCCTCGACGCGGCAACAAAAGACGCGCCGGGGGACCGAGACGCGCAAGCGCTCCGCCCAGATGGCCCTGCGGCTGCTGCCGCGGGAAGCGGATGTCGCGGCCGCGGTGGCCGCTGGGTTCAATAAGAAAAGTGTCCAGGAACTGATCGTTGAGGCCTGCCAGCCGCTGATGTCGCCAGAGGCGTTGGTCACCCTGGCCGAAGACCGTGAATCGGTGCGCGCTCTAGCGCGTGAGCACGGGATCTCTGAGGTGCAGGCTCTACTGCTGAGGGCGTTGACCTCGACCCCGACCGCGGTGGCCTGACCGCCGGCGCCGCGTGGTGAGCCCTGTCGAGGGCCGTCGCGCGTGAATCTGTAGTTTCTCCGTCATGGTACTCGCGCGCGGGTATCCGCGTGTCGATGCGCGGATACCCGCGCGGGCCGTGCAACGATCCCTCCAGACACACCAATGACAACCGGAGGCTGCATGGGACGACCCGCTCGGTAGCGCATCACCAACATTCACGCGCGAATCCCCTTTCTTTACAACACCTCTCACGCCAGCACTTGTGATGGCGTGATTCGACGATCGTCGTGACGGGTTGCCGGATCTCCGGTACACCTCACGATGACGCGCGCCTTGGGCCTGACGATCGGTACCGGCCAGCATCCCGGCTGGCCGTGTCTGGCATGCGGTCACATCGAAAGGAGAAGAGACCCCACATCACCTGTCGACCCCAGACAACACTCCACCTGAGACTCATTGGCGGAGCACGTATCTGACCAGTCGGCACCACACCTGAATAGTCCGGCGCGAACCCGCCGCCTTCAAACATTCGAAGCCCCCGGCGGCAACCGAGGGCTTCGAATCTGAAGTTTTCGAGTCGAGTTGGCCCTCGACTCGGTGGGCTCGCGCCCCTCCCCGAAGGGACTTGTCTCCATGGACAGGTACCACGATAGCGCACGCCTACTGCACGGACACGATGGCGCGCTGTTTCGTGATCTCGCCGATGCTTGCAGACCGCCGGTGTCGGCTCGTATAGCTCGCATCAAGCAACGGGAACAGCGGCGGCAATGGATCGTCGTCGCCGGAGCGACTTCACCCACGACATCGATGTGGACCAGCCGCGCCGGCTGGATCGAGGAAGTGGATTGTTGGGCCGAAACGGCCTCTGGCTCTGCGGTTCTCACGCGCGTGAACCTGAGCCAGTCGATGCTGCTCAAGGTCTGCGTGGCGCTGGCCGCGCACGCCGATCACGCGACTGGCCGGCACTGCGCAGTGACCAACGCGGCCGCGGCCAAGGCTGCGGGATGCTCCCAGCGCAGTGTGACGACCGTGCGCGCGGTCCTCGCTAAAGCCGGTCTTGCTGTGGAAGTTCGTCGAGGCACCGGGTCGATGGCGTCCCCTCAGCGGTATCGGCGGCCGTCGGTGTGGCATTTGGTGAGCCGGCGCAGGCCTGTGGATAACGTGGCGGTTTGCGACCTACCGCCATCCCGTAGGGATAGGCGGGTAACTCACGTTGGAAAGAACTCACCAAAGGGCCGTTCCCGGCCCACGTCGAAGAATTCTCCCCAACCAGACACCGCGGGGCGGGGCGAACCCCGCCCGCTGCAACTCCAATTGCTTGCCGCGCGTGTCATCTCCCGCTGCCGAGGCCTCGATACCGTCCATCCCGGCCAGATCTGCGAGGTGCTCACCCGCTCGGGGCTGGACCTGGACACCTGGACTGGTGCGCAGATCGTCGATGCGCTCAATGCTGATATGCGGCGAACAGGGCGGACCTGGCCGGATTCTCTGCTGCGGCCTGCTGGATTCCTGGCTGTTCGGCTGCGTGAGTTGCCGCGAAGGCCTGTGACGGCCCGTCAAGTCCAGGCCCGTTGTACCTCGGCCGCCGTCGTTGGGGAAGTTGCGCCGCCGGCGAGTGCCAAGAGCCGCGCTGAGGCGATGGAGTACTTCCGTGCGCATCGGCGCGGTCGGATCCAAAGCTGAGAGACTGTGGGCAAGCGTTGGCTTATAGGACGCGTCTGACGACGATATCGTCCGTGGGCGCCGTGGAGTACTTGACGGGGACGCCGGTCTGCTGGGCTTCGATGATCTTGCCGTCGCCGACGTAGAGCGAGACGTGCTCGGGCACGCCAGGGGCGGAGAAGTTGCTGAACACGAGGTCGCCGGGGCGGATGTTGGCGGGGGCGATGTTCTGTCCCATGTTGATCTGGTCGTAGGTGGTGCGAGGCAGGATGATGCGGCCGTCAGTGGCCTGGGCGAACGCCCATTGGGTCAGGCCGCTGCAATCGAAGCCGCCGCCGGATGGGCCGGCGGCGCCGCCACCTCCCCACACGTAGGGCAGTCCCAGCGCTTGTTCGGCGGTCTTGATCGCCTTTTGGGCCTCGGTGCCGTTCCACGCGACGCCGGCGTGGTTGTCGTCTTCGGCGCTGTCGTCGCTCTCTGATGTGCTGTCGGTGGATCCGGCGGCGTCGATGAGTGGCTGCAGCAGCGAGGACAGTCCGGCGGCGCCGCCGCCGGGCACTCCACCACTGAGGGGGAGCTGGCCCATCGAAGGCATGCCGCCGGAACCCATGCTGCTGAGCAGCGATTCCATGGGCGATCCGGATCCGAGTCCGGCGGACGTGGTTATCGGGGCGGCATCGGTCGCTGATGACGGGAATGTAGTGGGTTCGTCTTCAAGTGGGCCGCCCAGCGCGTTGAATTCTTCGGTCTGCGCGGTCTGGCTGCTGTCTTCGTCGGCTCCCGAGTCTTCGTCGGTGTCGGCTGGGGTGTCTTTGGAGGGTGTGGAGGTTTCTGCGTCGAGCGGGGTCGGTAGTTCGGTGATGGCGTCGCCGACATTGGTGGCGAGGTCTCCGAAGCGGGTGGTGACGCCGAAGACCAAGGACTGCGCTTCGGACACACGCTGCATCCCGGCTTGGAGGAGAGCGGCCTGGCCCTGGGGAGTGTTGGAGATCGGTCCGAGGGCAAGTTTGTCGCTGTGCCAGGCGTTCTCAATGGTCGTCATTCCGCTGTGTGCGTCGCGAGCGATGCCGGCTGCCGCGTCGAGGGCTTGGGTAGCTCGGTCGTGGGCGCTACCGAGCTTTCCCCGGTCGTTGTCGAGGCGGTCGGCGGTGGCGCCAGCAGAGTCGGCTGCTGACCCGATCCAGGATTGGGGTTGGGCCGGGCGCACGTCAGTGCGCGGGCGTCGTGAGTTGCCCGGCGCGGCTCCGGTGCCTAGTAGTTCGCGGGCGTCCCGCAGGTAGGCGTCGATGGCGGTTTGGATACTCATGCACGGACTCGCTCTTGGACGACGGACAGATCCCGGTACATCTGCGTGGCGCGGGGAAGTTGGCTCTGGATCTCGGTCAGGTAGTCCTGGCGGCCGCCGGAGAAGGCTTCCTCGGCAGTGGAGATGCCGGGTCGCTGTTGGAGCCAAAAGATGTTTTTCCAGATGTCGCTGCTGGCGCCGGCGGAGGCGCGCTTGTCGTCGAGGCGGTTGAAGAACTCGGCGATCGCGGTATTGGGGTCGCTACGTCCCGGGTAGCTGGTGTCCTGCTGGAAGGGGCCCACCCATAGGCCGTTGCTGCTGACCGCGCGGGGATTGCCGGAGCTTTCCTGCAGCATCGTCGCGGCGCAGGCCAATCCCTCTTCAAGGGTGTAACCGCGGGCCTTGGCTTCGGCGAGGACCGCGGCGAAGACTTCGCCCGGAGTGGAGTCTGGCGTCAGTTTTCCCAGGGCGCCGAAATCACCGCGGAGCGGGTTTCCGCCGCCGGGCTGTGGAATGACAGCTGCGGTGCGGCGGTTGGTTTGTGAAGGGGCCAGCGACCCCAGGGAGCTCAGCGGGCTCACGGCCGCGGCCGGGGCAGTGGCCATAGGTGCCGTGGCCGCCGGCGCACCCATGGCTGGTGAGGCCATCGGCAGTGCCCCGGTCAGTCCCGGCATCGGCGTCGCTGCGG
>NZ_BEWG01000037.1:0-6043 GCF_002723835.1 Mycobacterium sp. shizuoka-1 | reverse complement strand
GGCGTGGGTGGTGTCAGGCTGGGGTAGGCCGGCCATCTCGGAGCGCAGGTTGGCGGCTTCCTCGTTGTAGCGCGCGGTGGTTGCCGAGATCAGGGTCACCACTTCGGCGATGCGCTGCTGGGCAGCGGTCAGTAGGGCTACGTCGCGGGTGGGGCCGGGTGGCATCGCGGCGATGGTGTTCTTGGTAGTGGCCCACTCTGAGGTGATGGCGTCTAGGTCCAGCGCTGCCTGCTGGGCAATCTGATTGGCCGACTCGGTGTAGCCGGCGGCGTTGGCGGCGGCGGCCTGCAGCCGGTCGCGGGCCAGCTGCAGTGTGCGGGTCGCTGCGATTGCAGCCTCGTGGGCGTTTCCAGTCCAATCCGGGTTGGGCAGGGTCTCGATCCTGGTGGGGGCGCCGGGGACCGTGGGTGGCTGCGTGGTTCCAAGGATGTCTCGCGCGGCGTCGAGATAGTCGTCGACGGCCTGTTCAACGCTCATGGGTGGGCGGGACTGTCGACAGCCCGAATCCGGGATCAGCAGCGGGAGCAGGGGCTTCGTCGGGTTCACCGTCATTGGGGACGGCGGCCGACAATGTGGTTGTCGGCGGCGGGGCGGCGGTGGTGGGGGCTGCGGGAACCGTGGCCGATGAGGGTGCTGCGAGGTCGTCTGCGTCCTCGGTGGGGCGGAAGAAGCCCTTGAACCCGGGGCTGTCATTGATGATGCCCAGGGGTTCGAGCTTGCCGTCAGGCCCGATGAGCTGTCCGTTGCCGGCGACGATGGCGGTGTGGTCGTCGAAGACGACGATATCGCCGGGCTTGACGTCAGACGGGTCAATCTTGCGGCCCGGATCAGCACCGTCAGTGGGCAATTCGACGTCGGTGCCTGTGTAGGCGGTAGTGGCGACGTCGCCGGCGCCGGCGGGCCGGTTGAGTGCATTCCGTACCGCGGCGGCGGCCTGCGGGTTCGGTGCGGTCACAACCTGGCCGGACGGCAGCGTGATTTCGCTGGATGTCTCGGAGGTGCTTGCGGCGGGCTCGCCGGGTGCCTCTGCCGGCGGCGGCGCTGGTGCCGGCGCCGCTGGCGCCGCGGTTACTGGCATGGGTTCCGGCCCGGGGGAGACCTCTGGAGCGGCCATACCCGCGGCGCCCACTTCAGGTGGAGCAAGTGCGTCATCTGAGGTCGATGCCACTTCTGGAGGCTGCAATGCGTCGTTGTCGCCGAGCGAATTGACCTCAGGGACATCCATCCCGCCCCCGCCCAACGAGGACAAGCCGGGGATACCTCCACCGAGCCCGGGCATGCCCATGCCAGGTCCGCCGCCCAGGCCTCCGAGGCCGGGCATGCCCATGCCCATGTCGCGCAGGCTGTCGGCGATGCCATTGGCGGTCGTAGCTTTGTCCTCGACATTTCGAGTGAGCTCGTCGATCTGCTGCTGCATCGCCGCCAGCATCCCGGAGTCGGCTTCTGGCACGCTGCCCTGCGGGGCCAGGCCGGACCCGAGTAGCGCACCGTCACTGACGATCTGGTCATGTGCAGTTCGGCCCTGGGTGGAGTTCTCGCCGGTGGCTGAGGTGGCCTCGTCGCCGGCCTTGTGCAGCTCGTCGAGGCGCTTCTGCAGCTCAGCCACCATCTGATTGAGCTCGTCGATGCGGTCTTGAGCTGGTCCTTGGCCGTCGGGAGACTGTGGCAATGTCGCCTGAGGAGGCCCGGGGATTTGCGGCTGTTCCCCGGTGCCGAACAGGTCCTGCGCCTCCTCGATGAGTTTGTCGAATGCAGACTTAGCGATCGCACCCGCGGGGCCGACGAAGAACGGGAAACTGCCGAAGGGGCCCAGATCGATCGACATGATGGCGCTGGAGCTCCTCTCGTAGCCGTCGTGTGGTGTCGTACACCAGGTCCGGCTATGACGCTATGGGCCCAGACTGGGCATTCTCAAGAGGAGTTGATCTGCGCGCGGGTGATATCGAAGTGGGACCCCGCCGACGTGCTGGACATGCAGAGAAGTCCGTCGTCGTCCTTCTGCCACATGATCGTGACGGTGCCGTCGTCGTCGACGTCGATGCCGTCGATCTCTCCACTGAAGCCGTCGATAACCACCGAATCCTTGGGCTGGAGGTCACGCGCGCACACGGTGAGGTTCTCCTGGGCCTCGGTGTCGGTGTCGAAGCCGAGCGTGGCGTCGCCATCCCATCGGGTAATCGTGCGACTCACAAGGGCGGGATCGAGGTCTGGACGTGCGGCCAGATCGAACCAAGGGGCGTCGGCGATCTCGCTCCAGGAGTCCAGGTCGGTGGGCAGCTCAGGAACGTAGCGCGGGATCAGCGTCCGGGATGGGCGCATGGAGGCGATCACGGCTTGCTCGTCGGGGTTGGTGGTGTCGGCGGCGGGGCAGAAGTAGTACTGGGTCTCTCGGGGCGTCTCGTGGGTGCCCAGCGACATTCCACGGCCCTTGATCCGGGGTACGTTGCGGCCGGTATAGCTGTCCTCGAACAGCATTTCGGCGGCGATCCGCGATATCGGACCGACTGAGACCTTGTTGCCGAAGTTGTCGCGCGCCTCGGTGTCGATCAGGTCGTGGTCGGGGCGCTGCATGCCCAGTTCGAGGTGGATACGGGCGGTACGCGACAGTCGTGCGAGTTCGGCGATCTCGGTGACGGTGGGTGGCTCCTTGGGGCCGCCTTTGGGTTTGAGGCCAGACTCCCAGAGCCGGGTCAGGATCACCTTGAACTGCGCGGCTTCGTCGATGACCAGCAGGTAGGGCAGGTTCTTCTCCCAGCTCTTGGGGTTCCAGCGGGCCTTGGCGTTGCGTTCGTCCATCAGCTTGTACATGCGGTGGATGGTGGCGATGGACTCGAAGGGATCGCTGCTGATGATGTGGACGTTGGGCCAGCCGGCCAGGTCCGAGAAGGATCCGCCCTTGAAATCGACGATGACCACTGCCCAGCCACGGCGGGCGGCCTGCATGATCTTGGCGCGTAGGTACACCGTCTTGCCCGCGCCGGTCTTGCCGCCGACAAGGGTGTGCGGAGCGTCGAGAGGGTCCCACTCCTGGGGGTTGAGGTCGAGATCGATGCCGTAGGGCAGGCGCGTCTGCTTGTACTCGGCGATTGCCTGGTCGATTGAGGTCACTTCGGGCACAGGGGCGGGGTAGACGATTCTGGGTAGGTCGGGCTTGGGGGCGAAGACCACCGTGCCCTGCTGCATGTCCCATGTGGTGACCCAGTTTCCCCCGATCAGCTCTGTGAGGTTCTGCTCGGCTACCCGTTTGCGGAACTCGCCTGTCATTTTGGTGGCGACGCTGTGGGTAATGGTGAAGCCTGAGGCCAGGTTGCCGGTCACCGTGGCTGTGGGCCCGAAGAACTCGCGGACCTTGCGGGTGAGCTCGGCGAGGTCCTCATCGAGCTGCTCGGGGACGTGATGCGTGGCCTGGAAGCGCAGTCCCGATGGGTCGGCGCTGACTTTGTAGTGAGCCCCGCAGTGAGTCTTGAGGGCGCGGCGGATGACTGTTGCAGCGTCGGTACGCCCTGTGGTCTTGGGGTCGTCGTCGAGCGTTTGATCCTCACTGTAGGTGAGGCGGGTGTTGGTCGGCCTGCTGGCGCGGATCGTGATCGTCTCAGGCACAGCCGATCTCGGCTGCCAGCGGATATCGCGGACGACAGCCTCCGAGGGAACCTTGTGTCCCAGAGGGCCGTAGAGGGCCTGAATCAAATTGCTGCGCACCCGCACTCGCCGACTATGCAGCTGGTGGTTCTCAATGGTGAATGCTGCTGCGACGATGGCCGCAGCGGCCGCGATCCCAACGTTGGGCAAGAATGCAATGCTGAGTTTCCAGCGGATCAGGATTGCCGCGGCGGCAAAGGCCGCGGCAGCAGTACCCACTGTGGCCGCGCGGACCGGGAATCGCAGCTGCCAGCGGTCGAGTTCATCGTCGGCGGGGACACCCGGGTGGAGGGCCCGCCAGACCAGGCCCCAGCTGACCAGCGAGACGAGGAGCGTCGGCCCGATCACTGCGAGCATGGTCAAGTCCAGCGACGTCAGGGCGGTGGGGTGATCGGAGAGGTATCGGTAGCCCAACCAACCGCCGGCCGCGCCGAGCACCAAAAGGCTGATGGCCAATTCGAATCCGGTACCGCTGTCGGTGTTGCTGGTGCTCTTCATCGGCGTTCGACCGGCCTCCACAGAGCGACGCGATCGACTCGGTCCCAGCTGACCATGTAGGTCGGCGCACCGGGATGGCGGAGTCGGTCGATGACGACCGGCGGGAGCGCGTCTGCGGCGACCCGGAACGAGTTCGTCGGCGCCGCGGCCCGCCGCAGTCCTACCGCGACTGCGACGGCGGAAGCGAGCACAATCATGACAGCAGTGGCTGGCCAGCTTTTCACCCTTACCACTTTCGATGCAGTGGCAGAGCTTCTCAAGAGGACTTGTTGCTGACGCGTATCCGTTGCGGTGCAGCGATTTTGGCGTTCGGGCTACTCGGAGTCGAACTGTTCGAGTAGGCCGGCAATCGCTGTCCGGAGGCGGTGGGGTTCACCGGCGGCGTAAGAGATCCATGTGCTGCGATCGGGACCAATGTGGGGCCAGGCCATCACCCGGCCGTGTGTCGTATCCAGGATCGTCACGGCGGTTGCTGAGCGTCGTACAATGCCGTCGACGCGGCGGGCCGCGGTGATCTCGGTGGCTACCGTAGGGGTTGAGGCGGCGTTGAGGACTGCCGCGTCACGGGGGTGGATTCCCATCTCGGTAAGTAGGTCGGACACCGCCCCTGCCGACGCTGCGCCGATCTTGTTGACGTCGGCGACGCTGAGTTGCAGCGTTTGACTCAAGGGTGCCGGCTCGGCTGTTCCGAGGTTGGTATCCAAGGTCATCCGCACGGCGTCTTGCCAGGCGTTTACCGGAACCGACTGAACGAGGAAAATGTCGCGTGTGCGGCTCGCGACGACGAACCGGCCGTAGCGCGTGGCGATCGCCAGCCTCAGCATGGTGTCTGCCTGCTGCAGTGGTGTGATCCGGATCGCCAACGTTTCTTGCGAGTGGGCCAGGGTACGCATCTGTTCGGCAACCTCGGGCAGGGCGCCGGTGGAGGTAAGGATGCCGCGCTCGGTCAGGCGTTGGTGCTGATGAGCCTTCCAGCCGTCGACCATCTCCGCGCTGGTCATCGGGTTGTAGACCGCAAGGACCTCCGGCAGCAACCCGATGAGGTCCAGATACTCGACGAGATATGCCGCTTCGTCGACGCTGATCTCGAATCCATCGTGGCTGATGGGTTCCTCGGCGGCGGTCATAGCGTTATTGTCCCAGCGCAACGGTGGCATGGTCGACCTTTCTTCTGGCTTACGCTCACATCACCCGCCGTGCTTGCCCGCCGGACGGGACGGAGCTGATCTGCACGTCCTGGCCACGCTGGGGTGCGTGAATGACCTGGCCGCCACCGATGTAGATGCCCACGTGCTCGGGAACCCCCGGCGCGGAGAAGTTGCTGAACACGAGATCTCCCGGAGCCAGCGCGCCCATCGGGACTTGTCGGCCCACCTTGATCTGTTCGTAGGTGGTGCGTGGCAGCATGATGCGCCCGCCGGACCCCTGGGCGTAGGCGTACTGGGTGAGGCCGCTGCAGTCGAATCCGCCGCCGGTTGGGCCCAGGGCGCCGCCGCCGCCCCAGACGTAGGGCAGGCCGAGCGCCTCATGGGCGGCGCGGGCGGCGCTGACGCCGGTGCCGCTGCCGGCGACACCGGCGTGGAGGGTGTCGAGCTCGCTGGAAATGTTGAGGTAGTTGCTGATCAGCTCTCGGACGAACGCGGCGTCGCTGAGTTTGTCCCGGGCGGCGCCGCTGACCACATCGCCGGCTTCGTCGAGGGCGCTGCGTAGTGCAGATAGGACCGCAGCTTGGGCTTCGGGTGTGTTGCCTTGCACGCCGGCGGACGTGAGGGCGGTTTCAACGTCGTCGATGATGCCTTGGATCTTGGCTCTGTCAGCTTCGGTGCGTGCCGAGGACAGCCCTAGCCCGGATTTTGCGTGGTAATTGGTGTGGGTTCGGTGTGATGCCGAGTTGTGTTGTTGGGTA
>NZ_BEWG01000036.1:19298-55327 GCF_002723835.1 Mycobacterium sp. shizuoka-1 | reverse complement strand
TGAGGCGGCGTTCTACGATGCCCAACGGACCGCCCAACCCCTGGTCGGAATCCAATAGCCCGAGCCTCCGGCAGAACCAGGGCGGTTCAATGGCCCGCTCTGGTGGGGTTCGGCGTTGGGGCGCAAGATCGTGTTCGTGGTCGGGCCCGAATCGATCGCCGAGGTGCTGACCAACCGCGACAAAGTGTTCAGCAACAAGTTGGGGTGGGGCGCGTTCATCGAGCCGTTTTTCTCCAACGGCGTGATGCTCAAGGACTTCGACGAGCACCTGCACCATCGCCGGATGCTGCAACAGGCGTTCACGCGTAGCCGGTTGGAGAGCTACCTCGGACCGCTGAATAGGGTGATCGATCGAAACATGGCGGGGTGGCCATCCACGGGAAGGTCCCCATTTTTCTCCTTGGCCAAACAGGTCACCCTCGATGTTGCCAACGAGGTGTTCGCCGGAGTGACGTTGGGACCCGAGACTGAAGCCGTCGACCGGGCATTCGTTGCAGCAGTTACCGGGACGAAGGCCCTCGTCCGCGCCGACGTACCGGGCGGCGCATACGCCCGCGGACTGCGCGGCCGCGAGCTACTCGAAGAGTTCTTCCGCAGCCGGATTCCCCAGCGGCGCGACGCCGAAGGCGAAGACTTGCTCAGCGTGCTGTGTCGCGCGGTCGGTGATGAGGGCGAAATGATGACCGACGACGAGATCATCGACCACATGATCTTTGTCATGATGGCTGCGCATGAGACCAGCACGATCACGATGTCGATGATGGCCTACTTCCTGGGCAAGTATCCGCACTGGCAGGAGCGGGCCCGCGAGGAATCGTTGGAGCTGGACAAGCCATTCATTGACTTCGATGACCTGGAGCGGTTGCCGAGCCTGGATCTGGTCATGAAGGAGTCGCTTCGAATGTTCGCGCCGGTCGGGATGCAGGTGCGCGCCGCGCTTCGAGACACCGAAATCCATGGCCACTACATACCGGCGGGCACCATCGTCGGATTGTGCATTTTTGCATCGCATCGGATGGGTCCGTGGTGGTCGAACCCGGACACCTTCGACCCGGAGCGGTTCTCGGAACAACGGCACGAGCACAAGAACCACCGAAACAACTGGGCGCCGTTCGGCTCTGGTGTGCACAAATGCCTCGGTATGTCCTTCGGCGTCATGGAGATCAAGGCGCTGATGCACCAGATGTTGCTGAAATACACATGGACTGTGCCGCCGGGATACGAGGTTCCGATCGACTATGCGACCGGTCCGACACCCGCCGACGGTCTGCCGATCGAACTGCGCGCGCGAAAGGGCGCGCATGGGCATCATGGCTTGTCACCCCAGTCGCTCGAGCGGCTGCGCCAGCAAGTGCATCACAGCCCGGGGGGTGAGACTGTGGACGCAACTGCGCCGTTCGACCTGAAGACCTATGTGCAGCTGCCAGTTTCGACCCGCGATGATGTCGCTCATGCGGTGTTGCAATCGCGATCGAGTCAGTGTGAGTGGGCTGAGCGGCCGGTTGCCGACCGCTCAGCGGTGCTACTGCGATTCCACGACATGCTGCTCGGGCACCAGGACGAGATCATCGACATCCTGCAACTGGAAACCGGCAAGGCCAGGTTCACCGCGTTCGGCGAGATGCTCTCTGTCGTCAACGTGGTTCGGCACTATGGTGAGCGCGCTGCGCACTATTTGAAGGACACGCACCCGCGTGGCCTCCTGCCCGGACTTACGTCGGTGACGGAAGTTCGGGTTCCTCGGGGGGTGGTGGGGGTCGTAGGGCCGTGGAACTATCCGCTGTTCTTGTCGATCGGCGATGCGGTCCCAGCGTTGATCGCCGGCAACGGCGTGGTAATCAAGGCTGATTCGCAAACCGCGCTCACCGTGCTTTGGGCTGCCGAACTTCTCGAAAGATCCGGTCTCCCACGAGGGTTAGTGCAGGTAGTAGTCGGTCCGGGTAGCATCGTAGGCGCGGCACTGATCGACGCGGTCGACTATGTGTGCTTCACCGGGTCCACGCGTGCCGGGCGGATCGTCGGAGCCCAAGCTGGCGGGCGGCTGATTGGATGTTCGCTCGAACTCGGTGGAAAGAACCCGATGATCGTGTGCCACGACGCAGACGTGGATGCCGCTGTCGAAGGCGCGATCAAAGGTTGTTTCACCAATTCCGGCCAACTGTGTCTGTCCATTGAGCGGATCTATGTCGACCGGGGGATATTTGACCGATTCGCAGCCCAACTCGTCGAACACACTCGCCGGCTACGGCTCGGGCAAAGCTACGGCTATGACATCGACATGGGTCCGCTTACCTCGGCCGAGCAGCTCAAGACGGTGATCGCACAGGTGGAGGACGCGGTGACGAAGGGTGCGCAGGTGCGTTTTGGTGGCCGTACCCGGGGGGACCTCGGCCCGCTGTTCTACGAGCCGACCGTGCTGACCGATGTTCCGCGGGAGGCGGTCCTGTACGCCGAGGAAACATTCGGGCCGGTGGTATCGGTCTACCCGTTCGATACCGAGGATGACGCGATCGTCGCGGCGAACTCGGGGATCTACGGCTTGAGCGCATCTGTCTGGACACGTGACATCGAGCGCGGTCAGCGGCTCGCCCGGCGGATCATCGCTGGGGCGGTCAACGTCAACGACGGCTACGCCGCGGCGATCGGCAGCGTCGAGGCGCAAATGGGGGGCATGCGCGACTCTGGCCTCGGCCGACGGCAAGGCGCCGAGGGAATCCTGAAATACACCCAGGCGCAAACGATTGCGACTCAGCGGCTGATTCCGATGCCCCCAATCTCCGGCCTCTCGCTGCCCGCAAACGTCAACCTGCTGCACAGCGGCGTCCGCCTGATGCGCAGGCTCGGACTGCGGTAGGCATGACAAATGCAATCGTGGTCGGTTCGGGACCAAACGGGCTGGCTGCGGCAATCACTCTGGCCCAGAGGGGCATCGATGTAACTCTCATCGAGGCCGCCGACACGGTTGGCGGCGGCTTGGCCACCAGCGAGAACACCCTGCCAGGCCTGTTACACGATGACTGCGCCGCCGTCGTCCCCACCGCGGTGATGTCGCCATTCATCCGCACCCTCGATCTGGAGTCCTACGGCCTGCAATGGGCATGGCCGGAAGTAGACCTCGCCCATCCACTCGACGGCGGCCGAGCCGGCGTCATGGTCCGATCACTCTCCGAAACCGAAGCGCTGCTGGGCGTTGATGGCCATCGGTGGCGACGATTGTTCGAACCCCTCGCGCAAGGCTTCGACGAACTCGCAACTGACATCCTGCGTCCCTTGGTGCACCTACCACGTCATCCGATGCGGCTGGCGCGCTTCGGCCCGCTGGCGATGATCCCGGCGTCGGCTCTGGTACGTACGTTTCGAACTGAGGAAGCCCGGGCGTTGTTCGCGGGCAACGCGGCCCATGCATGGCAACCGCTTCATCTTCCACCGACATCCGGTGTCGCACTTATGTTTAGCGCAGCAGGGCACCGATACGGTTGGCCGGTCGTCAAGGGCGGCTCCGCGCGCCTCGCCGACGCACTTGTGCGGCTGCTGTCCGGTCTGGGCGCCAAGATCGAAACAGGTCATACGGTCCGTTCGCTCACTGAATTGCCAGCCGCCGATATCGTCATGTTCGATCTCGCGCCGAGTGCCATCGTTGATATCGTCGGCGACCGCCTGCCCATCAGGGTGCAACGCGCCTATCGCCGTTTTAGGTACGGATCGGCTGCTTTCAAGGCCGACTTCGCGGTCGAGGATGGTGTGCCTTGGACCAATGAGCACTGCCAGGCGGCCGGCACCGTGCATGTCTGCGGCTCGTTCCCCGAAATAGTAGAGGCCGAGCGGGCAACCCACTCTCGGCGTATGCCCGAACGCCCGTTCATCATCGTGGCTCAACAGTATCTGGCAGATCCGAGCAGGTCCGTCGGCAACATCCACCCCGTTTACGCCTATGCCCATGTGCCACAAGGTTTTAGCGGAGACGCAACTGAAGCGATCCTCGGTCAGATCGAACGATTCGCTCCTGGATTCCGTGAGCGGATCGTTGCGACTTACACCCGGAGCCCGACCGAAATCGGCGCGCACAATGCGAACAACGTTGGCGGCGACATCAACGGCGGTGCAATGGATTTCCGGCAATTCATTGCCCGGCCACGAATCGCGTTGAATCCCTACCGCACCGGTGTACCAGGCGTCTACATTTGCTCGTCATCCACACCGCCTGGTGGCGGTGTCCACGGAATGTGCGGACACAATGCCGCGCTCGCTGCGATCGGTGATATTGCATAGCCGGCGTTTGTGCCGTTGCCTTCGTTTGGTCGGTTGTGGCTATGCGTAGCGTGCGTCGTTCGCGGCCATTGGGAGAACAGTCTGTCGGCCGTCAGAGCGTGGGAGGAGTGGCTGCGTGTGCGGCTGTCAGCCCACCATCTACGGTAATGCGCTGGCCGGTCACGTATCCGGCCAGCCCGGACACCAGGAACAGCACGACGTCGGCAACTTCCTGGGGCCGACACACGTGGCCGTAGGGCGCCCTCGCGTCGAGCGTCTCAATGTCGACGCCTAGGGCGGCTGCCACTAGTTTCTTGCCCATCTCCGTCCCAACCAATCCGGGAGCAACGACATTCGAGTGGATTCCATATCCCACTTCTTCTTTCGCCAAGGCCATTGCCAATGCCTCCATTGCGGTCTTCGACATGCCGTAGGGTGCCCCGTTCGGGGCCAACATCTGGGTCTCGACGCTGGAGATGAACACAAAGTCGCCGCGCCCGGCCATGCGCATCTGCGGCACCACAAGTTGCGCGAGACGATGTGGTCCGAACGCGTTGACGGCCATCAGACGCTGCAATTCGGTTGGGTCGGTGTCCAGGATCGACTTTCCGCGGCTGGCGATTCCAGCATTGTTGACGACGATGTCGATGGCCCCGAACGCGGCGCTGGCCGCCTCGACCATCGCAGCCGTCGCCTCGGCGTCGCCGATCGTGGCGGCAAAAGCAGCGGCGGTTCCACCTGCTTCGCGAATGGTGTCGACTGTCTCCTGCGCCGCGCTGTCGTCGCGGCGGAAGTTGACCGCGACGGCGGCGCCGGCTTCGCCGAGCGCGATGCTGATAGCCCGGCCGACACCGCGGCCGCCGCCGGTGACCAGGGCCACCCGGCCCTTGAGGTCGATCTCTCTCATTCTGATTCCTCGCGGTGTACGTGGCCAATCCGGATGCAGATCAAGAGGCGGAGTCGTCGTAGATGCCATCGGCGACCATGGCGACTATGGCGCGGACGAGCGCGTGAGCTTCGTCGGCATCCGGCCGATACGACATGTCGTTCGCAAGCACTCCCATCGGTAGCGCGAGGATTGCCCTTGCAGTCCGGTGGGGATCAATCTGAGGCCTCAGAAATCCGGCTTCGGCTCCGGTAACGATGAAGCGTTCGATCATGCCTGTGGCGAGGTGGTGGAAGCCTGTCCAGCGCTCGCGCAGATCAGGGTCGTTCGACGTGGCGATCATGACCAGCATTCGACCGGTCCGGTGGTCCCGAGTGAGGATGTCGACGGCAGCGTTTCCGAGCTCGTTGGCCAAGCTTCGGAACTCCTCCGCCGACTTCGGCGGCTCGCCGGTCAGCTGAGCGACCGCGGTACCGGCGGCGATCAACGCGTCATTGACGGCGACATCCAGAATCTCGCGCTTGTTGGTGAAGTAGTTGTAGATCATCGACGGCGCCGACCCGAGTCGCTTACCAATATTCGCGATCGAAGTGTCGTGGTAACCGCGTTCGGAGAACTCAGTTAGCGCGGCGTCGACGATCTCTTCGCGAATGAGTTCAGCGCGCAGCGCACGGTGACGCTCGGTCAGCCGTCCCGCGACGGCGGCGCTTGGGGACTCCCTGGCCATTTCAGGTTCCTGTTCTGTGCGGTTCTACCGATGACCAACAGTACACTATGGTGAATTAAGATTCATGTACAAGATTGACATGTCACTTCTACGATGTCACGATCTCACTATGTCGATGACTTTGGCGCCGACCCTGGCCTGGGATGAGTCGCCGACCCTTGGCTCACGGCCGTGTATGCGCGACGAACGATCGGAATTGAGCTACGAACAGGTCCGTGCCCGCGTGGACGCGCTCGCCGAACAATTGGTCGACAAGGGCGTTGCGCACGGGGACATCGTTGCGATCATGCTGCCGAATTGCGTCGAACTACTGGTCGGCATCCTCGCGGCTTGGCGGCTCGGCGCTATCGCGACGCCGATCAACCCGGCCTTCACCGACAACGAAGCGCGATACCAGATCGAGGATTCGGACGCGGTGCTGCTGATCGCCGACCGGGAGCCGACTGGCTATGAGATCGACACACTCCCCGTCGAGGAAATGCGCTTGGAGCCGTCGGGGACGCAGTCGCCGAATGCGCCGGGGAGCGACGACATCGCTCTTCTCATCT
Organism: Mycobacterium sp. shizuoka-1; assembly: GCF_002723835.1. Taxonomy (GTDB): domain Bacteria; phylum Actinomycetota; class Actinomycetes; order Mycobacteriales; family Mycobacteriaceae; genus Mycobacterium. The sequence continues at coordinate 48,918 of NZ_BEWG01000036.1, read as the reverse complement.
ACACGAGCGGTTCGACGGGCCGCCCCAAAGGCGTCATGCTCGACCACGGGAATCTCGCGGCGATGGCGACGATGCTCGCTGAGCATCTGCGACTGGATCCATCCGACCATTGCCTGCTTGTCTTGCCCCTCTTCCATGTCAATTCGCTGTGTGCCAGCTTTCTTGCGCCCATATCAGCAGGGGCCCAAATCACCATCCTGAGCAGGTTCGAGCCCAGCACCTTCCTTGCTGCCGTCGAATCTCACCGACCGACCTACTTTTCCGCTGTCCCAACCATCTACGCGCGGTTGGCCGAGCTACCCGACGGTATTCACCGGGACACGTCGTCGCTGCGCTTCGCGATATGCGGTGCGGCCCCCGTGTCACGCGAACTCCTCGAACGCTGCGAGCGCAGGTTCGGCTTCGTGATCCTCGAGGGCTATGGACTCACCGAGGGTACCTGTGCGTCAACCTGCAATCCGCTCGACGGGCCACGCAAGCTCGGCACAGTCGGTCCGCCCCTGTCGGGACAAGAGGTCGCTGTGGTCGACGCCAAGCGAAACCACCTGCCTGCCGGCGAGATCGGCGAAGTGGTAGTGCGCGGCCCCAACCTGATGCGCGGGTACCTCAATCGGTCCTTGGCAACGGCCGACGCCCTCGTAGAGGGGTGGCTGCACACCGGCGACATCGGCATTCTCGACGACGACGGCTACCTGACAATCGTCGACCGCATCAAGGACATGATCATTCGCGGCGGCGAGAACGTCTACCCGAAGGAGATCGAGGCAACGCTGTGCCGCCATTCCGCGGTACTCGAAGCCGCCGTCGTCGGCCAACAGCATGCCATCTACGGCGAGGTACCGGTTGCGTTCGTAGTTCCTTATCCGGACGCCGTTGTCACATCGGAAGCACTGCTGGAGCATTGTCGGAGCTATCTGACCAAAATCAAACTGCCGGTGCAGATTTCGATCGTCGGCGAGCTTCCGAAGAATCCGGTCGGAAAGATCGACAAACCCACTTTGCGCAGGTCGCTGTCTACCGCGGAGTAGCCAACAACAGTCGTGCGCTGCCGGAGCCAGAAGGGCCGACGGAATTCTTGCCACCAAGGAGAGAAGGTCATGGGATTCAAGGAACCGAACTTCCCACCAGTCGATCTACAGACGTTCCTCGACGAACCGTTGCGAGAACGGATGAGAGTCCTCGCACTGCACTGGGTCGAATATGGTCTCGGCTCACCCAAGTTGCTCCACGTGATCTACGCATTGAAGGTTGCCGTGCTCTACATCGTGCTCGGGGCGATCGCGACGACGTGGTCGTCCGGTGTCGGCCCGTTCTGGGACGTGGCGGGCTGGTGGAACGAGCCGATCGTCTACCAGAAGCTTGTTCTGTGGACCGTGTTGCTCGAGACGGTCGGAGTAGCGGGATCGTGGGGGCCGTTGGCGGGCAAGTTCAAACCCATGACAGGTGGCATTCTGTTTTGGATCCGCCCCGGAACATTGCGGATACGTCCCTGGCGGCGTGTCCCCTTCACGGCGGGCGACAGTCGCACCGTGTGGGACGTCATGCTGTACGTGGTCGTGCTCGGTGGGCTGGTAGTCGCCATCGCGCTGCCGGGCACACCGAGTGGGTCCCTGTCGAACGTTTGGCCCGGCACCGCCGCCGGGCTGGTCAACCCCGCGGCGGTCATCACGGTCATCGTGGCGTTGGTGCTACTCGGCCTGCGAGACAAAGTGATCTTCCTGGCGGCGCGAAGCGAGCAGTACCTGCCCGCAATGATCTTCTTCGCCGCACTTCCGTTCGTGGACATGATCGTTGCGCTTAAGTTGCTCATGGTGGTGATCTGGGTCGGAGCTGGCGCGTCGAAGCTGGGTTTGCATTTCTCCAACGTGGTGCCGCCGATGGTGAGCAACAGCCCAACCGTATTGTCCAAGGCGATCAAGCGTGCGCACTACCGTGACTTCCCGCGCGATCTTCGGCCGTCGAAGCTTGCGCATTTCATGGCCCACGTGTGCGGCAGTGTCGTCGAACTCCTCACGCCGACCGTTCTGTTGTTCTCGACGAATCGGACCCTCACGTTGGCGGCTGTGGTACTCATGGTGAGCTTCCACCTGTTCATCATCGCGATGTTTCCGCTCGCGGTGCCGCTCGAGTGGAACGTGCTGTTCGCCTATGCGACGGTGTTCCTGTTCTGGGGATTCCCGAACTGGCAGGGTTTCGGTATCGGCGACATGTCGTCGGGATGGCTGATCGCTGCCATCGCAGTGGCATTGCTGTTCTTTCCGATACTCGGCAATGTGCGTCCCGACCTGGTCTCGTTCCTGCCGTCGATGCGCCAGTACGCCGGGAACTGGGCATCGGCGCTGTGGGCGTTCGCTCCTGGAGCGGAGCAGAAGCTGAATGCGGTAAAGCGGCCGACAGGCAATCAGATCGACCAGCTGAAGTCACTGGGCTACGATGACGCGGTCGCCGAGATCACCATGCAGCAGACAATCGCGTGGCGCTCGATGCACAGTCAAGGCAGGGGCCTGTTCTCCTTGCTCTACAAGTATATTCCCGATATCGACCGGTGGACGATTCGCGAGGCGGAGTTCGCGTGCAATTCGCTGCTCGGCTTCAACTTCGGCGACGGTCACATGCACGACGAGGAGATGCTCACCGCGTTGCAGAAGCGGTGCGGCTTCGAGCCGGGCGAATTCCTCGTGGTGTGGGTCGAGTCCCAAGCGATTCAGAGCAAGATTCAGCGGTACAAGGTGATCGACGTTGCGTTGGGTGTGATTGAGCGAGGCACTTGGCGCGTCGCCGACGCCGTCGATGCGCAACCCTGGCTGCCGAACGGGCCGATACCCCATCAGGTCGAGTGGAGGATGGGTCGTCAGGAGAGCCAAGCGCAAACATGACGACCTCGTTGACGCTTCGGTTGACGTGCGCGACGCAAATCGGCTGTTCGATATGAAGGGGATGCCATGACGCGGCCTCACCGCGGTGATGTTGCTGAGCAGAACGTTCCGCTCGCAGGCACAGGCGCAGAGCACTCGCTCGTCGAACCTGGACCGGGGCGACGTGTGGCGGTATTCGGCGGCGGTCCAGCCGGTTTGACGGTGGCGCACGAGCTTGCCGAGCGTGGCTTTGATGTCGATGTGTATGAGCGACATTCGGTGCTGGGTGGCAAGGTCCGGAGTTTCGCGCATCCGAATACCGGTACCGGCGGACGCGCGGACATGCCTGGAAACATGGGTGGTCATTTCTTCACCGCGTCCTGCCCCAATATCGGCGAGACAATGGCGCGCATTCCGATCGGCGGTGGGCGCACGGTGCTCGATAATCTGACGACTGGACCTGACGGGCTGAAGCTCACGTTTGGCTGGAACGACGCCTTGGCGAGGTTGCCGATGCGATCAGCGGACCTTGGTCGCTCGTGGCAGGCACGTGCCGCGGCTGTTGCCGATTACGGCACGCTTGTTCGTCGCGTCACCCCTGCCGACGCCGTTCGGCTTGGCGTCAGGCTGTTGGCGCTGGTCACCAGCGGAGAGCAGCGCCAGTGGGCGGAGCTTGAACATGTTGCAGCCCATGACTATTTGGATTCCGCAGCCCTCTCCCCTTCGGCGAAACGTCTTGCCGACATTCTTTTCCCGAGCGGCTTCTGCAGTGCGGAGGGAGCGAGCACCCGCGCCTTGGCGCAGATGGTGAGTTATATTCTCGGCGGAGTAGGGCATCGCCGCAGCAGGGGATTCACAGCCGACGTGATGATTCTCAATGGTCCCGAGAACACGGCGTGGATTGACCCTTGGGCAGAACACTTGTCGCGTCTGGGAACTCGATTCCACCTCGGACACACATTGAGTGATATCACCTGTGCCGATGGCAGAATCACTGGAGCGACAGTGCGTGACGACACTGGTCTGGAGAGCCGCATCGAGGCCGACTGGTACGTGCTCGCGGTCCCGGCCGACAAAGCCGCTCAACTCATTGATGAAGATCTCGCCCAGGCCGATCCTGGGCTGCAAAGAATAGGACTACTGGAACCGCTGCAGATGTTCAGCGTGCAGATCCTGCTGACCGAAAAGGCAAGCGAACTGCGGACAGCATTCACAAGCCTCACCGCGCCCTGGTCCATGGGCAATGAGGTCCTCACCTCCGTTTGGGACATCGACCTCACCGAGTATGGTGACGGCAAAGCTGTGGAATTCGTTTCCGTTCAAATCGACGATCCATCGTGGCGGTTTCTTCCTGGGATGCTTTACAACAAGCCGGCCAAGGACTGCACGCCGGCAGAGATCGTCGACGAGGTTCTCGCCCAGCTGCGCCACCACCTGCCCAACGGGGCGAAGCTATTCGCTGACGACCGCATTCACTCGGTCTACTTCTCGCCAGGAGTCAAGAACAACGGTGACGACAGACCGATGACGATCGATGAGCCGTTGCTGTCGGTCTCGCCTTCGTGCTGGGAAAACCAACCCGAGTCGATCACAATGGTTCCCAACCTATTTCTGGCGGGTTCCTACACCCGGAACAGTCATCCTGGGGACACGATGGATGGTGCGAACGAGTCCGGTAAACGAGTCGCCAATGCGATTCTCGACGCGGCCCGATTGCCCGGTGCGCGAGCGAAGGTCGCGAGCTGTACAGCGCCTCGCCTAGTGCGCTTGTTTCAGACGTGCGACGACTACCGCTATAGCCGTGGCCGGCGAAATGTGTTTGACACCACGACATCAGTCCCGCGTGTACGGTTGTCGGCGAAGCGGTCGGCCGATGACGCGCCTTCACCTGTCTCGACGGTTGTCGACGCCCACGCACCTATATATCCGAATGAGCGGGGTACGGCATGAGTTGCGTGCCATATTGCTTAGCCTGCGGAGTGTTCGCGTTCGGCGGCCTTCACGAGCAGGCCCGACAGAAGGTGGATGGTGCTTCGCAGGACAGCGAGCATCACCGGCCCCGTTCCGGGTAGCGCCTCGGTGAACTCGCCACGCCAGACCAAGTCAGTGCCACCCGACTTGTTCGGCGTGAAGATCACTTCGGCACGGTACCCTCTGGCGGGGCTGGACGGTCCGATCAGCTCGTAGACGTGCCGACGATCCTGGTCGTATTCGATGGTCTTCTCCCGCACAAGCAAGGGCCACAGTCCCACCTTGCGGACGGCGCCGACACCGCTGGGTGAAGGATCGCCTTGTCGGTCCCAGCTCGATTCGAACACAAGTGGTTTCGCCCAGTCGGACATGGTGGCGCCGTCGGTCTCGAGCCGAAACAGTGTGGCGGGTGGCGCGCTGCTCGTCCGGCGAATCTCGAACGCAAATCTTCTGCCAGGCATGCTGTCCTCCCGTCATCCGGTGATCTCGCGCCCGATCAGATGGCGGGCGATGACCCAGAGCAGAACTTCGTTGGCGCCTTCGAAGATCTCCAGGATCTTGGCGTCACGATAAATTTCCTCGAGGCGGAACTCTTCGCCGGTCGCCGCGACCTTCCGCGCGAAGCCGTAGCCGCCGTAGATCTGGAGCGCGTCGCGCGCGATATCGTTGGCGAGCCGTGTCGCGAAGGTCTTGGCCATCGACGCCTCGGGCTCACCGGAGGGGTCGCCGCGGTCGAGGCGGACCGCAGCCTTCTGATACATGGCACGCGCGGCCTCCAAATGGGTCGCATGCTCGGCGAGGCGGTACTGCCAGTGCTGCATCTCGCCGAGTTTCTTCCCGAAGAGTTCGCGGGTGCGGACCCGATGCACCGCCAGATCCAACGCGGCCTGCCCGACACCGACTCCTGCCGCCGCGATACCGACGCGTCCGGCCGCCAGCGACGCGAGCGCCGTCCGAAGGCCGCGCCCGGGCTCGCCGAGGCAATGGTCTGCCGGTACGACAACGTCGTCGAAGGTGATGTCGGCGGTGATCTGGCCACGGTGACCCATCTTGAGATCGGGCGCGCCGACAGCGACACCGTCGCTATGCATGTCCACTAACAGCATCGTCGCTTGGTCGCTGTCCCCGTCCCGACAGAGTAGGCACACCCAGTCGGCGACGATGGAATTGGTGATCCACCGTTTGCGTCCGCTCACCCGGAACCCATGGCTGGTTCGGGTTGCGATGGTCTTCAGCACCGACGGCGTCAAGTCCGACGACGCGCCCGGTTCGGTTGTCGCGAAAGCGAATACCAGGTCGCCTGAGATCAGTCCGGGGAGAACGCGGTCCTGTACCTGGGGTTGCGCAAACGACAGCGCGCGGGCGCTGAGAATGCACTGGCCGTCGTAAACGCCTGCCAGACTTGATGACTCGTAAGCAATTTCCTCGGCCACGATGCAGGTGGCAAGTATTCGATGTTCCAGTCCCGCGCCGTGGGGCGAGTCGAACGGCACGGCGAAACATCCCTCGGACGCGAGGCCCTTAAAGGCCGACCAAGGAAACGCGTCAACCGACTCTTCCTGACTGCCGATCGCCCGCGCCACCGGCGCAATGTGTTTCAACACGGCGGCGCGCGCCATGCCGCGCACGTGTGCGACGTCGTCAGGGAGGTGCACGTCGTGCCATGTCAGATCCTGCGTGCGGGTGATGGCCATGACAACCTCTCGAATTGGCAGCTGCTCAGAACGCCGCTTCGTCGAGCTCCATGATGTCGGTGTTGACGGTCTCGACGACCGCGCGGTCGGAGGAAAGGCGGGGCAGGACCGTGCTGGCGAAGAATGACGCCGCGGCGATCTTGCCCTGGTAGAAGGAGGCATCGCGCTCGTCGGCGCCGCGGTCGAGCGCCATCGCCGCGATCTCCGCTCCCGCAAGTAGCCGCCATCCGATGACCAGGTCACCGAACGCGTGCAGGAATCGAACCGATACGAGCCCGATCTTGTACACCTCGTCCGGATTCTGTTGCGACGCGGTGAGATAACGAAGAAGCGCAGCCGACATGGCTGTCACCTCGCCGAGCGCGGTGCCGAGTGCTTCACGCTCGGCACCTAATGCGCCATCGGCGTCGGCGAACGTCTTGATCTGATCGGTGAGGTAGCCGAACGCACGTGCCTGGTCGCGCACGATCTTGCGGAAGATGAAGTCGAGCGCCTGGATCGCGGTGGTTCCCTCGTACACCGAATCGATCTTGGAATCACGGATGTATTGCTCGATAGGGTAGTCCTGCAGATAGCCGGATCCGCCGAGCGTTTGCAGACTCTCCGTCATCATCTCGTAGGCGCGGTCTGCGCTTACCGCTTTGACGACCGGCAGCAACAGGTCGTTGATGCGGTCCGCGAAGTCGGTGTCGACGCCCGCCAGCAATTCCGCGGTGCCGTCGCATTTGTACATCGCTGTGTAAAGGTAAAGCGAGCGTAGCCCCTCCGCGTATGCCTTCTGCAGCATCAGGCTACGACGTACGTCGGGGTGGTGAGTGATGGTCACCCGTGGTGCAGTCTTGTCCATCATCCGCGCCAGGTCGGGGCCCTGCTCCCGTGTCTTCGCGTAGGCGAGTGCATTCAGGTAGGCGGTCGAGAGTGTGCCGGCGCCCTTGACCCCGACCGACATCCGCGCGTGCTCGATGAGGTTGAACATCTGCGCAATCCCGTCATGGCGATCGCCGACCAAATACCCGACGGCGGGCACATCGGAACCCCCGAGGGTGAGTTCGCATGTAGGCGAACCCTTCAACCCCATCTTGTGTTCGAGGTTCGTGACGAACGCACCGTTTCGGGGGCCCAACTCGCCGGTTTCCGGATCAAACAGGAACTTCGGCACGAAAAACAAGCTGAGCCCCTTGGTACCTGGGTCGGCGCCCACCGGCCGGGCGAGCACCATGTGGAAGACGTTCTCGACGATATCTCCGGTGTCGGCGCCGGAGATGAACCGCTTTACGCCCTCCAGATGCCAACTTCCGTCGGGCTGGCGGATCGCGCGGGTTCGACCGGCGCCCACGTCCGAACCTGCGTCCGCCTCTGTCAGTGCCATTGTCGCTGACCACCCGCGATCCAATGCGACTTGCGCCCAATGCTTCTGCTGCTCGTTGCCGAGTTTGTAGAGGACGTCGGAAACAAGGGGACCATGGCAAAAGAAGACGACGGCGGGGTTGGCGCAATTGATCATCTCGGCGATCGCCCACGTTAACGGTGATGGCGACCGCACACCGCCGAGTTCAGGGGCGAGCCCCAACCGCCACCACTGCGCCTCGTGGATGGCTTTGACCGAGGTCGCGAGTCCCTCGGGCACCGTGATCGCATGTTCGCTGGACAGGAACTCCGGCGGGTTGCGGTCGGTGCTGGCGAACGAATCGGCGATCGGACCTTCGGCCAACCGCGCGGCCTCGGCGAGCATGTGCTTGGCGGTGTCGGCGTCAAGGTCGCCGTAATCACCACGTTCTAGGATCGACTGGAGTCCGAGTACTTCGAATAGGTTGAACTCGATGTCACGGACGTTGGTGATGTAGTGGCCCATTTTGAATCTCCTTGGTTGCTTGCTAGCCGTCGGCGTCTTGAGTGGCGAGCGCCCGGCGCAGCACCTTGCCGGTGGCGTTGCGGGGAAGCTCGTCGACAAACACGAGGTCACGCGGAATCTTGTGCCGGGCAAGTCGTTTGCGCACGTACTCCTTGATGGCATCGGCATCGCGGGCCGAGTCGGGGGTTGGCACCACGAATGCGCGCAGCCGCTGACCGAAGTCGGGATCGGGCACGCCGATCACGCAGGCCTCGATCACATCGGGACGGTCGGCGAGCAGGTTCTCGATCTCGATCGGGTACACGTTCTCGCCGCCGGAAATGATCATGTCGTCGTCGCGGCCCTCGACCCAAAGCAACCCGTGCTCGTCGATGTGACCCATGTCGCCGGTCGAGATCATGCCGTCGATGCGCTGCTTGTCGCGGCCATCGGTGTAGCCGTCGAAGCCAGCTCCGTTGGCGGCGAAGATTCGGCCGATCACGCCCGGTTCGGTGATGCGCCGGCCTTCGTTGTCGAAGAGGGCGATTCGGCAGGTTGCGGGTGGACGGCCCGCTGTGCCCGGGACGAGTCGAAGCTCGGCGGGTGTGGCCACTGTGGCGATCGCAACCTCGGTTGAGCCGTAGCCGTTGTAGAGGACGTCACCGAAAGCGTCGGCGGTGCTACGGCACAAATCGGGCGCCAGCGCCGCGCCGGCCGAGAGAACGATCTTGAGGTTCGATGTGTCGTAGCGGCGAAGAACCTCGGGACCAAGGTTCACCATGCGCTGCAGGACTGTGGGCACAACGACTGCGGCGTCGCACTGGTGCTCTGCGAGCAGGCGAAGCGCGTCGGCTGGTTCGAATCTGCATTGCAACACCATCGTCATCCGCAACGCCAGCGAACCGATGAGAAGAGCGAATCCGGTGGCATGGAACAGCGGGATCGGAATGAGGATTGTCTGCTCAGCGCGCAGTGGGATTCGGTCAAGCAGTTGTGCGGCTGCCAAGGGCGAAAGCTTCTCCCGGGGCGCGCCTTTCGGTATCCCAGTGGTCCCGCTCGTCAGCAGCGTGGCGCCGCCGAATCTCGATGGGAGGGGAACCACGTCGCCCTTGTTCGTGGCGATCAGCTCGTCAAGGCTTCGATCCGGCCCGCAACCCCACGAAACATACCTGCGCACATCGGCCGCAACGTCAGCGGCGTTTGCCGCGAGGTCGGCATCGTAGACGAGGCCGTGGACATGTTCCCGGGCTGCGATACCCGCGACTTCGGGCGCGGCCGAGCCAGTATTCATCAGGACAACTCGCGCCCCGATCTTGCCGGCGGCGACGACGGCGATGACTAAGCCCCGGTGGTTGCGGCAAATGACGCCAATTGAATCGCCGAGACCGAGCCCATCGAGGCGCCATGCACGAGCAAGGGCATTGGTTTGCCGGTCGAGTTCGGCGTACGTGACGGTCCCGTAGTGGTCGATGATCGCTGGCCGGTCGAGGCCATTGTTCGCGTGGGCACGAACGAGCCCGGCGAACGGCCCTGCTTGCCGAACCAGCCTGGCCATCCGCACGGATCGATCGACCCGCGGGAATTCGAAAGTCCCGGCTCGGAGTATGGCCTGTATCGCCCGCACGGTATGGGCTGTGCCTTCGATCGTTGCCCTGATGCTCACGGTCAGTCGCCGATCGTGCGGACGTAGTAGGTGCTGCGGGTGACCGCGACGATAGTGCCGTCCTCGGTGGTCACTTCGGCGTCGAGGACGACCTCGGCGTTGCCGGTGGCATCTAGCGTCGCGAACGCGCTATCGACGTCGGCCTGAGATAGCGAGGTGGTCGCACGCAGCTTCGTTCCGGCCGGCTTGAGATAATCGATCTGTGCGCTCTTGACCGTGCCGACGTATTTCGTGGGATCGAATGTTGCTAACCCTATTGCACCGCCGAGGATTTCGGCGACCGTGAACTGTATGCCCGCGTAAACGGTGCCGAAATGGTTGTTGTTGCCTTCAAGGGGGACTTCCGCCGCCGCGTACCCCGGTCGAAGGTCGGCGATCTGCACGCCCATCCGGTGGACGGGCGGCAGATTCGACTCGATGAAGACATTCACCCAATCGGCGGTGACGGTCATCGCGCGGCGAGGATTTCGTGGATTCGCGACTCGATATCGGCGATCTCCCAGGGGCCGTCAGTTTCGATGGTTTCGCCGACGTGCCAGTTGATCAGCTCGCTGATCGATCCGCCCTGGACCATGAACACGCGGCCGGTGATGTCGGTCTTCTCGGCGGCCAGGAAGGCCACCAGCGGTGCGATCTGATCGGGATGGAAGGCGTCGAAGCCGCCGGTCTCGGCGGCCGTTTCAGCCTCGGCGGCAAGCATTGCGCTCATGCCGGGGGTGGCGAGGGTGAGCCGGGTGCGGGCTGACGGTGCGATCGCGTTGACGCGCACGCCATACCGGTCGAGCTCATCGGCGGCCACCAAGGTCATGGCGGCGATTCCGGCCTTTGCTGCGCCGTAGTTCGCTTGCCCAGGATTTGGCGCAATCGTGCCCGACACCGATGCCGTGTTGATCACCGACGCGGCCGGCTGACGGCCCGCCTTCGATTCGGTCTTCCAATATTCGGCGGCGTGACCAAGCACCGCGAAATGACCCTTGAGGTGCACGGCGATGACAGCGTCCCACTGACTCTCGTCGAGCCCGGCGACGAACCCGTCACGTAAAATGCCGGCGTTGTTCACGACGACGTCAAGCCTGCCATACACCGAGATAGCCTGATCTACAAGCTCTTTCGCACCTGCCCAGTCGGCAACATTCGACGTGTTAGCCACCGCCGTGCCGCCCGCGGTCACAATCTCGTCGACGACTTGCTGTGCAGGGCCAGCGTCTGACCCAGTTCCGTCGTTCGCCCCGCCGAGGTCGTTGACCACGACGCTGGCACCTTCCCTTGCGAAGAGCAACGCGTGACTGCGGCCGATACCGCGTCCGGCACCCGTGATCAGTGCGACGCGACCGTCGAGAATTCCCATGATCGTGTAACTCCTTGTCTTGCTTGGTCAGTTAGTGATTTCGGCGATGCCGTCGGTGAGCACGACGATGCCGCCCTGGGTGGTTTCGAAGGCATAAGTGGTCACATCGTTGGCGGTGTCGACATTCCACACCGTTGTCTCGATCTCGCGGCCAGGCAGCACAGGCTTGGCGAACCGCACGGCGAGCCGCCGCAGCCGTGCGGTGTCGGATCCGCCGACCTCGGTGAGCACGGCCCACGACGCGAACGCCAGCGTGCACATACCGTGCGCGATAATGCCGGGCAATCCGGTGGCCTTGGCGAATTCCTCGTCGAGGTGGATCGGCATCGGATCGCCGGCGGCCTCCGAGTAGCGGAAGGTCTGGTCGTCGTCGATGTGCTGGACAACCTTGGCGACCGGCGCCTGGTCCCGCAGCCGTTCGTCCAGCGGATTGGCCGGTGCGACGTCACCGACGGCTTCGCCGGCGTCGAAGCCACGCACGAACAAGGTGGCGACCTGGGTGTTGACCAATTCGCCGTCGTTGCCCAGGGTTTCGATGATTCCCGATCCGACGGTGCCCTTGGCGCCGCCCCGGTAACCATCCATCTTCGTGCGTGCGACCAGCCTGTCGCCAGCACGGATCGGCCGGTGAAAACGGAAGTCATGGCCGGCGTGGACTACCTTGCCGAGCAGTTCGAGCGGCACGACACCGAGCGCCGGCTCCATGAGTGACTCGAAGACCGGCACGATGGCGAACACCGGCGATGCGGTCTCTCCCGTTCGGTGTTCTGCGATCGGGTCGTTCGTCGCGGCGGCGTACGCTGCAATCTTGTCCGCGGTGACGTCGAATTCGGTGGGATCGGTCCACTTGCCGAGTCCGTCCGGGTTGAATCGCAGGTCATCGTCGGGCATCAGTCGGACTCCTCGAATCGGTTGACGGGTGGCCAAGATTCACACGAGGGCCTTGAACTTCTCCAGCGAGGCCTCGAGCTGGCGGGTTCCCTCGTTCTCCATGGCCTTGCCAAGCGCGCCGACGATCATCTGCCCGGCGTACTCCATGCCGAGAGTGAGTTTCGACCCGCTACCCGTGGGCTCGATCGCCCCGTCAAGCGCGAGTTTGACTCCTGCCATACCGGACCCGCTGAGGCGAAGCTTGGCGGGTGCGGTGGCCTTATCGACGTTCCAGGTGATTGTGTTCGACATGCCCATGAGAGTGGTGACCTCGGTGACTTGCTGGCCGGTGGCCAGCTCTGCGGGCAGGTCGCTCTTCCACTTGGTGTGGATGGTCAGCCAGTTCTCGAACTGGGCGGGTGAAGACAATATCGCCCAGACCTTCTCGGGCGCGGCTGGCAGTTCGACGGAAACGGTGATGGTACCCATGATTTGGTGTGTCCCTTTCGGTGGAGATATGTGGTGAGTTGTCAGCGGTTTGCCCGCTGGTAGGCGGTGACGACAGCTGCTCCGCCGATGCCGATGTTGTGCTGTAGGGCGGCGGTGACACCTTCGACCTGACGCTTCTCGGCCTGTCCACGCAGCTGCCAGGTCAGCTCCGCGCACTGTGCGAGTCCCGTTGCGCCCAAGGGATGTCCTTTGGAAATCAGCCCGCCAGAAGGGTTGACGACCCAGCGTCCGCCGTAGGTGGTCTCGTTGTTGTCGATCAACTTGGCCGCCTCGCCCTCCGGACACAGGCCGAGCGCTTCATAGAGCAGCAGTTCGTTGGCTGAGAAGCAGTCGTGGAGCTCGATGACCTGAAAATCCTGTGGCCCCAAGCCGGATTGGTCGTAGACTTTGCGCGCGGCTCTGATGTTCAAGTCGAATCCGACGAGGTTGCGCGCGGTGCCGTTGAACGTCGATGCATCATCGGTGACGAGCGCTTGCCCGACGATCTCCACGGCCCGCTCCGACAACCCGTGCCTATCGACGAACGCTTCACTCGCCAGGATCGCCGCACCCGAGCCATCGGATGTCGGGGAGCACTGCAGTTTGGTCAGCGGCTCGTAGATCACCGGCGCATCGAGGATCTCGTCGAGAGTGTAGACCCGCTGGAACTGGGCGTACGGGTTGTTCGCCGAGTGTCGGTGGTTTTTCTCACCTATTTTCGCGAAGTGCTCGAGCGTGGTGCCAAACCGCTCCATATGCTCGCGGCCAGCGGCGCCGAACGACCATGGTGCCGGGGGGAGCCGGAATTCGTACAGGTTGGCCATGGCCTCCAGGAACCGTATCCCGGGTTGGGTGCGGTCGGTGTATGTCGCGGCCAGCGAGCCGGGTTGCATCTTCTCAAACCCGAGAGCGAGTGCGCAGTCGGCCTCGCCGGAACGGATCGCCTTTGCGGCCAGATACAGTGCGGTGGAACCGGTCGAGCAGTTGTTGTTCACGTTGACAACGGGGATACCGGTCAAACCAAGTTCGTACACAGCAGCTTGACCAGAGCAGGATTCGCCGTAGACGAACCCGACGTAGGCCTCCTGGACCTTGTCGTAGGTGATGCCCGCGTCGTCGAGCGCTTTCGTCCCGGACTCCCGCGCCATGTCCGGGTAGTCCCAATCACGTTCAGTGCCATCGTCTCCGGCGACTTTGCGCCGCCCGGGCTTCTCGAACTTCGTCATCCCGACACCGATGACGAATACCTTGTTTGCCATTGGTCATACTCCTTTACATTAACGCCGCAGAATGGTGACCGTCGCAACAGCGACGTCGTTGTCGAGGACCCCCCCGCCGTTCTCCGCGAGGGCGATATCGGCATCGGCGACTTGCCGTTTACCACAACGTCCGCGGAGCTGGTCGGCGAGTTCGACAAGCTGCGCGAGGCCCGTTGCACCGACCGGATGTCCCCTCGAGAGCAATCCGCCGCTCGGATTTATCGGCACGAACCCGTCAAGCGCGGTTGCGCCCGAGGCGAGAAGTTTTGGGCCGTCGCCCGGTTCGCACAACCCAAGCTCCTCGCTGATCATCAGCTCGGCCGGGGCGGCGGCATCGTGGAGTTCGACGACGTCGACCTCGGCGGGTGCCACGCAGGCTTCGCGATACGCCGCCGCCGCCGCCCGTTCGGGGGCGCCGGGCTCTGCAGCCGCTCGGTCGCGGCCTGAAACCAGGCTGGCGGCAACTACTTTGACCGGTTCAGCGTCGGGCAGGCGGCGAAGGCCGCGGGCGTTCGCGACGACGATCGCCGCGGCACCGTCGGAAATCGGCGAGCACATCATGAGTTTGAGTGGTTCGACGATTGTGCGGCTGTCAAGGACTTGCTCCGCCGTGACAGGGTTGTCGAACTGCGCCCTGGGGTTGAGCGCCCCGTTGCTGTGCGACTTGACGACAATCTGCGCGAAATCGTCTTCGGTGGCGCCCGACCGCTCCATGTACGCGCGAGCCAGATCGGCGTACAGATCCATGAACAGAGAGCGCGATTTTCCGTCGGCGTTGGCGGCGAGCTGCTGTACCAGCTGCGGAGGCTCGTCCTGGTCGTATCCGCCTTCGAAAACCTTGAACGTGCGGGCCTTGTCTTCGTGGGACATCTTCTCGACACCTACGGCGATGGCGACATCCGCCACTCCAGAAAGGATGGCTGCGGTCGCCATGCCGAACGCGGTCGACCCGGTCGCGCACGCATTCTCGACGTTGACGATAGGCGTGCCGAGCAGACCGGTGTGGCGCAACGCGGCCTGGCCGCGAATGCTTGCTTGGCCGGTGATCGTCCCCGCTCCGACGTTGCCGTAGAAGGCGTAGTCGATCATGTCCGGCTCAGCGCCCGCGTCGGAGAGTGCCGATTGCACGGCCTCCTCTGCCAGCGAGCGCATCGAGCGCTGCAGCTGGACACCGAAGTCGGTCATCCCGACTCCGGCGATGAACACGTTCTCCAACGCGCCGTCTCCTAACCCTGGTGGCGTTGTCACCAACCCTGCCGGGGCGTCTGGCCCCGGGCTATCCGCCGATAGTGGTGAGGTTGTCCGACTTTCGGCCGAGTAACGCGGCCCCTGGCTGGTCAGAGCGCCGACGTTCGGTGGATCCAGATCCGTCGATCGGCCGATAGCTGCCGCGTCGGCGCACTGACACGCTCGAGTCATGACGAACTCGTCCGACGCGGTCGGCTACGAACTGCGTGGACCTGTGGCGTGGCTGCGGCTGCAGCGTCCGGAGAAGATGAACGCGATCGACCCGGATGTCCTGTCCGGCTTGACCGCTGGCTTGGCGCGCGCGCTGTCCGACGACGCGCGCGCGGTCGCACTGACAGGCACCGGGGCTGTGTTCTGTGCGGGCGCCGACCTCGAATTCATCTTCGCCAACGCGCAGGACGTCACCGTGATCGCCCATCTGCTGGAGGCGTCGGGTCAGGTGATGCGGACGATCGCACGTCACCCCACTCCGGTCATCGCCGCCGTCAATGGCACGGCATTGGCGGGCGGGTTCGAGCTCGTCCTAGCCTGCGACCTTGTTGTTGCCGCCGAGACCGCAACGCTGGGCGACGGGCACGCGAAGTTCGGCCTGTTCCCGGGTGCTGGCGGATCGATCCGGTTGCCGCGGCTCGTCGGCGCCAACCGCGCACGGGAACTGATGTTCACCGGCCGCTCGGCGACTGCAGCGGAAATGCGCGACTACGGCGTGGTGAGCCAGGTCGTGCCGGACGACGAACTCGACTCCGTCGTGCAGAAACTCGGCGAGCAGCTCGCCCGCACGAGCGCGCTCGCACTTGCCCGGATGAAACGGGTCGTCAACGAGGCCGCAGATCTGCCGCTGGACGAGGCGCTCGCTCTGGAGCTGAAGGTCGCCGGCGAGCACCTGGCGTCACCGGATGTCGCCGAAGGCCTCGCCGCGTTCGCCGGTGGTCGCCGGCCGAGCTTTCCGTCCACACCAAAGGATCTGTCGTGAGCAGTCTTGATCAAGCGGCCCCCGCGCCCTGCATTCTTAGCGAAGAACTGGACGATTTCCGTTCCTCGGTGCGAGATTTCGCCAAGAAGGAACTCGCCCCTGGCTATCTCGACCGGGCACTCAGCGACGAGTTTCCCTGGGATGTGTACAAGAAGCTCGCCGCGCAAGGGCTGATCGGTATCGAGGCCAGCGAACGCTACGGGGGCCAGGGCGCCACCCACCTGGCAGCCGGTATTGCGGTCGAGGAGCTGGCCCGGGCA
Source organism: Mycobacterium sp. shizuoka-1 (assembly GCF_002723835.1). Classification (GTDB taxonomy): domain Bacteria; phylum Actinomycetota; class Actinomycetes; order Mycobacteriales; family Mycobacteriaceae; genus Mycobacterium. The sequence goes on along the minus strand of NZ_BEWG01000036.1, from coordinate 32,457 downwards.
GACATGTCGGCCGCGTACCTGGTGTTCGACACCACCGTCGGAGCGTCGTTGCTCGAGCGCTACTACCGCTACGCAGCCGATCTGCTGCCCGCGGTGCTCGACGGCTCGGTGAGCACCTGCCTCGCCCTTACTGAGCCGGAATCCGGATCGGATGCCCAGGCGATGACCACCGTCGCCGAGAAGGTGCCCGGCGGGTGGCGGATCCGCGGCGAGAAGGCCTCAATCACGAAGGCGCCGATGGCCGACATGGCGGTGGTGTTCGCCAAGACCGATGCCGGGCCCACAGCCTTCCTGGTCGATCTCGACGAACGGACCGTCAGCCGCCAACGCTTCCGCGACCCCGGCATGCGCCCGATCGGTCGCGGCTCGCTGACCTTCGACAACACCTTTGCTCCCGAGGAGCGCCTGATCGGCGAGGAGGGACGCGGATTCTCGCTGGTGATGCGTGAATTCGACTACAGCCGAGTGCTTCTCGGGCTGATGGCGGTCGGCGTGGGCGAAGCCGGCCTCGATATGGCGATTGCCTACGCCAACGAGAGGCATACCTTCGGCAACCCGCTGAAGGCATATCAAGGCGTCACCTTCCCGATCGCAGAACACCTCACCAGACTGGAGGCCGCACGGTGGCTGGGCTATCGAGCGCTCAGCCTGCGGATGGCCGGTCGGCCCCACACCAAGGAAGCCGCCATGATGAAGTGGTGGCCGGTGCGGGTCGCGCTCGACGCGCTCGAAGACGCGATGGTCACATTCGGCAACGTCGGCTTCGCCGACGAGCTGCCGTTGCAGGCCATGCGACGCGATCTCCAGGGCCTACTCATTGGTGACGGCACGCCGCAGATCCAGAAACTGATCATTTCCCGCTTGGCGTTCGGACGATAGGGCTCGCAGATGACGAAGGAAGACAAGACATTTCAGCAGTTGCTCGACCTCACCGGCCGAGTCGCGTTGGTCACCGGCGCCGGACAGGGGGTCGGCGCCGCGACCGCGCGAATGCTGGCCGAACTCGGCGCGGCCGTTGCCGTCAACGACTTCTATCTCGAGCGCGCCAAGGAGACGGTCAACGCGATCGAGGCGGCCGGGGGCAGGGCCTATGCGGTCGCGGCCGACGTCACCGCATGGGCGGCCGTCACCGCAATGGTCGCCGAGATCGAGCGCGAACTCGGCACCGTCGACATCCTGGTGAACAACGCCGGCAACGCGGGCGCGACGCATGACGCGCTCGAACCGCCGCCCCCGTTCTGGGAATCGACTCCCGACGACTGGGACCGGTGGACCGCGGTCAACCTGACCGGGGTGATGGTCGCGACGCGGGCGGTGGTCGGCGGCATGGTCGAGAGGGGCAGAGGTCGCGTCATCACCGTGATCTCTGAGGCCGGGCGCCAGGGCGAAGCCGGTCTCGTGGTGTATTCGGCTGCCAAGGCTGGCGCCGCGGGGTTCACGCGAGCGATCGCAAAGGCGACCGCACCGTTCGGCGTGACGGCGAACTGCGTCGCGCTCGGCGCGGTCCGGACACCAGCGATCGAGGCCGCCCTCGCGGTTGAGAAGGTCGCTGCGAAGATCGTCCGGGCGTATCCAGTCGGGCGTGTTGGGGAGCCGTCAGATGCCGCGGCGGTGATCTCATTCCTTGCTTCGGATGCTGCCGAATGGATCACCGCGCAGACCTACCCGGTCAACGGAGGATTCTCAGTGGCACTCTGATGGGTATGGAGTCCTTCGACGCTGCATCACTGGTTGCGGCGCTGAAGAGCGCGCACACCGCGCTTGGCACCGCCAACCCGCCACCAATCGATGGTGTCAATCTCGATGATCTGGTCGAGCTGGCCGACGAAGCAGTCGCTGAGCTGCGCGAATTCTCGTTGTCAGAGGTGTCCGGCAAGGCGCTCGACGCCGCCCACGTCGCGTTCGACCTCGCGGAGCTATCCCGGTCGTATCGGTTACGACCGGTCGAGCGACGCGCGAACGGGTTGTCGTCGGTGCAACGCGCACTCGCCGAACTCCGCCAAGTCGGTTCCGTCGAACTGATGCTCCGCCGATCCACGCAGGTCATCTGCGAACGAATCGGTTACGACCGAGCGATCTTGTTCCGCCTTGACGGCGATACCGTTTATCCCGCAAGTTCCTTCGACACCCGTGACCCTGAGTCCGATGCCAAGCTGCAGTTGTTCCGGGAGAGGATCGGCGACGTCGTACTCGGCGATCTAGTCATCGAATCGGAGATGATCCGGCGCCGGATGCCCGCGATTGTGCACGACGCACCGAATAACCTACGTGCCTTCAGAAGACTCATCGAAGCCTCGGGCGTGACCGACTATGTCGCCGCCCCCATCGTGCCGGAGGGCAAGGCGATCGGGTTCCTATACGCCAATGCACAGCATCAGCGGCGTCCGGTCGACATCATCGACCGCGACATCCTATGGGCGTTCGCCGAGGGCTACGGCTACGCGTTGGAGCGCACGATCCTGCGGGACCAGGTACGTCGACAACGCCACGAGATCGCTGAACTGCTCCAAAATGCAAGCGAACTCGTCCACGAAATCGGCGACGCCGAGCTACGTATCGAAAACGCCGACACCGCGTCTGCGAACCGATCTTCGCCATCGCTGCCAGCCGGCGGTTCCCGGGTCCACGCGCTGCTCACTCCGCGAGAGATCGAAGTCATGGAGTTACTCGTGCACGGGTCGACGAACAAACAGATCGCCGAGCGTCTCGTCGTCACCGAGGCAACTGCCAAATCGCACGTGACGAACATCTTCAAGAAGCTACGAGCCGCGAACAGGGCCGAAGCCGTGCACCGCTACATTCAATTGGTTTCACGCGACCACGCCTGACTCACGCCGCGCCCACTATTTGGTTTAGGTAAACCGTGTTGCCTCGTCGGAGCAGAGGACGGCATTTGATGGCGTCAAATGCGGATATCGCGGGGCCACGTTGGCGGTGACACCCGTTCGGCGGAGCAGGATCCGTCGAACGGCGGATGGCCACTCCACCCCCTCACGGTCAGGCTAAGGTACGGCTCCGCGCTGCCGAGATCGCGCAACCTTGCGAGGAGGAAGGCAAGAGGATGGGACATTACAAGAGCAATGTCCGCGATCTCGAATTCAACCTCTTCGAGGTCCTGGACCTCGACAAGGCGTTGAGCACTAGCCAATTCGGTGAACTCACCGCCGAGACGGTACGCGACTGGCTCTATGAGGCGGCGCGTCAAGCGGAAGGCCCGCTCGCGCAGCCGTACGCTGACGCCGATCGTCGGCCACCAACGTTCGACCCGACCACACATTCGGTCCGCCTGTCCGCGTCGTTCAAAGCCGCAGTGCGCTTCTGGCGCGATAGCGGATGGTTGCAGATCGGGATCGACGAAGTCCTTGGCGGAGTGCGTGTGCCGGAGCCGGTCAAGTGGGCCATCAGCGAGTTTCTCGTCGGTGGTCATCCAGCGGCGTTCTTCTACCTGGTCGGCCCGGAGTTGCTGGACGTCCTATACCACATCGGAAATGAGCAACAACAACGGTGGGCCGTCTTAGGCGTGCAGCGCAACTGGGGCGCAACCATGGTGCTGACGGAACCCGACGCCGGCTCAGATGTCGGGGCGGCCCGAACCAGGGCGTCCGACCAGGGAGATGGCACATGGCACATCCAGGGCGTCAAACGATTTATCACTTCCGGCGACTCCGACGACTTGTTCGAAAACATCGCCCATATGGTCTTGGCTCGGCCAGACGGTGCACCAGCGGGCACCAAAGGTTTGAGCTTGTTTCTCGTTCCGAAGTTTCTGCCCGATCCCACGACGGGTGAACCTGGAGCCCGCAACGGAGTTTTCGCCACCGGCCTTGAACACAAGATGGGATTGACTGCCTCTGCCACGTGCGAGTTGAGTTTCGGACAGCACGGTGTCCCAGCGGTGGGCTGGCTTGTGGGCGACACCCACAACGGCATCGCGCAGATGTTCAAAATCTTGGAATATGCCCGCATGATGATCGGGGTGAAGTCCATCGCAACGCTGTCCACCGGATACCTAAATGCCTTGGAATTCGCGAAGACCCGAATTCAAGGGGCGGACATGGCACACATGTCTGACACGGCAGCGCCGCGAGTGTCGATCATCAGACATCCAGATGTTCGCCGATCCCTGATGACCCAAAAGGCTTATGCTGAGGGTCTGCGAGCACTGTATCTCTACACGGTTGCGCACCACGATCACGTTGTCGCAGAGCTTATTTCGGGCACCGACGAGGACCTGGCACGGCGAATCCATGCGCTGCTGCTGCCGGTTGTCAAAGGTGTGGGCTCGGAGCGAGCGTATCAGTGCCTTACCGAATCGCTGCAGAACTTCGGAGGCTCAGGCTACCTGCAGGATTATCCGATCGAGCAGTATATGCGCGATGCTAAGATTGACTCCCTCTACGAAGGCACCACGGGTATCCAGGCGCAGGATTTCGTATTCCGCAAGATAATTCGCGATCAAGGAACAGCGCTGAAGAGCGTTCTCAATCGTGTCGAGGACTTTGTGTATAGCCCCGCTGCGCGTATAGAACTGACCGGAAGTCGCCGGTTGCTGGCTAAGGGGCTGGCCGACGTTCGGGAGATGGCCGACGTGCTCATTGACTACTTCTCCCGAACGCGCCACGACGAGCGGGAGGTCTATCGAATTGGCCTCGTCTCGGTGCCATTCCTGTTTGCCTTCGGCGACTTTCTCATCGGTTGGCTGCTGCTCGTGCAGGCCGAGGTCGCCCTCAATGCGCTCGACGACCCGACCGTTGATCGTGACAGGACGTTCTACCGAGGAAAGGTCGCTGTCGCAGACTTCTTCGCCCAAACCGTGATACCAAGGTTGAGCACCGACCGCAGGATCATCGACGAGATGGACATCTCCATCATGGATCTGAGCGAATCCGCTTTCTAGGGCGGAGGCACTCAGTTTAGATGTCCGACTTCGACCCGTTCGGAATCGTTGCGATGACCACTCCACGTCCGACCGCATTTCGCGGTGGTCAAGAAAGAGGGTCTCGACAGCTAGCGCTGCGGGGGGTGCGGGCACGTCAACGCCATTGGCTTGAGTGATCAATATCGTCAACCGTTCAGGGGACACCAAAGTTCAGCCGTCTGGCGGTCGCACGCCCCGGACTGCTCCATGCAACATCGTGTCATGGCGTTCAACCAACTCGTCGACGCCGCCATCGTCGGTTCGATCAATACCGTGCTGTGGGTCCTCATCGTCGCGCGCCTCATACAGCGACGACGAAAGATGCCGCTCGATGCCGTCTCGTCAGACAGCATCACTGCGCCGCGCGCCGAGGAGGCACTGCTTTTCGTTTCCTTTTCGCTGGCCTTGTATTACCTTGTGTTCGCGACTTGGATGATTCGTCCGCCGTTGTCCGGGCCGCACCTGTTTGACCCCGCCCCGTGGTCGGCGGTTGTCGGCGTCACCGGCGCAGCGGCGTCGCTGGGGCTGGTTGCTTGGGCCTACCGGGTTTTCGGCTCGTGGCGCCTACTCGCCCGGGTCGATGCGAACCACGAACTGATCACCGACGGCCCGTTCGCTCTCATCCGCCATCCCATCTACACCGGCATCGTCGGCGCATACGTCAGCACCCTCTTAGTGGTTCCCACCATCGGATTTCTGATCGCGGTGTTGCTCATTGCGCTGTCGCACGACGTTCGGGCACGGGTTGAAGAGCGCGTGCTCACCGAAGCGTTCGGCAGTCGATACTCGACCTATCTTGGCGACACTAAACGCTTCATCCCCGGACTGTACTAGTTCAGGCTTGTCGCCGCGGTTCAACCTTCGTCGCGTTCCCAAATTCGCACCCTCGCGTTCCAGACCTACCGAGCCCGCCGTCTGGGACCAGGCCTCAGACGGTTTTCGTCACGTCCCCCGTTGACCCGGTACGCATCGAGGGACAGATGGCGTGCTGGACGTGCACCGCAGCGTGCACGGTATGTGGGTCCCCCAGCGTTCCCGGTGATGACGCCTGCGCGGGGTGCATGGCGTTGCTCCACCCGGTGCGAGAGCTGGTCGGATCATGAGAACTCCGCGCCTGATGTTCAGCGCCTGCGCCACCATCGACGCCGAAGACCGTTGCCGCAATGCCGAACTGGCGATCGGTGATGAACTACGCGCGGCGCTGGAGGCATTCCCGGGCGTCTTCTGCTCGGCCGAGGAAGCGGCGATGGTGCTGGCTGAGGAGGTCGACGAGCTTTGGGACGAGGTCCGGGCCAACCGGATCGGCAGAGCGCGTGCCGAGGCAGTGCAGGTCGGCGCTATGGCGCTGCGGTTCGTTGCCGACCTCTACGAGAGTGGGCCAGCATCGCAGCGCTACGCGGCGGCCGCGCGGGAATGCCACTGCGCCATCGGTGATGTCGGGCCGGTCGGCCGGACATTGGCGTCCAGTCATGAAGGGTTCGGTTATCTCAAGCGCGAATACGAGTCCCTGTGGTCGGCGGTGCGCTTCGACGACCCGGCGCGCCCGGCCGCGGTTCGTGTGGCGGCGATGGCGGTTCGGTTCATCGCCGAGATTTCCGGGCGGTCGCCCATGCAGGGCCTGGTGCGATGACATCACTGCCCGCGGTTACGGAGGAGCATTGGGGAGCCGAGGCGGTGTGCTTTCGCGAGACTCCCGATGCTCCTGAGCTCTGGACATCCGAGCGGAGGCCCGCGCAGCCGGTGTGGACCTATCTGCAACAGATGTGCCAGCGCTGCCCGGTTCGGAGACGGTGCGCGGCCGAGGCCGTCGCCGCCGAGCAGCAGTCCGGGATCTATGCGGGTGTGTTCGTCCCCGAGCGCCGCAAGAGCAAAGGTTGGGCCGCAGCGATGAATCAGTTGCGCGAGATCGCCGCGGTGTCAGCGGGCGCGGCCCCACCCCGCCCTGGCAAGGGATGCCGGCGTGAGTGAGGCGATGGATGAGCTCGCAACCGCGGTGCGTGTCGAGCTGTGCCGGTTATCGTCGAGCGCCCAAGTGCGTGTCGTGCATCTGGGGGCACTGCTGGCCTTCACCCCGCACCGGCGGGTAGGCGGTGGGCTGCAGTTCGAGTTCGCTCACCAGGCCACCGCGCGATGGGTGCTCGACACCCTGGTCGAGCCAACCGTGTGTTCCCCGCGGCCAGGCGTGGTTCACGTTCCGAGGCCACGAGAGACGCTGCGGCGGTATGGGTTACATGAAGACGGCCGGTGGGCGTTCGGCCGCGGGCTGGTTGAGGCCGAAGGTATCGGCAGGGGCGCGGTGCATGCGGCGTCACGGTTCACCCGGCACGGCATGAAGGTGTACTGCCCGTCGGTGCCAATGATGCTGACCCTAGCGACGGTGCTGGGTCGCCTTGGCATCGAGACGTCGCTGCTGGACAACCCCGCTCGCGTAGGCGTCAGGGCCGCCGAGACCGCAGAGGCGCTGACGCGGCTGGGCGCGGCCGGCGCCGGTGAGCGGTACCAGGTGATGCGGGATCTGAGCTGCGGCGGCGCACTGACCAGATCGTCGGGCGTTGACCGTCGCTACCAGCAGCGATTCCTGCGCGCGGCCGGAATGGACTCGTGACCACCCCTGCGCGTACGCCGCCGTTCGCCTACCGCGGCGGAAAAACTCGGTTGGCCACCCGGATCGCGGCGGCTCTTCCGCGCCATCAGCACTATGTCGAACCCTTCGGCGGAAGCCTGGCGGTATTGCTCGCTAAGCCGGTGAGCTCGATGGAGACGGTCAATGACATCGACGAGCGGTTGATCACCTTCTGGCGGGTGTTGCGTGAGCGTCCAGCTGAACTCGCGCGTCTGTGCGCGCTGACTCCGCATTCGCGGGCCGAGCACCAGCAGGCATGGGACGCCGACCTCACTGTGCTGAATGAACTGGAAGTCGCGCGTCTGGTGTGGATACAGATCTCCCAGAGTCGTGGTGGCACGCTGCGCCGCACCGGGTGGCGCATGTATGTCGACCCAGCGGGATCGTCGACCAGCATGCCGGGTTATCTCGACGGTTACACCGAACGCATGGCCGCGGCCGCCGAGCGCCTGCACCGGGTGAGCTTGGAGTGCCGTCCCGCATTGGATGTGATCACCCAGTACGGTGCGCACCGCTCCTGTTGCCTCTACGTCGACCCCCCGTATGTGGGTTCCAGCCGTACTGCCGGCGGGGCCGGGTATCGCCATGAGTTCAAGTCCGACGCTGAGCACATCGAGCTGCTGGAGGCGCTGCTGGCGTGTCGGGCAGCTGTGGTCCTCTCCGGCTACCCGTCGGCGCTTTATGACGAGGCGTTGGTCGGGTGGTCGCGCTTGGAGGTACCGGCAAAAACTGGGCAGGGCCGCTCCCGGACGGCGCGCTGCGAGGTGCTGTGGTCCAACCGGCCCATTGCAGAACAGCTCAGTTTCGACGATGCGGTGGGGTTCCGGCCGCTGCGTCCGGCCATGACGGCGACATTCACCCGATCCGAAGGAGGTTCTAAACCGTATGACACGCAACATCTTTGAAGTCCGACCCGAGGCGGGCTCCGACGATGAGATCCAGGTCGAGGAGATCGACCAGACCGCCGCGCAGGGCGTCTCGCGCACGGCTCAGGTCGCTTACCGCGGCTGGGAGGTCCACATTGGCCACCACGGCGCAGTGACGGTGCCGATGCAGCCGACAGAGGGCAAGTCCGTGGCTGATCTGGCGACCTGCCTGCGTGCGGCCTATCGGCGAGTGGATGTCGGTGGCCCTACCAGCGGTCCAACCACCGGTGCCGGTCGTACCCCGCGAGGCGGGGAGCTCGGGACGGTGGTCGGTGAGGTGCTCACGACCGCGGCGGGCGCCTTGGCCGGTAATGCCTCCGCGGTGGCGCACTGCTACATCTACGACGCCCTGCGAACTGCCTGGGAGCAGACCGGCCGGGCCGCGCCCTACGCCGCTGTGCTCGCCGCGGTACGCGCGCAGTTGCCGCCGCACACCACGCTCACCGACTTCGCCGCAAAGGTCGACGGCGAATCGATGCTGGCGGTCTTGCGCTCGGCAGCCGAGGTCGCCCTGGCTGCGCCGCTGAGCATCCCTGTCAGCAACACGGTGACCAGAAGTGCCTGAAAGTCGCCTCGTCGGGAGAGAGCGCCGGCTCGGCACGCCCGCCCCCGGCGGCCGATCCCGCCTCTTGGCCGTGGGGGAGGGCACAGCGCCGTCCAACGTCCACCGTCACCCGCTGATCGGATGCCGCGCCGTGACATCCCACGGATTGCAAGGGGGTGATCTGACTCTGTTATCGGGTTCCCGGCAGTAGGGGGCCACTTCTGACAAATCCATAGTGGGACCGCACGCCAGAGCCCCCCCCCGAAGGGGGGGTCTGGAACGAGATGAACATCCGAACCCCGGAATAACTCGCTCCGAGTCTCGAGTCGAAACCACCGCTGCCAGACGGTGAGATCGCGGTCCCTGTGCCACCAGGGAGAACACCATGCTAGGTAGTTCTCAGGGTAGCTCCTACCCTGAACACAGTTCAACCGGAGTTCGCCAGCCCGCCCGTCGTGGGGGGGCCGGCAGTGTCGGCATGTCGGCCGCCAGCAGGCGCGGCGTACGCCGGCCGGGGTCGTCGAGGCCGCCGCGCCAGCGGATCGCCTTCGACGACGCTGCCACGGTGCGCGAACGCGTTGAAGGCGCTGCCGCTGGCTTGAAGCTACGCGGGGCACGCCGTCACGTGCTGGCGGCCGTGCTGCGCTTGTTGTGCGGGTGGAGCAGGCTGTCCGACGACGCGGTGGCGCTGACGCAGATCGTTGAGCTTGTCGCAGCGGCCGGTGAGCGGCGCTACGACGTCAAGACCATCGGGCGGGCGCTGGCCGGGCTAGCTGCAGCCGACCTGATCGTGTATCGGCCTGCTAGGGGCCGCGGTGCCCGCTCGCTGATTGCCGTTCACGGCCAGTTCGTGGGCGATGTCGAGGTGCTCGAACGAGACAGCTCCGGCCGGGTAATCACCGACTGCGGCGACCATTCGCGGCCCGATTCCGTCACCTTTTCTGGGCCGCGTCCTTATATAGACCAAACGAAGTACCTCCCTACCCTCCGCTGCGACAGGCGGCGGCCGGGTTCGCGACCGACTGAGGTGAAGGTTCCCAAAGGGGACCTAAAAACCGTCCTCGATGGGCTGCCCGAGCCTATGGCCAACCTTCCGAAGCACCTGCGGTGGAAGCTCGGAAGCGAGATCCTGCAGCGGTTGAAGCGGGGATGGCGCCCGGATCAGATCCTCGACGTGCTGAGCGCCGATATGCCCGCCGACGTGCAGCGCCCGTACAAGCTGGCGGTCTGGCGCCTCCAGCGCAACGTCGTGGGTTCCGGGCCGCGGCTGCGGCCGCTGCAGCAGGCCTGGGATGCCGAAGCCGCTGCAACGGCCCGTGCCGAAGCTGACGACGCCAAAGCCCGCCGGTACGCCGACGTGGCGGCCGTGACCAGCCCGGAGCTGCGCGCCGAGGTGCTTCGGGCCGACGAGGTGAAGTTCGGGCGGCGGTCGAAGGATCCGGTGGCCGCGTTGGCAGCAGCGGCGCGTCGAGTGGCCAGCATGTTCCCGGAGATGCCCCTGGCGGAAGCGTTGGCGCGCTGGGCCGGGGACATCCTGGCGAATCAACGACCGGAACCCGCCGTGGTGGAACCGGTTTCGGCGGTGACGTCGCTGAGCACCGACCTGCTGATGGATCTGGCGATCAGCGGTGGCTGCGACTGCGTGGTGTGTGGATCCGGGCGCGGCGTTTACCGCCCTGAACTGCCGCTCAAGGCGATGGCGAACGTGTGTGACCAGTGCTGGCCGCACATTGCCGCCGAGCTGGCCGCGGAGGCGGACGAGGCCGAATTCGAGGACGCGATCCCGGCATGACCGATCTCGACGATGCTCCAGCGCGCACGCGGCGCCGGCAGGCGGTGGAGCCCTACACCGACCTGGACAGCGGTCGCCAGCCACCGCAGGACCTGGCGGCCGAGCAGTCCGTACTGGGCGGGATGATGCTGAGCAAGGATGCGATCGCCGATGTGCTCGAACGGTTGCGGCCCAAGGACTTCTACCGGCCCAACCATCAGCAGATCTTCGACGCGATCCTGGACCTGTTCGGCCAGGGCGAACCGGCGGACGCGGTGACCGTCGCCGCCGAACTCGATCGACGGGGCGTGCTGCGGCGTGTCGGAGGAGCGCCCTACCTGCACACGCTGATCGCCACGGTTCCCACGGCCGCCAATGCCGGCTACTACGCCGGCATCGTCGCCGAGAAGGCCGTCCTGCGCCGCTTGGTGGAGGCCGGCACCCGGGTGGTGCAGTACGGCTACGCCGGCGCCGACGGCGCCGACGTAGCCGAGGTCGTCGACCGTGCCCAGGCCGAGATCTACGACGTCACCGAGGACCGCGGCAGCGACGACATGGTGGCCCTGGAGGACTTGCTGCAGCCGACCATGGACGAGATCGACGCGATCCAGGCCGGCGGCGGTCAAGGCCAAGGAGTTCCGACCGGTTTCGCCGATCTCGACGAGGTGACCACCGGCCTGCACGGCGGGCAGATGGTCATCGTCGCGGGCCGGCCCGGCCAAGGGAAATCGACTCTGGCACTTGACTTTATGCGGTCCTGCTCAATCAAGCACGGACGGGCTAGCGTCATCTTCAGCTTGGAAATGAGTAAGTCGGAGATTGTGATGCGACTGCTGTCGGCTGAGGCCCGCATCAAACTGGCCGACATGCGCGCCGGCCGGATGAGCGATGACGACTGGACGCGGATGGCCCGGCGGATGGGCGAGATCTCCGACGCCCCGTTGTTCATCGACGACTCCCCGAACCTGACCATGATGGAGATCCGCGCCAAGGCGCGCCGGCTCAAGCAGAAGACAGATCTGCAGCTGATCGTGGTGGACTACCTGCAGCTGATGACCTCAGGCAAAAAGGTGGAGTCCCGGCAAACAGAAGTGGCGGAGTTTTCGCGCAGCCTCAAGTTGATGGCCAAGGAACTTGACGTGCCGGTGGCCGCGGTCTGCCAGCTCAACCGCGGACCCGAACAGCGTGTCGACAAGGTTCCACAGCTCTCTGACCTGCGCGAGACCGGTCAGCTGGAACAGGATGCCGACTTGGTAATCCTTATCAACCGCCCGGACGGCTACGACCGGGACAGCCCACGGGCCGGTGAAGCAGACCTCATCCTGGCAAAGCACAGGAACGGGCCAACGAGAACCTGCACCGTGGCGTCAACGCTTCACATGTCCTCGTTCCGCGACCTCGCACGCGGATAACCAACCCTCATGCTAACTACGGGTGTAGCATGAGGTAACACCCTCGGTGATGCAGCGTGCATCACCATCGGCGCTGAAAGGCGGCACCGCATGACACGGATCAAGCGGAAGATGAAGTCCCTACAGCGGCGCTTGCTGATCACCGCGGCCGCCGCGATAACACTGACCGTGCTAGCTGGAGGCATACCCGAGGAATTGACCTCACTGCTGCCGTCGTCGGCCACGGTCTCAGCCCCGTCCGCGCCAGTGGTGCCCGTGGTGCCTGATGAGCAGATCGGTTCGCTACTCGAACAGGTGCGCACCGTCGAGGTCTTGCCTGAAGTCGACGGCTATGACCGGAGTTGCAAACGGGGACAAGCATGTTCATTCGGTCCCGCCTGGAACGACCCCAACGATCACAGCGGATGTGACACTCGCTCGCGTATCCTGCGCAGCCAGCTCGAACATGTCGCCATCAAACCGGGCACGCAGGGGTGCAAGGTCCTTTCCGGGGTTCTGATCGATCCGTACACGGCTGAGACCATTCAGTTCGACGTCAGTGACCCGGCCGCGGTCCAAATCGATCATGTGTTTGCTCTTGGGCGCTCGTGGGATGCTGGGGCGGCGCACTGGGGCCTGGCTCAGCGCGTCGCGTTCGCTAACGATCCGCTGAACCTCATTGCTGTCGGCGGAGCGATCAACCGCGAGAAGTCGGACTCAGGACTGACATGGCTGCCGCCGAACCCGTCCTACCGCTGCCCCTACATCGCCCGATACCTCACCGTGGCGGTGACCTACGGCCTGGCGATCACCACCGAGGAACGCAACATCGCAGCCGCCACCTGCCCGGCGGTCGCGCCGTGAGGCTGGCGGCGGTTCGTAAAGCAGCAGCCGGTATCCCTCAGCCGTGGCCCGCGCCTAGCATGAGGGCTCACTGGTTCCGTAGGAAGGCGACGCCTATGCCGGACGATCCGACACCACCCCCG
>NZ_BEWG01000036.1:0-19288 GCF_002723835.1 Mycobacterium sp. shizuoka-1 | reverse complement strand
CGTCGCTACAGCGAGCGCCGCGCCGTGCGCACCGGCGCCGCCGCAGCCAAACGCGGACACCCCTGGACCATCGGAGACGCACGTGTCGCGCTGGACCTGTCGCTGCCGGTGACCGAAGCCGCCATCCAGGTAGGCCGTACCGCCTCGGCCGTCGAGTCCCTGCGTGCGAAATGGCGCCGCGGAACTTTGGCCGAAAGCCTTGCCCTGCAAGTACCACCACCACCGCTGACGTCCGACGATGCCGGAAAGGGGCACCCGTGACGACCTATGTGATCAAGGACGGTCGGGTCTTCGAGCTTGGCGAAGACGGCGAAGCTGGTGACATCCTTGACTGGATCATCGCCGAACGCTGTCGCGAACTCGACGGCCCCCTGGTCACACTCTCCCGACAACAGGTTGTCACCCGGCTTGGCCGGGGCATCCCCGAGGATTTCCCCGGCCCCGATGTCGTGGTCGGGGACCCCGAACAGGGGCCCACCCGAGGCTGGTGGGAACCGACCGTCCAGCGATATCTGCTCACAGACCGTCAGGACTCCGCCGGTGATGACACTACCGCTACCCAGGACAACGCAGCTGGCGCCGACGAGGACCCGCAGCACTGGCCCCGGCGTTCCCGCCAGTGGGACGACGTGGCGCTGTCGGCGGCCGATCACCGGGTACTGATAGCCACCAGCTATGGCATCGTCACCCCGGCCGGCGAAGTCAAATCGCGGCCACTAGGTCAGCCCGGGGACCTCGGCAAACTGGCCACCAGGTATCGGTGGAGCAGCCGCGCCGACCAGGGCGACCCCCAGGTCTGGATCACCGGGGAAGCGCTCGAAGCCTTGAACTTCCCCGCCGATCAAGCCAACGAGGCGTCCCTGCCCGATCTGGTCGCCGAATTCTTCGGCGCCACAGTGAAATACGCCCAGTCTGGCTACTTCACCTGCCAGTTCAGCGCCGACGAAGCCGACGGCGGATCCGACCGCACCATCGAGGTCATTCTGATGCCGGCAACCTCATTGCAGCCGTCTGCAGCGCGCCCCTCCGATCGGGGCATCATCGGTATCGAAGGGACCGACACCCTACTGCCTGACGACGAGGTCGACGCGGCGCACCTGCTCGGCGATCGCATCGCCTGGTTGCACGAGATCGACGAGGCGCTACCGGCACCGCGCTGGACACGTGTGGGTGTGCACATCGCCGAATCCGGCATGCGGCGGGCCCGCCCGAAACCCAAGACCGATCCGCAGGCCAAGGTACTTCCCTGCCCGCTGCCGGCCGCGGTGGACGAGCGCGGCAAGTTTCCCAGCCAGTGGTGGGGCCCGGCCAGTTGGCGGCGCAAGCCCCATCGCAGTCGTGGCAAGGGTGTCGATGTCGAACTCGACCAGCAGGCGGCGTATCTACCCTCGGCTGAAGGTCTCTACCTGGGCTACGGCAAACCTCAGTGGGAGAGCATCGAGGCAGCCGTGTTCGACGAGCAGCGACCCCCGTTCGGGCTGTACCAGATCACCGTGCCCGCTGCCGACAGTCTCGACGGGCTGTCACCGAAGCTGCCGGTGCCGCACCCGGGCATGTCGTGGACCAAGGAATCAACGTTCTGGGCGACCACGATTGATGTCCAGCAGCTCATCGCACCGCCTGACAACGGTGGCGCTGGTCTGGCCGTGGCCGAACTGCAGATCGAAAAGGCCTGGGTGTGGCCGGAGCAGCACCAGTGGCTCAAGCAGTTCGGAGAAACTCTGCGCGCCAGGCTGGTTGCCGCCCGCGCGGCCGGCCGCACCGACTACGAGAACATGATCAAGGCCATCTACACCAGCTACCTGGGCCGGCTCGCCGGCACCGGTGAGGGCGCGTTCAAGCATCCCTACCTGCACCACCAGCAGCCTGCCTGGTACGCCGCCATCGAAGGGTTCACTCGCTGGCGAGCGCTGCGTTACGCCCGGCGCATCGGCCGCGACTTCGACCTCTATCCGACCGAATGCCTCGCAGACGCGTGGTTCTACCGGGTCCCGGACGGGATCAACCCGGCGGACCTGCAGGACCCGCTGCGTTCTGACGGGACGCGCACCAACGGCAGTTATCGGCTCAAGAGCATCCCCGATGAGGTGCTGTGAAATTCTGGAAGCTCTCAGGCGGGGCATCGCCGGCCCCACAGGGCCAGGGATTTCAGGAGGCGCTCAATGTGCTCACCGAGCGGCGCCTCAGCGAGATGCGCGGGGTATGGCAACGCATGCCCGAGCGGATGCGCCGTGCCGAGGCAGGTAGGCGAGCTCGCAAGGAGATGGCCCGCCGTATCGCCCAGCACACCGACACCGAAGCGCTGTCGGAGGCGACGATTGCGCGCCGCGGCCGCCGCGATCAGGCGCCGGCAGGTGTGGACAAGCTATGGCTGGATCGGTGGGCGGCGATCGATCGCGCTGGTGGCATGACCAAGATGGCCCGCCAGCTCGGCACCACACCGGCGCGTGTGCGGAGTTGGCGCGACTCCGCTGATCCCGCGGCGAAGCTGCCGTCACGGCGTCGCGACGAGAAGGTGCCGCCGGGCGCTCCGACGCAGCGGATCGGTGTGGAGACCGACGGGTTTGTGATCATCAACGGCAAGGAGTACCCCAAACGTATCCCGGAATCCGGCGGAGAGGACTACGCAACCCTGGATGTCGACCCTCAGGGTGAGGTGATCGAGGCGTGGGTCAACGACGACACCGAACGCCTCTACGAGCTTCTCGCCGACGAGATCGTCATGCAGTGGATTACTCCTCGCTGGGATCTGCCCGCCACCTATGAACTCGGCTACCGGATCGAAACGCTGTTGAAGTTCCTGATTGACCCGTGACCGTTGCTCTGCGTGCCGCGGGTTCGGAACTCGTGGGCCGGACGGCCGAGCTGCGCGGCCAGCCGCCGCCACCCCGGCGGAGTGAGGCTCAAACCCGAGGCTGCGGCACTCAGCGATGCGGGCAATTGCGCGTCCCGGGCGGCTTGGCGTGAGCGTAGGTCGCGCTCGCGCAGCGCGGCGACGAACTCGCCGTAGGCGGTGTCGAGCGGCAGTTGCATGAACAGTGCGTTGAGTCGGCGATAGATTTGGGCGTAGGGCACATCGATGCTGTAGCCAACATGGCGGCCGAGGATGGTCAGTAGCTCGCCACGGCGCAGGATGCGAAACAGCGAGGACATGTCGAGACGAGACAGGCCACCGCCGGCCGAGCGCACCACATCGAGAGCGTCGTCATCGGTGAGCGTCACCACGTCGATGTGCGCGGCCGTCTGTGCGGCTGCCCGGCTTGATTCTGACTGCGGAATCCGGAGTCGTTTGATCGCGAATTCGGGAGTCAGTCCACGCCGTGGGCTGCCGGTTTTGATCACGAATTTCGGAGTCGGTCGGACGCGGTGTCGGTGAACGGAGCGCTGTTGTATCGCTACGTGGTTTTGCGCCAGGTGATGGCGTATCGCCATAGCGGGAGCCGACGCCAGGTCATGCCGGGGAGCAACGCCGCCGCGGTCTGTTTGACCTCGGTGTAGGTGTGGGGGAACTGCATCTGGACCGGAGCGTTGTGCTGCCAGAAGCCGCGGGTGCGGGAGTAGATCTGGTGCTGGATGACCCCTACGGCATCGGAGGCGTAGTCGGGCAGTGTCGAGCTGCGGGCGCAGCCGATCACGACCAGCGTGCCGCCGGGGGCGGTGAGGTCGGCGAGGCGCTGCAGACCGGCCGTCAGGTCGGGGAAGTGGTGGATGGTCGCGACGGCGGCAATGAGGTCGTAGTGCGCCTCAGGCAAGGCGAAGGTGAGGACGTCGCCGTTGATCCAGGTGATGTCGGTGGAGGCGGTGGACCGAGCAAGGTCGATGATGTCGGCGTCGAAGTCGATGCCGGTCACGTCGGGGATCTTCTCAGCGAGCCGAACCGCCAGCAGGCCGTCGCCGGTGCCGACGTCGAGCGCGGTGCGCGCGGCTGGTGACACGGCGTCGAGCACGAGGTCGTAGTAGTGGGTGTTGTGGTTCCACCGGTGTTGTTCGTCGCTCACCGCACCACTGTGACATGCGGAACCGGCATGGGGTCGTGCCGTGAGGCCCCGCTCGGGTGCCGCCGCTACGGTGTGGAGCTTTCTGTGGTGGTGTCACCGCTGCGGGCGCGGGTCTGGGCGAGCCGGAAGGAGTCGGTCCCGGTTTCGATGATGTTGCCGCCGAAGGTGAGCCGGTCCACGATGGCCGCGCACAACCGTGGGTCGGTGAACGTCTTGGTCCACCCGGAGAAACTCTCGTTGGAGGCGATCGCGACGGAGGCTTTCTCTTCGCGTTCGGTGAGCACCTGGAACAGCAACTCGGCGCCGCGGCGGTCTAGTTCCATGTAGCCCAACTCGTCGATGCAGAGCAGATCAACCCGGCCGTAACGGGCGATGGTCTTCGACAGCTGTTTGTCGTCGGAGGCTTCGACGAGTTCGTTGACCAGCTTGGTGGCCAGGGTGTATTTCACCCGGTAGCCGGCCATTGCAGCCTCGGTGCCCAACGCGATCAGCAGATGGCTTTTGCCGGTACCGGAGTCGCCGATCAAACACAGCGGCAACCCCTTCTTGACCCATTCGCATTTGGCCAGGGTGTGCACGGTGGCGGCGTCGACGTGCGGATTAGCATCGAAGTTCCAGGCCCGCAACGACTTATCACGCGGGAACCCAGCAGCCTTGATCCGCCTCGCCGCCCGGCGCCGGGCCCGGTCGTCGCATTCGGCCATCAACAGCTCGGCCAGGAATCCGCGGTAGGACATTTGCTCGGCGGCGGCCTCGTCGGCCAGTTCGGCGAAGTTGGCGCGGATCGTGGGCAGGCGCAGCATCCGGCAGGCCTGCTCGACCGCGGCGTCGGAGGCTTGCTCGGTTAGTCCGCGCCGGTGCGGCAGACTTGTACTCACAGGAGTCGTGGTGGTCATGGGGTGGCGGTGTCCTTCCTGGGGTTGCGCAACAGCGTGTCGTAGGCCGCGACCGAGGGCAGCGGCCGAGAATCGGTAGGCAACGCGGCCAGCCGCCGTGCGGTCAGCGACGCCACCGCCTCGGCCTCGGTTTCGTAGTGTTCATCGGAGTTTTCAGAGGCGTTGTCCTCAGCCGCCTTTCGCGCCTCCAGGACCACGGCATCGGCGGTCAGCGCGCCGGCGGCCAGAGCACGGGCCAACCCGATGACCACCAGCTCATGGGGCAGGTGGCGATGTGCCAGCAGCAC
This sequence comes from Mycobacterium sp. shizuoka-1, assembly GCF_002723835.1. Lineage (GTDB taxonomy): Bacteria > Actinomycetota > Actinomycetes > Mycobacteriales > Mycobacteriaceae > Mycobacterium. Next base: position 14,107 of record NZ_BEWG01000036.1, on the reverse strand, counting down.
GCCGATCAGTTCGCGGGTGCCTGCGGCGTCGCCGTGAGTCTTGCGGGCCGCGGCCCACCAGGCATCGTGCACGGGGGTGAACCGTCCGGCTGCGCGGGCCTGCTCCAAGGCCGTCGACCCCGGCAGAGCGCCGGGTTTGCGCAGCAGGATCTCCAGGTAGTGATCCAACTCGAGGCAAGTTTCGGCCTTGCCCGGCAGGCGTTCATGGGTGGCGACCAGCTGGCGATCGCAGTACACCTCCAGATGCGAGGCGTGCAGCTGCACCCGCACTTGGCGGCCGGCGAACCGGACCGGCACCGAATACCGATTGGTGCGCACCGTGATCTGGCTATGCCGATCCACTCTCAGGTTGAACCAGCGGCCGGTCTCGAACGCGGAGTCCGGCAACGGCACCAGCAGTGGCGCCTCCACGGCGAACAGTTCACCGACGGTGCGGACCCGCGAACCGATCCGCCGGGCAAGATCATCGGAATCCCATTGATCGATCATTGCGTTGAGTTCGGCGATCGATTCGACCTGCGGGACCGGCACGAAGTGATTGCGGCGAAACCAGCCGATCTGCCCTTCCACGCCGCCCTTCTCGTGAGCGCCCTGGATACCGGGCTGGCAATAGAACGCTTCTACGGAGTAGTGCGAGCGAAACGCCACCCAACGGTCGTTCTCCACCCGGTGCCGCGACAACCCCAGCACCGCCGAGACCGCCGATTTCAGGTTGTCGTAACGGATCCGGCCGAACGGCACCCCTCTAATATGCGGGTGTCGTTTGTCAAGCCCGGGACGGGTCTGGCGCCGTCATGAGGCGTCCTGGTCGAGACGGGCCAGCAGGCCGTCGAAGACCTTGGTCCGCCCCAGTTGACCCTTGGTGGCCGCGTCGTCGCGCTGCATCTGCAGGGTGGGACGGAACTCGATGGTGGTCTGGAAGAACGTGCACGATTCGCAGATCGATTCGAAGTGACAGTCCATCCCGACCGGGCGTGCGCAGTAGCCGTTGCCCAGCATCCGCCGGTGCATCTCCGCGCGGAGCTTGCGCATCTCGGCGCCCTCAGCGTCAGCGGGTAGTTGCTTAGGCGTCTGATAGAGCGCCTCGACCTTCTCCGAGACGGCAAAGTACTCGTCGGCGACGGTGCGGTCGGCGATCCTGGCGTAGACAAGCGTCATGTGAAATGAGCGATGCCCGAGCAGGGCAGCGATCGCTTCGAGCGACATGCCGCGGTTGATCGCCTGTGTCGCCAGGGTGTGCCTGAGGCGATGGGGTGAAACACGACCAATGCCAGCTGTTTTGGCGGCTTTGGTGACTGCGGCATCGACCCGCGAGACTGGGATTGGTCGTCCTTGCTCGACGAAGATCAGCCTGCTGCGCAACTCTTCTGGGCGTTTGGCGAGCCACTCGTCGAGCAGTTCCTTCAACTGGGGATGCAGCGGGATGTAACGGTCGGTGTGCAGCTTGCCCAGCGGGACGTGCAGCCAGTAGGCCGAACCGATCTGTACGACGGCGTCGGTGGTCAATGCCAGGTATTCACCCTTACGCATGCCGGTGCGGGCCAGGAACTCGACTGTGAGCCGAACGAACGGGTCGTCGTCGGCGCGGGCGGCCTGCAGCAGCTTGGTCGCCGCGGCATCGTCGAGAAACCGGGGCAGGGTTTCATCGGGTATCGGCATGTCGGAGGCCAGCACCGGGATTTTGGTTGGTGCGTCGTCGATTTCCCATTCGAGCAGTCGGGTGAAGAACCCGCGCAGCGCGCAGAGTCGGTCCTTGATCGTGTGACGGTGCAGCGGACCGCCTCGCAGTGCGGGCCGTTCGGCCAGCCAGCACTTGTAGGCCTCGACGTGTGATCGGCCGAGGTCGGCGACGCATCGAGCGGATGGGTCGTGCTCCGTGGCGAATCCGGCAAATTCCCGCAGAGTCGCCTCGATGTTCTTTACCCGCCCGGGGCGCAGCGTGGTCCCTACCTGTTCCAGGTAGGTGTGCATCGTGGTGCGCATTCGTTTGGGCACCTTCGCCCACTGTGCGGCGCGGACGTCGGCTTTGGTTCGGGCCCGTTTGCGGGGCAGTTCGTCGATCACGCCGGCGTGGAATAGGGTCGCTTCCAACCCGAAGATCGCCGTGGAAAGACCGCGGTGTGACTCGCGGCCGTAGCGGTCTGCGGCGGCGAGTAGTTCGTGGCGCGCGCCGTCGATGTCGGCGTGGGTCAACCGTTCAGGCGCCAGCCCAGTCAACGCGCAGATCTGCGCCAGGGCCGACCATTGTGCCTGCGCGGTCTTGATCGGAAATGCAAGCGTTGCAGCGGTATTCATGAACAATGCGTGGAACACCGGCCAGTGCCGTGACAGGATGATGCCCAGCCGGGGCCGCCGCGCAACCAGATAGTCTGCGCTCGGGCGCAGCTGCCTCGTCGCGATCAGCCAGGCGACGAACCGGTGCACCGCGTGGTTAGGCGCGAGCTGCTCGTCGACCGGCAGGTCGGTGAAGGCCTGCGGTTCTCCGACGTGCACCAGGAACCATCGAGCGCCCCACAGCACCTTGTGATCGGGCAATTGACCGATGTCCCACAGGTCGTTCTTGTAGGCGGTCACCAGATCCAGCGCCTCGCCGGCAAGTCTGTAGGCGGCCATCAATTCTCGCCGTTCTCGACCCGGTCGGCGATCTCCTGCTCGATCGCGTTCACCGCGCGGGCGTACTCCTCGGCCAGCCACGCGTTGGCCAGGTGCAGATAGACCCTGGTCGACTCGATCGAGCGGTGCCCAGCCTGGGCCTGCACCGCCTCCAACGCCATCCCGGCCTCCCGCAGGCGGGTCAAGCACGTGTGGCGCAGCTGATGACAGGTGGCGTGGTCGAGTCCCGCCCGCGTCCGAGCGCCGTCGAGCACCTGGTCCACCCCCGCGGCCGTGAGCGCGCGACCGCGGGTCGGGCCGCGCAGCACCACGAACACATGCTCGGCATTGGTGTCCGGCCGGTCCTGCTCGATGTAGTCGGCCAGGCTCGCAAAGAACCGGTTTGCCACCGGCACGATCCGCTGATGCCCGCCCTTGCCCTCGGCGATGAACAACCGCCGCTCCGCGACATGCACGTCAGACATCCGCAAGCCGAGTACCTCGCACCGGCGCAGCCCGCCCAGCAGCATCGCCAACACGATGGCGCGGTCCCGATGCGTGCGCAGCGCCCCCATCAGTGCGTCGACCTCGACCGGTGACAACACCTTCGGTAGCGTCCGCGGCGTACGGATCAAGGGCACCCCGCGCGCACCCGAGCCCAGCGGGCACCGGGCACCCACACCGTGCGGCACCGGATTACGCCGCACATCGACATCGTCACGTGCGAGCAAGTACGCGAAAAGGCCTGACACACTTGCTAATCGACGCTTCAACGTCCGCGCCGACAACCCCGACTCGCCGTCCTCGAGTCGCACAACACCGGCACCCCGACGCGGCGCCCGCTGCACGACGAGGAACTCCATCACATCCGTAGTCGACACCCGCGCCGGCTCCTTGCCGACCACTGAGAAGAAGACCTTCAGGTCATACGCCGTTGCCAGCACCGTGTTCGGTCGGCAGCGCGCAGCGACAAACCGCAGATAGTCATCGACAAGCGGATCACCAAGACTGGCCCGGACCTCACCGTCCGGGCCGGTCGAACACACCAGACACGGTGTCCACAACATCGGCGCTCCCCGTCGCGGGTTGCCCCCATTCTCACGCCGCTCGGGCTCGAATCGTGGAATCGACACCCGCATAACCACCAAGAACCTCGAAAGCGTGCACGTGGCCCTCCAGGAACGCCTCCTGGCCGGCTGAGAGGAACACCCGGTGCACCGCCCGGCCGGAGAACGACAGCCGCAGCGAGAACAACGTGCACGTGACCGGTTGACCGCGCAGCTCGATCACCACGTCACCGAAGTCGACCTCTGCCTCGTCGCCGGGGCGGTGCGACTGCGGCACGAACACCTCGACTGGGGCACGACCGGATTCGGCCAGAATCTCCCCGCGACGCAACGACACATACGCCCGCACCCGCGAATACGACACATCGGCTTGATGCTCATCACGTAGCCGGTCGAAGATCCGCTTGGCTGTGTGGCGCTGCTTGCGCGGGGCCGTCAGATCCGCGCGCAGCCAGCCGTCGATGGCCTCGCGGTAGTCGTCGATCTTGCTGCCTCGGTCGGGGTAGTGCTTCCGCTCGTCCGGCCAGGCCGAACCCAGAGCTTTGTGCACCGTCGTCCACGAGACCCGGTACTCACGCTGAATCGCCCGCGCCGACTTGCCAGCGCGGGCGTCCCGGCGGATCGCCGCATACAGCTCCACCTTCGAGCCCGAAGGCCGCACACCGACATCCAACTCGGACCACGTGGACAGCCGGTGACTCCCGAATTCACAGTCATCGACTTCACCGTGACAACACCGACTCCGAAATCCGTGCTCAAACGACTCCCGAATCAGCAGTCAAAGTCACCCGGCTTGCCTTCTGGCGAGTGGTCACCACGTTGACATACTCGAAACACTTGCTATAGCAGAGCATCTGCATGTCCAGTCGAGTGAAGCTGTCGAGGCCGGTTTTGATCTCGTACGCAGCGGCAGACTTGTCGGCGACGATTAGGTCAGCGATCGACATGGAGACCCGCAACCCGCTGATGGCATTGCTGGTGTGCCCCGGTGCGCTCAGTGTGTGGACCAAGCTGTTGGCGAAGACGTACTCACAGCGATACTGGCTGGCAAGTTCGGCGTAAGCCAAGTCGAATGCGTCCCCCAGGGTGTCGTCAGGGCCGGCGAGCTCGGCGATCAGGGCGAGCCGATCAGACGGCAGCGGGTGATGAAGGGCGGCGAGCTGGCGGATGGTTCGGGTGGTGAAGGCTAGCGCCAGCGCTCGACCGAAGTCAGCCATGGCCGGCCCCGCAGCGGCGAAGGGCATCGAGCATGCCGCGCGCCTCGTCGGCGTAGAGAGCGGCGCGGTCACGCTCAGCGGTCGAGGCGGTCGGATCCAGTGCAACGGTCGCCGCCAGGTCGCCAGCGTCCACGCAGAACATCCGTCGACGCTCCGCGGACTCGGCGTTGACCGCGCTGTGCAGGCTCAGCCGCGATGCCGCCAACACGTCGGCCAGGGAGTGTGCAGACATGGTAGCGACCACCTCCGTTAGTGCGTAAGCCTCAGTAGCGCAAATAGATTCACTCCATTGACTCACGAGGGCCGGTGGTTATCCAGACCACCGCAAACCCGGGCCCACTGTGCGGCCAGGCGGTGTTGCGAAGCGCGGCTGCCGGTCCTAGCGGCCCGCAGCGGCGTGACGGCGCCGCGCCTTATTCAGAATGTTCAGCGCCGCGTCGAGCACCTGTGGGTCCTGCATCGCTGCCTGCAGCGCATCCATCTTGGCCACCCCAACCTCGTTGCATACCAGGCCGGACACGGTGTACAGGAGCAAGGCGTCCTCGCCGATGTCGGCATCAAGAATGCGGTCTCCCTCGATCATCCGCAGCACTGTACGTCTGCGTGCCCGAGTGAGGTCTGGTGCCGCATAGGCCCGAGGAGCGCGGGGCAGATTCGGGCCGGGAGCGGCCCCGCGCCGGCCTGGCGTTGTGGGAGCAAGGAATCCGCGTTTGCGTGCTGTGGCAATCCAGTCGCGAATGGTCGGTTCAGGTCGGTCGAACATTGTTGAGAGGCGGCCGATCGCTCCGCGGCCGCGGGCTGCTTCACCGATGTAGGCCTCGGCGACCTCGATCAGCAGCTCGTCGCTGAGTTCCGGGCGCCCCCTGCGCCTGGCGGTCACCGTGGTTGTGTTCTCCAGAGCTCGACGCTGATCGCCGGAGAGGTCCTCGACCCGCAGGCGTGTGTTCCCGGGCATCTGCTGTATGCCCTCGTTGCGCCACGAATCATCGGGCAGGTCGCGTTCGACGCGAGCGAGGATGTCCCCGAGCGGGATGCGGCGCAGCGTATCGCTTGTGATCAGGGTCGTGGGCTCGTCGGGGTCAGTAGGGTCTTGGTCATCGGGATGCAGGTAGTTGTCGTGGTCGTCGAAGCAGCCCCAGTTGCGTCGGAACAGCTCCAGCTCGGCGACCTCAAGTCCGCGGCCGCGGCTGATCAGAACCGCGTACACAGTGACGGGCAGATCTTCGCAATAGTAGACGATGTCGCAGGCATAGCCGCGGGCCACGAGGCTTTTCTTTGATGTAGATCTCCAGGCGGTCTCTTGGCCACTCCTCGTCGACGGTGGCGGCGTAGCTGTCGGAGTCCCCATTGCGTGGCCCGAAGCCCATGTCGAAGAACGATCCCTTGGTGAGATCAACCAGCTGGCGCATACGACTGCCGGTGTATGACAGATCCCGTATACGCAGGTCGGGGTCGTTGATGAAGTCGACTCCGGCGCTGCCGGTGGTCTCGCTGCTACCCATGAAACCAGGCTAAGTCAGTAGGTCCGCGAGAGAGAGGAGAAAACTGTACGAGTTAGCTCGCGGAGTAAGTCAGCGCCTCGGCTAGTGCGTGGGCCCCTTTGGCTTTGGTTCGTACCCCGCAGGTCGTTACGCCCGGAAGTGAAACTCGGGGACGACGAACTGCACGGTGAAGGGGTCTAGTCGTACCGGGCCCGGGAAAGAGAACCACCGCTTTGGGGGATCAACGGTCCGGTATCGGCCCTGTGTGAACAATGCGGCCGGCGAAGTCCATTTGATCCATTTGATCCCAGGCAGAAGCGCCACCTCGGCGGTGTAGAGCATATCTCTGCCCTTGCTGTCCTTGTTCCCCGTGGAATGCATGTGCGCGACAATGTGGACGCCGTAGTGAGAATCGTTGTCGACGTTGCTATCTCGCACACTCATCCTGGCCATGGGGGTATTGATATCCCAATCTCGCTCAGCCGCGTTTTCAAACCCATAGACCTTGTCTTTGCGGTACATCTGAATATCGACGCCCTGATAAAGATGCTTCGCCGTTGGCCGGCCAACGGACTTCGGCCACCAAATCGATGCCCAGACCAGAGTCTCGTCCACGACCATTGCCGCCGGGAACTTCGCTAGCAGATCTGGGGGCGCGTGACGCGGTGGACGAGAGATGTCCCATGGGACGGCATCCAGAGCCGCTAACAGCTCATCAGGAATATCTGCGTCGAACTCGGTCATCTGCATCCCCCGGGCCGCTCACGAGTTGCCTTGATCAGACTACGTTCACACGGCCGCCGGCGGTTCGAATTGCCAGAGTTGCTATTCGCCAACTTGCGGGCAGCAACGGACCGTCAACGGCGAAGGACGTTGACCCGCGGCTTTTCTATCAGGGGCGCATCATCAGGCCCTTTTATATGGGGGCCAATCCATTTCGGCTCGCGCAGGCTCCGGTTCGGGCCCTTGGCCTGCTGGCGCCAGTGGGGGCGCACCCACCAGCGGTGGCTGTACTGACGATGGGACTCGTCAGTGCTTTCGGCAGGATTACCAGGCTCGGTACGGTGCCGAATGTCGACCAGGGTCACCTGCGTCGGCAGCGTGGTTCCGGATCCCTTCTGCCGCGCCGGCTCACCTAGTCGAGTACCGGAATGATCTGAAAGGGTGCGAGTCTGAGTGGTGCTGGTCTGATGCATCAATAGCCAGGCAGCGCCGACGACACTGATGAACGGATGGGCATCCTCGGCGCCGTTGGCCTCTGCGGTGCGATTAGCGCGGGGATCGACCACAATGCTGGTTGCCGCCCAGAGTGGGGTGGTCACCTGATACGGCTCCAGCAGGGCGGCCTGCTTGGTGAACCGGCTCGCCGGCGCGAGCTGAAGGAAACCATCAGAGCGGGTCCACCACCAGACCCCGTCCCAGCTGACATCGGCGGTCGCTGAGCCGGGCGCGCCGAACGGCACCGAACCGGCGGGCTTAGCCCAGCAGAGCAGACCGTTGGGACAAGGGATCGCGAGCGCCGGTGTCCACTCCGGCAATGACGACGCTGCTTCCACGATGAAGTCGACCATCGGACGCGCAACCCAGAACAACTCGGCGTCGCGCAGGGCGGCCGTCTCGGTCTGCATGACCCGCAGCTGTGCGGCCAGCTGGTCCTGCATCTGCCGACGGCGGGCTGCCGACGCGCGGTCGTGGAACGGGGCTGGTGGGGCCAACCCAACATCGGAGAAGCGGTGAGCCACTGCATCGAGAGCGTTACACCACCGCTGGCGGATCTCGGGGACGCTGGTTGCTGCCCAGGTCGGCGATGCACGCCGGCCGCTCATCGGGCCGCCACCGAGGTCGTCCGGGCCCGCGCGTTGGCGGGCTCGATGGTGCCGACCGTCTTCATCTGGGCAGTCTGACAGATGCGCCGTCTTCGACGTTGCAACAAATGCCTCCGGTCGAGCCCGGGGGTGCTTCTGGTCGATGGCGGTAAACTTGGCCCCACAGGCCACACAAGGGGAGGTAGCCGCCCATGGCGCTTGAAGTCGATACACACGCCGTTGACGCCTACGCCGAGTCCTGCCGGACCGTCGGCGCCGAGGTCCAGGCAGATTGCCAGGCAGACCCTTCGGTTGTTGCGGCGATGGAATCGGGATACGGGCCGGTCGGGGCCGCATTCACCGCCGCGTTTGGCGAGTTCCAAACGGCTCTGCAAGCGGCAGGCGCGCATGTGGCCAGCCGGTACGAGCGCCACGCAGATGACCTCCGGGATGCCTCGCAGCGCTACACAACCTCCGATCAAGACGGTGCACAGCGAGTCGGGTCGGTGGAGGCTACGCCGGTCGGTGCTTTCGACGGTCCTGGTGGATACGCCGACCCTAACTGGGGCGATTTCACCGAGGGCAGCATTCAGCCGCTGCCCACCGGGCCCGCGGGCGCCGGCCCGGGGCCCAGCGTGAGCGGTGGCCTGGCTCCGGTGCGGATCACTTAAACTGCGGCCACGTGCCCAAGGGGAAGACGAGGCGTGCGGAACAACAGCAATGCGTGGACCGGGGCGTGGATCAGTCCCAACGGTGTTGAGCATTGGGTTCAGCGCGGTTACTGCGTGACCTGTAGCGGTCTTCACCAGCAGCCTGACGACGCCAGGGCAACCGTTGTACCCACACATATTCGAAAAGGGTGATCGAACCTCCCGGCAGGCTGCCGGTCTGTCGCGAACGGCGTGCCGCGTCGCCAACACGCCATCCGCTGCTCCGCGACAGCAGATCGGCAAACCTGCGGTTTCGCGATGGCATCTCACGTAGCTTGTTTGAATCGGGGAACGGAGTATTCGCTGCGCGGAGTCGGTCTAGCCGTTGTCGTCGGGTGCGGGTTAGTTGCTGCGTGCGCCAGCAATGAAGCACCGGCTGATCGTTCCTCGCCAGTAGCGACCACAACTGTCACTGCACCGAGAATGGCGCCGAGCAGTTCGCCGGCACCAGCGCTCGCCCCAGGTGGATCAGCCGCGCCGGATACAGATACATCAGACGGGCCTGCAGCGCCTCCGCATGGGAAGACACTGGCCGGCCAGGACTCGATGTGTACCTCACCCACGGTCGGGGCACCAGTTGATCTGATCTCGACGCAGGTCCGTGTGGGAGACACCCCAGGATGGGAGGGCACAACCGCCGAGGTGACCATCACCTACACCGGCGATGTTCCTCCCGCCGCCCCAGTGCTGTGGTCGCTACTGGCGAGTAACCCGGACGGAGACTTCATCCAACTGGGCTACGACGAGCTCGGCGGGCAGACACTGGAGTACTTCTGGTTCGAGTCGCCACGCGATGGGCAGGCAATGAACCACAACATGGTCGGGGGTGCCGACACCAGTGAGGCCGGCACGGTCAGAATGGTCTTGCCGGCCGCAGCTGTGAGCCTCCTTGGCGACGTGTGGTGGTGGTCAACAGCGGTCAACGTCGACAATGAAGACGTCGATACCTGCTGATGGCGTGATCGCACCACCCCGCTATGCCTGCAAGACAACCACCCGCCCCGCCCGGCACAGAGTTGGGGAGGGTGCGGCGTGTTGCACAGCTGTCGGGTAGGAGGAGGAGGCGGCGGGCGGTGGTGGCGCTCAGCGGCAGCCGTGAACATCGAGAGGCCATCTGTGTGGCGCATTTTGTCGGTGTAGCACAGTAGAATTGGCGGTAATGGCACGCTATCGGGCTGGCCTCGTATCCCACGGAAAGGGGATTCTGTCGTGACTGCTTCGGTGTTGGGTTCTCGGGTTGTTGATCGAATGGTAATTCCCTCAGGGCTGGTAACCCAGACGCTGGTCGTTGTGCGACCGAGTCCGGGGCATATCTCGGTGTCGGATTCGCGAACGGACCTGGCGGTGGTGTCGGTGCAGTGGGGTGATGTCCTGATGCGGTTCACCTCGGCGGCGCAGGTGTCCGCGGTGCTGGAAGCGTTCGGTGCTGTGCGTGAGGCTTTGCGTGGCGCTGTGGGCACAGCGATGCTCGGGGAGCAGCGTGAGGAGTGGCCGGGCGTGTCGGTGGTGTCGGTGACGTGGACGCGACCGCCGGAATGGTCAGTGGTGCCCCAGTGCGGCGTTCGGCAGCGTGGGGGCAGTGAGGTGCGGTGGGTGGACGTGCACATGGGGCCTGTGCTGTGGCGCGTGGTGGACTGGGCTGGATATGAGGCTGCGCTGGCGGTGCTTCGCAACGCGCATAGAACAGCGGTAGCGGTGTTCGCAGACGGAGGCCGATTCCGGGCCGACCCGTCGAAGATCGACGCGATTGGCGGCCAGCGAGCCCGCGTGCGGACGGGGAGCGAGTAGCGCGATGTGGCCGACAGGAACACAGATCAGTGGCGACGGCAGATATGCCATTCTCCCGGACGGAACACTGGGGTGGAATCGTCTGGGCGAGGACGATGTTCGCCGTGAGCTCAGGCGGTGGGACCTGGGCTCCGAGCGGACGGCCGAAGGCTGGAGAGTGGCGGTCTGCAACAGGGCCGGCGCCACGTTGTGGGCGAGCGACCCCATCGCCCGCGTGGAGTGCGTCGGCGTGGCGAGGCAGCGCATCGCCGAGATCTGGCCGGGATCGACCCTGACGGAGCACAGGTGCGGGCTCAATGCCTATCGCCGGGGGTATCGACCCGACTGTGGAATGCCGCACGCAGAGTGGCACCTCGGCGGTGCGTTATACGTCGGTACGCCTGGGTCGGCCAGATAGCAGGTGTTAGAGCGTCACGACCGAGGCGCCCCTGACGTACTCAATCCGGCTGGATCGATAGATGCGTATCGGGCTTTCGGGATAGGTGTGCCCGTGGATGACGAGCAGTGGGCGGTTGGTATCGATCCAGTCGCATAGTGCCGCGATGCCAACATGGGCCGGGTCGGTGTGATCGTTGATGCCGGCCGGGGGGGCAATGCGTAACGAGGACGTCCGCGGCGGGCAGGTCGGCAACCATCTCGGCATACTCGGCTTGGGTGTAGAGAATGTCGCGGCCGCGCCGTTTGTAGCGGACGCAGCCTTCGAGCCCGACGAATGAGGTGCCGTCGACCTCAACGCGATTGAGGTGAAGGTTGGTGACGCCGAGGGTGTCCAAGTAGCTTCCGTTGCAGTGATTCCCATAGACACCGTAGGTAGGTACTGGTACTTCGGTGAGTTGTGCTCGGCGTAGCCAGGTTTCGTTGAGGTCACCCGCTGTGACGACAATGTCGGCCTGGTGGGTGGTGACGGCTTCGGGAATGGCGCCCCACTCGGGCTCGGTGTCGGCGAGAACCAGCATGCGCATAGATCCCGATTATGGACCGGATCCCCCAGTACCAGTGAAGGTGGTGGGTCGGCTCAGTGGAAGTGATGGTGCCTTGTGCCGGGATCGAACCGGCGACCTTCCGCTTTTCAGGCGAACGCTCATCCCAACTGAGCTAACAAGGCCCTTCTATTACAACGTATTTGGTGCACGGACGCATCCGATTTTCTGCTGTCGGTCTGTGTCAGCGAGCAGTGGGTTCAGTCTTGTCCCAGATTCTTTCGGGGTCGTTGAGTGAGAGCCAGATGCTCAGGTCCCACCCGTGGGTGTTCGCGTAGTCGCGGACGTAGCGATTGCGGACGTTGTTGATGATGTCGGCGTGTGTCCCGGTCCACGGCTGGATGTACGCGGGGTCACCGCCAACAACGTCCCCGACGAGGAGGCGCCCCTGCTTGAGAAGTGCCGCGATGAGGTCGGTAGCCAGCGAGCGGCGGTCGTCGGCGGTATCAGCGATGTCGCTGTGGGCGACGAGTGAGTCGAGGTGTGCCATTGGCAGCACGTCGCCGTCGAGACTGTCGAGCAGTTTGGCGCATAGGTCAGCCAGGGCGCGTTCCTGTGCGGCGTGTGGAGGGGCGCCTTCGGGGCTGACCACAATGTTGACCTTCCGTAGTAGACGCGACGGGAGACCGTCATGGTGCCGATCCGCGTACTCCACAGTGTAGCACTTGTGCTATTGTTGGCGAGTGGAAACGGTGGGCTTGCGTGAACTGCGACAGAATGCCTCGGACCTCATTCGCCGTGTTGAAGAGGGCGAGGAAATCACGATTACTGTGGCTGGACGGCCAGGTGCGCGTTTGGTGCCGGCGACACCGCGGGCATGGCGGCGATGGTCCGATGTGGCGGAACTCTTCGGGGGGCCCGCAGATCCCGCCTGGGATGCGGATCGCGACGAAATAGACCATGGCGTGCGTGATCCGTGGATCGTCCGGTGAGAGCGATCCTGGACACCAGCGTGGTGATAGCGGCGGATGTAGCTCCCGTTGAGGGGGAACTGGCGGTCAGCGCGGTGACGTTGGCCGAACTGCACTTCGGTGTCCTTGTGGCCAAGGAAAGCAAGGTCCGCGCTGAGCGGTTACGGCGACTTCTCCTACTGCAACGGAGCTTTGATGCCTTGCCGCTCGATGAAGCTGTGGCGGCCAGCTACGGCCAAATCGCCGCCGCAGTGGTGGATGCCGGGCGACAGCCGCGAGCTCGATCGATGGATCTGCTCATCGCGGCGACAGCGCACGCACATTCGGCCAGGCTCTACACACGAAATCTCGGCGACTTTCGCGGCCTTGAGAGCCTGGTAGAGATCATTGCAGTGTGATCCGCGCAGCAACGGGGTGCTGCCCTGTGTGTGCTGATCAGGCGTGTCCGCGCGGGTTGTTGGGGCCGAGTTGGTCGAGGATCATCTGGCCGAGAATGCGCAGGGCGGGGTTGTCACTGTTGATCAGTTCTTCCGGAGGGATGTACGTGCCCCAGGTGGGGTCGGGCTGCGTAGCAGGGGTGGGCATGTCGGGTACACCGCCGCGAGGGTTGATGTGGACTTTGGTGTAGTCCTGCCCGGGGATGGTGAAGTCCAGAGCGGGTAGGTTGTTGGACCCAGCCACGGGCCGTTGTCCGATGGTGGTGCCGTCGGGGAGCTGGTAGCGGGTGCCCTTGCCGGGCTGTCCGTAGCCGTCGGGTATCTCGGTGCCGCCTTGGATGGCCCACTCCCAAAGGTTCTGAAGATCTTCAGGGGTGCGTACCTCGCGAATGTGGGGTCGGTTGCCGATGGGTAGTTGGTGGAGGACTTCGGCGATCTCTGTGCCTGTCGGAGGCCTGTCAGGATCAGGTGGAGGTGCTTGCGGGACGGTGTGGTCGATGAGCTGGATGCTGTCATCGGCCGCTTCGGGTGTGGTCGGCAGCTCCCTGGTAAGTGCCGACACTTCGTGCGCGAGGGTGGTGAGTTGACTGGCAGTGTCGGCGACGAGGGCGCCGGCTTCATCGATGCGGAGTGCGCCGGCTGCGAGTAGCGCGGCCTGGCCGGCGGGTGTGTTGGCGATCGGGGAGAAGACGGCTTTGTCGCGTTCCCATTCGGTCTGGATCGCAGTGAGTTGGTGTCGTGCATCGGTAACGACTGTGTTGGCGTGTTCGATGGCTGTGGCAGCCCTGAGGTGTGTGTTGCGGAGCTGTTGGATATCGGCGGCGAGTTGAGCCGAGGTTGAGGTTGCTCGGTCACTGGCGATACCTCGCCAGGAGGCGACACCGGCGGGGTTTGCCGTGGCGATGTGAAGTGGCCGTGGAGTACTCACGTGGCCGGTGCCGAGCAGTGCCTGGGCCTCGCGGAGCGCCGCGTCGACAGCGTCAGCGACCATTGCCACATGGTAGGTGCAGGTGGTTGGCGTTGGAGTTGTCAACGGTGAAGTTTCCGTTTCGGTGGGGGCGGTGCTTTGTCCGTCCGCGGGCTCGATGTGCGTCGAGTGTTGCGGGGTTTAGCGGGGGG
>NZ_BEWG01000035.1:9405-46001 GCF_002723835.1 Mycobacterium sp. shizuoka-1 | reverse complement strand
TGAACCATGCTGGTCCCAGCCCTACTCAGGTGTCAGCGATGTCCCGAGACATACCACTGTCAGCGATGTCCCCGAACAGAACAGTTCGCTCAGCGGCGGTTTGCGCGCCGAAATCGCGCTCAATCGTCGCCGGCGGCGACCAAGGGCCGCAACCGCACGCTGGGGTTGTCCTCGCAGAAGCCCTGCAGTCGCCACTTCGTGGTGAACAGCGCCAGCATCACGCCGTCGGTTCGGGTCAGGACCTCCATCGAGACCTGCTTCTCGACGAAGGCCGCGTCCTCGGGGTCGACCGCACGGGCCACGGTGTAGGGCAGGGGTTCCAGTGCGATCGGCGCGTTGAACTCGGTGGCCATCCGGTGGCTGGTCACCTCGAACTGGAGCGGCCCGACGGCGGCCAGCACCGGCGCCTGTTCGCCGCGCCGGTCCGAGCGCAGAACCTGCACCACACCTTCCTGTTCGAGCTGCTCGATACCCTTGCGGAACTGCTTGTGCTTGCTCGGATCGGTGCCGCGGGCGACCGAGAAATGCTCGGGGGAGAAGCTCGGGATCGGCGGGAACTGCACGGGTAGGTCGCGGTAGAGGGTGTCGCCGGGGCGCAGCGCCGCCGCGTTGGCCAGCCCGATCACGTCACCGGGCCAGGCGTTGTCCAGGGTGGAACGCTGTTGGCCGAACACCGATTGGGCGTATTTGGTCACGAATGGTTTGCCGGTGGCGGCGTGGGTGAGCACGTCGCCACGCTCGAACGTGCCCGAGCACACCCGGGCATAGGCGATGCGGTCCCGGTGGGCGGAGTCCATGCCGGCCTGCACCTTGAACACGAACGCGCTGAACGGCGCATCGACCGGCCGGACCTTGCCGTCGACGTCGGCTTGTCCGCCGGGGGCCGGGGCCAGCCGCACCAGCGTGTCCAGCAGCTGGTTCACCCCGAAATTCAGCGCGGCCGAGGTGAACAGCACCGGGGTCGTCACACCGTGCAGGAAGGCGTCCTCGTCGTGGTCGCCGCCGTCGGCGGAGAGCAGTTCGCATTCTTCGACGGCGTTGTCCCAGTCGACACCGGCCGCGTCATGCGCGCGCTCGGGGGCGATGTGCTCTTCGGGCGCCGCGGTGGCGCCGCCCGCGGTGCGGGTGAACCGGATGAAATTGCCGGTGCGGCGGTCCAGGACGCCCTTGAAGTCGCCGGCGATGCCGACCGGCCAGGTCAGCGGAGTGGGTTTGAGCCCGATGCGTTCGGAGATCTCGTCGAGCAGTTCGAGCGCGTGGCGGCCGGGGCGGTCCCATTTGTTGATCACGGTGATGATCGGGAGGCCGCGGTGTTTGCACACCTGAAACAGCTTGAGGGTCTGAGGTTCCAGACCTTTGGCGGCGTCGATCAGCATGACCGCGCAGTCGACGGCGGACAACACCCGGTAGGTGTCCTCGGAGAAGTCGGCGTGCCCGGGGGTGTCGAGCAGGTTGATCACGCACTCTTGCCCGTCCGGCGAGCGGTAGGGGAACTGCAACGCCGTCGAGGTGATGGAGATGCCCCTGGCCTGCTCCATCTCCATCCAGTCCGACACCGTGGCCCGCCGTCCGGCCTTGCCATGGATCGCGCCGGCCTGGGTGATCACCCGGGCGTGGAGGACCAGCGCCTCGGTCAGCGTCGACTTACCGGCGTCGGGGTGGCTGATCACGGCGAAGGTCCGCCGACGGCCGGCCTCACCGGCCAGTCGGGCCGCCGCGGCCGTTCCGGCGGGGGCGGTCCGGATCTCCAGGTCTTGATCGCTCATTGCGACCTCGATGGTATTTGCCGACGAGGGAAAACCTCTAATCGCGCGGGCGCGGTCGCCCGGGCCGCCTGGACACGTGGTGATCAGTATGTGACGAGTCGCACCGTGGCTCGACAGTGAGGACCTTCCCGCCGTCCAATGGAAGCCAACAGTGGGAAGGCCAGAACAGTGACGGATGGGCAGGACGCCGCGGGTGACGCGGTAGCTCCTGGCCAGGACCGGCTGCTGGTGGCGGGCCAGACATGTTGGCGAACCGCGGTCGCGGACAGGTTCGCGCCGATCGTGGACGGCGCCGACTATCTCGCGCAGGTGAAAGCCGCGATGCTGGGTGCGCGGCGGCGGGTGATGATCATCGGGTGGGATCTCGATTCCCGGATGACGTTCGAAGCCGGCGAGCCGACGTTGGCCGGTCCCAACCACCTGGGACTGTTCCTGCACTGGCTGCTGTGGCGCCGCCCCGAGTTGTCGGTGTACCTGCTCAAGTCCAACCTGCGACTGCTCCCGGCGTTCGACGGCTTCTGGTTCGGCGTCACGCCCGTCGGGCTGATCAACCAGATCACCTCGCGCCGACTGCATCTGGCCGTCGACGGGGCACATCCGACCGGGGCGGTGCATCACCAGAAGATCGTGGTGGTCGACGATTCGGTCGCCTTCTGCGGCGGTATCGACCTGACTCTCGCGCGTTGGGACACCCGGGCGCACCTGCCCGACAATCCGGGCCGGCGGGCCGCCGGAGAGCCGTACGGTCCGCGTCACGAAGTGGCGGCGGCAGTCGACGGCGCCGCCGCCGCTGCGCTCGGCGAGCAGGCGCGCGACCGGTGGCAGGCCGCTACCGGTGAGGCGTTGGCGGCAGTCACCGACGGGCAGGACACTTGGCCTGCGGCGCTGCGGCCTGCACTTCGGGATGTCGAGGTGGGGATCGCACGCACGCTGCCGGCGCTGTCGGACCGTCCCGAGGTCCGTGAGGTGGAGGCGCTGAACCTGGCCGCGATCGCCGCCGCCCGCGACGTCATCTACCTGGAGAACCAGTACCTCGCTGCCCGCAGCCTGGCCGAGGCGCTCGCGGAGCGGCTGCGGGAGCCGGACGGACCCGAGGTGGTGATCGTGCTGCCGCGCAGTTCGGAGAGCCGGCTCGAACAGCAATCGATGGACAGCGCGCGGGAACGCCTGATCCGCCTGTTGTGGGAGGCCGACGAGCACGGCAGGCTCGGCGTGTACTGGCCCGCGGTCAAGGGCGGGGCATCGGTATATGTGCACGCCAAGGTTCTGGTCGTCGACGACAGGCTGCTGCGGATCGGGTCGTCGAACCTCAACAACCGGTCCCTGGGCTTCGACAGCGAATGCGATCTCGCCCTCGAGGCGTTCGCCTCGCAGCGAGACGACGTGCACCGGCTCATCCTGCACACCCGAGACAGCCTGGTGGCCGAGCACTTGGGCGTGCCGGTCGACACCTTTGCGCGAGAGGTGGTGCAGCACAAGTCATTCGTGCACGCGATCAACGCGCTGCGGGGAACCGGCCGTTCGCTGCGCAAGTTCACCGAGTTCATGGTGTCGGCCGATGCCAGCCCCTTGGCGGAGAACGATCTGATGGACCCCGACCAGGTGCCGCAGTCGGTGGGCCAGAGCGTATGGAGCCTGGTCAGCGGGGTGGTCACCTGGCCGCTGACCCGGGCATCGCCGCTGTGGGGATTCCTGCGGCCGGGCCAGCCGCCACCGGTGGCCGACGAGGCACCCCCGAGCACCGAGTAGCTGTCTGGAGCCGGGTCAGGCGAGGACCTTGTCGTAGGCGACCGGCGGCGGTGCGTCCTCGGTTCCTGGCGTGGCGGTGCCGTTGAGGGGGCAGCGAGTTGTCTCGGGCACCTTGAGTAGCGCCAGTGCCCCGATGAGGCAGGCTCCCATCATGTAGTACGCCGGAACCAGGGCGTCGCCGGTGCTGCCGATCAGCCAGTCGTTGATCGCCGGTGCGGTGCCACCGAAGATCGAGGTCGACACGTTGTAGGCGATCGCGAAGCCGGCATAGCGAACCTGCGTGGGGAACATCGCCGGGAAGGTTGCCGAGATGGTGGCCAACTGGGGTACATAGAGCAGTCCCAGCACCGCGAATCCGATTGCGGCGCCGAACAAGCCGGTGCCCATCAGCAAGAACATCGGCACGCCCGCGAGGAACAATCCGATCAGGGAGAACCACCACAGCGGTTTGCGGCCCACCCGGTCGGACAGCAGGCCGGCGAAGGGAATGAAGACCATCATCGACAGCATCCCGATGATGGGTACCACCAGCGACTGGTCGGCGGACAGACCGATCTCGCTTTCCAAGTAGGTCGGCATGTAGCTCAAGAGCGTGTAGTTGACCACGTTCAGGGCAACGACCATGCCACCGAGCTGCAGGACCGGACGCCAATACCCGGCAAGCAGGTCGCGGAATTGGGTGGTGGTGCTGGCTTCGGTTCCGCCTTTGGCTTCCAATTCGCGAAACACGGGGGTGTCCTGCAGTCGCGACCGCAGGTACACCCCGATCAAGCCGAGCGGCGCGGCCACCAGGAACGGAAGTCGCCATCCATACGACTGCATCTGGTCGTCGCCGAGCACCAGAGAACATCCGAGCATCAGCAGCGCACCCGAGGAGAACCCGGCCAGGGTGCCGAACTCGAGGAAGCTCCCCAGCACGCCGCGACGGCGGCTGGGGGCGTACTCGGCCATGAACGTGGCCGCCCCCCCGTACTCGCCGCCCGTGGAGAAACCCTGGACCATCCGCAGCAACACCAGCAGGATCGGCGCCCACACACCGATGGTGGCGTAGGTCGGGACCAGGCCGACCAAGAATGTCGCGCCGGCCATCAGCACGATGGTGATCGCCAGGACGCTCTTTCGTCCGAGGCGATCGCCGAGCGGTCCCCACACGAACCCGCCGAGGGGTCTGACCAGGAAGGAGACCGCGAACGTCATCAGTGCCAGCAGGGTCGCCTGCTGTGCGTCTCCGGGGAAGATCGCCGCGGAGATGTAGGTGACGCCGTAGGCGTAGACGCCGTAGTCGAACCATTCGGTTGCGTTGCCGATGGCAGACGCGGCGATTGCCCTCTTCAGCACCGCCGGAGACGGTGCAGTGTCGACGATTGACGACCGACTATCCCCGGCGTCCACCGGAACCTCCTCAGGTAGGCGATGTGCGGCCCGCACACCCCACAGCACGTTCCCAGTCTCGCCGTGATGAAACCCTCGGGGGACATTCGAATCGATGCTGCGGGTGCCGCCGTCGCGAACCGGGGGGCGTTACTGCTCGTCTGATCCGTCCGCATGAAGCCTGGGCAACGCTGGGGCCGCCTCGGTCGCCGGGGTGGGTTCCAGCGCGACACTCCAGGAACGTTGATGGGGTCCTCGGTTGACGACCCGTCCAGTGGCAGGCCGCAGGCGGACCACTCGTCCGACGGCCCGGCGAAGGCCGGGCGGCTCTTCGACGCGGATGAATTCACCCACCCGGCCGGCGCCATAGCGCAGCGGGGAGGCCAGCAATTCACCCATGACCGCCCCCGCTGCGATGGCCAGTGCGGTGGCGGCCGCAGCCAGCGCCTGGGCTGTCCCGCCGACGTAGTTGTTGTCGACGGCCAGAAAGAACACCGACCGAAACACCGCCATGCCTGGCAACATCGGGGTGATGCCCGCAGTCGCGGTGACCAGGGCGGGTGCTTGCTGACGGATCGAGAGAAACGTCGCCAAGAGGCCGACGCCTACTGCCGCGGTGCCGGTTGCCACCACCTGGCCGAGATCGGCGTTCGCCAGACTGATCAGAAGGAGTTCGGCGAGGCCCGCCACCGCCCCCGCGGTGACGACCGCCCGTGGGCGGGCATAGCTGGCGATGGTCAGGCAGGCGCCCGCCAGCGCGGCACCCGATATCGCCAGCAGGATCGGCAGCGGCCGGTTCGGCGTGACAAACGATTCGGTGGCATCGACGTGGAGCTCGATCTGGATACCGGCCAAGGCGGCGACCTTCAGGCCGCCGAGTATGCCGACCACGATCCCGGCGGTCAGGAACACCACATCGCCGAGGCGCGCCACCGCGGTCAGCATGTAGCCGGTCAACGCGTCCTGTACCGATCCCACCAGCGTCATCCCGGACAGCAGCATGACGATTCCGGTGGCCACGAGGGCAGTGGGTCCCTGCCCCGCCAGCACAAAAGCCGCGGCCGCAACCAGGGTGGCGATCAAGGCGCCGACGGCCTGCTGGAAGAAGAACGGCACGCCCACGCGGTTGAGCAGCCGGCCGACACGGTCGATCAACACCGACGACACGGCTGCCAACAGACACGTCAGCCAGGTGCCACCCAACAGCATCGCAATACCGACCGCGAATCCGGCCCATCCCGCCGTCGCGACCCACCGGGGATAGGGATGGGGTCGCGCCGCCAGTTCGTCCATGGCTTCGTGGGCCTCGTCGACGGAGACACCTCCCCCGGTGATGCGCCGCACCAACTCGTCGAGTTCGGCCAGCCGGGTGTAATCGGTGGATCGTGCCTGTACCGACCGCACGATGGTGACGGGTGGACTGTCCACAGTGGGCAGCGCAGAGACGAAAATGGTGGTGACGAAGACGTCGACCACACAATCGGTGAGTTGGTAGGCCTGGGCAACGTCTTGGGCGGTGGCCACGACGTCGGCGGTGCCCGACCCGGAGGACAACATCACCTCAGCAAGCCGGATGGTCAGGTCAAGCACCCTGCGGGTGTGCCGGTCACCCAAGCTGGACGAAACACGCGTGCGTTGACCTGCACCGGACGCGGGGTCTCGCCGGCCCCGCAGGCTGATGTTCAGCCCGCGGCGTCGCGCCGCCCAACCGGGTCGATCGGATGCCATTTACCCGACCATACCGAGATTCGGTGCGCCGATGTCAGCCCCGTTCGAGGTTACTCGGAATGTCCACTCCGCCAGCCGATTTGGATCAGGCTGAAGAGGTCTGGGACGTGATCAGTGCGCTGCTGGAATGCGCGGCCGCGCGCTGTGCCCGGTTGCCGCCGGAGCCGCCGGACGCGGCTGACGGCGGTCATGACGGGCGATCCTGCGCTCGAGGATGCGCAGGTCGCGGTCGGTCAGCGAGCGGTTGCGCCGCACCAGGAGATCGAGTTGCTGCCAGCTGAGCCCGTCGAGGTCGCCGTCGGCGTCGTGAGTGGCGACCACGATGCACCCGGGCAGCAGGGGCACTGACTTGGCCGTGAAATTCGTTGTGGCCAGGAACAATTCAGTGGCGCGCTGATTGATGCGGCTCTGGCATCCCGGCCGGGACGGGCTGAACCAGAAGTCGAAACGGCGGTCGGTGCTGGTCAGGCAGTGCAGTTGTCGGTCTTGGACGAGTCGATCGATATCGGCCTTGGTGTAGGCACGGGTCTCATACACGGCGCCGCGGGTGCTGAAGTAGAGGACTGTATTCATAGCGGTAATCCATTCGGCTCTTTCTTCGCTGGTGAGGGCGGCGCCGCCGTGCGGCACCTGTTACCAAAGTTACCCGTGTTGCAAATGGGGCAAACCTGGATTTCGATAGGGAAACGATGTGTCTTCGCTGACAACCGGGCCGTCAGTCGTCTTCCCACAGCAGTAGTTGACGCACCGCGGGCCGGGGGCCATACGGACGCAGCATCGAGCTGGCCGGGCGTGGCCGTACGCGCAGCGGCCACCAGAACCACCGGCCGAGCAGTGCGGCGATCGACGGCGTCATGAACGACCGCACGATCAGGGTGTCGAACAGCAGGCCCAGCCCGATGGTGGTGCCGATCTGACCGAGCACCAGCAGGTCACTGAAGATGAATGAGCCCATGGTGAAGGCGAATACGAGGCCGGCGGCGGTGACCACTCCGCCGGTGCTGGCCATCGCGCGGATGATGCCGGTGTTCAACCCGGCGCCGATCTCCTCTTTGAACCGCGAGATCAGCAACAGGTTGTAGTCCGAGCCGACCGCCAGCAGCAGGATCACGGCCAGTGCCAACACCACCCAGTACAGCGGCATGCCGAACAGGTACTGCCACACCAGAACCGACAGCCCGAACGATGCGCCCAGGGACAGTGCCACGGTCCCGACGATCACCAGCGCCGCCACCAGGCTTCTGGTGATGAACATCATGATGAGCAGGATCAGCGACAGCGCGGCGATCCCGGCGATCATCAGGTCGTAGCGAGCCATCTCGGCGATGTCCTTGTAGGTCGCCGCCGTGCCGCCGATGTAGATGCTCGACCCGGCCAGCGGCGTTCCCTTGATCGCCTCCTGTGCCGAATGCCGGATCGCGTCGATGTGCGTCAGACCTTCCGGCGTCGCGGGATCCACGTCATGGGTGATGATCAACCGGGCGGCTTTGCCGTCGGGGGACAGGAACAGCTTGAGCCCGCGCTGAAACTCGGAATTACCGAACGCTTCTGGCGGAAGATAGAACGAGTCGTCGGTCTTGGCTGCGTCGAACGCCGCGCCGAGAGCTGTCGAGTTCTCCAGCGCCGCCGCGGCCTGGTCGTAGAGGCCCGACTGGGTGGCGTAGTTGGTCATGGTCAGGTCGCGGTTGGCCTGCTGGCTGTCGATGTTCTGCGGGATCAGGGCCAGCAGCTTGGGCTGCAGTGCATCCAGCTTGTCCAAACTCGCTGTCACATTGGCCAATTGATCAGTCAGTGCGTCGATGCCGTCCAGGGCGTCGAAGACCGACCGAAACGCGGCGCAGATCGGGATGTCGAAACAGTGCGGTTCCCAGTAGAAGTAGTTCCGCAACGGCCGGAAGAAGTCGTCGAAGTTGGCGATCTTGTTGCGCAGATCCTGGGCGACTTCCACGGTCTTGTGGAACGCCTCGACCTGCTCGTGGGTGGCTGCCGAACTCTGCTGCTGCAGCGTGTACTGCTGGCGCAGGATGTTGATCGACTTGTCGATCTCGCCCACCTGTTTGATCAGGTCGGCGGCGCGGGCCTGCTGGAACGGCAGGTTGTTGATCTGGGCGAGGCTGCCGGCGCTGATCTGGAAGGGGATCGAGCTGTGGTCCAGCGGGGTGCCCAACGGCCGGGTGATCGATTGAACCATCGCGATACCGGGCGTGTGGAACACGGCCTTGGCGACCCGCTCCAGCAGGATCATGTCGGTCGGGTTCCGCAGATCGTGATCGGCCTCGATCATCATCAGTTCGGGGTTGAGCCGGGCCTTCGAGAAATGTCGCTCGGCGGCGGTGTAGCCGACGTTGGACGGGGCGTCGGCGGGCATGTAGGCGCCGACGTCATAGCTGGTCTTGTAACCGGGCAGCGCGAGCAGACCGATCAGGGCGATGGCGAGGGAGACCACCAGGATCGGCCCGGGCCAGCGCACGATGGCCGTGCCGACGCGCCGCCAGCCCCGGGTCTTGGTCCGCCGCTTGGGATCCATCAGCCCGAACCGGCTGGCGATGGTCAGTACGGCGGGAGCCAGGGTGACCGCGGCGATCAGCGCGATGAACACACCGATGGCGGCCGGGATGCCCAGGCTCTGGAAGTAGGGGTTGCGGGTAAAGGTCAAGCAGTAGACCGCGCCGACGATCGTCAGGCCGGAACCCAAAATCACGTGTGAGGTGCCGCGGTAGGTGTCGTAGTACGCGGTCTCCCGGTCGACACCGGCCGACCGCTCTTCGTGGTAGCGGCCGACGAGGAAGATCGCATAGTCCGTGCCGGCCGCGATGACCAGGAGCGTGAGGATGTTGGTCGAATACGTCGAGAGCCCGATGAAACCCGAGTCGGCCAGCCACGCGACGATGCCTCGAGCGGCGGACATTTCGATCAGCACGGTGATCAGCATCAGGATCATGGTCACCGGTGAGCGGTAGACGATCAGCAACATGATCGCGATCACCGCGATGGTCAGCAGAGTGACCTTCGTGGTGCCCTTGTCGCCCGTCTCGAACTGATCGGCCACCTGTGCCGCGGCACCGGTCACATACGCCTTCACGCCCGGTGGCGCGGGGGTGTGGTCGACGATGTCGCGCACGGCGTCGACGGAGGCCAGTGACAGCGCCTCGCCTTGGTTGCCGGACAGGAACACCTGGACGTAGGCGGCCTTGCCGTCGGGGCTCTGGGCTCCCGCGGCGGTCAGCGGATCACCCCAGAAGTCCTGCACGTGCTGCACGTGGGTGCGGTCGGCCTCGATACGTTTGATCAGGGTGTCGTAGTACTGGTGCGCCTCGGCGCCGAGCGGCTGATCGCCTTCGAGCACGATCATCGCCGCACTGTCGGAATCGAACTCGCCGAACACCTTGCCGATGCGCTGGAACGCCTGCAACGACGGGGCGCTGGGCGAGCTCAGGGCGACGTTGTGGGCTTCACCGACGACTTCGAGCTGGGGCACCACTGCGTTGGTGACGGCGGCGACGGCCAACCAGAACAGCAAGATCGGAATGCACAGCACCCGGCACGCCCGCGCGGCCCGGTGCGTCCAGGTCTGCCCGGATTCCTGGTGGTCGCTCATCGCGGCGGGGTCCCACCCCGGCGGGCCAGCGCTCCGAACGCAAACCTATGCACCCGTTAGCCTTTCGACGACCGGCGATGAGAACACTGGGCGGGGAGCGACCGATTCACGGCTGGGCGGACCCGATCGTTCTAGGCGGTACGGTACGGTACTGGACCTGACCGGGCAAGACTTGTCTCAGTGCAGGGTTCTGGTCAGGCTCGGGACGATGACGTTGTCGACGAGCGCCTGCACCGTCTTCTTCGTCGGCGGACGGTTGGGGACGATCGAGCGGAAGATCAGGTAGCCAGGCAGCAGATCCCAGAGTTCCTCGCTGATCGCGGCCGCCTCGATCTCCCCGCGGTCGACCGCGTGTTGTAGGACCAGCTCGATCAACGCCTTGCGCTGGTCGAGGAATTGATGCTGCATCGCCTCGCGCAGCGCCGGGTCGCGGGACACCTCGACCATCACCGCGCGAATGGTGGCCGAATGCCGGGTGGCGTGATCGGTGATCGCCTCGCCCAGCCGCAGCAGGTCACCCCGCAAGGTGCCGGTGTCGGGCAGGACGGTGACCTGACGGCAGCCCTCGATGAACGCGGCCAGCACCAGTTCGCCCTTCGACGGCCAGCGCCGGTACACGGTGGCCTTGCTGGCCTTGGCGGCCGCCGCGACAGCGTCCACGGTCAGGCGCTCGTACCCGTGCTGCTGCAGCAGCACGAGCGTGGCCGCCAGTAACTCGGCCTCACGCGGCGACCAGGGCGAGGTGTCCGCGGCGTGGTCGGCAATCTGGGTCACAGCGCCACCATAGAGCCGAGACGGCAGTACGGTCCAGGACAGTACTGGGCAGGGCTGCTGGAAAAGGCCATTTCGCTGCGCCGATCTGCCCGTGGCGTGCGGCTACCATGAACCTGCTTGTCGCTGATCCGACCCCCGGGGTGCCCGTGAAATCGTTGAAAAATCTGGTGGCCGGGATCGGTGCGGTGCTGGTCAGCCTGGCGGTCGCCGCACCGGCCGGGGCGGAGCCCGCCGTGGCGACCTCGCAGTGGATCGTCGTCGGAGTCCCCGCCGCGAACGCCACCACCGGCACCCTGACGGCCTACCAGCGGGTGGGGCAGGACTGGAAAGCGGTGCTGGGTCCGACGCCGGCCAAGGTGGGCGAACTGGGCGTCGGCGCGCCGGCCGACGGCGTCTATCGCACCCCGGCCGGGACATTCGGTTTCGATCAGGCCTTCGGCCGCCAACCCGATCCGGGCACCAAGATGCCGTACTTCCAGGCCACCAACCAGGACTGGTGGGACGAAGACGCGAAATCGCCCACCTACAACACCCATGTGCGCAGCCCCGGCAAGCCGTCCGGTATCGCCGAAAACCTCTATGACTCCGGGCCGGTCTACGACTACGCGGTCAACATCACCTCGAATCCGCAACGCATCCCGGGCAAGGTGGCCGGGATTTTCCTGCACGTCACCGACGGCAACCCGACCTGGGGATGCGTCGCGATCGGCCGTGAGGAGATGAAGTCGATCCTGACCTGGCTCGACCCGGCGGCGAACCCCCAGATCACCATCGGCGTCGGCGACCCCTCGCTGATCCCGACCCGGTCGTGACGCCGGTCGCCTCGCGCCGCGACGTCGTCAAGTATGCCCTCACGGCGTTCGCGGGCGCCGCGGTCCTCGGCGCGCCGAGGGCGAGCGCCGATGGTCTGCGGCTCGTCGACTTCGCCGTGCGGCAGGTCGCGCCGGAACAGATCAAGGCGGCGGGGTACGGCGGGGCGCTGGTCTACGTGTCCGAACTGCGCCCGGGCGCCACGTTCGATTTCAAGCCGGTCACCCGGTCCTACACCGACGGCTTGATCGCGGCGGGTCTGCATGTGGTCAGCTGCTACCAGTTCGGCAAACCGGGCTGGCCCACCCCGTCGGACTTCACTCGTGGCTACAACGGGGGTGTGGCCGACGCCCAGACGGCGCCTGCGGCTGCACGCCGCCGCGGGTGGTCCGGATTCCGCGCCGATCTTCTTCAGCGTCGACGAGGACATCTCCGCGGACACGTGGAAATCGGCTGCGCTGCCGTGGTTTCGCGGCATCAATTCGGTCCTCGGTGTCGAGCGCACCGGTATCTACGGCGGAGTCCGCCAATGCGGATGGGCGATCGGTGACGGGGTGATCGGGCATTCCAGTGCGCCGGGGTACCGCTGGGCGTGGCAGACGAAGGCCTGGTCCGGCGGCGCGCGCGAACCCGCCGCCGTGCTCTTTCAGACCGAGGTGGTCACCGCGTCCGACCCGGGGGCCCTCATCGACGGTGTCAATGTCGACGTCGACGACGTCCTGGCGCCCGACTTCGGCCAATGGGACCTGTCCCGCTGATCAGCTGTCCAGGAAGACGACGTTGGCATCGAGTGGATTACGAGGCACCGCAAGCTGATTGGCGGCGAACTCCGGATCGGGGTAGCCGATCGACACGCCGCACAGGATGCGCATGTCGTCCCCGATGCCCAGGTGCTCGCGCAGCACATCGGGATACCCGGCCACCGACACCTGCACGCAGCTGCCGAGTCCGCGCGCGGTGAGCCCGAGCAGGAAGGTCTGCAGGAACATACCCACCCCGACCGCGTCGACGTAACCGAGGTCGCGGTGCATACAGACGATGCCGGCCAGCGGGGCGCGGAAGAACTCCCAGTTGCGTAGCACCGCAAGACGTCTGGCCTCGGCGTCGTGGCGGGAGATCCCCATCGAGCCGTAGACCAGCGCACCGAGCTCGCGGCGTAGATGGGCGAACGCCGCGGGCAACTCCGGAACGTTCGGCGCCGCGATGTCGGCCTGTTCGAGCAGTGCCTCGGCCAACCGGTCGCGGGCCGGACCGGAGGCGAACACCACGTGCCACGGCTGCACGTTGGAGTTGGACGGCGCGCGGATCGCCAGTTCCAGCGACTCCATGACCAGCTCCTGGGGCACGGGCCTGTCCCGCAGGAACAACCGGATGGACCGGCGGTCGGTGATCGTCTTCTCGAGGTCGTACATCGCTGCCCTGCCTTCGTCGGCGTCCCTCAGGGAAAAGCGTCCGCGCCCCCGAATTGCATCCCGACTGCCGCGATCAGACCGTCTGCTGCCGTGGTCCCGGCGCGTTGGCCAGGGCATTGACCACGAACTCGGCCGCCTGATCGGTCATCCCGTTGCTCTTGTAGGCACTGTGGGCAGAGCGGTCCAAACCGCCGGGGGCGCACACCGGGTCACCCGGCGCGCACAGCTCGAGGGTCTTGGGCTCGTACAGCTGACCGATGGTGATCGGCGGGGCGGCATGATCGGCCAGGCCGACGACCCAGTCTGCCGGCGTCCCGAACAACACGACCGCCGCGACATGGGTGGCGACGGCAGGCGGCATCGGCCCGCTGACACCGGTGGGCAGCACGAAGCCCGCCGGGACGGTCTCGGTGGTGGTGTAGCCGGCCACCGCGGCGCCCTGCGAATAGCCGCCCAGCACGATGCTGGTGTTCGGGCAACTCGCCGAAAGGGATTCGATCTCGTTGCTGGCGTCGGCGACCCCCTGAGCCGCCTGCTGGAAGTCCAGTGACGCCGGGTAGTTGACCGGGTAGACACCGACGGTCTCCTTGCCGTTCAACCGGGTGGTCAAGGCGTCGACAAAGGCCTGCCCGGTGGCGCCGACCCCGGGCGCCTCGAAGGTTCCCCTGGCGAACACGACCTCCACGTCCGGGCACGAATTATCCGCGGCGGCAATCGGAGTCGCCTGCGGGCCCAGCAACCCGGCGACGGATATCCCTGCGGCGGCCAACATGCTGAGCTTCATGATCGTTCCTCCCGATGAGTCGCTGTCGGGAACAAGAGTCCCGCGACCGGGGCGGTCGGCACATCGACGCTGGCACCCAGGATGGGCGACCGCTGTCCGCCAACCGGCCTACCGGCTAGCAGGTATCGCCGAGCTCAGGGTCCGCCGACTGTGGGCCCTGTGCACGGATTATCTCCGAAATTCGTGCACAACCCCCACACTGGAGGCCCAGGACTCAGGTCAGCCAGCGGTCCACCAGCTGCGCCCACCGCCGCGAGATGGTCTTGTCCATCTCGTCGCGCCGGCGCCGGGTGTTCACATCCTCAGGCACGATCGCCCCGACGGTCATGCGGGCCACCTCGTCCACCTGCTCGCGGTCCAGCCCGAACGTCAGCAGCACGTCGAGATCGGTGTCGGTGTCCAGTTCGTCCGGCAGCGTCGAGCGGGCGAGTAGCACGGCGGCGTTCTCCTCACCGGCCTCGAGCAGCATGGCGACCAGACCGGCCTTGGCGACCTTCACGAAGCGGGTCTACACCGGCCGGCGAATCGACAGCTCGATCCCGTTGTCCCGCATGACCTTGCGGCACTGCTCTGGTGTGTAGTCGAAGTTCTCCAGATCTTTGATGTAGGAAGCGGGTTCGGCCAGACCTTCGACGTGGGGATAGTCCGAGCCCATGAGGATGTGCTCGTCTCCCATCAGCTTCAGCAGGCTGGCCAGCTCGTCTTCGTAGAACGGCGACACCCACACGTGGCGCTTGAAGGTCTCGCGGGGGTCCTCCCGGTAGATGAACGGGATCTGACCCCACGACTTGGTCAGCTTCTCGAACAGATGGAACACCCACGTCGAACCACTCTCGATACACGCCATCCGCAGATTCGGGAACCGCAGGAACAAGCCGTTGTGCAGGTGGTTGGCGAAGGTGTCCTGGATCGCGTCCCCGCTGAACAGACTCCGGAAGCCCAGCAATGCGTTGAACGACATCATGTAATCCGACTCGCCCCACGCCGGCATGAACTTCGAGTAGTAGGTCTCACCGGAGTGGTAGCACACCGTGATGCCGGAATCGTTCGCCAATTGCCAGAACTCGTCGAACATCGGATCACCGGGCGGGCGCATGCCGACCTCGGTGGTGATCGGGCCGGGAATCATGACGATGAAGCGGGCGTCGCGTTCCAGAGCCCATTCGAGTTCGCGCACCGCGTTGGCCGGCTGGCACATCGTGATGTACGGCGCGGTGAAAATCCGCTCCTGGTAGGCGAACCCCCAGTCTTCGTCCAGCCAGCGGTTGAACGCCTTGAACGTCGCGACGGTGGCGTCGAAATCCGGCAGCAACGCCTGCTCCATGCCCACGCCGAGGGTGGGCAGCATGATGCAGCCCTGCATGCCCTGGGCGTCCATCGCCGCCAGCCGGGCGTCCCGGTCCCGATACTCCGGACGGATCGGCTCGAGCTCGCCGAACAGCGAATTGAGGTCCGCGCCGTGCGGATTGCGGCCACGGAAGTACTCGTCGAGGGCGCCGGGTTTACCCACCGGGTCGAACGTCGGATTAGGGATGAACCGGTTGACCCTGCCGCCGACCATCAGTCGTTGCCGACCGTCGAGCTGTGCCCACTGAATGGCGCGCTTCTTCAGCTTCGGGTCGATGTAGCGGGTGAACGCGTCCTGCGCTTCGTAATAGTGGTTGTCGCAGTCGAAGAACTTGAACGGAAGCGCAGTGGTCATGGGGCGGTGTCCTTTCCGGCTATTTCCGTGGCAGGCCCAGGATCATCGAGGCGATGATGGTGAGCTGGATCTCTGCCGTGCCGCCGCCGATGAGCTCCGACGGCATGTCGAAGTAGGGCTTGATGACCGCAGGATCTGAATCCTCCAGCATCGCAAGACGTCCGGTGAGCCCGAGGTTCGCAGTAGCGGCCCGGCGCAGCAGCAGCACCATCGCGTACTTGGCGATACTGGAGGTTGGACCGGGACCCTGGCCCTGCACCAACCGCAGAGTTTCGCGCAGGACCATCGCCTTGATCGCGGTGGTGTGTGCTTCGATTCCGCCGAGCGCCTGCAGGATCGTGTCGTGATCGGGGCCGTCGGCATCGGCCATCCGCCGAAGCGCTTGCGAGCGATCGATGGTGACATAGTTGCTGATCGCCGTACGTTCGACGGCCATGGTCGCCACCGCCAGGTCCCAGCCGTGCCCGGGCTCACCGACCAGCATGTCGTCGGGAATGAACACGTCGGTGAGAAACACTTCGTTGAAATGGGATTCACCGCTGGCCTGCTTGATCGGGCTGATCTCGATGCCCGGAGAGGACATGTCGACCAAGAAGTAACTGATGCCCCGGTGTTTCGGCGCATCGGGGTCGGTGCGGGCCAGCATGGCACCGAACTGCGCGACGTGTGCCGACGAGGTCCAGATCTTGTGGCCGTTGACCAGCCAACCGCCCTCGACCTTCTGGGCGCGGGTGACCAGCGAGGCGAGGTCCGAGCCGGCACCGGGCTCGCTGAACAACTGGCACCATCGTTTGGTTCCGCGCAGCATGTCCCAGGCGAATCGCTCACGCTGTCCATCGGTTCCGCTGCTGAGGATCGAAGGCAGGATCCATTCCGCGATACTGAGCGACGGCCGGACCATCCCGCGCTTGTCGAACTCCTCGGTGATGATCACCTGTTGCACGGGCGATGCGGCGATGCCCCACGGGGCGGGCAGGTGCGGGGCCACCAGACCAGCCTCGGCCAGAAGGTCGCGCTGCGAACCGTAGGCCAGACCCGGCGCCCGGACATCATCGGTCGGCGTCTCGTTCTGCAGCGCTGACGCCTGATCGAGTGTGGCGGCGATCCTGGCCCGGAACTCCGACTCGACGTCACCGAGATTGACTGCCGTCGAGCGTTTCAGCGTTCGAGCAAGTTCCCCCGCCGCTCGGGCCCAGCGGGGAGTCGACCCCACCGACGCCGCCAGGCTGGTGGCCCGCCGCCAGTACAGGTGGGTGTCGTGTTCCCAGGTGTAGCCGATGGCTCCGAACATCAGCAGCGCGTCGAGCATCAGGTCCGGGCCGGCGCAGACCGCCATCAGCGCGGCCGACGCGGCGGCCAGTCGGTGTTGTTCGAGGCTCTCGTCGATCGCCCGGACCGCATCCCAGGCCGACGCCGATGCGAGCTCCGAATTGACCAGCAGCACGGCAGCCTTGTGTTGCAGCGCCTGGAACGAGCCGACCGGCTTACCGAACTGCTCGCGGGTGCGGATGTAGTTCACCGCGGTCTCGACGCCCTTGCGGATGGTGCCGGCCGACGCGCACGCCGTCAGTGCGGCGACGACGCAGCGAGCCCGTTCGGTGTCGATCCCGGTGATCTGGGTGTCCACCGGGTGATTGTCGAGGGTGAGGGTGCCGACGTCGGTGCTCAAGTCGGTGCCGCGCTGCTGCTGGACGGCGAGGTCTGGGCTCGCGTCCAGCACAAACCACCGCTCGGCGCCGTCCTCGGCCTGAGCTGCGAGCAGGATGTGTTGTGCAGCAAGCAGTCCCAGCGTGCTGGTGATGGAACCGGTCAGTCGCCACCCCGCACCGCCGGACACCGCGCGCACGCTCGAATCCTCTGGCAAGACGACCACCGCCGTCGCCCCGCCGGCGAGGTCTGCCACCAACGCCGCCGCCGAGTCATCGGCAAGAGCTGCCACAGCACTGGCCATCACGGTGCTCAGCAGCGGGCCGGGCAGCAACGCCGCCGCAGCGGCCTCGATGACGCAGGCGGTATCCGCCAGCGTCCCGCCCTGGCCGCCTGCCTCTTCGGGAAGGTGCACTGCGTGGAAGCCGTTGGCGGTGAATTCCTCCCACCACGTCGGCAATTCACCTGCTGCGATCGAGTCGAGGGCGGCCCGGGTCTTGTCGATCGGGGCGTGCCGGGCCGCGAACTGGGTGACGGCTTGCGCCAGTTGCTCCTGCTCGGTGGTGATTGCTAACGCCATTGGATGTCAGTTCTCCAGTCCTAGAATCCGAGCGGCATTGCCGTACAGAAACTTCGGCCACACCTCGTCCTTGAACGGCACCGTGGGCAGATCGCTGAAGATGCGTTCCAGCGACAGGCCCATCGGGAAGTAGCCGGCGTAGATGATCTTGTCGGCGCCGCGGGTGTTCGCGTAGTCGATGATTTCCTTGGGGTAGTACTTCGGTGCGAACGCCGACGTCGAGTAGTACAGGTTGGGCCACTTGAGCATCAGCTTCACCGCGAGGTCTTGCCAGGGTTCGCACCCGTGACGGGTGACGAAGACCAGGTCGGGAAAATCGAACATCACGATGTCGATGCGCGAAACTTCCTGCGGTGCCATCGGAATGCGAGGTCCGGGGACACCGGCACAGCAGAAGATCGGGAGGCCCAGTTCGACGCAGGTCGCGTAGACCGGGTACATCTTCGGGTCGTCGATCGGCACCTGGGGAAAGGTGCCCGACGGGAAACACGACACAGCGCGGATGCCGTACGTCTCGTATTCCCGGCGGATGTTGGTGACGGTGCCCATGACGTCGTTCGGGTCGTTGACATTGCCCGAGGCGATGAACCGATCGGGGAACATCTTGAGCGCCAGCTCTGCGGCTGAGCCCTCGCTCACACCGATCATCGATTTCTCGATGCCGAACCGGTCCATCTGCTGCAGCAGCAGGGACACCGGGTCGTCGGTGGGCAGGCCTTTGGGCACGTCCTTGAACATGTACTCGACCGGGAAATCGAAGTCCTCTTTGGACTGGCGATCCTTGGTCTGCTTGCGAATGAAGTCGTACTGAGCGGTCCCCTCATGCGGGAATCCGATCATCGTGTCGATTACCGGCAGACCGACCGGTCCGGCCATCGGGTCCTCCCATCAAGAGACAGCGACGGGCGCCGTCATTCGCTCAATAGTGAAACACGGTTCTACTTGCTGTCAAGATAGCTGGGCCTTCTAGCTGCTGTAATGGGTGTACGATGCATCACCGTGGCGTAGGATCGCAGAAGCGCGTTCTTCCCATTCTGGCCGCTGGAAACCGAACCGGAGGTGGCACCGTCAACACGCCCGCACCCGATTTGGTGTCGCCGGCCGGCCGCGTCGCCCCGCTGTCGGGCATGACCAGCGGCCAGTTGGCCCGCCGCGCCAAGATCATCGAGGAGACGATCTCGCTGATCGCCGACGTCGGCGCGGACGCCGTGCAGATGCGCGATGTGGCGCATCGCTCGGGTGTCGCGCTGGCCACCCTGTACCGCTACTTCAGCTCGAAAGAGAATCTGTTGGCCGCCGCGCTCGAGGACTGGCAGAAGCGGCTGACCCGCCGGGTCCTGGCCGGCGGTGGTGCCGGCGACGGCGACCCGCTGCCCGCGGTGCTGGACTATCTGCGCCGCGCGCAACGCGCGTTCAACCGCAACCCCGAGATGACCGCGCTGATGCTGCAGATGATGACGTCGACGGACCCCGAGGTGAGCTCGTCGATCGATCAGATGGAACGCACCAACGTCGAGTTGTTCAATCGCCTGCTGGCAGGCCTTGCGCCCGAGATCATTCCGCAGGTCACCTTCGGCCTCAATGCCGCGCTGAGCGCCGCGCTGGCCGGTTTGCGGGCAAAGCGGCTCACGCTCGACGAATCACTGAACCATGTGGAGTGGGTGGCCCGCGTGCTGCTGGCAGGCGCGCATCGCGATTAGGCTCGGCGGGCATGTCGATGTCTGCGCAGTTGTGGTCTGAAAACGCCGACCTGGCCGCCGAAGTGCTGGCCCACCCCTTTGTCCGTGGTCTGGGGGACGGCACGCTCCCCACGGAGCGGTTCGCGGCCTACCTCGCCCAGGATGCCTTCTTTCTCGAATCATTCGCTCGCGCTTATGCTTTGGCGCTGGCGCGTAGCGCCGACACCCGGTCGGTACTGGCGCTCGCGGATCTTATCGGCGGGGTCCGGGAGGAACTCGGGCTGCACGCGTCCTACGCCGCGTCCTGGGGCATCGACATGGCCGGTGTGCAACCGCTGCCGGCGACCTCGGCCTACACCGAGTTCCTGCTGGCCACCGCCGCGACGCACGAGGTCGGTGTCATCTACGCGGCGATGACGCCCTGCATGCGGTTGTACGCCTGGCTGGGCCAATCGCTCGACGCCGCGACCGCGGGTCCCTACGCGCAGTGGGTGCGAACCTACGCCGACCCGGACTTCGAGAACATCGCCCGGTTGCTGGAGGCGCTTCTCGACGAGCAGGCCAGTGACTCCGCCGCGGTCCACCATGCCTACCGGCGCGCGATGCGCCTGGAACTGGGGTTCTTCGCCGCGGCGTACGAGGCCGTCTAGAAGTCGCCGGGATCCGGCCGCACAATCGCGCGTGGGTCCAGGTTCAAACTCCGTACATGCGAGGCGATCTCGCGCAGCGGCGCCACCCAGACATCCGAGCAGGACGCCACATGTTCGACGAGCTCTTCGAGCGCGGCGGTGCGCGATGGCCGACCGGACAGGAACGGATGGTTGGTCAGCACAAAGCACCCACCCACCGCCCGCAACCCTTCGAACTCGAGGCGCCAGATCTCGGCGGCCTTGCGGGGGCTTTCGATCAGCCCGGTCCCGGAGATGTCGGGGAGGTAGCAGTACTGCTCCCAGTCGTCGAGAGCCCACTGGATCGGGATCTCGACGAGCCGGCCGTCGGTCCCGACCCGGAGTTCGTACGGGTGATCGGCGTCCATCAAGCTGGTGTCGTAGAGGAATCCGCGTTCGGCCAGCAGCGCGGGGGACTGCCAGTTCAGCTCCCACATGGGTGCCCGGAACCCGACCGGCACTTCTCCGGTGAGTTCGGCCAGCACCTCGCTGCCCCGATCCAGAATCGCGCCCTCCTGCTCGGCCGTCTTGCCGGTGAGAACTTCGTGAAGGTAACCGTGATGGGCCACTTCGTGACCGGAGTCCACGATGGCGCGCACGACATCCGGATAACGCACGGCGGTATAGCCGGGCACGAAGAATGTCGAGGTGACGCCGTGGCGCGCCAGCATCGCCAGCAGGCGGGGCACACCGACAAGGGGGCCGTAGGCCTGATGCGATATCACCGACATCCGGTCGGCGTGGGCCGGGTTCAGGTTCAGCACCGCCGATTCGGCGTCGACGTCGAAGGTGAAGCTGGCGGCGGCGCGCTTGCCGGCGGGCCAGGCGACAGGTTCCGCGGGCCGCGCGGTCACACTCGGCATCGGGTGGTTCCTCCATTGATCGCAACGGTCTGTCCGACAAAGGCCCCCGCGCTCGGCGACGCCAGATACGCCACCGTCTGCGCGATCTCGGCCGGTGCTCCGATCCGGCCCACCGGTATCTCGCGGGCGTAACGGTGGTGCATGTCGGCGAGGCTGATCGCGGCGTCGGCGGCGTCGACCTCGAGTTGTGGGGTGTCGATCACGCCGGGTGCCACCGCGTTGACCGCGATGTTCTCCCGTGCGAGTTCGCGCCCGAGGGTCTTGGTCAAGGCGATCAGGCCCGCTTTCGACGCCGCATACGCGGTAGCTCGGGGCCAGCCGGTGACGCCCCATTCCGACGTGACGATGACGATACGGCCGCCCCCACGCCGCCGCATCCCGGGCAGCGCCGCGGAAATGGTGACAAACGTCCCACCGAGGTTGGTGTCGACCACCTTCCACCAATCGGCCTCGTCATGATCGCCGAGCGCGGCCATCGACATGTACGCCGCGTTGCACACCAGCACCGCGATCGGACCCCACTGCTGCTCGACCGCCGCGACCGCGCCCCCGACCGAGCCAGGGTCGGCCATGTCGGCGGGAACCGCGAACCCGCCCACGGCGTCGGCGACCTCGGTCATCTGGGCGTCGTCGGGCAAGCCATTGACACCCACCCGGTACCCGTCGGCGGCCAGCCGTTCGGCGATCGCCTTGCCGATCCCCTGAGTGGCCCCGGTGACCAGGGCGACCTGTCGGGACATCACTCAGATCACCGCTCCGCAGTTGGGGGACAGCACTTCTCCGATGCAGTAGCCCGGCCCGTCGATCAGGAAGCGCACCGCATAGGCGACATCCTCGGGTGTGCAGAGCCGGCCCGCGGGCAGCGTGGCCAGATATGCCGGATCGCGCCAGGGCGAGTCCGCCGCCAGCAATGGTGTGTCGGTCGGCCCGGGTGCCACCGCATTCACCCGCACCCCGCTCGGGGCGACCTCGGCGGCCAGGCTCCGCACAAAGCCGATCACGCAGCCTTTGGCCGCCGCGTAATGTGCGTCGCCGTCCCCGCCGCCGATCGCCAGCTCCGAGGAGATCGCCACGACGGCGCCGCTGCGGCGGTCGATCATCTCGGGCAGCACCGCGTGGACGACGTTGCGCAGCCCACCGAGATGTACGCGCAGCATGCGGGTCCACGATTCGACGCTGATCTGTGAAACCGGTGCCATCTCGTAATGACCGGCCGCCGTGACCACCGCGCCGATCGGTCCGAGCTCTGCACGGATGGCGCCGATCGCGGCGCGCACCTGTGCCGGATCGGAGACGTCGGCCACCGTCGATGCCGCCAGGTCCGGCGCCGGTCGCAGGTCCAGCCCGGCCACCGTCCAGCCGTGTTCGGCGAGTTCGGCACTGACTGCGGCTCCGATTCCGGACGCCGCTCCCGTCACCACAGCGACCTTTGTCATCCCCCCGATGATGCGGCACGGCGCGGGGGTTTGCAGGCCGGAACCCACCCCCGAAGCGATGCCGTGACGAACGCCCGGTCGTGACCACGACTTCTGGAGGGTGATTCGCGACGCACCGAAGCCGGGTCGTCGCGAACACCGCGGTGACGATGCCTTAGCGTCCGACGTCGTCCACCAGGGGCTGCCGTGATACCTGGGCGGCGACAATCCTACGAAATGACCTGTGGCCGTTGACCACACGCTTCCGTCCACGCTCATGCCACCGCCGGGAGTGCGGCAGCGATCAGCGGAGTGAAATGCGAGGACGAATGACCGGCGCTGCCGTCCCCCAGGATTCTGTGCGGCTGCGGCGTTGCGCCACTTTCAACATATAGCGCACCGGGGGGCTTGCGGCAAGACCCCGGGTAGCGCGCAAAATCGCTGGCCGAAAGGAAAATTCACTGCATGGGGGTAGGCAAGTGCGTCAATTTGGACCCGAACACGCCGTCGTGATCGCGGGGGCCGGCCCGACCGGGCTGATGCTGGCCGGCGAGCTCGCACTGGCCGGAGTCGACGTGGCGATCGTCGAGCGCCGCACCAACCAGGAGGTGGTCGGCCAGCGGGCCGGCGGTCTGCACAGCCGGACCATCGAAGTGCTCGACCAACGAGGAATCGCTGACCGGTTCCTGGCCGCCGGACAGGTGGCGCAACTCGCGGGATTCGCCCAGATCCGGCTGGACATCAGCGACTTTCCCACACCGCATCCCTACGGACTTGCGCTGTGGCAGAAGGATATCGAACGCCTGCTGGCTGAGTGGGTCGACGAGTTGGCGGTGCCGATCCGCCGGGGGCTCGAGGTTGCCGGTTTCACCCAGGACGACACCGGTGTGGACGTGCACCTGTCCGACGGCGGCAGGATGCGGGCCCGGTATCTGGTGGGCTGCGACGGCGGCCGCAGCACGGTCCGCAAGGCCGCCGGAATCGACTTCCCCGGATGGGACCCGACGACGAGCTACCTGATCGCTCAAGTGGAGATGCGCGACGAGCCACCGCTGGGCATCCGCCGCGACGCCGTCGGCATCCACGGCCTGGACCGCAGGCAGCCCGGCGAGCCGGTCCGGGTGATGGTCACCGAGCGGCAGCCGGCCGCGGTCACCGAACCCACGCTGGCCGACCTGAGCAGGGGCCTCGTTGCGGTCTACGGAACCGACTTCGGAATCCACAGTCCCACTTCGATCGCCAGATTCACCGACGTGACGCGGCAGGCGGCGGCCTACCGTGCCGGGCGGGTGCTGCTGGCCGGTGACGCCGCCCACATCCACCACTCGGTGGGTGGGCAGGGTCTGAACACCGGAGTGCAGGATGCGGTGAATCTGGGCTGGAAATTGGCGGCGGTGGCAGATGGGCGCACACCGGACAGCGTGCTGGACACCTACCACACCGAACGACACCCCGTGGCGGCCCGGGTGCTGCAGACCACGATGGCGCAGATTGCGCTGCTGCGTACCGACGACCGGACACAAGCGTTGCACGGCAACGTCTCCGAGCTGCTCGCCATGGATGAACCGCGCCGGATCTACGGTGCCAGGATGTCCGGTTTGGACATCTCCTACGACCTCGGGGACGGGCATCCGCTGCTGGGCAGGCGCATGCCGGATCTCGAACTGCACACCGCGACCGGCCCGGTGCGCGTGTTCGAGCTCCTGCACGACGCCCGACCCGTGCTCGTCGACCTCGGGCGTACCGGTGAGATCGACATCACCGGATGGCGCGATCGAATTCGGTTGGTGCAGGCCGGCTGCGGCGACGAGTGGGAGCTTCCGGTGCTGGGACAAGTCGAGCCTGCCGGCGCCGTCCTGATCCGGCCGGACGGACATGTCGCCTGGGTGGGTGACGGCTCCGCACACGGGTTGACCGACGCGCTCACCAGGTGGTTCGGCCCGCCCGCCAGGCGGGAGTAACGATCGGGCCCGCGACGAACGATCAAGATGCTGACACGCGTGGAGGGAAATCATGGTGATGGGGCGTCTGGGAGCCGTCGTGCTGGCCGCGGGAGTCGGGCTGGCCGGGCTCGTCACCGGTAGCGCATCGGCGGCACCCGGCTGCGCCGACTTCCACTGGATCGGCGCGGCCGGATCCGGGCAACGCGACGGGGCCGGCCTCACCGCCAATGGCGGGATGGGTTCGGTGGTCTACCAGACCTACCAACAGCTGAAGTCGCAACTCGCCGCCGACGGCCGGACCATCGATGCCGAGGCCGTCCAATACCCCGCCGCGCCGGTTCCGTTGGAGGGCGGCCTGGGCGGCTGGCTGGGTTTCCTCGGCAGCGTCGGCGACGGCACCGATGCGACCGCCGCCCAGTACAAGGCGTTCACCCTGCGCTGCCCGGACAGCAAGGTGATCCTGGCCGGCTACTCACAGGGCGCGATGATCGTGCACCGTAATCTCTACGACCTCGCCGACGATCCGCACCTGGCGGCGGCGCTGTTGATCGCCGACGGCGACCGGCTGCCCGTCGACACGACGATCAAACTGGGATCGACGGCCGTCGCGCAGGGAATCGGCGAAGGGGTCGCCCAAGAACATTCGTTCCTCGCCTCGACCAACACCGCGACGCTGCCGCCCTCGGTCGGGGTGCGCACGATCAGCGTCTGTGACGTCGGCGACCCGGTCTGCGACTACGACCCCGACCGGAAGGTGACCCCGGCAACCGTCGCCATCCACACCGCGTATGCGCCGGCCCTGGGCGGTCCGCACGCGTGGGGCGCCCCGCTGTACAGCCTGGTGACGGCAGCCGAGGAACCGTCGGTGGAGTTGACCGCCCACACCGCCTGACCGCGGGCCCGGGATGAGTTTTCCCGCGCCGGGTAGTTCTGGCCGTCAGGGAGCTGACCGGCTCCACAAGCCAGAAAGGGCGGATCATGAAAATCGTCGTTATCGGTGGCACCGGCCTGATCGGGTCGAAACTGGTGCAGGCCCTGTCCGAACGCGGACACGATGCCGTGGCCGCGGCGCCCTCGACCGGAGTGGACACCCTTACGGGTGCGGGACTGGCCGAGGCCGTGGCCGGCGCGTCCGTCGTCGTCGACGTCTCCAACTCCCCAGCGCTGGACGACTCGGCCATCGAGTTCTTCCGCACGGCGACCACGAACCTGCTTGCCGCCGAAAAGGACGCCGGCGTCGGTCACCATGTCGCTCTCTCGGTGGTGGGCACCGCGGACCTCGCGCCGCACAGCGGGTACTTTCAGGCCAAGCTCGTCCAGGAGAATCTGATCGCCGAAGGCCCGATCCCGTTCTCGATCGTGCATGCCACGCAGTTCTTCGAGTTCCTCAACACGTTGGCCGACTCGGCAACCGTGGGTGACACCGTGGTGTTGCCGCCGAAGTTCTTCCAGCCGATGGCCGCGGCCGATGTCGCCGAAGGCCTCGCCATCACCGCGGTCGGCGATCCGGTGAACAGGGTCGTCGAGATCGGCGGGCCGGACATGGTCTTGCTCCCCGACCTCATCCGGACCGCGCTGACCGCGCGAGGAGACGGCCGCACCGTGGTGGCCGACCCGGCCGCGCAGTACTGGGGCATCGACATCGACGAGCGCACGCTGGTACCCGGCCCGGGCGCCACCCTGTTCGACACCCGGTTCGAGGACTGGATCCTGCAGACGGCGGCCACGTCATAAGGACGATCGTGGACGTGCACGACACTGTCGCCTTCGTCAGCGGTTAGGTCCGCCCCGCGAACCCTCGCTACGATCGAGTCCGGAAAATCCGGCGAGGTCCGCTAGGGGCAGACGGTGGTGCCTATCTCCAGCGACGGACGCGCCGCGCAGCTGCGCGGGCGCGCGTCCGAGTGCCGGGTGCTGGACACGGTGATCGCCACCGTCCGATCGGGTGACTCGCAGGTGCTGGTGCTGCGCGGCGAGCCGGGGGTCGGCAAGACCGCGCTGCTCGGTCACCTCGTGGCGCAGGCATCGGCGTTTCGCGTCCTGCACGTCGCCGGTGTGCAGTCCGACATGGAGCTGGCGTTCGCCGGTCTGCAGCAGTTGTGCGCGCCGCTGATGGACCACGCGGAAGACCTACCCGCACCACAGCGGGATGCGCTGGAGGTCGCCTTCGGCCGCGGAGTGGGCGAGGCGCCCGACCGCTTCCTGGTCGGCCTGGCGGTGCTCAGCCTGATGGCCGCGGCCGCGCAACGGAAACCGCTGCTGTGTGTGGTCGACGACGCGCAATGGCTCGACCAGGTGTCGGTACAGACCCTGGGCTTCGTGGCCCGCCGGCTGTTGGCCGAGCCGATCGCGTTGGTCTTCGCCGCACGTGACGACGGCGCCGAGGTGCTGGCCGGACTGCCGGAGCTCACCGTCGGAGGGCTGTCCGACAGCGATGCCCGCGCGCTGCTGGACTCGGTGTTACTCGGCGGCATCGACCCGCCGGTGCGCGACCGCATCGTCGCCGAAACACGTGGCAATCCTCTTGCCCTGCTGGAGGTTCCGCGAAACTTCTCCAGCACCGAGCTGGCCGGCGGGTTCTGGCTCGCCGGCTCGGCGTCGTCGCCCGGCGCGATCGAGACCGGTTACGTGCGGCGGATCCAGGGACTGCCCGACGCGACGCGCCGCCTGCTGCTCGTGGCGGCGGCCGAGCCCGTGGGGGATGCGGCACTGTTCCTGCGGGCCGCCGCGGTGCTCGGTATCCCCGTCGACGCGCTGGCCCCGGCCGAAGCGGCCGCCGTCATCGAATTCGGCCCCCGGATGCGGTTTCGCCATCCGCTGCTGC
The DNA here is from genome assembly GCF_002723835.1 of Mycobacterium sp. shizuoka-1. Classification (GTDB taxonomy): domain Bacteria; phylum Actinomycetota; class Actinomycetes; order Mycobacteriales; family Mycobacteriaceae; genus Mycobacterium. The sequence goes on along the minus strand of NZ_BEWG01000035.1, from coordinate 18,688 downwards.
GATCGGCCGCCTATCGCGCTGCCGAGCTGACCGAGCGCAGAGAGATCCATCGGGCTTTGGCCGAGGCCACCGATCCGCAGGCCGATCCGGACCGCCGGGCCTGGCACGCCGCCAACGCGGCGGCAGGCCCCGACGATGCAGTGGCCGCCGAGCTGGAGAGTTCGGCGGCACGCGCGCAGGGCCGCGGCGGAATGGCCGCAGCGGCAGCCTTCCTCGAACGGGCGGCGATCCTGACCGCTGATCCGGACCGGCGCGGTGCGCGGGCTTTGGCCGCCGCGCAGGCCAAGCGCGATGCGGCGGCACCGGCGGCGGCCCGCGAATTGCTCGACCTGGCCGAGCGCGGTCCGCTGAGCAAGCTTGCCCGCGCACAGGTGGCGCGGGTGCGCGCGCAGATGGACTTCGTGCGCAGCCGCTCGGGTGAGGCCGGGGCGCCGCCGGTGCGCGACACCGCCTGGGCGCTGCTCGACACGGCGCGCGAACTGGAGGGCCTGGACGACCATGCCTCCCGGGAGAGCTACCTCGAGGCGATCGCGGCACTGATGTATGCCGGGCGTCTCGGCGAACCGGATGCACTGACCCGGGCCGCGCACGACGCGCTGACCGCGCTGGCTCGCGAAGCGGAACTGTCGCGCCCGGTGGACTTCCTGCTCAAGGGGATCGCCAAGCGCATCACCCAAGGGGTGAGCGCGGGCTCGGATCCGCTGCGTATCGGTTTGGACCACATGTGCACCCTGGCCGCGGCGGACGATCGCAACGTGTTGCGGTGGATGGTCCCGGCCTTCCCGATCCTGCAGGAATCCGCGGCCCACGAACTGTGGGACCAGACGGTCGTCCAGCAACTGGCCACCGCCGCGGTCCGGGCCGCGCGCAACGCCGGGGCGTTGGCCATGCTGCCCCGAGCGCTGGTTTACCAGGCCGGCTTCCACCTGACACTGGGTGAATTCCGCACGGCCACAACCCTTGTCGAAGAGGCCAATGCGATCACCGCGGCGACCGACAACTCGGCTGCGGTCAAGTACCACGCGCTCATGCTGACCGCGTGGCGGGGCGACGCGACCGAGGCGGCCCGGGTGATCGAGGCAACCCAGGCCGACGGGATCAGCAGAGGGGAAGGGCGGGTACTCGGGTTGACCGGCTACGCCGCCGCGGTGCTGTACAACGGGCTGGGCCGTTACGACGAGGCGCTCGCGGCCGCCCGGACCGTCTGTGAATACGAGGATTTGGGGTTCTACAGCTGGTGTCTCTACGAACTGGTGGAAGCGGCGACACGAAGCGGTGAGCGCGACACGGCGGCCGCCGCGGCGGAGCAACTCGCCGAGCGCGCCGGCGCGGCCGGAACCGACTGGGGCTTGGGCGCATTGGCCAGCGCGCAGGCGATGCTGGCCGACGACGAGCACGCGGACGCGTTGTTCACCCAGGCCCTCGAGCGGTTGGGGCGCTCCACGATCACGGTGCATCACGCCAGGGCGCATCTGGTGTACGGCGAGTGGCTGCGGCGGGCGCTGCGCCGCACCGATGCGCGCCACCACCTGACCAGGGCCCACGAGATGTTCGACCGGATGGGAGCGCGGGCATTCGCCGAACGCGCCCGCCGGGAACTGGCGGCCACCGGGGAGAAGGTCCGCGTTCAGCAGCCGAGTTCGGGAAGCGAGTTGACGGCGCAGGAGGCCCAGATCGCCCGGCTCGCCGGTGAGGGTCTGACCAACCAGGAGATCGGCGCGCAGCTGTTCATCAGCACTCACACTGTTGAATGGCACCTGCGCAAGGTGTTCGCCAAGCTCGGCATCACCTCGCGCAGGCAGCTGCGGGCGATGTCCTGGGCCAGCTAGCCTCGGCGCGCGGCGGTGCGGAATCGGTTGCGATAGGCTTTCGGGGACAAACCCAAGTGGTTGGCGAAGACCCGTCGCAACGTCTCGGCGCTCCCGAAGCCTGCCAGGTGAACGGTTTCGGTGATGTTGTGTCCGGCGTCGAGCGCCGCGCGGGCCACATCGACGCGCACCGCCTCCACATAGCGGGCAGGCGTCATCCCCAGCTCCGCCTGGAACAGCCTGGTGAGTTGCCGAGTGCTCAACGAGGCCTGGGCAGCAAGGTTTTTGACGCTGTGGTTGGCCGCCGGATCGGCGGCGATCGCGTCGGTCACCGGCCGCAGTGCTGACGCCGGTGCCGGATCGGCTTCGACAAGCACCGAGAACTGTGACTGGCCACCGGACCGTTTGAGGTACACCACCAGCGAACGCGCGACGTCGCGGACCAACTCGCTGCCGTGATCCAGCTCGACCAGGGCCAGCGCCAGATCGATTCCCGAGGACACCCCCGCCGCGGTGAACACGTCTCCGTCGCGGACGAAGATCGCGTCCGGTTCGACCCGGACGCCGGGAAACGCGCGGGCCAGCAGCCGGGTGTGGCGCCAGTGTGTGGTGGCTCGGCGTCCGTCGAGCAGACCGGCCTGGGCCAGGATGAACGCCCCGGTGCACACCGATGCGAGCCGCCGCGTCCGGTCCGGCACCGCTTCGAGCGCCTCGACCAGACCCGGGTCGATCGGTCGGCCCACCAGCACATCGCCGCCCGCCACCACGACGGTGTCCACCGCCTCGATGGCCGAGATGCTCGCGGTGACGGGAAATCGGGTGCCGATCGATGTGGTCACGTCGCAGCCGTCCTGTGACGCGATCACCAATTGGTAGTCCGCGCCGAACCGATTGGCCTCCGCGAAGACCTCGGCGGGGCCGACGACGTCGAGCAGCTTGACGCCATCGAAGACCACGATCACGACCACGCGCGGGCCGACGGTGTCCGCCACGTCCTCATTGTGTCGTTTTTTGTGGGAAACGTGGCGCAACGGACAGCGCGCCGGAGGCCTCCGTCGGCGCACGCTGGCAACTACCAGCACTCAACCCAGGAGACCCGCCATGACGAAGATGGGCGACACCATTGCCGGCATCCAGCTTCCCGACACTGAGCTGGTTCGAGACGTCACCGAGTACATCCGGGACGCCGAGGACGACCTGCTGTTCCACCACTCCCGCCGGGTGTTCCTGTTCGGGGCGCTTCAGGGCCTGCGGCAAGGCCTGCGGCCGGACCTGGAGTTGCTCTACGTCGGCGCGATGTTCCACGACCTCGGCCTGACCGAGCCCTACCGCAGTTCCTCCACGCAGCGCTTCGAGGTCGACGGCGCCAACGCGGCCCGGGACTTTCTGGTGCGCCGCGGCGTCGACGAAGCCGATGCCCGCAAGGTCTGGCTGGGCATCGCGCTGCACACCACACCCGGGGTGCCGGAATTCCTGGACCCGGAGACCGCACTAGTGACCGCGGGCGTACAGACCGATGTCGTCGGCGTCGGCCGGGACGACCTGGATCCGGACGTGGTCGCGGCCGTCATCGCCGCCCACCCCCGCTCGAATTTCAAGCGCCGCATCCTGCACGCGTTCGTCGAGGGCATGAAGAACCGCCCGGAAACGACTTACGGAACCATGAATGCCGACCTTCTCCGGCAGTTCGACCCGTCCTACGTCCCCGAGGACTTCGTCGATCGCATCCTGGTCAACAGTTGGCCGGAGTGATCGACCCCGGATCGGGGGGCTACGGACTACGGGGTTTCAAGGGTTCGCTGCGGCGGCGTGACCGGGAGGCTGAGGTCACCAGCAACCCAGGAGACCGCTCATGACCGTCACGACCGCTGTCCGGCCCACCGATCCGGACGCCGCCGCGCGATTCGCCCGTGACTCACAGCCCCTGTTCGACGCCCTGCTGCGCCGGGCCCGGGGCCTGACCAAGACCGCTGCCGACGCCGAGGACCTGGTGCAAGACGCGTTGCTGCACGCGTTCATCGGCTACCACACGTTCCGCGAGGGCACCGACTTCAAGGCGTGGCTGTTCCGGATTCTCTACAACCGCTGGGTGAGCACCTACCGCGCCACCCAGCGCAGGCCGTCGGAGGTGCCGGTCGACGCCGTCGCCGAACGAGACCTGGCCTGCAGCGCGGCTCGGCTGTCCACTGCGTCGCGGTCGGCCGAGAGCGAGGCGCTCACCAGACTGCCCGATCAGGAGATCCGCTCGGCGATGGCGCTGTTGCCCCCGGACTTCCGCACCGCGTTGTTCTACGCCGAGGTGCAGGGCCACACGTTGGCCGAGACCGCCACGATCCTCGACGTCCCGCGGGGGACCGTCATGTCGCGGGTGTCGCGCGGCAGGCAACGGTTACGCGCCGCGCTGGCCGAGTCCGCGCACGCACCGATGGCCCAGATCGCATGACGGTCTCAGCCAATGAATTGAGCGGCTACACCGCGCTGGTCACCGGGGGCACCGCCGGCATCGGGTTGGCCTGCGCGCGGTTGCTCGCCGGTGCCGGCGCCAGCGTGATCGTCACCGGCCGTGATGCCCGGCGCGGCCGGGACGCGGTCGGTCACCTCGGCGGCAGCGCCCGGTTCGTGGCCGCCGATCTCGCCGACCAGGGCTCGGTGGCCGCGCTTGTGGACCAGGCCGGCCAGATCGACATCTTGGTCAACAATGCCGCTGCCTTCCCCGGGGCGTTGACCGTCGAGCAGGACCTCACCACGTTCGAGACGACCTTCGACACCAACGTACGAGGCACCTACTTCCTGACCGCCGGGCTGGTTCCGGGAATGCTGCGCAGGCAGCGGGGCAGCATCGTCAACGTCACGTCCATGGTCGCGTCCAAAGGGGTCGCCGGGGCCTCCACCTACGGGGCATCCAAGGCCGCGGTGGAATCCCTGACCCGTTCGTGGGCAGCCGAATTCGGCCCGTACGGCGTCCGGGTCAACAGTGTCGCGCCCGGCCCCACCAGAACTCCGGGCGTCGAGGCGCAATGGGGTGACACCAACGAGGAATTGGGGCGAGCGCTACCCCTGGGCCGCACCGCCGAGCCCGACGAGATCGCCCACGCGGTGCTGTTTCTCGCGTCACCCCGGTCGAGTTTCATCACCGGTTCCACCCTGCACGCCGACGGCGGCGGAACCGCCGCCTGAGCACCACCACCCGAGACGAGGAGACCTGAGGTGTCCACAACCTTTGACCCACAATGGGAGAACGCGCTGAGCATGGTGCAAGAGGTGCACCAGCCCGCCATCCCGGCCGGCGCCGACGTGATGACCGTGGTGATCGAATACCCGCCGGGCAGCGCCGGGGCGCCGCCGCACCGCCACCCCAGCGGCCCGGCATTCGGTTACATGCTGGACGGCGAGATGCTCTTTGAACTCGAAGGGCAGCCGCCCCGTGTCCTGCGCGCGGGCGACGCGTTCTGGGAGCCGGGCGGCGACGTCATCCACTACTCGGACGCCAACAACCGCGCTGACATCGCCAGCCGGTTCGTCGTGACGATGGTGTGCCTGCCAGGCCGCCCGATGGTCGAACTGGTCGGCGACGACGAACTGGCCGCCCGCAGTCACCTGCGGGTGCCGCCCACACGAAGGGACTGACATCCGATGGCACACATCCTGTTGCAGACCACGATTACCGCGAACCCCGACGACTGGGACATCGCCCGGTTCTCGCTGCTGACCGCCGAACTGCGGGCCGCCGGCCACGACGTCGTGGCGCGCAATCGCGTGGGTCACGACGACGACCCGGTACTGAGCACGCTCGACGAGTTGGCGTTCGATCAGCTGTGGCTGATGGCGGTCGACACCGGTGACGGGTTGACCGGCAACGACGCCGACGCGATCCTGCGGTTTCGCCGGCGCGGCGGCGGGGTGCTCACCGCGCGCGACCACCAGGACCTGGGTTGCTGCCTGACCCGGCTCGGATCGCTCGGCCAGGCCAACGAATTCGCGGACCTCACCGTCGATCAGAGCCACCTCTGCGACGACCAGGACACCCCGACGATCTCGTGGCCGAACTACCATTCCGGGGCCAACGGGGACTATCAGCCGGTGTTCGCGAAGACCCCGGTGCACCCGCTGCTTCGCACCGCGCGGACGGCCAGTGGACGGATCGAATGGTTCCCGGCGCATCCGCACGAGGGTGCGGTGCTGGCGCACGGCCCGTGGGCCACAGTGGTGGCCCAGGGCCGAAGCAGGGCCAGTGGGCGGCGCTTCAACCTGGCCGTCGCGCTCGACGGCGAACCGGCACCCGACGGCACCGTGATGGGCCGCGCAGTCGCCGAGTCCACGTTCCACCACTTCGCGGACTACAACTGGGACGTGAGCTCAGGTGCGCCGTCCTTCGTCGCCGAGCCGCCGGGCACGCAGATCCGCGACGACCCGTCCGGGCTGACCGTGTTCACCGAGTACGTCCGCAACCTCGCGGACTGGCTGCAACCCGCCGGTGCCGGCGGTGTCGAGGGGGTACGCGTCACGAACGCGGCGCTGTCGTAGTCTGAGGACCGCTTCAGAAACAGGAGGCGCCATGAGCGACCACGAAGTCAAGATGATCATCCTGTCGACGGACGGCCTGGATGAATCCATCCGGTTCTACAGCGACACTCTGGGCATGGGACTCAAGTTCAGCGACGGCACCCATTTCGCGGCGCTCGACGGCGGTCCGGTCACCCTCGCGCTGGCGACCGAGATCGACCACCCGATTCCCGGCCAGGTGGTCGTCGGCATCAAGACCGCCGACGTCGATGCCGCGGCCAGGGCCGTGGAGGCCGCCGGCGGCGGCATCGTGAAGGGGCCGTATGACGACGCGCATGAGCGTCGTGCGGTGGTCTACGACAACAAGGGCAACGGGCTGGTCTTCTACAGCCCGCTCCAGCGCTGACGATCAATTCGGCTGCGCCTCATGACTTGTCGCGCCTGATCCGGGCAAGTCCGCCCTCGGCAGGCTCTCGGCGTACGGTGAGCCGGTGACCGAGAGGAGCCCGGCATGAGCGACCCCTCGGATCGGCAGGACATTTCCGATCTGCTGATCCGCTATGCCACCGGAATCGACCGCCGCGACTGGTCGTTGTTCCGGACCGTCTTCACCCCGGACTGCCATTGCGACTACGGCGAGATCGGCGTGTGGGACGGTGTCGACGCCGTCACCGAGTTCATGGACGTTGCGCACGCCAAGGCCGGGCACCTGTTGCACCGCATCACCAATCAGGTGATCGACATCGACGGGGATCGAGCGACCGCCCGCTGCTACGTCGACGTCTGGGTGATGGCCGCCGACAACGCATCCGGTGTGAATGCCGCAGGGTTCTACGACGACGAGATCGTCCGAACTCCCGACGGCTGGCGGATCGCGCGACGAACCTTCACCTCGGTGCGCATCGCATTCCCGGGTCCGGCGAGATGACGGACTTCGCGCGCAAGTACGGCCCGTGGGCACTGATCGCCGGGGCGTCGGACGGAGTGGGCGCGGCCTTCGCCGGTGCCCTGGCCGAACGTGGACTCAACGTGGTGCTGCTGGCCCGTCGCGCGGCCGTCCTGGACGATGTCGCCGCAGCCATCCGAGACCACCATGGCGTGCAGACCCGCACGCTGGCAGTGGATCTCGCCGAGCACGGTGCGGCGGCGGCGATCGCCGAGGCCACCGCGGACCTAGACGTCGGGTTCCTGGTGTACTGCGCCGGGGCCGACCCGGGCTTCCGGCCATTCCTGTCCACCTCGATCGGAGCCGCCGAGTCGATGGTGCAGCGCAACTGCGTGGTGCCGATGCAGCTGTGCCACCATTTCGCCGCCCCGATGGTCGAGCGGGGCCGGGGCGCCATCGTGATGTTCGGTTCTGGGGCCGGATTCGTCGGCGGCCCGAACATGGTGGCCTACGGCGCGTCCAAGGCGTTCGACATGGTGTTCGCCGAAGCGCTGTGGAGCGAACTGCGCAATACGGGGGTCGACGTGATCGGGCTGATCCTGGGCAAAACCGACACGCCCGCGCTGCGCAGGCTCGAGCACCAGCGCGGCACGCTGGCCTCCGAAGACGAGTCGCCGGCCGGTGCGGTGCCGGTGGCCGACGTGATCGAGGAGGCATTCGCCAATCTGACCAACGGCCCGACAGTGCTCGTCGGTGAGCAGATGCGCGGGTTCGGGCAACTGCTTGCCGCGATGAATCGCAACGACGCCGCGCTCCTGATGGCGCAATCCGTCGCGACCGCCATGGGGGGCGACTGACTCGGGGCCGATGTTTACCGATCGTGGATCTGGATAGCTAATAGCGGTACCAGGCATGTCGTCACCAACGCACGACTACCGCAACGATTGGAGCATCACGCCATGAGGTTGACCCAAATTGCCGCCGGCGCCGCGATCGCCGGTGGATTGGCCGCCAGCGCAGTGGGATTGAGTGCCGCCACCGCCGGTGCGGACCCGGGTTGGACGCCGCCAGGACCCATGCAGCCCGCGCTGCCGCCGGCCGGTCCCGATGCCGGTAGCCCGCCGGCCTGGGCGCCCCCGAAGCCCGTCGACCCCGCCTGGGCCAATGGCAATCCGCAGGTGTGGGACGAAGGCTGGAATCACTGGGGTGTCTGGATGAACGGGGTCTTCATCCCCACCTACTGACCACCCACCTGCCGATCGGCGCGTGACGCCGCGGGGTGCCATCGGTCTGCCTGGATGGTGGCACCCCGCGGCGTCCGCGCATCGGTGGTGCTTATGGTGCAACGGTGACGATCGCCTACGACGAGACGCTGCGCGAGCAGATCCACGGCCACCTGGCCGCGCATGAGCGCCGTGCGGTCACCGACCCCAGCAAGCGGCACGCGGCCGTCGCGGTGGTGCTGGTCGACTCCGAATCCGGGGAGGACCGGGTGGATCCCGCTCCCGTCGACGACTGGATCGCCGGCCGACCGATGGAACCGGGGCTCGACGGCCGCATGGTCGGAGTCTCCGGCGGGGCAGCTTTCCTGTTGTGCCGCAGGGCATCTCGCTTGAGTGCCCATGCTGCGCAATGGGCGCTGCCCGGTGGCAGGCTGGATCCGGGGGAGTCGGTGGTGGACGCCGCGCTGCGCGAACTCGACGAAGAGGTCGGCGTCCGGCTGCCCGAATCGTCGGTGCTGGGTCTGCTCGACGACTACCCGACCCGCTCCGGCTACCTCATCACCCCGGTGGTGATCTGGGGCGGCGGGCGGCTGGAACCGCGTCCGGCGCCTGACGAGGTTGTCGCGGTCTACCGGGTGGGTCTGCATCAGCTGCAGCGCCCCGATTCGCCCCGCTTCGTCACGATCCCGGAAAGCCCCCGCCCCGTGGTGCAGATGCCGTTGGGAAACGACCTCATTCATGCTCCCACCGGTGCCGTGCTGCTGCAGCTGCGGTGGCTGTGCCTGGAAGGCCGTCACGACCCGGTGGACCAGCTTGAGCAGCCGTTGTTCGCCTGGAAGTAGCGGCCCCAAACGACAAGTACC
>NZ_BEWG01000035.1:0-9399 GCF_002723835.1 Mycobacterium sp. shizuoka-1 | reverse complement strand
GCGGCCGCGCGGTACTGGGAACAGTGGTGGTCAGGCCGGCGGGTAGACGCCCATGCCCTTGGCCTTCTCGGTCTGCCAGAAGATGTCCGAGATCTGGTCGATGGTGGCGAGCAGCTTCTCGGCCACCGCGGCGTCGGTCGACTTCTTGACGTCACCGGCACCGTGCACGCCGTCCCAGAACAGCTGGTGCAGGTTGGGGAACTGCTCGAAGTGCTCCTTGGTGAAGAAGTCGGCCCACAGCACCATCAGGTGATGCTTGACCTCCTCGGCGCGCTGCTCCTTGATGAGGATGGCGCGGGTCCGGAAGTGCTCGTCGTCGGAGTCGTTGTACTTCTGGATCGTCTTGAGGCAGGACAGCGCCTCGATCTTGGCCTGGGCGGGGTCGTAGACGCCGCAGTACAGGTCGCAGTGAGCGTGGGCAGGAGTGGCGTTGGCGAAAAGTCGATGCAGCATGGCCTTAACTTACCCTTTCAAGATGCGCGGGAACCATGGGCTCGGGTACTGGCCGCTGCGCCGGTTTCTGGTGGTCGAGGACTCCATGCGGCCCACCCTTGCGCCAGGTGACGGGCTGTTGACGGTTCGCGGCGGGCACCCCCGACCGGGCCAGCTTCGGGTGTTCCCCGATCCGACGCTGTCGTCGCGGTGGCTGATCAAGCGGGTCGGTGACGTCCGAGGCCGAGGCCGCGCCGCCACGTTCGAGGCGTGCTCGGACAATGCCGGTGCTCCGGGAGTGGTCGACTCACGACACTTCGGCGCGGTACCGGCGGCCGGTTCGTACCGGGTGGTGTGGACTGTGCGCGGCCGCCGAACCTGACCAGGGTTTCGCGATCGCGCTGCCGAGGTACAGAACCGCCATGGGTATCTCAGACAAGATCAGCAACAAGGTCGACGACCTCTCCGGTAAGGCCAAGGAGGGCGTCGGCAAGGCGACCGACGACAAGAGCACCGAGAACGAAGGCCGGCTCGACCAGGCCAAGGCGAGTCTGAAGGACGCCGGCGAGAAGGTCAAAGACGCCTTCAAGAGCTGACCATGGAGCGCAACCAGCCCCCGCCCGCCATTCCGGTGGATGCCAGGAAGGCCAGTGAGGACCAGCGCATCCGGCAGGATCAGCTCGACCACCGGGACGACGATCCCGCCGGCCCCGGCAAGGTGGATCGCCACCAGGTCGCCGACGAGACGTAGCGCGTCGGCCAGACTGAACGGGTGCCTATCGGACTGATCTGCGCCATCCCGGCCGAGCTCACACATCTGCGCACGCTGCTCGCCGACGCGGTCGCCGTGCGCGCCGCACACACCGAGTTCGTCACCGGGAGGCTGGACGGCCATAGCGTCGTGCTGGTGGGCTCGGGGATGGGCAAGGTGAACAGCGCCCTCGTCGCGACCGTGCTGGCCGACCGATTCGGCTGTGCCCCAATCGTTTTCTCCGGTGTGGCCGGCGGACTGGACCCGCAGCTGGCGGTTGGCGACGTGGTGATCGCCGACCGGCTGATCCAGCACGACTCCGGGCTGATCGAGGACGGCGGCCTGCAGACCTATCAGGCCGGGCACGTGCCGTTCATCAATCCCACCGACCGGCTGGGCTATCACGTCGACGCCGCGTTGCTGGCCCGGGTGGTCGATCGGCTGGACGGCTTCGTCCTGCCCGCGCTGTCCGGAGCCGCCGGCGGCGGCGCGCGCCCGGCGGCGATCCGGTTCGGCACGGTGTTGTCCGGCGACCAGTACGTGCACAGTGACGGCACCCGGGAGACACTCCAGCGCGAATTCGGCGGCCTGGCCGTGGAGATGGAAGGCGGCGCCGTCGCGCAGGTCGCCGAGGCGTTCGGGGTGGACTGGTTGGTGATCCGCGCGCTGTCGGACCTTGCGGGCCGCGATTCGCGGTTCGACTTCCTGGCCTTCGTCGACGAGGTGGCCGCCTCCTCGGTGGCGATCCTTCGTCGGCTGCTGCCCGTGCTCTGAGCCCTACGCCGCCCGGTCAGTCCAGCCGTCCGGCGTCGAGCAGCCGGATGACCGCCACGCCCTGCTCGTCGGAAGCGCTCAGGTCCACCTCGGCATCGAACCCCCAGTCGTGGTCGCCGGCTGGGTCGTCGAGGATCTGGCGAACCCGCCAGACGTCGGGCTGCCGGTCGAGGATCAACCTGGCGGGGCCGCGCGCGTCGGCTCCGGTGCCGACGTCCTGGTGCTCGGCGAAGTAGCGGTCCCCGACCTCCTCCCACCGCTGGGCCGACCAGCCGGAACCGGCGTCCAGCTCGCCGAGCTCGTGCCAGCGCCGCCGGGCGAACAGCTCCACCCGCCGGAACAGCGCATTGCGCACCATCGCGGTGAAGGCGCGCTGGTTGCCGGTCAGCGGGCGCGCCCGCGCCGGCACCGGCGCGGGCGCATCCAGCGGCTGATCCGGACTGGTGAGCTGCTCCCATTCGTCGAGCAGGCTCGAGTCGACCTGGCGCACCAGTTCGCCGAGCCACTCGACGATGTCGGTGAATTCCTCGGTGCGTGCGGCGGCGGGCACCCCGGAGCGCAAGGCCTTGTAGGCGTCCGACAGGTAGCGCAGCACCGCGCCCTCGGATCGGGTGAGGCCGTAGACGCTGACGAATTCCCGGAACGTCATCGCCCGCTCCCACATCTCGCGCACCACCGATTTGGGCGACAGCCGTGCGTCGGCCGCCCACGGGTTGGTGCGCAGGTACACCTCGAAGGTGTGCGTCAGCAGTTCGTCGAGTGGCTTGGGGTAGCTCACCTCGTCGAGGAGTTCGATCCGCTCGTCGTACTCGATGCCGTCGGCCTTCATCGCGGCCACCGCCTCACCCCGGGCCTTGTTCAGCTGCGCGGCCAGGATCTGGCGGGGATCCTCCAGGGTGGCTTCGATGACCGACACGATGTCGAGCGCGTAGTCCTCGCCGGCCGGGTCCAGCACGTCGACGGCGGCCAGCGCGAAGGTCGACAACGGCTGGTTCAGCGCGAAGTCCGGGGGAAGGTCGACCGTGAGCCGGTAGCGTCTGCCGTCCGGGTCGGGTTCGTCGAGGCGTTCGAGGACCCCGGCCTGCAGCAGCGACCGCGCGATACCGACCGCCTCGCGGATGTGGGCGAGCTGGCGCTTGCGGGGCTCGTGGTTGTCGGTGAGCAGCCGGCGCATCGCGGCGAACGGGTCGCCGGGCCGGTCGACGACGTCGAGGATCATCGCCGTCGACACCCGCATGTTCGAGGTCAACGGCTCGGGTGAGGCATCGACCAGCCGGGTCATCGTCGACTCGTTCCACGGCACCATGCCCTCGGGTGCCTTGCGGCGCACCAGCTTTCGGCGCTTCTTCGGATCGTCGGCGACCTTGGCGAACTGCTTGAGGTTCTCCACCTCATGGTCGGGGGCCTGCACGACCACGGTTCCGGCGGTGTCGTAGCCGGCGCGCCCCGCCCGGCCGGCGATCTGATGGAATTCGCGTGCATTGAGCAGCCGGGTGCGGGTGCCGTCGTACTTCGACAGCGCCGAGAACACGACCGTCCGGATCGGCACGTTGATGCCCACGCCGAGCGTGTCGGTGCCGCAGATGACCTTGAGCAGACCGGCCTGAGCCAGCTGTTCGACCAACCGCCGGTACTTGGGCAACATGCCGGCGTGGTGCACACCGATGCCGTGCCGGACCAGTCGGGACAGGGTGGCGCCGAAGGCGGTGGAGAACCGGAACGCGCCGATCGCGTCGGCGAGGTCGGCCTTGTCCTGCTTGCTGCTCACGTTGACGCTCATCAAGGCCTGCGCCCGCTCCAGCGCCGAGGCCTGGGTGAAGTGCACGATGTAGATCGGCGCCTGTTTGGTGTTCAAGAGGTCGCCGATGGTCTCGTGCATCGGGGTGGTGGCATAGGAGTAGAACAGCGGCACCGGCCGTTGGGCATTGGCGATCAGCGCCGTGTCGCGGCCGGTACGGCGGGTGAGGTCGGCCCGCAGCGAGGTCACGTCGCCGAGGGTGGCCGACATCAACAGGAATTGCGCCCGGGGTAGCTCGAGCAGCGGCACCTGCCAGGCCCACCCGCGGTCGGGGTCGCCGTAGAAGTGGAACTCGTCCATCACCACCAGGCCGATCTCGGCGTCCGCGCCTTCGCGTAGGGCGATGTTGGCCAGCACCTCCGCCGTGCAGGCGATGATCGGTGCGCCCGCGTTGACCGCGGCGTCGCCGGTGAGCATTCCCACGTTCACCGCGCCGAACACCGCGCACAGCGCGAAGAACTTCTCGCTGACCAAAGCCTTGATCGGTGCGGTGTAAAAGCTGCGATGCCCGGCTGCCAGCGCCGCATAGATCGCTCCGGTGGCCACCAGCGATTTGCCCGAACCGGTCGGTGTGGCCAGGACGACGTTGGCGCCGCTGACCAGTTCGATCAACGCGTCTTCCTGTGCCGGGTACAGCGAGGTGCCGTTGGCCTGTGCCCATGCGGCGAACTCGGTGAACACCGCGTCGGAATCGGCGCCCAAGGATCGCAGGGCGGACAGGTCGCCGGGATCCTCGATCAGCGCACGGCCAGGGTCTGTCACTGCGGGTGGGTCGCCAGGTACTCGCCGACCGGGATCGGGGCGTCAGCGGAGTACCCGATCGGCAGCACGACGTCACCGTCGACGGTGAGGCAGTAGACGTCCCAGCGGTAGAAGCCGGCGAACGAGGCGGGATCGGCGGCCAGCACCGCGGCGTAGTCCTTGACTGCCGCCACGTAGGGGTCGGCATGGTTGTACCGGTAGATGGCATGGTCGGGATCGGCGGAGAAACCGTTGGCGGCCAGATAGCGACCGGCGGCCATGATGCTGTCCCGGGGTGCGCGGATGTCGCCGCCGTCGCCGTAGGCGGCGAACGTCGAGGGCAGGAACTGCATCGGACCGTCCGCACCCGCGGTACTGAGTCCGACGATGCTGCCCAGACGGGTCTCGATCAGGTTGATCGCGGCCAGGTAATTCCACCCGACGCCGCTGGCGGCTTGCGCCTCGCGGTAGTAGCCGAGCAGTTCGTCGGCGGGGGCGGGCGCCACGATGCGCCAGGCCGGCAGCGTGTCGCGCACGTGTGCCATCGCGGCGAGCTGGCGCCGCGCATCGACGTTGCGGTCGTAGGCCTCGAGCAGATTGGCGGGAATCCGGGGCCCGATGATGGCGTCCCATTCGGGGTGGCGGCCGATGGACCGGTAGGCCAGCTGCTGACGGCGGGCCGCGGCCACCAGTGCGGCCTCGGGCGTCGCCGGGTCGCGGATGGCGAGTTCGTCGGCGACCAGATCGTCGGCAAGCGTGGCGGGGTCGGTGGCCAGCCGGGGTTGCGCCCCGGCCGGCTCGGCCGGCTCGGCCGCCGGCGGCGCTGCGGTGCTCTCGGCGGCGGGTTCCACCGTGGTACTGGTGGGTGTCGCGGTGGAGTCCGTGCAGCCGACGGCCGCGCACACCAGCAGCACCAGGGCGAGCAGTCCGCCGCGCCGCAGTCCGCGGACAGCCGCCAGGGTCGCGCGGGTGCCAGTCATGATGCTCGGAGGGTATGTCATGACCGCCGCGGCGGTCACCGGTACAGCGGGTTCGCTGCGCGGTCGTCGGCCGCCGGACCCGCCCCGGCGCCGGCCCAGGTCCGGGAGATGACGGGTGCGGTATAGCCGCGGTCGAGCACCTGCGCCCGCACCGCGGCACTGACACCCTCGATCCGTGCGGCGTCGACCAGGCTGATCACACAGCCGCCGAACCCGCCGCCGGTCATCCGCGCCCCCAGCGCACCGGCCGCGACGGCGGTGTCCGCGATGAGATCGAGGTGCTCGGTGGTGATCTGGAAGTCGTCGCGCATCGAAGCGTGCGACTCGCTCAGCAATCGGCCCGCCGCGGCGAAGTCCGAACCCGACAGCGCGTCAACGAATTCCAGGACCCGGCGGTTCTCGGTGACGATGTGCCGGGCCCGGCGGGCATCCTCCGCGCTGGTGATCTGCGCCAAGGCACCCGGCCCGCGGTCACCGACATCGCGCAGGCTGGCGAGGTGCAGGTCGGCCGCGGCCCGCTCGCACGACGCGCGGCGCGCCGCGTACTCACCGTCGGCGTGCCGGTGGGTGGCGCGCGAGTCGATCAGCAGCAACGCGATGTCGCGGGCGTCGGGGTCGAATGGCACCGGCCGTACTGCCAGGGTGGCGAAGTCGATCAGCTGCGCATGCCGCGGTGCACCGTACAGAACGGCCAGCTGGTCGAGTAAACCCGTTGGGGCGCCGACATAGTCGTTCTCGGCGCGCTGCGCGATCCGGGCGGCTTCGGTGCGGTCCAGACAGCGGCCGGTGGCGGCCAGAAGCGCACCCAGCACCGCGCACTCCAGTGCCGCCGACGACGCCAGGCCGGCACCGCTCTGGACGCCGCCCGCGATGGCCAGGGTGCCGCCGGGCACCGGGTGGCCGGCCCGCTGTACCGCCCACACCACACCCGCCACGTAGGCGGCCCAGCCGGTGACCTCGCCTGGTGCGGTGTCCAGCGGGAAAGTGACCGGCGCCAGCTCGCGGTCGCTGCGCACGCTGATCGAAGCCTCCCCGGTGGGGGTGAAGGTCACGGCGGTGCGCTCGGGCAACGCGATGGGCAGCGCGAAACCGAGGTTGTAATCGGTGTGTTCGCCGATCAGATTGATCCGTCCCGGTGCCGAGTAACGCACCGCAGCGCCCGCCGCGGTCATCGCCGGGCCGCGCGGATCGACTCGGCGACGGCCTCCGGGGTGACGTCATTGATGAAGGCGTCCATCGCGGATTCCGAGCTGGCCAGGTACTTCAGTTTGGTGGCGCTGCGCCGGATCGACATCACCTCGACGTGGAAGTAGCCCTCGCGCTGGGCGTTGGTGTCGCGGTACTGGTGCAGTGCCGCCATGTAGGGCAACGGGGTGGGGTAAAGGCGGTCCAGCCGGGCCAGGATGTCGGAGTACATCCGGGTGAACTCGTCGAGCTCGGCATCGTCGAGTTCGGTGAGGTTGTGCACGAAGCGGTTCGGATAGATGTGCACCTCCACCGGCCAGCGCGCCGCGAACGGCACGAATGCGGTGAAGGCGTCGCTGCGTGCGACGATCCGGGTACCGTCGCGCACCTCGTGGGCGAGGACGTCGGCGAACAGATTGGTGCCGGTGCGGTCCCGGTGTGCCCGGGCGGCCCGCAACATCTCGTCGGTGCGCGGCGTCAGATACGGGTAGCCATAGATCTGGCCGTGCGGATGGCCAAGTGTCACACCGATTTCCGCACCCCGATTCTCGAAACAGAACACCTGCTCGATGCCGGGTGCGGCCGACAGTTCGGCGGTGCGGTGCCGCCAGGCCTCGACGACCAGGCGCGCCTGGCCGAAGTCGAGGCCGGCGAACGAGCCGGTGTGATCGCTGGAGAAGCAGACCACTTCGCAGCGGCCGTGACTGGGCGCGGACACGAAGTCGGTCCCGGCGATCGACGGGAGCGCGAAGGCCGCGTCGGCTGCACCGGCCAGGCTGGCGAACCGGTTCTCGAAGACGACGACGTCGTAGTCCGGGGCGGGCACCTCGCTGGTCAGTCCGGACGGGCCGGGGCACAGGGGGCACCGGTCCGCCGGCGGCAGGTGGGTCCGGTCTTGGCGCAGAGCCGCGATGATCACCCACTGGCCGGTGGTGCGATCGAAGCGAAGCTCGGACTGCATGGCGCAGCGATCAGGCAGGACCCGAACGTCGGCAACCGGTGCGCACTCGTGGCCGGGGAGGTCGAAGAACAGCAATTCGCGTCCGTCGGCCAGGGTCCACCGGGTTGGGGACGGGCCCGGCCTCACCGCGACGCGCTCTGGCCCAGCCTCAGCCAGGGTCGGCGCAGCGCCTGCTCGCGCTGGGCGGCCCGGGCGTCCAGGATCTGCTGGTAGCGCGCCACGAGTTGGTCTCGCGTCATCCCGAATTCCGGCAGCACCTCGTCGGCGGGCGGGCCGCCATAGGGCGCCCAGCTGCGCATGAAGGTCACGATGTCATGTTCGAATCGATCAGCCGGCCCGCCGTGCAGCACGTCACGACCCGCCCTTCTTCTTGTTGTAGATATCGAAACCGACTGCGGCCAGCAGCACCAGACCCTTGATGACCTGCTGGACGTCGCTGCCGATACCGATCAGGGACATTCCGTTGTTCAGCACGCCGAGCACGAAGCCACCGATGATGGCGCCGAACACCGTGCCGACGCCACCGCTGGCCGAGGCGCCGCCGATGAACGCCGCGGCGATGGCCTCCAGCTCCATTCCGATACCGGCTTGCGGCGTCGCGGAATTCAGCCGCGCAGCGAACAGCAGACCGGCCAGCGCGGACAGCAGACCCATGTTGACGAAGACCAGGAAGGTCACCCGCTTGGTCTTCACCCCGGACAGCCGCGCCGCCGCCTCGTTGCCACCGACGGCGTAGACCTGCCGGCCGAAGACGGTGCTGCGCATGACGAAGGCATAGACGACGAAGGCCACCGCCAGGATGATGCCGACCACGGGCACGCCGCGGTAGCTGGCCAACAGCAGGGTGAAGGTCGCCAAGGCGGCGACGATGGCGACGCACTTGAACACGAACCAGCCCACGGGTGCGACGTCGAATCCGTAGCGTGACTGGGTCCTTCGCTGGCGCACCTGTTGCCAGACCGCGGCGACCATGACCAGCACGCCGAGGATCACGGTGGGCAAGTGGTAGAGGCTGCGGCCGCCGATTTCCGGGAGGAACCCGCTACTGACCTGCTGGAAACTGCGGGGGAAGGGAGCGATGGACTGTCCCTGCAGCAGGTACTGGGTGGCGCCGCGGAAGACCAGCATTCCCGCCAGCGTCACGATGAACGACGGAATCCCGACGTAGGCGATCCAAAAGCCTTGCCAGGCACCGATCAACGCGCCGAGCAGAAGGCAGACCACCACCGCGACGGGCCACGGCATGGCATGGCGGATCATCAGCACCGCCGACATGGCGCCGATGAACCCGGCGATCGAGCCGACGGACAGGTCGATGTGACCGGAGATGATCACGATGACCATCCCGATCGCCAAAATGAGGATGTAGCCGTTCTGCTGCACGATATTGGTGACGTTCAGC
Organism: Mycobacterium sp. shizuoka-1; assembly: GCF_002723835.1. GTDB lineage: Bacteria > Actinomycetota > Actinomycetes > Mycobacteriales > Mycobacteriaceae > Mycobacterium. The sequence goes on along the minus strand of NZ_BEWG01000035.1, from coordinate 375 downwards.
GGCTTCAGCAGGATCCCACTTGTCCAGACCTGGAACAGGATCACGATCACGGCCAGTGCGGCGACCATGCCGTACTGCCGGAAGTTGCCCTGCAGTGCCGCTATCAACCGTCCGCCCGCCGGATTCGGTGGTGGTGAGGTCGGGGGAGTGCTCGGTGCGGTGCTCACCGTGGGGGTGGTCGTCATCTACGTCCCTTCATCATGTACCGCATCAACGTCTCCTGGTCGGCGTCCTCGCGGGGCACCTCCGCGGTGACCCTGCCCTCGTTGAGGGTGTAGATGCGATCGCACAGGCCGATCAGCTCGGGCAGTTCCGAGGAGATGAGGATCAGTGCCTTGCCCTGTGCGGCAAGGGAATTGATGATCGTGTAGATCT
>NZ_BEWG01000034.1:38554-96144 GCF_002723835.1 Mycobacterium sp. shizuoka-1 | reverse complement strand
GGTCGGGGGAGTGCCGGGGGTGGCGGTGTACCGCGGCGCCAACACCTTGGACGCGATGATCGGTCACCGCTCCCCGCGCTATGCCCGGTTCGGCTGGGCGGCAGCACGTTTGGACGACGTCGCCAACTATGCGGCGGCGCGGGTGGGCGGCGCGCTGGTGGTGGCCTGTGCGCCGCTGGTGGGAGGGTCACCGGCCGGTGCCCTGCGGGCCTGGCGCCGGGACGCGGCGCGGCACCCCAGCCCGAACGCCGGGGTGGTGGAGGCGACGTTCGCCGGAGCGCTGGGGGTCCGCCTCGGCGGTCCGACGCAATACCACCACCAGCTGGAGATCCGGCCCACCCTCGGCGACGGCCACGTCCCCGGCACCGAGGACCTGCGCCGGGCGGTGCGGCTGTCGCGGACGGTGTCGGCCGCCGCGGCGGTGGTCGCGGTCGGCCTGGCTACCGTCGGCCGTAGCGATCGGCGAGCTTGTCCTCGACGGTGACCGGCCCGGCCGGTTTCTCGGCGGCGACCTCGGCGTCGCGGCGGCGTGCGCGAATCTCGGAAAAAGCGAAGTAGCCCAGCCCGATCGGGGCCACGATGCCGAACGCGATCCACTGGATGCCGTAGGACAGGAACGGGCCGGGATCCAGATGCGGCAACTCGGCGACGCCGAGCACCCCGGGTTGGTTCTCCACCAACTGCAGATACGAGCCGGCCAGCGGAACCCCGGTCACCGCCGCCACCGCTCTGGTGTCGATCGCGTAGACCTGGGTCAGGCCGTTCTCCCGAACCGGTGGCTTGTCGGCCGGTGCGGTCTCCGAATCGCGCAGCCGGGCGGTGATGCTCACCGGGCCGGACGGCGGCGGGGCGAACTCGGGGACCTTGTTGCCCTGAACCGGGAAGACGTAGCCCCGGTCGACCAGCACCGTCGGGCCGCCGTCGATCACGAACGGCACCAGCACGTCGAAGGCCGGTGCGCCACCGACCACCCGCAACCGGGCGAGCACCTGCGCCTCCGGCAGATAGTGCCCGGTGGCGGTCACCCGGCGCCACTGAGCGTCCGGCGCCGACGAATCCTGATGGGGCAGAAGCGTTGTCGCGGGCACCGGATCGGCCTTCAGGGAGTGCTCGATCTGCGAGTTCTCCTTGTTGGTCTTGCTGTTCTTGCCCAGCTGCCACGGCGCCAGCACGGTGAAGCACAGGTAGGCGAACGCCACCACCACCAGCGCCAGGGCCAGCCAGCCCGGGCGTAGCAGGAACGTCAACCGCTTCATCAGCCGGCCAGGCCCTCCCCGGTCAGGCGCTCGTCGACCCAGGCGTGCAGGCCCGGCAGCGCCGCCTCGATCACGGCGAAGGTCTGCTCGAAATCGGCCTGGCTGCCGTAGTACGGATCCTCGACGTCGTCGGCGTGCTTGCCCGACCGCGGGTCGAACGACCGCAGCAGCCGCACCCGCTCGGGTTCCACGCCCAGGTGGGTCAGCATGCGCACATGGTTGCGGCCCAGAGCGATCACCAGGTCGGCCGCCAGGTGGTCGTCGTCCACCTGGGTCGCACAGTGCTCGGTCGGATAGCCGTGCTGCCGCAGGACGGCGTTGGCGCGCTCGTCGGCCCCGTCGCCGGCATGCCAGTTGCCGGTGCCGGCGCTGCTCACCCGGACCAGGTGGGCAAGTCCGCGCCGGTCGATCTGGTGGGCGAACATCTTCTCGGCCATCGGCGAGCGGCAGATGTTGCCCGAACACACGAAGGTCACGTGCAGTACCTGCGAGTCAGACACCGAGCACCTCCCGCAGGTCGGCCACCGTCGGGGCGTGGGTGAGCGCGGCCTCGGCGGCGTGCGGCTCGACGAAGTCCGCCGCCCCGTAGCCCCACCCGACCACGACGGTGTCGATCCCGTGCTCGGCCGCGCCTTCCACGTCGTGGGCGCGATCACCGACCATCAGCACCCGCTCGGGCAGCGGGCCGAGCTGGCTCAGCGCGTGCGCCAGCACATCGGCCTTGGCCGATCGCACCCCGTCGACACTGGCACCGGCGATCACGTCGAAGTGGCCGGCCAGACCGAAGTGCTCGAGGATCCGCCGGGCGGTGGGCTCGGCCTTGGACGTGGCCACTGCCAGTCGGGTTCCGGCCGCCCGCAGGTCGGCGAGCAGCTGCGGAATGCCGTCGAACAGGCTGTTCATCGCCCAGCCCCGGCTGGTGTAGTCGGCGCGGTAGGCCGCGATCGCATCGTCGGCGCGCTCCCCGAGGCCCAGGCCGGCCAGCGTCTGGTGCATCGGCGGGCCGACCACCCGGCCGGCCAGGTCACCGGGGGGAACCTCGGCGCCCACGGCGGCCAGGGCGTGCCGGAAGCTGGCCACGATGCCGTCGGCAGAGTCGGTGAGGGTGCCGTCGAGATCGAAGATCACCAACTGCGGGCGTGCGTCGGAGGCCGTGCGTGTCACCGGTCCATTGTGGCCGATCGCCGCGCACTACTGTTCTTGACGTGGTGGAGGTGAAGCTGGCCGAGGTCATCGCCGTGCTGGACGCCGCCTACCCGCCGGCGCTGGCACAGAGCTGGGACTCGGTCGGCCTGGTGTGCGGCGACCCCGATGACCCCGTCGACTCGGTGACGGTGGCGGTCGACGCCACCGCCGAGGTCGCGGCCACCGTCGGGCCGCGCGGGTTGCTGCTGGCCCACCACCCGCTGCTGCTACGCGGGGTGGACACGGTGGCGGCCAGCACCCCCAAAGGTGCGCTGATCCACCGGCTGGTCCGGGCCGGCGCCGCGCTGTTCACCGCCCACACCAACGCCGACTCGGCCAACCCGGGGGTGTCCGACGCGCTGGCCGAGGTGCTGGGGCTGACCGTCGACGCCGTGCTGGAGCCGGTCGCCGCCCGCCAGGACACCGACAAATGGGTGATCTTCACCCCGCCCGGCGCTGCCGAGGCGGTCCGGGAGGCGGTGTTCGCGGCGGGTGCGGGCCGCATCGGCGACTATTCGCACTGCAGCTGGAGCGTGGCAGGCACCGGCCAGTTCCGCCCGGAGGGCGGCGCCGAGCCGGCGGTCGGGGTGGTGGGATCGCTGGAGCGGGTCGACGAGGATCGCGTCGAGGTGGTGGCCCCGTCCCGGCGGCGTGCCGAGGTAATGGCGGCGATCCGCGCCACGCATCCCTACGAGGAGCCGGCGTTCGACGTGGTGCCGCTGGCCGCGCTGCCCGCCGACACCGGCATCGGCCGGATCGGAACACTGGCCGAACCGCTGCGGTTCGCCGACTTCGTGGCCCGCGCCGGCGCGGTGCTGCCCCAGACCACCTGGGGGGTGCGTGCCGCGGGCGACCCGGACGCGCTGGTGTCCCGGGTGGCGGTCTGCGGCGGTGCCGGCGACTCGTTGCTGGGCGCGGCCACCGCGGCGGGGGTGGACGCCTACCTCACCGCCGACCTGCGGCACCATCCCGCCGACGAGCACCGGCGGGCCAGCGGGGTCGCGTTGGTCGACGTTGCCCACTGGGCCAGCGAGTTCCCGTGGTGCGGCCAGGCCGCGGCGGTGCTGCGGAAGCATTTCGGTGCGGCGCTGCGGGTCGAAGTCTGCGACCTGCGCACCGACCCGTGGAATATCGAACCTGCGAAAGGTAAGCCGTGAAAGCTGAACTGGCACAGCAACGCTCGCTACTCGAGCTGGCGGAAGTGGATGCCGAGCTGGCCCGGCTGGCCCATCGTGGCGCCCACCTGCCCGAGCAGCAGGCCTTCGACGCTGCGCAGGCCGAGCATCGCGAGGCCGCTGACCGGTTGGCCGCGTTGGCGATCGCCGTCGAAGATGTCGAGGCCCAGGTGGCGCGGTTCGAATCCGAGATCGACGGGGTCCGCCAGCGTGAGGACCGGGACCGCAAGCTGCTGGATTCCGGCACCGTCAACCCCAAACAGCTCGAAGAACTGCAGCATGAGCTCCAGACTCTGGAGCGCAGGCAGGCCAGCCTGGAGGACTCGCTGCTGGAGGTGATGGAGCGTCTCGAACAGCTGACCGGCGACCGGTCCGAGCAGGCGACGAAAGTCGAAGCGCTGCAAGCCGACCTGACCACCGCGGGGCACAACCGCGACGCCGCGCTGGACGAGATCGAGAAGCTGCGTACGCAGCGCACCGCCCAGCGGGAGGGGATCATCGCCGGAGTGGAGCCGGCCCTGGCGCAACTCTACGAGCGGCAGCGGGCGTCCACGGGTGTCGGTGCGGCGCGGTTGCTGGGCCACCGGTGTGGTTCGTGCCGCATCGAGCTCGATCGCGGTGAGCTGGCCCGGATCTCGGCCGCGCCGGAGGATGACGTGGTGCGCTGCCCCGAGTGTCAGGTGATCCTGCTGCGCCTCGGCGGAGCGTAGCGGTGAAGGTGCTCATCGAGGTCGACGGCGGGTCGCGGGGCAACCCCGGCCCGGCGGGGTACGGCTGCGTGGTCTTTTCGGCCGACCACGGGCAGGTGCTGGCCGAACATGCCCAGGCGATCGGCGTCACCACCAACAATGTGGCCGAGTACCGCGGGTTGATCGCCGGTCTGGAGGAGGCCCGCCGCCTCGGCGCCGACGAGGTTGGCGTGTCGATGGATTCGAAGCTGGTCGTGGAGCAGATGACCGGCCGCTGGAAGGTCAAGCATCCCGCGATGGCCGAACTGCAGCAGCAGGCGCGCGCATTGGCCTCGACGTTCGATTCGGTGACCTACCAGTGGATTCCGCGCGAACAGAACTCCCATGCCGACCGGCTGGCCAACGAGGCGATGGATTCGGCGGCCGCCGACCCGCCGGGGGAGGCGGTCGCCGTACCGCCCGCGGCCTGGACCGGCAACCAGGGTGCGCCCACCCGGCTGTTGCTGCTGCGGCACGGGCAGACCGAATTCTCGCGCCAGCGGCGCTATTCCGGCCGCGGCAACCCCGAACTGACCGAGACGGGCCGCGGCCAGGCCGACGCCGCCGCGCGCTACCTGGCGCAGCGCGGTGGCATCGACGCCGTGATCAGCTCGCCGCTGCAACGTGCGTACGACACCGCGTCGGCGGCGGCCACCGCGCTCGGACTCGACGTGTCGGTCGACGCCGATCTGATCGAGACCGACTTCGGCGCCTGGGAAGGCCTGACATTCGCCGAAGCTCACGAGCGCGACCCGGACCTGCACAGGAACTGGCTGCGCGACACCAGCTTGCGTCCACCGGCCGGTGAGAGTTTCGAGGACGTCGCAGAGCGGGTTCAGCGGGCCCGCGCACGGATCATCGCCGAGAACGCCGGCCGCACCGTGCTGCTGGTGTCGCATGTGACGCCGATCAAGACGCTACTGCGGCTGGCACTGCACGCCGGTCCCAGCATCCTGCACCGGCTGCATCTGGATCTGGCGTCGCTGAGCATCGCCGAGTTCTATCCCGACGGCGGCTCGTCGGTCCGGCTGGTGAACCAGACCTCGTATCTGGGCTGAACCGCTACTGGCGCAGGTGCACCCGTTCGCCGTGCGGGCCGAACAGGATGATGGCCTCCACCGGCCCGTCGACGGTGCCGAACCAGTGCGGTGTCCACGTGCTGAACTCCACCGCCTCGCCGGGTTCGATGACGAACTGCTGCTCGCCGAGGATCAACTGCAGACGGCCGGAGAGCACGTAGAGCCACTCCTGGCCCTCATGGGTGGGCAATTCGGCGGGTGGGGTGCGCCGCCGCGCGCTGATACGAATCTTGAAGGCCTGCGGGCCGGTGCCGCTGTGCCGGGTCAACGGCCAGTAGGTCACCAGGTGCCTGGTGTGCGAGGGCGCGCGCACCCGCGGGTCGACGGTGGGCGCCGCCCCGAGCAGCTCGTCGGTGCTGACCGACAGCGCCGCGGCCAGCCGGGGCAGATGGTCCAGGGCCAGCCGGCGCTTGCCGGATTCCAGGCGACTCAGCGTCGAGGTGTCGATGCCGGCCCGGGCGGCCACGTCCTCCAGGGTCAGGCCGAGGCGGGCGCGTAGCTCTCGCAGCCGCCTGCGCACTCTCAGGTCGACATCGTCATTTGCCTGCATGGCAAGAAACATTGCCAGCCTGTCGCGGGCGGGGCAAGCTCGCGATATGGACAACGAGCACCACAGTCATTGGGAAACCCGCTACGCCGAGAAGCCGCGGATCTGGAGCGGGCAGCCCAACGCCCGGCTGGCCGAGATCGCCGCCGAGCTGACCGGTTCGCGCGCACTGGATCTGGGCTGCGGTGAGGGCGGTGACGCCATGTGGTTGGCCGAGCACGGCTGGCACGTCGTGGCCGTCGACGTCTCGACCACCGCACTGGCGCGCGCCGCCGAAGACGCCCGGGCCCGCGGGGTGGCCGACCGCATCGCTTTCGAACAGCACGATCTGACCCAGACCCTGCCCGAGGGGCCGTTCGATCTGGTGTCGGCGCATTTCTTCCACACCACGCTGGAGATGGACCGCCCGGCGATCCTGCGCCGTGCGGCCGCCACCGTGGCGCCGGGCGGCACGCTGCTGATCGTCGACCACGGCGGTGTCCCGCCATGGGCACCCGAAGAGGTCCGTCACCACGAGTTCCCGCCGGTCGAGGACGTCGTGGCCGGCCTGGAGCTCGACGACAGCCAGTGGGAGACGGTGCGGCTGGGTCCGGTCGAGCGAGACGCAGTGGGTCCCGACGGGCAGCAGGCCACCCTGGTCGACAACGTGATCCAGCTTCGGCGCAGATGAGCTACCGTATTCAGGCGAACGAGTTGGCCGGGCGGCCGCGGCGTGAGTCGAGGAAAGTCCGGACTTCACAGAGCAGGGTGATTGCTAACGGCAATCCGAGGTGACTCGCGGGACAGTGCCACAGAAAGCAAACCGCCTCCCGTCAGGGAGGTAAGGGTGAAACGGTGCGGTAAGAGCGCACCAGCATCCCGGGTGACCGGGATGGCTCGGTAAACCCCACCCGAAGCAAGGCCAAGAGGCCGCACCTGGTGCGGCTGCGCAGGCGTCCGAGGGCTGCTCGCCCGAGCCTGCGGGTAGGCCGCTCGAGGCACCCGGCGACGGTGTGCCCAGATGGATGGTCGCCACCGCCCTGCCGCGGTCAACCGCGGCGAGGCGGGACAGAATCCGGCTTACAGGCCAACTCGTTCGCCCGCGCCTAGTGCGCTTTCTTGAACGTCTTGCGCAGGGCGCTCAGCGCGTCGTCGAGCTGCTCGCGGCAGCGGTTGGCCAAGTCGTCCTCGAGTTGGTAGAGCAGGCCGTAGGTGAACGTGTCCTCGCCGGCGGCGTGCGCGGCCAGTGACTGCTGGGCCAGGTGGGTGCGGCTGACCACGCTGTCCTGGTGATCGCCGAGCAGGGTTTGGATGGTCTTGGCCCGATCCGACACCTTGGGCTCACCGGTGGCGGCCGCGACGTAGCGAAGACGCTTGGCGCCCTTGCGAATCCGGTGCAGCGCCTCGTCGCGGTCCTCGGTGGCCTCGGCGGCGTTCTTGGCGGCCTTGGCCACCCGCTTGTAGGCCGAGTCGATGCTCACCGGCTTGGGCTCCTCGCCCGGTGCGGCTTCCGGCGGCTGCGCGGCCACCAGCCCCTCCAGTGCGTCGAGCAACCGGAAATACCGGGCCGAGCGCATCGCGGCCAGCGATCGCCGCAGACCGGCCTGATAACTGCGCTGCGCCCCCTCCACCAGCCGCTCGTACACCGGGCCGCGGACCAACTCGGCGGGAAGCCCGGACAGCGCAGCCTCGTAGCGTTCGGCCAGCACCTCGGCGTCACGGGCCACCCCCAGCACGGCGGCCAGCTGGCGCAGCTCGTCGAGCACCCAGGCATCGTCGGTCAGACCGAACGCCTCCTCGGAGGCCTGCAGCAGGCTGCGGATCTTGCGCGTGGTCACCCGCATCTGATGCACCGAGTCATAGGTGTCGGCCCGCACGGCGCGATCCCACACCAGCAGTTGGTCCACCTGCTCGGCGACCGCGCGGTGCACCGGATCCGAGGAGGCGGGCGCTTGCGCCGGCTCGGGTGCCGAACCGGCACTGTCGAGTACCTTGGCCAGCTTCGATCCGTGCCCCGCCGGCACCGCGCCGGCGTCCAGCAGCCGATTGCTCAGCCGCTTGAGCAGGTCTTTGGCGCCGTCGGCTTCACCGTCGATCAGCTCCAGTTCCCATTCGTGCCAGCGCTGTTCCTCCCCGTCTCCGTCCTCGCCGGAGCCGAGCGCCCACGCGCTCACCTCGTCGTCGCAGAACTCCGCCAGCGCGGCTCCGGCACCATCGTGGAGCATCACCACATTGCGGGTGGTGGCGATCCGGGCGACCGGCGCCAGCGGGCGGTCCCGCACGATCGCCAGCACGATGTCGAGCAGGTCGTCGGGGACCGTCTCGTCCGCCTCGGCGGAGTCGTCGAGCGGGGCGTGCACCTCGGTGCGGGCGTCCGGCCCGGCGGGCAGCTTCAGATGCCAGCCGGCGTCGGGTCCGCCGGTGCGACGGCGCAGCGTGATCCGGTGCGCGGCCAGGTCGCGGCCAGGTGTGTCGAAGTACACCGCATCGAGCGACTGTGACGGCTGCCGCTCCACCCGGGCCACCGCGGCGAGCCCGTCGAACGACGGGAAGACCGTGCCCTCCGGCACGTCGAACTTGCGCTCCACCTCGACATGGCGGGCCGTACCCGCAGCTCCAGAAGCCATCTTCACCTTCGCTCGCGACGATCACCGGTGGTATGCACTGCCGCACAGGGTGTCATATCCAAGTGAACACGACACCGCGCCCGCCTGCCGCGGGCTGCCCGTCCAGGCACCCGAATCCAACGAGATCGCGCCACGCCAGCGCGCCTTGCACAGCAGGCGGCCCAGATGCTCTTAAAATCTTCTTATGAAATGCGGAACGCTTGCCGCCTCTGGTCAGGGGAGCCGCTTGAAACTCGAGGATTACCTCGATGCCGACGGCAACATCGCGCTGCCGTCGGACGTGACCATCACCCAGTTCCTGGACCACAACGTCGCCGAACTCGGCGAGATCCCCGCATACCGCTACCTCGACTACGAACACGATCGCGCCGGCACGGCCATCGAGCTGACTTGGCGCGAGCTGGGTGTGCGGCTGCGGGCCGTCGGCGCCCGGCTTCAGCAGATCACCCAGCCCGGTGACCGGGTCGCGATCCTGGCCCCGCAGGGCGTCGACTACGTCATCGGCTTTTTCGCCGCCATCCAGGCCGGGACCATCGCCGTGCCGCTGTTCGCGCCCGAACTGCCCGGTCACGCCGAACGGCTGGACGCGGTGCTCGGCGATGCCCGCCCGTCGACGATCCTGACCACCACCGCCGCGGCCGAGAGTGTGCAGGGCTTCCTGCGGAAGCTGCCGCGCGCGCAGCGGCCCCGGGTCATCGCGATCGACGCCGTCCCCGACTCGGTCGGCGACTCGTTCACACCGGCCAACCTGAACAGCGACGGCGTGGCCTACCTGCAGTACACCTCCGGCTCGACGCGGACCCCGGCCGGTGTCGAGATCACCCACCGGGCGGTGTGCACCAACGTCGTGCAGATGATCATCTCGGTCGGCCTGGACTGGGACGTCGCCAGCGTCAGCTGGCTGCCTCTGTTCCACGACATGGGTCTGCTGATGATCATGTTCCCGGCGTTGTTCGGCGCCCACCTGACCCTGATGTCGCCGACGGCGTTCGTGCGCCGCCCGTATCGCTGGATCAAGGAACTGGCCGCAGAAGCCAAACGCGGGCGCACTTTCGCCGCCGCCCCGAACTTCGCCTTCGAGCTCGCCGCGCAGCGCGGCCTGCCGCCGGCCGGCGACGACCTCGACCTGAGCAACGTGGCCGGCCTGATCAACGGGTCCGAGCCGGTCAACATGAACTCCATCGACCGGTTCACCGCGACGTTCGCTCCGTACGGCCTGTCGCCGACGGCGATCAAACCCTCCTACGGGATGGCCGAGGCGACGTTGTTCGTCTCCACCATCGGGGCGCAGGACCGCGCCGTCGCGACGTATCTCGACCGCGAAGAGCTCGGTCAGGGGCGCGCGGTGCGGGTCGACGCCGATGTCCCCAACGCCGTCGCGCAGGTGTCCTGCGGGCGGATCGCGCGCAGCCAGTGGGCCGCCATCGTCGACCCGGTCTCCGAGGCCGAGGTGCCCGACGGCGAAGTCGGCGAGATCTGGCTGCACGGTGACAACATCGGGCGCGGCTATTGGGGCCGGCCGGCCGAGACCGAGCGGTCCTTCCGCAACAAGCTGCAGGTGCGGCTGGACCGCGGCAGCCACGCCGAGGGCGCCCCGGCCAACGGCACCTGGTTTCGTACCGGCGATCTCGGCGTCTATCTGGACGGCGAGCTCTACATCACCGGCCGGATCAAGGACCTGGTGATCGTCGACGGTCGCAACCACTACCCGCAGGACATCGAGGCGACCGTGGCCGCCGCATCGCAGGCCGTGCGGACCGGGTTCGTCGCGGCGTTCTCGGTGCCCGCGCAGGATGCGGCCGGCGAGCGGGTGGTGATCATCGCCGAACGCGCACCCGGCGCGGGCAAGGCCGAACCGGGACCCATCGTCGAGGTGATCCGGGCGGCCGTCTCCCGTCGCCACGCGATACCGGTGGCCGACATCCGGCTGGTCGCCGCGGGCGCGATCCCGCGGACCACCAGCGGCAAGCTGGCTCGGCAGGCCTGCCGAGCCGAGTATCTGGCCGGCGCGCTGTAGATCGGCGTCGTCAGCTGGCGAGTTGGCCGGCGAATTCGCCTGCCCGGTCCCACGCGCGCCGTTCGGCGGCGAACGCCTGTGCCTGTTGCGCCCGGAATTCGCCGATGCCTTCGGCGTTGTCGGTCAGGAACCGCTGGTAGTCGGCCATCGAGAAGGTGCCGTCGGTGATGTCGACGTCGCCGCGGCCTGCGGCCATGTCGGCGCGCAGGTCCAGCAGTTCCTCGGCGCTGACCGGGTAGAAGCTGATCCGGTCGAAATACCGCAACAGCCAAGGAGTTCCGGGTTCGAAGGACCGGGAGTCCAGGGGATGGCGGTGATTCCACACCTGGGTGGTGCGTCCGACGAACTGGTAGCCGCCGGGGCCCTCCATGCCGTAGATGCACAGGTAGGCCCCGCCGATGCCGACGGCGTTCTCCGGAGTCCAGGTTCGCGCGGGGTTGTACTTGGTGGTCACCAGGCGGTGTCGGGGGTCCAGGGGAGTGGCCACCGGCGCGCCGAGGTAGACGTCGCCCAGGCCGAGGACCAGGTACTGCGCGTCGTAGACGATGTCGTGCACCTGCTCGACGTCGGTCAAACCGTTGATGCGGCGGATGAATTCGATGTTCCACGGGCACCAGGGGGCGTCGGCGCGCACGCCGTGGATGTAGCGCTGGATCGCCTCGTGGGTGGCCGGGTCGTCCCACGACAGCGGAAGGCGGACGCTTCGGCTGGGCACCACCAGTTCGTCGGTGGCCGGCAGTGACTCCTCGGTGCGCGCCAGCAGGTCCACCAACTCGCGCATGCTCACGATCGCGGGGTCGAACTGCACCTGCAGTGAGCGCACCCCGGGGGTCAGTTCGGTGACGCCGGGAATCGCACTGGCAGTAAGTGATTCGTAGAGCACGTGGACGCGTGCGCGCATCGCCAGGTCGAGCACCATCGGCCCGTACTCGACGAGCAGGCCGCCGTCGCCGTCGCGGCGCACGGTGACGTCGGTACCCTCGGCGCCGACGAACCGGGCCAGTACGCCGTCGTCGGCGTCGCTGGAGGTGGAGATCACCAACGGCATCGACGCGCGGCGGTTGGCATCGATGGTGCCCAGGGACGGGGCACGGTCGGCCCGGACCGGCACGAATCGCACGGTGTCGCCGGGTGCCATCTGCCCGAGCTTCCAGCGATCGCCGCGCACCACGGTGACCGGGCACACGAACCCGCCCAGGCTGGGCCCGTCCGGGCCGAGCAGGATCGGGGTGTCGCCGGTGAAGTCCAATGTACCGACGCAGTAAGCGTTGTCGTGGATGTTGGACGGGTGCAGCCCAGCCTCGCCGCCGTCGGTGCGGGCCCACTGCGGTTTGGGACCCATCAGTCGCACACCGGTGCGGTCGGAATTGAAATGCACGGTGTAGTCGGTGCCGATCAGTGTGGCGATGTCGGCGCGGGTGAAGAATTCCGGTGCCCCGTGCGGACCTTCGGTGACGGCGACCTGCCAGTGGTGACCGATGGCCGGCTGCTGGTCGATGGCGGCGCGGGCCGGGCGCGCCGACGCCGGGCCGGGATCGGTGGCCGCGGTCAGTACATCACCCTCGCGCAGCGGCCGACCGTCATGGCCGCCGAAGCAGCCCAGGGTGAAGGTCGCTGTGCTGCCGAGATATTCGGGCTCGCGGACGCCGCCGGCGATCAGTACGTAGCAGCGCATGCCCGGGCCGGGCACCATCCCGACATCCAGCACGCCGCCGACCGCAACGGTGATCGATTGCCACTGCGGGACCGGCAGGCCGTCCAGGGTCACGGGGGCGGCCGCACCAGTGATGCAGACCCGGCCGCCCTCGGGAAACCGCAGGGCCGGACCGGCTTTCGTGCATTCCAGGCCGGCGGCACCCTCGGGGTTGCCCAGCACCTGGTTGCCGATCCGGAAAGACAGGTCGTCCATCGGGCCCGACGGCGGCACCCCGATATGCCAGTAGCCGACGCGGCCGGGCCAGTCCTGGACGGTGGTCAGCATTCCCGGCCGCACCACCTCGATGGTTGTCATCAGTCCGTGATCACCATCCGCACCGGCGTGGGGTTGAACCCGTTGCACGGGTTGTTGATCTGCGGGCAGTTGGACACCAGCACCAAGGTGTCGGTGTCGGCGCGGACCGTCAGCGATTTGCCCGGCGCCGACAGGCCGTCGACGATGCCCAGCGTGCCGTCGCCCTCCACCGGCACATTCATGAAGAAGTTCACGTTGGAGACGATGTCGCGCTTGCCCATTCCCCATTTGGCGGCCTCGGCGAGGAAGTTCTCCGCGCAGGCGTGCTGATGCACGGTGTGGTGGCCGTAGCGCAGCGTGTTGGATTCCTTCGAGCATGCGCCGGCGATGGTGTCATGGTTGCCGACCTCGTCGGCGACGATCGTCACCAGCGCGCGGCCGTCGGCGGCCCGCAGCACCGACCCGGTGGTCAGGAAGATGTTGCGCTGCGCGGCGATGGTGGCCTGCGCGCTGTAGCGACCGGCCGGGTCCACCCGGTCGCCATCGACGGCATAGAACAATGTGTCCACCGCCTGATTGCCGTGCAGGTCGATGATCTGCAGTGACTGGCCGGCGCGCAGGACGGCCGACCACGGTGCGCAGGCCGCGACGATCTCGTCGGAACTCATTGTGCTGCCGCCCAAGTGGATTCGGTGTTGAACAGGGCCCGGAAGTACTCCGGATCGGTGTTGACCGGAACGCTCAGCTCGTCATCGGCCCGCCAGGCCACGATGTCCAGCCCGGTGGTGGCCGGTTCGGGATCCAGCGGATGGGCGGTGTTGACCACCGCGACGATGACCGGGAGGTGGATCAGCAGGTCGACCGCGGTGCCGGGGCCCGCTGAGCCGGTGAAGGTCAACGCGCCGGAGTCCTCGACTCGGACGCCCTTGAACAGCGCCGCCGACGGCGCGACGTCGCGGATGTCCATGCCGTGCTTCGCTGCTGCCAGCAGCATCTTCTGCTGGCCGGCGGGCGGCAGCCCGCACAACAGGTCGTGGCGGCCGGAGGTGTCGGCGACGACCGTCGCCAGCAGGCGCCCCTGGTCGGACAGCAACGGATGGCCCACGCCGAGGTAGGCCTGCCACGGCACCTTCATGGTGTCGGCGACGTTGAGCCGTTCCCAGGACGCGTCGGCGCGGAACAACAGCAGGTGCGCGCAGGCGCCGCCGTCAGGGTCGGACAACCTCAGCCGGGTGCCGCGGCCGAGCACCCGGGAGACGTAGGACTCGGCCGGGACGGCCTCGGCCCAGACCAGCCGGGACCCGTCGACGCCGTCGGGCAGGGCGGGCACCCGCATGGTGGCGCCGCCGGCCTGGGACCGCGCGTGCGAGCGGGCGCCGTCGGTCGACGCGGTGGTCATGTCGTCACTCCTGTCCGGGCCGAAGCCCGATTAACTGTCAATTGAAAGATTTCCCTGGCGCCGTTCCCGCCGGGTGTCGCCGGTGTAACGTCTGGGTTGACTGTATTTCTATCAAATGACAGGTAATCCCGCAGCGCGTGAATGCGACAATGACCTATGCGCAGCGGGGGCCACGAGGGGCGAGGCCGACCCCGGCTCGAACAATCCCGCCGACCCGGTAACACCGCCCGCGAGGAGATCCTCGACGCCGCGGCCGAACTGTTCACCACGATCGGCTACGCCGGCACCTCGACGCGACGGATCGCCGACGCGGTGGGCATGCGCCAGGCGTCGCTGTATCACCACTTCGCCACCAAGGACGACATCCTCGATGCGTTGCTGGCCGGCACGGTCGATGAGGCCCTCCGGCTGGCCGGCGAGCTGGTGGATGGACCCGGCCCGGCCGGGGAACGGCTGCACGCTCTGGTGGTCGCGGACTGCTCGCAGCTGTGCGGCAGCCGCTGGAACCTCGGCGCGCTCTACCTGCTGCCGGAGCTGCGCGTCGAGCGCTTCGCCCAGTTCCGTGCCAGCCGCGAGGAACTGCGCAGGCGCTACCGCGAGCTCGCGGCCCAGGTGATCGCGGAGTGCGACGGCTTCGCCGACGCCGACGACCTACCCTTCCGCCTGGTGGAATCGGTGATCAACCGCCGCTCCGACAACGAGGAGTGCACTGCGGAGACGCCAACAGTAATAGCCGATGCCGCCCTCCGGATCCTGGGCTGGCATTGCTAACGTTCGCACCCGTGAGCGACTACCAGACCCTGTCCTTCGAGCAGACCGGCCCGATCGCGCGGATCGTGCTGGACCGGCCCGACGCGGCCAACGGCATGAACGACGTCATGACCCATGAACTCGCGCAGGTCGCCGCGCGCTGCGACGTTCCGGAGATCAAGGCCGTGGTCCTCACCGGGGCCGGCCGGTTCTTCTGCGCCGGGGGAGACCTCAAGGCGATGGCGGCATCCCCGTTGGGTCCGGGCCGATTCGTCAAGGGCATCGCCGACGATCTGCACCGGGCGATCTCCACTCTGGCCCGGATGGACGCCGTGCTGATCACCGCGGTCAACGGGGTGGCCGCCGGCGCCGGATTCAGCCTGGCCGTCGCGGGGGATCTGGTGCTGGCCGCCGACACCGCGTCGTTCACGATGGCCTATACCAAGGCCGGACTGAGCCCCGACGGCAGCTCGTCCTACTACCTGCCGCGGATCATCGGCGTGCGCCGGACCCAGGAGCTGATGCTGACCAACCGGACGTTGAAGGCCGCCGAGGCGGCCGACTGGGGACTCGTCACCGAGGTGGTGCCCACCGCCGATCTGGCGACCCGGGCCCAGGCGCTGGCCGAGCAGATCGCTTCGGGGGCAAAGGGTTCCGGCAGTGCGGTCAAGAAGCTGATGCTCGCCACCTTCGGCAGCGGCCTGGAAGAGCAGATGGAAACCGAAGGCCGGCTGATCGCGGCGTGCGCGGACAGTGCCGACGGCCGTGAGGGCATCGACGCGTTTCTGACCAAGCGCGCACCGACGTTCAGCTAGCTTTCACGCCGGGAATGTCCGGACGTAGATAGCCGACGAGGCACAAGCAGATCAAAAGCGTTGCCGCCAAAGGCCATTTCAGGGCCACCACTGCTGCGACCGCGAAAACGACAATGGTGATGAACGAACGCATGCGCATCATTCTCTGTACCCGCGCGGTGAGGTCCTGGTGCGAGACCCGATCGACAGCCTCCCAGCACAGCGCCAGGTAGGTCACGTTCACCATCACAAAGACCGCCGCGTACAACGCCACGGGCGCGGGCGCCAACTCGCTTTGGGCGATCCACTGGGTGGTGAACGGGATCAGCGACACCGCGAACAGGTGGGCGAAATTCCACCACATCAGCCGCGGAGTGGCCTGTTGCGCGTAGCCGAAGAGGTGATGATGGTTCACCCACACGATCGCGATGAAGAAATAGCTGATCGCATAGCTCAGTCCGGTGGGCCACAGGGGAAGCAACGCCTCGAACGACACCGATTCGGGGGCCTTGAGTTCGAGAACCAAGACCGTGATGAGTACCGCGAACACGCCGTCGGAGAACAGGCTGACGCGATCGGGTGTGGTCTGCTGTCGCACCGTGATCTCCCGTGCCGCTGACTGGGTTGCTCAACCCAAAAATATGGCACGCCCCGGCCGTGGTCAACACGACTGGGGCTGGTGCGCCGCGGCGCGGTTGGGCATACTGGGCTACACAACCCAAATTGTCGGGATGAGTGAGCCGACTGATCATCGAGGAAGGTGTCAGCATGCCGCGCGTTCACCACCGCTACCTCACCGTCGACGGCCATCGCCTCTTCTATCGCGAAGCCGGCGATCTCGACTCGCCGACAATCGTTCTGCTGCATGGCTTCCCGACCAGCTCGTTCATGTTCCGGCAGCTGATCCCGCAGCTGGCGGACCGCTACCGGGTGATCGCCCCGGACATGCTGGGGTTCGGGCTGTCCGATGCACCCCCGGTCGACGAGTTCGACTACACCTTCGACGCGCTGGCGGCGTTGACCGCCGGCCTTCTGCGCGGCATCGGGGTTGACCGGTACGCGATCTATGTCCAGGACTACGGGGCCCCCGTCGGCTGGCGTCTCGCGCTGGCCGACCCCTCGGCGATCACCGCCGTCGTCAGCCAGAACGGAAATGCCTATGACGCAGGCTTTGTCGACGAGTTCTGGACGACGGTATGGGCCTACCGCGACCGGCCAGGACCCGATACCGAGGCACCATTACGAGGATTCCTCAGCCTGGATGCCACCCGCTGGCAGTACCTGACCGGGGTGGCCGACGAGACGCTCGTCGACCCGGAAGCCTGGCACCACGATTACGCACTGTTGTCGCGGCCGGGCAATGCCGAGATCCAGCTCGCCCTGTTCGGCGACTACGCGACCAATCCGCCGATGTATCCGATGGTGCACGAGTACTTTCGCGCGAGCCGGGTACCGGTGCTGGCCGTGTGGGGTCGTGGGGATGAGATCTTCGGGCCCGCGGGCGCGAGGGCCTTCGCCGCGGATTCGCCCGACGCCGAGATTCATCTGCTCGACGGCGGCCACTTCCTGCTCGAGTCGGCGGTCGACGACGTCGCCGCCCTGATGACCGACTTCCTGGCCCGGCGACTGGCACCCGTGTGACGACCCGACCCGACACCACCGCGCGATGAGCCCGTGAACAGGCAAAACTGCCGGTAATCTAGGCCGATGTCTCCGCCCGCGGCCCAGGATGCGCGGCGCCTGACCCCCAGGGGCAAGGTGACCCGGGACCGGATCGTGGCGGCCGCGGCCGACGTGATCCTGGACGCGGGCCTCTCCGCGCTCAACAACGAGACGTTGCGTCGGGCGGCGTCGATCAGCGGTTCGCAGCTTGCCCACTATTTCCCCGACAAGCGCGCGCTGATCGCCGCGGTGCTGACCCATCAGATCGAGGTGGTGCTGGACTTCCACCGTCAGCCCAGGCTCGGTGGCCTGGAATCGCTCGACGACTTCGAGACCTGGATCGACCTGAATCTGCGCTACCTGCGTCGCATCGGCTACGCGGGCACGCCGACCTACCACGCACTGGCTGCGCAGCTGGCCAAGTCCGACCCGGAGACCCGCGCCACCCTGGCTCAAGGCTATTGGTCGTGGATCTCCCTGTTCGAGAAGGCGATCCAGCAGATGAAGGACCGCCGGATCCTGACCGCGAAGGCCGATCCGCACGAGCTGGCGATGGTTCTGGTGGCCACCCACCAGGGCAGCGGTGCCATCGCCTTCACCTATCGCCAGGAATGGCCACTCGCCGACGGGTTGCGGTTCGCGGTGAACCATCTGCGGGGATTCGCCACGGATCCGGCGCAGCGGGTGCCACGGCCGCCGCGTCGCGTGCGGCGGCAGACCGGCGCCGGCGACAGTGTCGACCACCCGGCCGTCGCCCGTGCTCGGTTCACCCGCAAGGGTTGGGAAACCCGGGCCCGCATCATCGACACCACGGCCGCGCTGATGTTCCAGCGTGGCGCGACCGGAACCAGCGTCGAGGAGGTGCGGGCATCGGCGGGGGTCAGTGGCTCGCAGATGTCGCACTACTTCCGGGACAAGCGCGACCTCACCCGAGAGGTCATCGCCGTGCGCCGCGAGCAGGTCCGGGGTTTTCACACCGCCGAGCGGTTCGGCCGGTTCGACAGCATCGCCTCGCTGCAGTGCTGGGCGCAGGCCTGTGTCGCCGAAATCGACACCGTGTATCGGCTGGGCGGCTGTGTATACGGGTCGCTGGCCGGCGAACTGATCGACTCCGACGAACAGATCCGCGCCGACCTGGTCGCCGGATACGACGAGTGGCTTTCCCTGTTCGTCGACGGTCTGACCGCGATGCGCGATCGCGGCGATCTGATCGCCGAGGCTTCGCCGCGGCATCTGGCCGCCGCCCTCGTGATCGCCCATCAGGGCGGGGCCATGCTGACCCATATCACCGGTGATCCAGCGGTTTTTCGTACCACTGTCGCTGCCGCTGTGGACAACGTGCGGGCTTACACCCGGCGGGCGGCCACCCGCGCACGGTGATCGCTCTGGACTTTTATGGGTTACCTAGCCCATAATAATGGGACGAAAAGCCCAATTAATTATCGCCCCGGAAGGTGTACACCATGGGGTTGGCTTGGCAACAAGGTCCCTTGTCGGCTTCGGCGATCGGCCACTTCCTGACCGCCGAACCGCTTCCACCCCGGCTGCTGTTCGCCGAGCCGTTACGGCGGCGGATGCGGGTACGGTTCGGCGATCGGTGGATCGCCGACAGCGAAGACGTGCTGCTGCTGCACGAACCGGGCCGCTATCCGGTGGCCTATTTTCCCGGTGCTGACATCGAGCCGGACGCGCTCACCGTGGAGCCACAGCGCACCGTGCACCGAGATCTCGGCGAGACGACCTGGTTCGCGGTGTCCACGGGCGGCCACAGCGCGCACCGGGGTGCATGGTGCCACAGCGCGCTGCCCCCGCACGCCGCGGCCCTGAAAGGTCGGATCGCGTTCGCCTGGCGGGCGATGGATGCCTTCTATGAAGAGGACGATCGGATCGTCGGGCACGCCGCCGATCCCTATCACCGCATCGACATCCGATCGACATCGCGCCGTCTCGTCGTTCGCGACGGCGAGCGCGTCATCGCCGACACCCACCGGCCGGTCGTCCTCTACGAATCGGGCTTCGCCCCGCGCTGGTATGTCGACCGCACCGACGTCGACGACTCCGCCCTCACGCCGGTGGACGGTCAAACATTCTGCCCCTACAAGGGTTTGGCGAGTTACTACACCATCGGAGAGCGCGGGCGGGCTGCATGGTCCTACCTCGACGCCTGGCCCGAGGTCGCCGCCGTGCGCAACCTCGTCTCGTTCGAGCCGGACAAGATCGACGTCGAGCTCGACGGCGCACGGCTGCGGCTGGAGCCGGGACAGACAGTGATTCCACACGGCATCGACCGCGGACTCGACCCCGACGAGCTGCTGCCCGCCGCCCACAACCGAAAGGCGCACGCCCCATGACCGAGACCGCCTACGACGTGATCGTGATCGGCGCCGGACCGGTCGGCCAGACCGCAGTAAACCGTTGCCGCGCAGCGAACCTGAGCGTTGCAATCGTCGAACGGGAACTCGTCGGCGGTGAGTGCTCGTATTGGGCGTGCGTACCGAGTAAGGCACTGCTGCGCCCGGTGCTGGCACTCGCCGACGCCATGCGCGTCGAGGGCGCCCGCGAGGCGGTCACCGGCGCCATCGACCCCGCCGGGGTCTTCGGCCGGCGAAACCGCTATGTCAGCGACTGGGACGACAGCGGCCAGACGGCCGCGGTGACGGCCATGGGCGCCGACGTGATCCGCGGGCACGGCCGCCTCGACGGCGCCCGGCGGGTGCGGGTCACCACACCCGACGGCGGCGAGATCGCACTGCAAGCGCGGCATGCGGTGGTGATCAGCATCGGCAGCGGCGCCGCGATCCCCGACGTCCCGGGGGCCCAGGACGTGCGGGCCTGGACCAACCGGCAGGCCACCGACTCCAGCGCAGTGCCCCGCCGGCTGGCGATTGTCGGTGGGGGCGGGGTCGCAGTCGAAATGGCAACCGCCTGGCAAGGATTGGGCAGCGCGGTGACGCTGCTGGCCCGCGCCGGGCTGCTCGGGCAGATGGAGCCGTTCGTCGGCGACGCCGTCGAGAACGGATTACGCGACTCGGGGGTGGACGTGCGCCGAGGCGTCAGCGTCAGCCGGCTGCGTCGCGCGGATGCCTCTGGGCCGGTCACCCTCGAGTTGGACGACGGCACCGTCGTCGAGGCCGACGAAGTGATGTTCGCGACCGGGCGCAAGCCGTTGACCACCGACATCGGCCTGGACACGGTCGGTTTGGCGCCGGGAAGCTGGTTGGACACCGACGACAGTCTGACGGTCAACGGAGTCGACGGCGACTGGTTGTATGCAGTCGGCGACGCGAATCACCGTGCGCTGCTCACCCATCAGGGCAAGTATCAGGCCCGGATCGCCGGCGAGGTGATCGCCGCGCGGGCCCAGTCGGCTTCGGTCGAACGCGGTCAATGGAGCCGGTTCACCGCGACTGCCGACGGACTCGCCGTCCCGCAGGTCTTCTTCACCGATCCCGAAGTCGGCTCCGTGGGATTGACGGAGCGACAGGCCCGGGCCGCTGGCCATCCGGTCACCGTGGTCGACGTCGAGATCGGCGACGTGGTCATGGGGGCCAAGCTCTACGCGGACGGCTACCGAGGCCGGGCCCGGATGGTCGTCGACGACGCGCGCGGCATTCCGCTCGGCATCACGATGGTCGGCCCCGGTGTCGGGGAGATGCTGCACTCGGCCACCATCGCCGTCGCAGGCCAGGTACCCGTCGACCGGTTGTGGCATGCGGTGCCGTGCTTCCCGACGGTGAGCGAGCTCTGGCTGCGGCTGTTGGAGGCCTACCGCGACCGCGCGATCGCCTAGAAGCTGTGCTCCTGCGCCGGGAACGTGCCGGTCGCCACCTCGTCGGCGTATTGCCTTGCCGCGCGGCGCAATTCGCCGCCGACATCGCCGAACCGTTTGACGAACTTGGCGGTCTTGCCGCTGGTGAGACCGGCCATGTCCTGCCAGACCAGCACCTGGGCGTCACAGTTGGGTCCGGCGCCGATGCCGATGGTCGGGATCGTGAGCTTGCCGGTGATCTGGGTGGCCAACTCGGCGGGCACCATCTCCATCACCACCGCGATCGCACCGGCCTCCTGGACCGCGATCGCGTCGTGGATGGTCTGCTCGGCCGCATCGCCGCGGCCCTGGACGCGGAACCCGCCCAGGCCGTTGACACTTTGCGGGGTGAACCCGATGTGCGCCACCACGGGGATGCCGGCCGCGCTCAGCGTGGCGATCTGGTCGGCGACCCGCTCGCCGCCCTCGAGTTTGACCGCGTGCGCGCCGGTCTCCTTCATGAACCGAGTCGCCGTTCGGAGGGCTTGCGCGGGGCTTTCTTCATAGCTGCCGAACGGCAGGTCGGCGACCACCAGCGCATGCTCGGCCCCGCGAACCACCCCGCGGACCAGCGGGATGAGCTCGTCGACCGAGATCGGCACCGTGGTGTCGTAGCCATAGACGACATTGGCGGCGGAATCGCCGACCAGCAGCACCGGAATGCCGGCCTCGTCGAACACCTTGGCGGTCGAGTAGTCGTAGACCGTGAGCATGGCCCACTTGTGGCCTTCGGATTTCCACTTCAGCAGGTGGTGACTGCGAACCTTGCTCCGCGAAGCGGCGGGCATGTCGGCGCCACCATAGACAGTCTGCTCAGACATCTTTGTCCCTTGGTAATCGTCTGCGTCGATCCTCGTGGCCCATCCGGGTCCCCGGGTTCGTCTGACGTCCTCAAGTGTGCCACCCGTGGTCGCACAGGTGAACGGACAGTGAAGTGGACTTTCTCACACCTGTCACCAGCCGCCGACATACCATCGCGGCATGGTGCAACACCTGCAGCGACTCAGCGGCCTCGACGCCAGCTTCCTCTATCTCGAAACCCCCTCCCAGCCACTGCATGTGTGCTCGATCCTGGAGCTCGACGCCTCCACGATCCCCGGCGGCTACACCTTCGACCGGTTGCGCGACGAACTGGCCTTGCGGGTCAAGGCGATCCCCAGCTTCCGCGAACGCCTGGCCAACAGCTTCCTCAACCTCGACCATCCGGTCTGGGTGGAAGACGAGCACTTCGACATCGACCGTCACCTGCACCGCATCGGGCTGCCCGCGCCGGGCGGACGGGTCGAGCTGGGGGAGATCTGCGGTCACCTGGCCTCGCTGCCGCTGGATCGCCGGCACCCGCTGTGGGAGACGTGGGTGATCGAGGGTGTCGGCGGCACCGACGCCCGCGGTGGTGGCCGGCTGGCGGTGTTGACCAAGGTGCACCACGCCGCCGTCGACGGGGTGACCGGCGCGAACCTGATGTCGCAGTTGTGCAGTACCGAACCCGACGCGCCGCCGCCGGATCCCGTCGCGGGTGACGCCGTGGACACCAACCAGCTGCGCATCGCGCTGGGCGGCCTGGGCAATTTCGTCACCCGCCCCCTGCACCTGGCCACCAAGGTGATCCCGTCGACGGTGAGCACCGTCGTCGACACGGTCGCGCGCGCGGTGGGCGGCCGGGCGATGGCGGCCCCGTTCGCGGCGCCGCAGACCAAGTTCAACGCCAGCGTCACCGCCCACCGCAACGTCGCCTTCGCCGAGCTCGACCTCGAGGACATCAAGACGGTGAAGAACCACTTCGGCGTCAAGGTCAACGACGTCGTCATGGCGCTGGTTGCCGGTGTGCTGCGGCAGTACCTGCTCGACCGGGGCGAGCTGCCCGAGGCGTCGCTGGTCGCCATGGTTCCGGTCTCGGTGCACGACCGCTCCGATCGGCCCGGCCGCAACCAGGTGTCCGGCATGTTCTCCAAACTGGAGACCCAGATCGAGGACCCGGCAGAGCGGTTGTTGGCGATCGCCGCGGCCAACAACACCGCCAAGGAGCACAGTTCGGCGATCGGGGCGACCCTGCTGCAGGACTGGAGCCAGTTCGCCGGTCCCGCGATCTTCGGCGTCGCCATGCGGGTCTACGCCCGCAGCCGGCTGACCGAGGCCCGGCCGGTGCACAACCTGGTGATCTCCAATGTGCCTGGCCCCCAGATCCCGCTGTACTTCCTGGGCGCCGAGGTGCGGGCGATGTACCCACTCGGGCCGATCTTCCACGGCTCGGGACTCAACATCACCGTGATGTCGCTCAACGGCAAACTCGACGTCGGGCTGATCTCCTGCCCCGAGCTCCTGCCGGACCTGTGGGATCTGGCCGACGACTTCGCCGTCGGGATGAAAGAACTGCTCGACGCCACCAAATGAGCCCCGCGGCGGGTCGGTGCGGGAAGCACCCCCGCTGAGCATGGCAGCATGTTTGCCATGAGGTTCTCTGTCCGACCACGCGCTGTTCGCACCGCCCTGGTGCTCCCCGCGGTGGCCACGCTCGTCGCGAGCGCCGGCTGCAGCACCACCGTGGAGGGAATGGCCGTGCTGTCGGGCCCGCAGGTCGGGCAGCCGGTGGTGTGGGGTCCGTGCCGGGTCGCCGGCGGCGGAGGCGGCAACGCGTTGCCGATCCCGGCCGGTGCACAGTGCGGCAAGATCGCCGTCCCGGTCGACTACTCGAAACCCGACGGCGACACCGCCGTGCTCGCGCTGATCCGATTCCCGGCGACCGGCCAGAAGATCGGCTCGCTGATCATCAACCCGGGCGGTCCCGGGGAGTCCGGCATCGAAGCCGCCACCAGCATCGTCGAGAACCTGCCCACCTCGGTGCGGCAGCGCTTCGACATGGTGGGCTTCGACCCGCGCGGGGTGGCGTCATCCACGCCCGCGCTGTGGTGCAACTCCGACGCCGACAACGACCGCATCCGCGCCGATCCGCAGGTCGACTACAGCCCCAAGGGCATCGAGCACATCGAAGGCGAAACCAAGGCGTTCGTCCAGCGGTGCGTGGACAAGATGGGCAAGGAATTCCTGGCCAACGTCGGCACTGCCAGCGTCGCCAAGGATCTGGACGCGTTGCGGGCCGCCGTCGGCGACGACAAGTTGACCTACCTCGGCTACTCGTACGGCACCCGGATCGGGTCGGCCTACGCCGAGGAATTCCCGGACAAGGTGCGGGCGATGATCCTCGACGGCGCCGTCGATCCCAACGCCGATCCGATCCAGGCCGACATCGACCAGGCGGCCGCCTTCCAGCAGGCGTTCAACGACTACGCCGCAGACTGTGCGAAGGATCCCACCTGCCCGCTGGGCACCGACCCGGCCAAGGCCGTCGACGTCTACCGCGATCTGGTCGACCCGCTGGTCGACAAGCCGATGCGCACCGCCGACCCGCGCGGGCTGGGCTACAGCGACGCGATCATCGGCACCATCATGGCGCTGTACTCGCCCAACCTGTGGCGCCACCTCACCCAGGGCCTGACCGAGATGACCAACGGCCGCGGGGACACCATGCTGGCGCTCGCCGACATGTACATGCGCCGGGACGCGCAGGGGCACTACACCAACGCCACCGACGCGCGGATCGCGGTCAACTGTGTGGACCAGCCGCCGATCACCGACCGCCAGAAGGTGATCGAGGAAGACAAGAAGATGCGCGAAGTCGCACCCTTCATGAGCTACGGCGAGTTCACCGGGCACGCCCCGCTGAGCACGTGCGCGTTCTGGCCGGTTCCGGCGACGAGCACCCCGCACACGGTCTCCGCGGCCGGGCTGCCGCCGGTGCTGGTGGTGTCGACGACCAACGACCCGGCGACGCCGTACCAGGCCGGCGTGGACCTGGCCAAGCAGCTCGGCGGAGCGCTGCTGACGTTCAACGGAACCCAGCACACCGTCGTGTTCCAGGGCAACACCTGTGTGGACAACTACGCCGCCGCCTACCTCGTCGATCTCAAGCTGCCCCCGCCCGGCGCCACCTGCTGACGCCAATCCCCGCCCGCGACAACGCTTTTACGCTGGCGTCAAGAATTGATACCGGCTCATGGCGGATCTGAGATCGGAGTGTGACCGCCTCGCTGCCACAGCGGGGGCGCAGTCATGCGACGATGATCGGCATGGGACGCGCGAGTCGAATCGGCTCGGCGCTCTTCAGCTGCACCGTGCTGGCGGTCGGTGTCACGGCCCCGCCGGCCGCTGCCACACCGAGCCCCGGCGCCGGTCAGACGTCGGCGCCGCAGGTTACGTGGGGGAGTTGTCAGCACTACCTCGGCGATGACGCGCGTGAGCTGCCCGGTGCGCAGTGCACGACCGTCCCGGTACCGATCAGCGCCGCGGATCCCGCTGGGCCGCAAGCACAGTTGGCCGTGATCAAGATCCCGGCCACCGGCCAGCGGATCGGCTCCCTGTTCGTCAACCCGGGCGGTCCCGGTGCGTCGGCGGTCGACTCCGCCGCGGGCATGGGTTACGCGCTGGCCGGCAGCCCGGTCGCCGAACACTTCGACATCGTCGGCTTCGATCCGCGCGGGGTCGGCTACTCGACCCCGTCGGTGCGCTGCCGCACCGACGCCGAGTTCGACGCGTGGCGGCGCAACCCGATGGTCGACTACAGTCCGGCCGGGGTGGCCGCGATCGAGCAGATCAACCGCGACTACGCCAAGGAATGCGCGGACAAGATGGGTACCGCGTTCCTGGCTGAGATCGGAACCGATTCGGCCGCAAAGGATATGGACGTCGTGCGGCAGGTCCTCGGCGACGACCAGATCAACTACCTCGGCTTCAGCTACGGCACCGAGCTGGGGACGGCCTACCTGGAGAAGTTCCCTGAGCGGGTTCGCACGATGGTGCTCGACGGGGCGATCGACCCCGCCCAGGACACGGTGGACTCGATCATCCAGCAGATGGCCGGCTTCCAGGTGGTGTTCAACGACTACGCCGCCGACTGCGCGAAATCGGCCGGCTGCCCGCTGGGTACGGACCCGGCGCGCTGGGTCGACCGGTACCACCAGCTGGTCGATCGGCTGGTGGCCAAGCCCGGCCAGACGTCCGATCCACGCGGGCTGAGCTATCAGGACGCGCTCACCGGCACGTTCAACGCCCTCTACACACCGCAGTACTGGAAGTTCCTCACCAGCGGCCTGCTGGGCTTGCAGCGCAACACCGATGCCGGCGACCTGCTGATGCTGGCCGACGAGTACGACGGCCGCAATCCCTACGGGCACTACAACAACGGGCAGGACGCGTTCAACGCGATCCGCTGCGTCGACGGCCCGACCCCCACCGATCCGGCGGTGTGGGCCGACATCGACCGGCGCACCCGTGAGCTGGCCCCGTTCCAGGCCTACGGACAGTTCACCGGGTTCGCCCCGCGCGACATCTGTGCCTTCTGGCCGGTGCCGCCGACGTCGGCACCGCACCCGGCGGCCCCGGCCCCACCCGGCAGCGTCGTCGTGGTGTCCACGACGCACGACCCGGCCACCCCGTACGAGGCCGGGGTCAACCTCGCCCGCCAACTCGGCGCGCCGTTGATCACCTACGACGGCACCCAGCACACGGCGGTGTTCAACGGCGACGAGTGCGTCGACTCGGCCATCGTGAAGTACCTCGTGGACCAGACGGTGCCGAACAACCTGACGTGCTGACGGCCAGCCGCAGCAGCGTCGTAACACGGAATTAACACCCGCTGCATACGCTCGCGTCATGGACCGCCAGAAGGAATTCGTGCTGCGCACGCTGGAGGAACGGGATATCCGTTTCGTCCGGTTGTGGTTCACCGATGTGCTCGGCTTCCTGAAGTCGGTCGCGATCGCTCCCGCCGAGTTGGAGGGGGCCTTCGAGGAGGGGATCGGCTTCGACGGATCCTCGATCGAGGGCTTTGCGCGGGTCTTCGAATCCGACACCGTCGCGCGGCCGGATCCGTCCACCTTCCAGGTGCTGCCGTGGACCACCAGCTCGGGCCAGCACCACTCGGCCCGGATGTTCTGCGACATCACCATGCCCGACGGCTCGCCGTCGTGGGCGGACAGCCGGCACGTGCTGCGCCGCCAGCTCGCCAAGGCCAGCGATCTCGGGTTCTCCTGCTACGTGCACCCCGAGATCGAGTTCTTCCTGCTCGAGCCCGGGCCCTACGACGGCAGCGTGCCCGTCCCGGCTGACAACGGCGGCTACTTCGACCAGGCCGTGCACGACTCGGCGCCCAACTTCCGCAGGCACGCGATCGACGCGCTGGAGCAGATGGGCATCTCGGTGGAGTTCAGCCACCACGAGGGTGCGCCCGGCCAGCAGGAGATCGACCTGCGTTACGCCGACGCCCTGTCGATGGCCGACAACGTGATGACCTTCCGCTACGTGGTCAAGGAAGTCGCGCTCGGCGAAGGGGTGCGAGCGTCGTTCATGCCCAAGCCGTTTGCCCAGTACCCGGGCTCGGCCATGCATACCCACATGAGCCTGTTCGAGGGTGAGAACAACGCCTTCCACAGCCCCGACGACCCGCTGCAGCTCTCCGACGTCGCCAAGTCGTTCATCGCCGGGATCCTCGAGCACGCCAGCGAGATCAGCGCCATCACCAATCAGTGGGTCAACTCCTACAAGCGGCTGGTGCACGGCGGCGAGGCCCCGACGGCGGCGTCCTGGGGAGCGGCCAACCGGTCGGCGCTGGTGCGGGTGCCGATGTACACCCCGCGCAAGGCGTCCTCCCGCCGCGTCGAGGTACGCAGCCCCGACTCGGCCTGCAACCCCTACCTGACGTTCGCGGTGCTGCTGGCCGCCGGGCTGCGCGGCATCGAGAAGAACTACGTGCTGGGCCCGCAGGCCGAGGACAACGTGTGGATGCTGACCCCCGAGGAGCGCCGCGCGATGGGCTACCGGGAGCTGCCGTCCAGCCTCGGCATCGCCCTGCAGGAGATGGAAAGCTCCGAGCTGGTCGCCGAGGCGCTCGGCGAACACGTCTTCGACTACTTCCTGCGCAACAAGCGCGCGGAGTGGGAGGAGTACCGCAGCAACGTCACGCCGTATGAGTTGAAGGCGTATCTCTCGCTCTAGCGGCATCGGGGCGTGCGCTACCGTCGTGCACGTGGCCAAACCAGCGACCCAGCGCCCACGCGTTCCCAGCGTGGGCCGACTCGGTCTGGTCGAGCCCTCCGCCGCGGCCGACCTGGCCCGGCTGGGCTGGGACACCGACGCCCACGTCGAACTGCTGTGGTCGCTGTCGCGGGCGCCTGACGCCGACGTCGCTCTGCAGACGATGATCCGGCTGGCCGACGCGCTGGAGGGCGACTGGCAGCAGCTGAATTCCGCACTGCTCAAGGACCGTGGGCTGCGCGGCCGGCTGTTCGCGGTGATCGGCTCCTCGCTGGCCCTCGGCGATCACCTGGTCGCCAACCCGCAGTCGTGGCACCTGCTCGAGGGCGCGGTGACCCTGCCCGACGCGGCCGCGCTGCGCCGCACGTTCGACGACTGCATCGCCGAAGTCGGCACCGCCCCAGCCGCCATCATGCCTGCGCTGCGGACCTGCTACCGCGATCAGCTGTTGATCCTGGCCGGCCTGGACCTGGCGCCGACCGTCGAGAACGAACCGGTGCCGGCGTTCTCCACGATCGGCGCACACCTGTCGGACATCGCCGACGCGGCGCTGGATGCCGCGCTGAAGGTGGCGGTGGCCACGGTGTGCAAAGACGGTGCGCCCGCACCGCGGCTGGCCGTCATCGCCATGGGCAAATGCGGTGCGCGGGAACTGAACTACGTCAGCGACGTCGACGTCATCTTCGTCGGGGAGGACGCCGACCCGGTGACCACCCGGGTGGCCGGGGAGATGATGCGGCTGGCGTCGGACACCTTCTTCGAAGTGGACGCCGCCCTGCGCCCCGAGGGCAAGCAGGGCGCGCTGGTGCGCACCCTCGATTCCCACATCGCCTACTACCAGCGGTGGGCCAAGACCTGGGAGTTCCAGGCACTGCTGAAGGCCAGGCCGGCGGTCGGCGACGCCGAGCTGGGCCGGCAGTACATGGCCGCCCTGATGCCGATGGTGTGGACCGCCTGCGAACGCGAGGATTTCGTGTCCGAGGTGCAGGCCATGCGCCGCCGGGTGGAGGCCCTGGTGCCCGCCGACGTGCGGGACCGCGAGATCAAACTCGGCACCGGCGGCCTGCGCGACGTCGAATTCGCAGTCCAGCTCCTGCAATTGGTGCACGGCCGCACCGACAGCTCACTGCACGTGGCTTCGACCGTCGACGCGCTGGCGGCGCTCGGTGCCGGTGGTTACGTCGGGCGCGACGACGCCGCCAACCTGACCGCGTCCTACGAATTCCTGCGACTGCTCGAACATCGGCTGCAGTTGCAGCGGCTCAAGCGGACCCACATGCTGCCCCCGGCCGAGGACGAAGAGGGGCTGCGCTGGCTGGCCCGCGCCGCGCACATGCGTCCCGACGGCACCCACGATGCGCTCGGTGTGCTGCGCGAGGAGATCAAACGCCAGAACCTTCGGGTATCGCGGTTGCACGCCAAGCTCTTCTACCAACCGCTGCTGGAATCGGTCGGCCCGTCGGTCGAAGGCCTCGCGGCGGGGTTGTCACCGGCGGCCGCCGAGCGACAGCTGGCCGCGCTGGGCTACGAGGGCCCGCAGAGCGCCCTGACCCACCTGTCTTCTCTGGTCAACCAGAGCGGGCGTCGCGGCCGGGTGCAGTCGGTGTTGCTGCCCCGCCTGCTGGACTGGTTGTCGGATGCCCCGGACCCGGACAGCGGGCTGCTGGCCTACCGGCGGATCAGCGAGGCACTGTCCGAACATCGTTGGTATCTGAGCACTTTGCGCGACGAGAGCGCAGTGGCCAAGCGGTTGATGCGAGTGCTCGGCACCTCGGCCTACGTGCCCGAGCTGCTGATGCGCGCTCCGGAGGTGATCGCGCAGTACGCCGACGGACCGTCCGGTCCCAAGCTGCTCGACGTCGAGCCCGAGGGGGTCGCCCGGGCGCTGATCGCCTCCACTGCGCGACATCCCGACCCGATCCGGGCGATCGCCGCCGCGCGCACCCTGCGGCGACGGGAACTGGCCCGGGTGGCGTCGGCCGACCTGCTGGGAATGCTGGAGGTCCGCGACGTGTGCGGGGCGCTGACCTCGGTGTGGGTGGCGGTGCTGCAGTCGGCGCTGGATGCGGTGATCCGGGCCAACACCCCGCCCGACGGCGCCGTGCCGGCCAAGCTCGCCGTGATCGGCATGGGCCGGCTCGGGGGTGGGGAACTGGGCTACGGTTCGGACGCCGACGTGATGTTCGTCTGCGAGGCCGCGCCCGGAGTCGAGGAGTCGCGCGCCGTGAAATGGTCGGTGACGGTGGCGGAGCAGGTGCGTACCCTGCTCGGAACACCCAGCGCCGACCCGCCTTTGGAGGTCGACGCCAATCTGCGGCCGGAGGGACGTCAGGGGCCGCTGGTCCGCACCTTGGCCTCCTACGAGGCGTACTACGCGCAGTGGGCGCAGCCCTGGGAGATCCAGGCCCTGTTGCGGGCGCATCGGGTGGCCGGCGACATGGATCTCGGGCACCGCTTCCTGCTGATGGTGGACAAGACCCGCTACCCGGCCGGCGGCGTATCGGCCGAAGCGGTACAGGAGATCCGCCGGATCAAAGCCCGCGTGGACGCCGAGCGGTTGCCCCGCGGCGCCGACCCGAACACCCATACCAAGCTCGGCCGTGGGGGACTGGCCGACGTCGAATGGACCGTCCAGCTGCTCCAGTTGCGCCATGCCCACCACGTTCCCGCGCTGCACAACACCTCGACGTTGGAGACGCTGGACGCGATCGGGGCCGCCGAGTTGCTGGCCGAAGAGGACGTGGAGCTGCTACGCGCTGCCTGGCTCACCGCGACCAGAGCCCGCAACGCACTGGTGCTGGTGCGGGGCAAGCCCACCGATCAGCTGCCGGGACCGGGCCGCCAGCTCAACGCGGTGGCGGTCGCCGCGGGCTGGCACAGTGACGACGGCGGCGAGTTCCTGGACAACTATCTGCGGGTGACACGGCGGGCAAAGGCCGTGGTACTGCGGGTATTCGGAGATTAGGGGTCACCACCGGCGATGGATTTCGACTGGGGCGTGATCAGCGCCGACGAACACGACCGGATCAAGGCCCTGCATGAGCCGCTGGCGCAGTCGGTGCGCAGGCTCATCGAGGCCAGCCTGCACAGCGGCGCCGACGAAGAGACGATCCTGGCCGCCCGGCAGACCATCGACGAGGTCACCGCGATGCTGGAGCGGACCCCCACCGACCGGCCGCGGACATTGCGCCACGCCGAGACGGGATTGCCGGTGGTATGGCGCAATCCCGCTGTGGGCCAGCACAATCCGCTGGCGCCGCCGATGACCACCCACCACGAGGACGGCCGGGTCTGGACCGAGTTCACCCTCGGGCCGGTCTACGAGGGGCCACCCGGTCTGGTGCACGGCGGGATCTCCGCGCTGCTGCTCGATCAGCTGCTCGGTGAGGTCGCCACCCATCAACTCAGCAAGCCCAAATTCACCGGAACCATCACCCTGAAGTACTTGCGCGGCACGCCTTTAGGGGCGCTGCGGGGCGAGGCCTGGGTCGAGCGCACCGAGGGCTACAAAACCTACGCGCGCGGATTCATCAGCGACGCACAAGGACCGACCGTCGAAGCAGAAGGAGTTTTCATCATGCCGGCATGGGCCAGGGACATCGGCGAGGAGCGTAGCGAGTCGGAGGCTGTCGCCGGATGAACCTCAAGTTCTATGTCAGCGTCGCGTTCCTGGAGACCCGCGAGATCTTGGAGATCGCCAAGGCGGCCGATGACTTGGGCTATGACGGGCTCGGCATTCCCGACCATGTGGTGAACCTCGAAACCCTGGCCACCCCATACCCGTACACCAAGAACGGCGAGCGGCGCTGGCAGCCGTTCACCGACTGGCCCGACCCGTGGGTGCTGGTCGGCTCGCTGGCGCAGGCGACCGAGCGACTCAAGTTCGTCACGACGGTCTACATCCCGGGCATGCGTGATCCCTATTCGGCAGCCAAATCCATCGGCACCGCCGCCTATCTCGCCGACGGCCGGGTCGAGCTGGGCATCGGCGTCGGCTGGTGCGAAGAAGAGTTCACGTTGATGGGCCAGCAGTTCGCCAAGCGGGGTAAACGCACCGACGAGATGATCGAGCTGATGCGTGCGCTCTGGGCGCCCGGCTGGACGGAGTTCGATGGTGAGTTCTACCAGACTCCGCGGCTGGAGATGATGCCGACGCCGCCGCACATCCCCGTCTACAGCGGGGGGCTGTCGGACATCGCGCTGCGGCGCGCGGCGCGCCTGGACGGCTGGATCGGCGACCTGATCAGCCTGGAGCAGGCGATCGTGCGGGTCGAGAAGCTGCGCGAGCTGCGCGCCGAAAACGGCTTGACGATGGACGGTTACGAGATCCTGACACCGTTGACCGACGCGTTCACCATCCCGCAGTACGAGCAGGCAGCCGCCGCTGGGATCACCGGCATCGTGACGATGCCGTGGATGTTCTACTGCGACATGCACGCTCCGCTCGCCGACAAGATCGACGGGCTGCGCCGGTTCCGCAAGGATCTGGAGCTCGACGCCTAGAAGGGTTCGCTACGCCGTCGGGTGCTCTCCGGAGCCCACGACGGCCTCTTTCGGCTCGTGCAACACCGCCAGGATCTCGCCGATCCGGTGGCCCCGCTCGACGGGGTGGCGCAGCGGCCGATCCGCGCGGATGCGGTAGTAGTTGCGCCGGCCTTCCCGCAGCCGGTCCAGGTAACCGGCCTCGACCAGGTCACTGACGATGCGTTGAGCAGCTCGTTCGGTGACTCCGACGCGCTCGGCGACATCGCGTAGCCGGATGCCCGGGTCGCGCGCGATGCACAGCAGAGTGTGCGCGTGATTGGTCAGGAACGTCCACTCCGCCATACCTGAATCGTAGTTCGGCATTGACAAGACACGAAATGTCACTCGCCCGTCGGCGCGCGAGACACAGGAGACATTTGTTTCCCGAAGCTTGACACACGTATCTCAATACACGTAATTTGTGTCGCATGTTGACCGACTCCACTGCGCTCCTCGTGACAATGCTGGTTGCGCCGGCAGCGTTCGCGCTGGTCGCGGCCTTCTCCGGCCGGCACCACGCCCGTGCGCTGGGCTACGGCGGTGCGCTGGCAGCGGGCCTCGGCCTGCTCTGCGCCGGCATCCTCGCCGTGCAAGCCGGTCGCGGAACACCGACCACGGCCGTCGCCGGTGCTCTCGTGGTGAGCGTCGACCGGCTGGCGGCGGTGCTGCTGATCCTGGTCTTCGGCGTCAGCGCGGTGGTCCAGCTCTTCGGGGTGCGCTACCTGACCGGCGACCGGCGTGCCCCGTGGTTCACCGCCGGAGCCGCCCTGCTGACCGCCGCATCAGCCGGCCTGGTGACCGCCGCGACGCTTCTCAGCCTCGCCGTCAGCTGGACCATCGCCGGTGTCGCGCTCTGCCTCCTGCTGGGCATGTACTGGCACCTGCCCGCCGCGCGCGACGGGGTGCGGCGCACCGCCACGGCATTCCTGATCGGCGACCTCGCGCTGTGGGCCGCGGTGGCGATGGCGACCGCGACCTGGGGGTCGATCGACCTGCGCGCGTTCGGAACCGCCGAACTCCAGGGCCCGCTGGCGCCGGTGATCGCCGCCCTGGTGGTGGTCGCGGCACTGTCCCGGTCGGGGCAGATCCCCTTCCACCGCTGGCTGCCTGCCACACTCGCCGCGCCCACCCCGGTGTCGGCCATGCTGCACGCCGGGGTCATCAACGCCGGCGGCATACTGCTGGTCCGGCTGGCCCCGTTGGCCAGCGGCGAACTGGCCCGCGGCCTGACGATCGCGGCCGGCGCCGCCACGCTCACCTACGGCGCCGTCGTCATGCTGGTGAAACCGGATGTCAAAGGCGCACTGGCCCATTCGACCACCGCACAGATGGGCTTCATGATCCTCACCTGCGGTCTGGGCCTGTGGGCCGCCACCATCTTCCACCTGGTCGCACACGGCTTCTACAAGGCGACGCTGTTCCTGTCCTCGGGATCGGCGATCGCCGAGCGCCGGCGCGCGGCCGCGCGGCCGCCCGCGGCGGCGATGAGCCGGCGACGGCGGGTCGCCACCGCGATCACCGCCGCGGTGATGCCGGCCCTCGCGCTGTACGCGGCGGTGCGGACGATCCCGCTGCCACCCGGCGCCCACACCGCCGAACATGCCCTGCTGCTGTTCGCCTGGGTCACCGGCACGGTCGCCACGTGGGGTTGGCTGGCGCGGCGCCGCAGCATCACCGCAGCCGCCGCCGCGATGGCGGTGCTGCTTCCGGTCGCCGTCGCCTACCTGGGCCTGGTCACCTCCGTCGGCCACTTCCTGGGCCCGGCGCTGCCGGCCGCCGCGCCACCCACCGCGCTGGCCTGGCTGGTCGTGGCGGGCGTGGCCGCGGTGCTGGCACCGCTGGCGGTGCTGCGCCGGTTGCCCGATACCGCGCTGCACCGCGCGGTCTACGCCCGCGCGCTGAGTGCCGGATACGTCACCCCAACCCTGCCCGCTCACCTGACAGGAGCACAGTCATGACCACCACCGAGGCCGTCACGATCGAGAGTCGGCGGGCCCGCCTGCGCGGTGACGTCGCGCTGGCCGCCAGGGTGCTGCCGACCCACTATCCGCTGACCACTTTCATCGCGGTCAACCCCATCGCCGGCCTGGAACCCATGCCGTTCGAGCAGGCGATCCGCCGGGCCGGCGACCTCTACGGTATGCGGGGGACACTGTCGCTGAACGACTTTCGGCAGCTGTATCGCTCGGGGCGGATCGCTGACGCCGACCTCGACGCCGCGATCGTGCACCGGCACCCGAATCTGCGGGACATGCCGGCGCTGCAGCTCGGCAGCCGGGAGGTAAGCGGCGTGGACCTGATCCGAGCCGATCTGATCCACGGCCCGGGACAGTCGCAGCCGGTGCGCCGCTACCTCACTGATTCCGAGCGCCGCGATCCGCGGGTCGCCGCCGAGATCGACGCCCAGGCCGGCAAGTGGTGCGCGGCGTTCTTCGGTCACGGGGCGTGGCCGATGCCGGGGCGCGCCGACGGCTTCTACCCGGCCTGGCGGGCGCTGGCGCCGCAGGATCACACGCTCACCCGCGCGGTGCGGGCCCGGCTGCGCGAGCTGCCCGAGCGGGCCGACGATGCCGTGCTGTCCGCGCTGGCAGCCCTCGGGGTGGCCGAGGACGCCCGGATCTCGTACCTGCAAGCACATCTGACCCGCCTGCCGGGTTGGGCCGCGCACATTCACTGGTGTGGTGCCCGGGGCGCCGGCATCGATGCCCTGGCATATCTGGCCGTCCGGCTGAGCTACGAGAGCGTGCTCCTGAGCGGCGACGGCCACCGCGCCGAACGTGCGCCCGAGTCGACGCCGTCGGCCAGGGAACGCGCCGCGCACCTGGTGCGGTTGTGGGGCGTGGCCGATGTGACCGACAGCGAACTCGCCGCCGCCGCACGGGTGCTCGCCGCGCTACCGGTGGCAGCGCGGAACATGTTGTGGCAAAACGCCTTCGAAGGTCACTACCGCGACGAACTGCTGCTGTCGCTGAAGTCGGCTGACGGGCACGCCGGTCCGACATCCGCGGACACCCAGGTGGTGACCTGCATCGACACCCGCTCCGAGGGGCTGCGCCGCCACCTCGAGGAGCTCGGCGGTTACCGGACGCTGGGCTTCGCCGGGTTCTTCGCGGTCGCGATCCGCTTCACCGATCTGCTGGGTGGTGCCGCCAGCGATCTGTGCCCGGTCCTGATCACGCCGAGCCACGACGTTGCCGAGATCCCCGCGCCGCGGGCCGCCGAACAGGCAGCTCGCCGGGTGTCTGGTGAACTGCGGATGGCGGGCGCCGAATCGGCGTTCCACGCCGCCAAAGAGGCACTGGCAGCGCCGTTCACGCTCGCCGAGGTCGCCGGCTGGGCGGCGGGTCCGCTGGCCGCGGCCAAGACGCTGACTCCGGCGCTGTCCGGTGGGCTCCGCCGCCGGCTGCATCGGCTGGTGGCGCCCGAGGCCGCGACCGCGCTGACCGTCGACGCCATCCCGCTGGCCGATCGGGTGCTGTTCGCACAGGTGGCGCTGACCACCATGGGTCTGGTCACCGGCTTCGGTCGCCTGGTGGTGCTCTGCGGCCACGGCGCCTCGACCGAGAACAACCCGTACCAGGCCGCCCTGGACTGCGGGGCGTGCGGGGGACAGCCCGGCGGCCCGAACGCCAGGACCGCGGCGGCGATCCTGAACCAGCCGCAGGTGCGTGACGAACTGCGCAACGTCGGCATCGACATCCCCGATCGGACGTACTTCCTTGCCGCGCAACACGACACCACCACCGACCGGGTCACCATTGCCGACCGGCACCTGATCCCGCCGGGGCATCGCGCCGACGTCGACCGGTTGGTCGCCGACCTGGCCGTCGCCGGCGCCGCGCTGGCGGCCGAGCGGTGCTCGACCCTGCCCGGTGTGCGGCGCGCCCGCACACCGAGGAAGGCGGCCCGCCGCGTCGCCGCCCGGTCGACCGACTGGGCCCAGGTCTATCCCGAATGGGGGCTGGCCGGAAACGCCGCCTTCATCGTGGGTCCCCGCGACATCTCCGCCGCGGTGAACCTGCACGGCCGCGCGTTCCTGCACTCCTACGACGCCGACGTCGACGCCGACGGGGCAGCCCTGGAGACCATCCTGACCGCGCCGCTGGTGGTCGCCCAGTGGATCAACTGCCAGTACTACTTCTCGTCGGTCGCACCTGAGGTGTTCGGGGCAGGCACCAAGGCGCTGCACAATGTGGTCGGCTCCGCCGGCGTGATCGCCGGGCACCACGGCGATCTCCGCCTGGGGCTGCCCTGGCAGTCGATCGCCGACGGCGAGCAGTTGCGCCACGAGCCGCTGCGACTGCTCGCGGTGATCCAGGCGCCGCTGCACCGCATCGACATGATCATCGACCGCAATCCCATCCTGCAGCGCCTGTTCGGCAACGAGTGGGTGAGTGTCGCTGCCCGCCAGCATGATTCGGCGGGTTGGCAGCGTTGGGTGCGCGGCGGATGGCAGCCGTGGTTCTGTGATCTGGCAATGAATGTGGACAAGGAGACAGTCTCATGACGACATCGACACTGACCAAGATGATCAAGATCGAGGTGGTGGTCGCAGGCAGCGACGCCGCCGCGGTGCGCGAGCTCATTCACAGCGTCGGCGCCACCGGTTTCACCAGCCTCTCCGGCGTCTCCGGGCTCGGGCATCACGGGTACCGACAGGGCCGGCTGCTGTTCAACCAGCAGGCCGCGCTGGAACTCCTGATCACCGTGGTTCCCGAAGACCGGGCGGACGCCCTGCTCGCCGGGCTGCGCCCCCTGCTCGATGCGTCCTCCGGCGTGATGTTCGTGACCGAAACCTACGTCAGCCGCCCCGAGTACTTCAGCTGAACCCATCCACAGAAAGGAAACCCGATGTCCGATCCACTCACCACCTGGCAATGCCTGCGTGAAGGAAACGAGCGGCTCTTCGTCCCCACCCGGGGCGATCGCGGCAAGCCCCTGGTCCACCGACCGGTGGCCGCGGTGTTCCGTTGTGCGGACGCCGCTCTCGGCTCCGAGCTGGTCTTCGGCCAGAGCCGGGACCGCCTGCTCGAGGTCAGCACCTGGGGCCATGTCATCGACGCCGGTGTGCTGGCCACCATGGAGTACGCGGTGCAGACCCTGGAGGTGCCGCTGATCGTGGTGCTGGGCCACGGGGATTGCCCCGCCATGCGGGCCGCGATGCAGGCCTGGGACGACGCGGTGATTCCCGAGGGGGCCACCAGAACAGCTGTCCAGCAGGCGTTGTCGTCGATCGTGCGGCGCGGTGCCGGTGCCGATTCGCTGGCCGGGGTGACCGCGGCGCACCTGGTGGAAACCGGGGTCGCGCTCACCGAACGGTCACCGCGGATATCTCGGCGGATCGACGACGGCAAATGCGGGATCGTCTGCGCGACAGTCGATCCCGAAACCGGGCGGCTGCGCACCCACGCCACCATCGGGCCGGTGGGTCAGATGCCGGACACCTTGCTGGAATGCGTCTGAGGGGCGGGCGTGCTCAGCGGCGCCCGCGCATGGCGTCGAGGGCAAAGCCACCGCCGCCGGTGAACACCAGCAGCAGGAAGCCGAAGCAGTAGAGCACGGTCAGTTCGCCACCGTTGTCGATGGGCCACAGGGCCTTCGGCTGATGGGCGGTGAAGTAGGCGTACGCCATCTCCCCGGAGGCGATGAACGCCGCGATCCGGGTGAACAACCCGGTGAGGATCAGCAGGCCGAGCACCACCTCGATGACGCCGGCATACCAATAGGGCCACGTTCCGACCGGAACGGTGCCGCTGTCCATCGCGGTGGGGAAGCCGAACAGCTTCTGCGTGCCGTGCACGGTGAACAGCAGTCCGAAGACGATCCGGAACACGCTGAGCACGGCGGGTGCGGTGCGGTCGAGGCGAGCGTCGAGTCTCTGCGTCATGGCGCCAACCCTACTGTGCGCGCACCCCGCCACAAACCGATGAGCCCACCCGCTCGGACCGTGGACACGGACCGGACGGGTGGGCTCGATCGACCTACTGCGGCGTCACTTTAGACGTCGTAGTAGAGCGAGAACTCGTACGGGTGAGGCCGGATCTGCACGGGCAGGATCTCG
The DNA here is from genome assembly GCF_002723835.1 of Mycobacterium sp. shizuoka-1. Classification (GTDB taxonomy): domain Bacteria; phylum Actinomycetota; class Actinomycetes; order Mycobacteriales; family Mycobacteriaceae; genus Mycobacterium. The sequence continues at coordinate 57,516 of NZ_BEWG01000034.1, read as the reverse complement.
TTCTCACGCTTGTAGGAGATGTAGGTCTCGATCAGGTCGGTGGTGAAAACGCCACCCTCGGTGAGGTATTCGTGATCCTCTTCCAGCCGGTCGATCACCGCGGACAGCGAGGTCGGCGCCTGCGGGATGTTGGCGGCCTCGTCCGGGGGCAGCTCGTAGAGATCCTTGTCGACCGGGGCGAGCGGCTCGATCTTCTTCTTGATGCCGTCGATACCGGCCATCAGCATGGCCGCGAATGCCAGGTACGGGTTGCCCGAGCTGTCCGGGCAACGGAACTCGAGGCGCTTGGCCTTCGGGTTGTTGCCGGTGATCGGGATACGCACGCAGGCAGAGCGGTTGCGCTGGCTGTAGACCAGGTTGATCGGAGCCTCGTAACCCGGCACCAGGCGCTTGTAGGAGTTCACCGTCGCGTTGGTGAACGCCAGCAGCGACGGCGCGTGGTGCAGGATGCCGCCGATGTAGTGCCGCGCCAGATCCGACAGGCCGGCGTAACCGGTCTCGTCGTGGAACAGCGGCTTGCCGTCCTTCCACAGCGACTGGTGGGCGTGCATACCCGAGCCGTTGTCGCCGAACAGCGGCTTGGGCATGAAGGTGACGGTCTTGCCGTTCGCCCAGGCGGTGTTCTTGATGATGTATTTGAACAGCAGCACATCGTCGGCCGCGTGCAGCAGCGTGTTGAACTTGTAGTTGATCTCGGCCTGGCCGGCGGTGCCCACCTCGTGGTGACCGCGCTCCAGCGTGAAGCCCGCGTTCTGCAGGTTGGTGGCCATCTCGTCGCGCAGGTCCACGTAGTGGTCGTAGGGCGCGACCGGGAAGTAGCCACCCTTGGGGCGGACCTTGTAGCCGCGGTTGGCCGAACCGTCGGCCTCGAACGGCTCGCCGGTGTTCCACCAGCCCGACTCGGAGTCGACCTCGTAGAAGGTGCCGTTCATCTTCGAGTCGAACGACACCGAGTCGAAGATGTAGAACTCCGCCTCGGCGCCGAAGTACGCGGTGTCGGCGATGCCGGTGCTGGCCAGGTAGTTCTCGGCCTTACGGGCGACGTTGCGCGGGTCGCGTGAGTAAGCCTCCCGGGTGAACGGGTCGTGCACGAAGAAGTTCAGGTTCAGCGTCTTGGCGGCCCGGAACGGGTCGATGCGCGCGGTCTCGGGATCCGGCAACAGCATCATGTCGGACTCGTGGATGGACTGGAAGCCGCGCACCGACGATCCGTCGAACGCGAGGCCGTCCTCGAAGACACTTTCGTCAAACGCAGAGGCGGGGATGGAAAAATGCTGGACCACGCCAGGCAGATCACAGAACCGAATGTCGACATACTCGACCTTCTCGTCCTTGATCAGCTTGATGATGTCGTCCGCGTTCTTTGCTGCCACTTACAACTCCTTCGGTGCGGCCAGTACGCATGTGTCGGCACAGGGGTTTGTTAACCCGCGAGTGACGCTATGGAGCCGATGTTGCACTCCCGTCAAGCACATGTTGCACCGACGTTACGCATCTGTCGTCACGGCGCGGTGCGAGGGGTTGCCGACGGCCCGCATATCCTGGGGTCATGGCGCGCGAAATCGGATCCTGGCTGTCCGGACCGGAACCGGTGAAGCCCGATGACGAGGCGGGATGGCCGGGCCAAGAGCTGGGTCTGCCGGAAGCCGGGCCGCGTTCGCTGGCGCGGATGGGCCGCCGCTTCCTGGCGCTGCTGATCGACTGGTTGATCGCCGTGGGGATCACCTCTCTGGCCGTACCGTTGGGTCTGATGTCGAGCGACCAGTTCTTATACTCTGTTGACTCTCGAAATATCGCGCTTCTGATCTGGTTTGTCCTCGGTGTGCTCTCGCTGCGGCTGTACGGCTTCACCCCGGGCCAGTACGCGCTCGGGCTGATGGTGATCCCGGTCGACAACCGTCAGCACGTCGGAACCGGCCGGGCCATCGTGCGCGGGTTGCTGCTTTCCCTGGTCATCCCGCCGTTGTTCACCGATGCCGACGGCCGGGGCCTGCAGGACCGCTTGACTGCGACCGCGGTTGTCCGCCGCTGACGACCTCAGTTGTTGCGGGCCATCGCGGCCTGAGGTCACACCTGGTGACGGACCTGGCCGTTCATCATCGTCATCGTGACCGTCGCCCGGTGGATGTCGTGCGGGTCGACCGCGAAGATGTCGGTGTCCAACACGATCAGATCGGCCTGTTTGCCGACCTCGACCGAGCCGATCCGGTGGTCTAGCCGGATCTGGTAGGCGGCGCCCATCGTGTTGGCATGCACGGCCTCGGCGACGCTGAGCCGCTGATCGGCCGGCACCAGCACGGGGGCGTCCGGCTGGCCGATCAATTGCCGGGTCACGCCGATCTGGATGGAATCCAGCGGCTTGTAGGTGGAGAAGTACCCGGCCGCGGGCCAGTCGGTGCCCAGCGAGATGCGCCCGCCGGAACGCAGGATGTCCTGCGGGCGGTACAGCAGGTCCCGGCGCGGCGGGCCGTACCGGTCGGCCATGTTCTGCAGCGTGTCCGGATCGGCCGACATCCAGTTCGCCGAAAACTGCCCGGTCACCCCGAGCTCGCCGAATCGCGGGCCGTCAGGATCTTCGACGTAGACCAAGTGGGCGATGGTGTGCCTGCGGTCGCGCGGCGGGTTGGCGGCGACGGCGGCCGCCACGGCGTCCAGAGCCGTGCGCACCGTGCGCTCACCGCACGCGTGCACGTGCACGTCGAACCCGGCGGCGTCGACCTCGCGGATCAGTTGGTGCCACTGCTGCTCGGTGAACGGTGACCCGCCGACCGAATCGGGCTTGTCCGCATACGGCTCGATGAGCCACGCGGTGTAGCCGCCCTGGGTTCCGTCGCCGACGATCTTCACGACGCCGACGCTGACCAGATCGGTGGCGATCCGGCTGCGCAGCTCGGTGAGTTTGGCCACCGCGTCGTCCACCGGAGGCGATTTCACCATGTACGAGGCGACCACCCGGAACGGCAGCGCCCCGCGCCGCTCCAGGTCGGTGTACAGCCCGATCAACGCACCCTGGTCGTCGCCGATCGGCGGCACCCCGGCGTCGAAGACCGTGGTGATCCCCGCCGCCGAGGCCTTCGGCAGCCAGCCTTCCAGCAGCGTCTCCATCGACTGCGGCGAGATCGGCTCGACGGCGTTGACCAGTGCGAGCACGGCGTTGACTTCGAGCACATAACCGGTGGGCTCACCGCGCTCGTCGCGGGCGTAATAACTGAAGCCGGGAATCGGATCCGGGGTGTCGCGGGTGACACCGGCCATCTGCAACGCGGTGCTGTTGGCCCACATGCTGTGGCCGTCGATGGCGAAGAAAAAGCCCGGCCGATCAGGCAGCACCCGGTCCAGTTCGCCGCGGGTCGGCCCGTCGGGACCGAACATGTCCACCCGCCAACCGAATCCCCGCACCGGGCCGTCGGGATGGTCCTTGGCGTACTCGGCGATCGCGGCCAGGGCGTCCGCACCGGTGGGCACCTGCAGGTCGACGCCGCTGGTGAGGAACGAACCGAGAAAAGGATGGATGTGACCTTCGACGAACCCCGGCAGCAGCAGGTTGCCGTCGAGGTCGACGATGCGGGTGTCCGGACCGGCGAGCGCCGTCGCGCCCGCGTCGTCGCCGACATAGCTGATGGTGTCCCCGGTCACGGCGACGGCCTGTGCCCACGGCTGGGCCGGTGCGACGGTATAGACCCGGCCGTTGCGGAACACGACATCGGCGGGTGCGCGGCCCACCGCCGCCGGCGGCGACGAACACGCTGCGCCGACCGTGGCCATGGCCGTCACGGCTGCGGCCCGCAGCGCCGTCCGACGTGTCAGGAGCCCGGTGGGAAAGACACTGAAGTGCGGCGCCCACTCACATGCAGTACACACAGCGGCCCCCCGAGCCCGGTCAGCGCCTGCGCACGGTGCGTTGGACGCCCTTCATCTTGGCCTGCGCGGGCAGCGGCCCCTTCGGCATCGCCGCCGGGCCCATGCGGGTGCCCAGGGCGACCAGCTTGGACTCCAGGCTGTCCATCTGCTTGACGGTGATGTTGGCCGGCAGCTTGGTCAGGTGGCGCTCCAGCTTGGACAGCGGCACCTCGCCCTCGCCGTTGCCGACGATCACGTCGTAGATCGGGACGTCGCCGACCAGGCGTGCGGTGCGCTTCTTCTCCTGCGCCAGCAGGGGCCGCACCCGCGCCGGGGACCCTTCGCCGACGAAGATCACACCCGGCCGCCCGATCACCCGGTGCACCGCGTCGAAGTGACCGGTGGCGGCCACGCCCGGGGTCACCCGCCACTTGCCCCGCAGGTTGTCCAGGGCCCAGGCGGCCGCGCCGGTCTGCCCCTCCGCCTTGCTGTACACCGACTTCTGCGCCCGGCGGCCGAAGATGATGAACGCCACCAGCGCACCCAGCACCACGCCCAGCAGGATCAGCAGGTACATGGTGAACCCGCCGACGACGATCCCTGCGGCCACCGACGCCGCCACGATCAGCACGAATGCGCCGATCATGTACGGCAGCAGCCGCTTGTCTTCCTTGCGCTGCATCTGGAACGCCTGCCACAGCTGGGCACGGCGCTGCTTGGCTGCGGCCTTGCTGGCGGCTTTCGCCTCGGCCTTGGCCGCCTTGTTCTGGGCGGCGGTGCGGGATTTCGCCATAACTACCAACAATACGGCCCGGCAGGCGGTGCTATTGCGCGGTCACCGGGTTAGCTTGTGGGCGTCGGCAGCCTGTCGGTAGAGCCGGCCCGCGCGGTAGGAGGAGCGCACCAGCGGCCCGGACAGCACACCGGCGAACCCCAGGCCCTCGGCATAGGCGGCCAGGTCGACGAACTCCTCGGGCTTGACCCAGCGCTCCACCGGGTGATGGCGCAGTGACGGGCGCAGGTACTGGGTGATCGTGACGATGTCGCAGCCCGCGCCGTGCAGATCGGCCAACGCGGTGTGCACCTCGTCGATCGTCTCGCCCATGCCCAGGATCAGGTTGCTCTTGGTGACCAGGCCGGCCTCGCGGGCGGCGGTCAGCACGTCGAGGCTGCGCTGATAGCGAAACGCCGGACGGATCCGCTTGAAGATCCGCGGCACCGTTTCCACGTTGTGCGCGAACACTTCCGGGCGCGAGTCGAACACCTCGCCCAGCAGCTCGGACTCGCCGTTGAAGTCCGGGGCCAACAGTTCCACACCGGTGGCCGGGTTCAGTTCCTTGATCGCGCGCACCGTCTGCGCGTACAGCCAGGCCCCGCCGTCGGGCAGATCGTCGCGGGCCACCCCGGTCACGGTTGCGTACCTCAGGCCCATCGCGGCCACGCTCTCGGCCACCCGGCGCGGTTCGTCGCGATCGAGCTCGGCGGGCTTACCGGTGTCGATCTGGCAGAAATCACAGCGCCGGGTGCACTGCTCGCCACCGATCAGGAACGTCGCCTCGCGGTCTTCCCAGCATTCGAAGATGTTGGGGCAGCCCGCTTCCTCGCACACCGTGTGCAGCCCCTCGCGGCGCACCAGGCTCTTCAGCGCGGTGTATTCCGGCCCCATCCGGGCCCGGGTCTTGATCCACGGCGGCTTGCGCTCGATCGGCGTCTCGGCGTTGCGGACCTCCAGGCGCAGTAGTTTGCGGCCATCTGGAGCCGCTGGGCCGGCGACATTGGACTCCGGAGTGACGCTCACCTGGTCAAGCTTACGGGCAGGCGGCCGTCGAGGGCGTCGCACACCGTCTCGGCCACCCGGCTGCGGACGTCCTCGACACCGACCTGACGACCCAGTTCGGCGGTCAGCGAGGTCACCCCGGCGTCGGAGATTCCGCACGGCACGATCGCCGAATACGCCTGCAGGTCGCAATCGCAGTTCAGGGCAAACCCGTGCAAGGTCGTCCCGCGGGCCACCCGAATGCCGATCGCGGCGATCTTGCGGGCCGGCCGGGTGTCGTCGGCGGGAAGCCACACCCCGGAGCGCCCGTCCACCCTTCCGGCATCCAGTCCGAAGTCGGCGCACACGCGGATCAAGGATTCTTCAAGGCGCCGAACATAATTCACCACATCCAGCGGTTCGGCCAGGCCGATCACCGGATAGCCGACCAGCTGCCCGGGGCCGTGCCAGGTGATCTTTCCGCCGCGGTCGGTGTCGACCACCGGGGTGCCGTCCACCGGCCGTTCCTGGGCTTCGGTGCGCTTGCCCGCGGTGTACACCGCGGGATGCTGCAGCAGCAGCAGCGTGTCGGGTCCGCCGGCCACCCGGGCATCGGCCACCTCGCGCTGCAAGTCCCAGGCCGCCAGGTAGTCGATGATGTCCAACTGGCGCACCTGTACGCCCGCTGAGCTGGATCGGATGGACTGCACCCAACCAAACTACGCCTGGGTGGATGCGGTGGCGTAGGCCAACGCCTGGCCGATGGTGTTGTGGTGGAACACGAAGCCGGCCCGCTCGAGCGCGGCGGGGATCGCCCGCTGACCGTCGAGCAAGCCTTCGTCGGCGAATTCACCCAGCAGCGTGCGCAACGCGAAACCCGGCACCAGCAACGGGGTCGGCCGGTTCACCGCCCGGCCCAGCGCCGCCGTGAACTCCGAATTGGTCACCGGCGCGGGTCCGGTGAGGTTCACCGGGCCGGACAGCTCGTCGTTGTTGATCGCGAACAGCAGCGCGCGGATCTCGTCCTCCAGGCTGATCCACGGCATGTACTGGCGTCCGCTGCCCAACCGGGCGCCCAACCCGAGGCTGAACAGCGGGCGCAGCCGGGCCAGCACGCCGCCCGCGGGGGAGAGCACCAGCCCGGAACGGGCCAGCACCACTCGCGCCCCGGCGTCCTCGGCGGCCAACGCCGCCGCTTCCCAGTCGATGCACAACCGGGCCAGGAAACCCGCGCCGGCAGGAGCAGTTTCGTCGACCACCCGGCCACCGGTGTCGCCGTAGTAACCGACCGCGCTGGCGTTGATCAGCACCGGCACACCGGCCTCGGCGACCGCGGCCGCGATCACTTCGGTGGGCCCGATCCGGCTGTCGCGCAGGCTCTGCTTGAACGCCCCCGACCATCGCTTCTCGCCGACGTTCACCCCGCACAGGTTGATCACCGCGTCGACGCCCTCCAGTCCGGCGGGATCGAATTCGCCGCTGTCGGGATTCCAGTGCAGTTCGTCGCTGTTGGCCGGCGCCCGGCGCACGATGCGCAGCACCCGATGATCGGCAGCCCGCAGTGCGGACACCAACGCCGAACCAATCAGGCCGGACGAACCGGCTATCGCGACGACGAGCCCCTCTACTGGCCGGCCCATCGCGTCACAGACCCAGGTCGGCCTCGAATGCCCCTTCTTCGAGCCGCCGCTTGATGGTGGTCAGGAACCGTCCGGCGTCCGCGCCGTCGATCAGCCGGTGGTCGTAGGTCAGCGGCAGATAGCAGATCGAGCGCACGCCGATCGACTCGTTGCCGAACTCGTCGACGATCACCCGGGGACGCTTGACGATCGCGCCGGTGCCCAGCATCGCGGCCTGCGGCGGCACCAGGATCGGGGTGTCGAACAGGGCCCCCTGGCTGCCGATGTTGGTGATCGTGAACGTGCCACCGGACAGCTCGTCGGGCTTGAGGTTGCCGCTGCGGGCCCGGTCGGCGATGTCGTGGATGGCACGGGCCAGCCCGCCCAGCGACAGGTCACCGGCGTTGTGCACCACCGGTGAGAGCAGACCTTGCTCGGTGTCCACCGCGAAGCCGAGGTTCTCGGCGTCGTAGTAGGTGATCTCCTTGGTGTCCTCGTTGTAGCTGGCGTTGATGTTCGGGTGCGCCTTGAGGGCATCGATCACCGCGCGGGCGATGAACGGCAGGTAGGTCAGGTTCACGCCTTCGCGCTCGGCGAAGCTGCTCTTCGCCTTGGCCCGCAGAGCCACGATCTTGGTCATGTCGACCTCGTGGGTCTGCGTCAGCTGCGCGGTCGTCTGTAGCGATTCGCGGGTCTTCTTGGCGGTGATCTGCCGGATCCGGTTGGCCTTCTGCGTCGTACCGCGCAGATGGGCCAGCGGCGACGGGGCCGACGCGGCCGCCGGGGCGGGCGCAGCCGGTGCCGCGGCAGCGGCGGGCGCGGCCGGCGGTGCCTTCTTGGCTTCCGCAGCGGCCAGCACATCCTGCTTGCGGACGCGCCCGCCGACCCCGGTGCCCTTGACGGTGGCGAGGTCGATGCCGTTCTCGGCGGCCAACTTTCGCACCAGGGGAGTGACGTAGGGGCTGCCGTCGGCGCTGCCGGACTCTTCGGCGGCCGCCGGTGCCGGCGCGGCTGCGGGCTCGGGCTTCGGCTCGGGCTTGGGTTCCGGGGCCGGCTGCGCCTTCGGTTCGGGCTTGGGCTCGGGCTTGGGCTCCGGCTTCGGTTCCGGCTTGGGTTCGGGCTTGGGTTCCGGGGCGGCCTGTGGTGCCGCGCCGGCCTCGCCGATCTTGGCCAGCTCGCCGCCGACCGGGACGGTGTCGTCCTCCTCGGCGGTGATGCTGATCAGCGTCCCCTCCACCGGGGAGGGGATCTCCGTGTCGACCTTGTCGGTGGACACCTCGACCAGCGGCTCGTCGATCGCGACGGAATCGCCGACCTTCTTCAGCCACCGAGTCACCGTGCCCTCGGTGACGGACTCGCCGAGCTCCGGCATCAGCACCGGCGTGGACGAACCCGATGACTGCGCCGCGGGCGCCGCCTGCGGTTCGGGCTGCGGCTCGGCTTCGGTCTCTTCGGCGGCCGGCTCCGGCTGGGCGGCCGGCTCCTCGGCGGGCTTCTCCTCGGCGACCGGCTCCGGCGCGGACTCGGCGGCCTCACCGGCCTCGCCGATCACCGCGAGTTCGCCGCCGACCTCGACGGTGTCGTCCTCCTGGGCAACGATCTTGGTCAGCACACCCGACGCCGGCGAGGGGATCTCCGTGTCGACCTTGTCGGTCGACACCTCAAGCAGAGGCTCGTCGACCTCGACGGTATCGCCCTCTTGCTTGAGCCACCGGGTGACGGTCCCCTCGGTGACGCTCTCACCGAGTGCCGGCATCTGGACGGAGACGGCCATTGTGTTGACTCCCTCGAACGGTCAGTCGTGCGGGTCGGACTTCTGGCATACCACAGCGTCGTGTACCCATCCTGTCATTGCCGGGCCGCTCACACGCACTCAGGGCGATGTGTGTTTTCTCTGGCACCATCGGTGGGAACGGAGCGCGGAGAGGAGTGCGTCAGAGTTGGGGCTGTTCGACAGGTTCCGAACCGGTCGGCGCGGTGAATCCACTGGTGCCGCCGACCTGAGGCATCTACGGGATTGGGCCGCGCAACGCACCGGGGTCGAGGCCTTCGTCGAGCCGCAGACCAGCGTCACGCCGATGACAGTGGTGCTGGTCGCCGCCGACGGGGAATGGACCCGCCGCCCTGCAGGCGGTCCCGCCGGAGCCCGTCGGCTCGGCGAGCAGCTCGGCATCCCCGTCTACGACGTCCAGAAAGTCGGGTATCCGCAACGGATGCGCGACCATGACGCTCGACGGCGGATCGAACGCCGCCGCCAACGAGACCGGGAGATCGAATGACCATGCGCTATGTCGACGGCACCGACGGAGCCCGGCTCGCGGTGTACGAGGAGGGCAACCCCGACGGTCCCACCGTCGTCCTGGTCCATGGCTGGCCCGACTCGCACGTGCTGTGGGACGGCGTGGTGCCGCTGCTCGCCGACACGTTCCGCATCATCCGTTACGACAACCGCAGCGCCGGAGCCTCCACCGGACCCGCCTCGTTCTCGTCCTACACGATGGAACATCTCGCCGACGACTTCGCCGCGGTGATCGCCGAGGTCAGCCCCGGCCGGCCGGTGCACGTGCTCGCCCACGACTGGGGATCGGCCAGCATGTGGGAGTACGTGGCGCGCCCCGGTGCCGCCGATCGGGTGGCGTCGTTCACATCGGTATCCGGGCCGGCGACCGACCACTTCAGCCGCTATGTCCGGGACGGCCTGAAGCGGCCCTACCGGCCGAAGACGTTCGCCAGGGCGGTCTCTCAAGCCGCGCACCTGAGCTACATGGCCGCGTTCTCGGTGCCGGTGCTGGCCCCCGCGCTGATGCGCCTGGCCGCCGCACCGCTGCAGATCCTGCTGCGCCGCGGCATCCCTGCCGACCGGGTGCACTACGGCCAGACCTTCACCAGCGACGCCGCCAACGGACTGAAGATCTACCGCGCCAACTTCTTTCACTCGCTGTGGCACCCCCGCAGGGACCGCTACGTCGACGTCCCGGTGCAGCTGATCGTCAACCTCGACGATCCCTACGTGCGGCCGTACGTCTACGACGACACCGCGCGCTGGGCGCCGCGGCTGTGGCGTCGCGACATTCGTGCCGGCCACTGGTCGCCGATGTCGCATCCGCAGGTACTGGCCGCGGCGGTCACCGAACTGGCCCAGCATCTCGACGGCAAGCCGGCCAGCCGGGCCCTGCTGCGCGCCGAGGTGAGCAGGCCGCGAAAGCACTTCGGCGACATGCTGGTATCGGTCACCGGCGGGGGCAGCGGGATCGGCCGAGAGACCGCGCTGGCGTTCGCGCGCGAAGGCGCCGAGATCGTCGTCAGCGACGTCGACGAGGCCGCCGTCAAGGAGACCGCCGCGCGCATCGGCGCCCACGGCGGCGTCGCCCACCCGTATGTGCTCGACGTGTCAGACGCCGATGCGGTGGAGCGGTTCGCCGACGCGGTGTCCGCCGAGCACGGTGTGCCCGACATCGTGGTCAACAACGCGGGCATCGGCGCGGCCGGGGCGTTCCTGGACACCCCCGCCGACCAATTCGACCGGGTCCTCGACGTCAACCTCGGCGGGGTGGTCAACGGCTGTCGGGCGTTCGCCCGACGTCTTGTCGACCGCGGCACCGGCGGCCACATCGTCAACGTGGCGTCGATGGCGGCCTACGCCCCGCTGCAGTCGATGAGCGCCTATTGCACGTCCAAGGCAGCGGTGTACATGTTCTCCGACTGTCTGCGCGCCGAATTGGACGCCGCCGGAATCGGATTGACGACGATCTGCCCCGGACTGATCAACACCAACATCGTGTCCACCACCGCGTTGCACGCCCCGCACGGCAAGCGTTCGACGGTCGCGCCGCGGCGCGCACAGCTGGAGAAGATGTTCGAACTGCGGGGGTACGGTCCCGACAAGGCGGCCGCCGCGATCGTGTCTGCGGTGAAGAAGAACAAGCCGATCCGTCCCGTCGCGCCGGAGGCCTACCTGCTGTACGGGACGTCGCGGATCGCCCCGCAGGCGCTGCGCAGCACCGCCCGCGGCAAGGTGCTCTAGCCCGCCGGCTCTTACCGCTAGCCGGTATCGGCGATGGTGGCTCGCGGCGATGCCCACGCACGGCCGGGGTGTCAGGCTCCCACCATGACCGAGATCACCCGGACCCGGCCGGCGGTGCGGTCCTATGACCTCGACTCCGCGCTGGCCAAAGTGCAGTCGGTCGAAGATGCCTGGAACACCCGCGATCCCTGGCACGTGGCGCTCGGCTATTCACCGGACGCGGAGTGGCGCTACCGCGACACCTTCGTCACCGGCCGCGACGAGATCATCGCGTTCCTGACCGCGAAGTGGCGCCGCGAGCACGCCTACGCGCTACGCATCGGACTGTGGGCGTGTCAGGAGAACCACATCGCCGTGCGGTTCCAGTACGAGTGGCACGACGAGGCCGGGCAGTGGTGGCGCAGCTACGGCAACGAACTGTGGGAATTCGACGAGCACGGACTCAACCGGCGCCGCGAATGCTCGGTCAACGACCTTCAGATCGGCGACGACGAGCGGCGCATCTTCGGTCCCCGGGACCGCGCCGAGCGCGGCGTCGACTTCCCGGCACACTGATCAGCCGTTCGCGGCGATGTCCTCCAAGACGGCGAACATCGTGCGCGTCGGCACACCGGTACCGCCCTTGGGGGTGTACCCCCACGGGCCCGACGTGTTGTAGGCCGGCCCGGCGATGTCGATGTGGGCCCACTGCACGCCGTCGGCGACGAACTCGCGCAGGTAGACCCCGGCGACCAGCATCCCGGCGAACCGCTGCGAGCTGACGTTGGCCAGATCGGCCACCGTCGACTTCAGGTCGTCCTTCAACTCCTCGGGCAGCGGCATCGCCCAGGCGTTCTCGCCCTCGGCCTGCGAGATCCGGGCCACCCGGTCGCGGAACTCGTCGCTGCCCATCACGCCCGGCGTGCGCGCGCCCAGGGCGACGGTCTGCGCCCCGGTCAGCGTGGAGGTCTCGATCAGGTAGTCGGGGTTATCCTCGCAGGCCCGCACGATGGCGTCGGCGAGGATCAACCGCCCCTCGGCGTCGGTGTTGAGCACCTCGACGGTGATCCCGCCGTACTGGGTCAGCACGTCACCGGGGCGCTGCGCGGTCGACGACGGCATGTTCTCGGCCATCGGCACCGTGGCGATCACGTCGATCGGCAGTCCCTGCTTGGCGGCCAGCACGACGGTGGCGATCACCGCCGCGGCGCCGCCCATGTCGGAGGTCATGTGGTGCATCGACGCCGCCGGCTTGATCGAGATGCCGCCCGTGTCGAACGTGATGCCCTTGCCGACCAGCGCCACCGTCTTCGTCCCCGAGTCGCTTCGCTCCTGCCCGCCGGTCTTCGTCCCCGAGTCGCTTCGCTCCTGCCCGCCGGTCTTACTCTTCTTGCCCTTGCCGCCCCGGTAGGCCAGCCGGACCAGCCGGGGCGGGCGCGAGCTGCCCTTGCCGACCCCGACGATGCCGCCGAAGCCGGCCTTGGTCAGCGCCTTGTCGTCGAGCACCTCGACCTCCAGACCGGCCGCCTCACCCAACGCCTTGGCGCGCTTGGCGAACTCGCCGGGGAACAGGTGGCTGGGCGGGGTGTTGACGAAATCGCGGGCGGTGGCCACCGCGGTCGCGATGTCGGCGGCGCGCGCCGCGCTCTTCTTGGCGCTGGCCGCGGTGCTCAGCGCGACGATCTTGGCCAGGGCGGCGTCCTTGGGTGCGGTCTTGGCGCTGCGGAACTCGGTGAACCGGTAGCCGCCCAGGATGAGGCCCTCGATCGCCGCCTCCAGATCGAGCTCGGTGAGCGTGGTGACGACGGTCTCGACACCGGTCAGCGACCGGGCGGCCACGCCCGCGGCCCGCCGGATCACGTCGGCCGGCCACTCGTCGCGCGCCGCGCCGAGCCCGACTGCCAGCACGCTGGCGACTGGAAGCGACGGCACATGCAGCCGGGTGACCTGTTCTGGGCCGCCCTTGGCGCCCAGGGCGCGCAGGCCGACCTGGATCTCACCGATCGCCTCGGCGTCGAGGAACGGGCCGCCGACGACGTCGGGAGCCCCGTCGCTGTCCGAACCGGTCACCGCCGGGACGATCAACACGGCCCCTTGGGACCGCTTGGGCAGCGAGGTGGCGACGGTGACGGTGGGGGCTGGGTAGCCGGCTTCGGTGCTCACGAGGATTCACCCTAGCCAGCTGGGGCTAGTGTTGTTGGCCGTGACCGACACATCCGACCTTCTGCATGGGCCGCTCGAGGACCAGCATCGCGCGCTCGGCGCCACCTTCGCCCCGTTCGGCGGCTGGTTGATGCCGGTGTCCTACGCCGGCACCGTCGGCGAGCACACCGCCACCCGCGAGGCGGTCGGCCTGTTCGACGTCAGCCACCTGGGTAAAGCGCTGGTGGTCGGCCCGGGCGCCGCGGAGTTCGTCAACTCCGCGCTGACCAACGACCTGCGCCGGGTGGGCCCGGGCAAGGCGCAGTACACGCTGTGCTGCACGCCCGACGGCGGGGTCATCGACGACCTCATCGCCTACTACGTCAGCGACGACGAGATCTTCCTGGTGCCCAACGCCGCCAACACCGCCGCCGTGGTAGACGCCCTGCAAGCGGCTGCCCCCCAAGGTATTTCGATCACCAACGAGCATCGCTCGTATGCCGTGCTTGCCGTCCAGGGCCCACGCTCCACCGACGTGCTGACCGCGCTGGGCCTGCCCACCGACATGGACTACATGGGCTACGCCGATGCCACCTACTCCGGCGTTCCGGTCCGGGTGTGCCGTACCGGCTACACCGGGGAGCACGGTTACGAACTGTTGCCGCCGTGGGACTCCGCCGCGGTGGTGTTCGACGCGCTGGTCGCCGAGGTTCAGGCCGCCGGTGGACAACTCGCCGGACTGGGCGCGCGCGACACCCTGCGCACCGAGATGGGTTACCCGCTGCACGGTCACGAGCTGTCGCTGGACATTTCGCCGCTGCAGGCCCGCTGCGGCTGGGCGATCGGCTGGCGCAAGGACGCATTCTGGGGCCGCGAGGCCCTGCTGGCCGAGAAGGAGGCCGGCCCGCGTCGTCTGCTGCGGGGCCTGCGCGCCACCGGCCGCGGGGTGCTGCGGCCCGACCTGACCGTGCTGGACGGTTCCCGGGCGGTGGGCGTCACCACGTCGGGCACCTTCTCGCCGACGCTGAAAGTCGGTATCGCCCTTGCCCTCATCGACACCGACGCCGGAATCGACGACGGCGCCTTGGTCAACGTCGACGTCCGCGGTCGTGCGCTGGAGTGCGAGGTGGTCAAGCCACCGTTCGTCGAGGTCAAAACTCGGTAGCGGTGCGGTCTACAATTCCCGTATGACCCACGGCCTCCTCGAATTCACGGTTGAGCGCAACGCGAATCCGGCGAGCGACGAGGTACGGGCACAGATTCTGGCCGACCCCGGCTTCGGCCGGTTCCACACCGACCACATGGTCTCGGTGCTCTACACCGACGAACTGGGTTGGCACGACGCCCGCGTCGTCCCGTACGGCCCGATCGAGCTGGATCCGTCGGCGATCGTGCTGCACTACGCCCAGGAGATCTTCGAGGGCCTCAAGGCCTACCGGTGGGCCGACGGATCGATCGTGTCGTTCCGCCCGGAGGCCAACGCCGGGCGGCTGCGCGCCTCGGCGCGCCGGCTGGCCATCCCGGAGCTCCCGGAGGGGCTGTTCGTCGAATCGCTGCGCCAGCTGATCGCCGTCGACGAGCAGTGGGTGCCGCCCGCCGGTGGCGAGGCCTCGCTGTACCTGCGGCCGTTCGTCATCGCCACCGAACCCGGACTGGGTGTGCGGCCCGCTTCGGAGTACCGCTACCTGGTGATCGCCTCGCCGGCCGGCGCCTACTTCAAGGGCGGCATCAAACCGGTCAGCGTGTGGCTGTCCACCGAGTACGTGCGGGCCAGCCCGGGCGGGACCGGCGCGGCCAAGTTCGGCGGCAACTACGCGGCCTCACTGCTGGCCCAGGCCGAGGCGGCCGAGCACGGCTGCGATCAGGTGGTCTGGCTCGACGCGATCGAGCGCCGCTACATCGAGGAGATGGGCGGGATGAACCTCTTCTTCGTCTTCGGTAGCGGCGGCTCGGCGCGGCTGGTCACCCCGGAACTGTCCGGCTCGCTGCTGCCCGGCATCACCCGTGACTCGCTGCTGCAACTGGCCAGCGATGCCGGCTTCGCCG
Organism: Mycobacterium sp. shizuoka-1; assembly: GCF_002723835.1. Lineage (GTDB taxonomy): Bacteria > Actinomycetota > Actinomycetes > Mycobacteriales > Mycobacteriaceae > Mycobacterium. The sequence goes on along the minus strand of NZ_BEWG01000034.1, from coordinate 42,110 downwards.
TCGAGGAGCGCAAGATCGACGTCGAGGAATTGCGGAAAGGCGCCGCGGCGGGCGAGATCACCGAGGTGTTCGCCTGCGGCACAGCGGCCGTCATCACCCCGGTCTCGCAGGTGAAGTACGGCGACGGCGAGTTCACCATCGCCGACGGTCAGCCCGGTGAGGTGACGATGGCGTTGCGCGACACGCTGACCGGCATCCAGCGCGGCACCTTCGCCGACACGCACGGCTGGATGGCCCGGCTCAGCTAGGCCCGGACCACCAGGCCCAGGATGGTCAGTGTCGTCGTCAGCTCGATCACCGCGCCGAGCACGTCGCCGGTGATGCCGCCGAACCGGCGCACACAGTGGTTGACCAGAACCACGCCCAGCGTCAGCGCCACCAGCACCACCACCGGCCCCTGCCAGAGCCGCGGGGTGGCGAGCGCGGCGACTGCGGCGACGAGCACCGCCCACACCAGCGGAATCGCCAGCGGCTGAGTGCCGGCCACTTGTTCGCCGAGCGTGCTGCCGCCGGCTGCGGGCACCCCGCGCCGGCAGGCCAGCGCCGCGGCCACCCGGCCCGTCGTCAACGCGGCCAACACCGCGAGCACGCCGGTCAGGCCCGGCGGCGCCGCGGCGAACGCCAACGCCTGCGCGGCGACCACCACGACCACGGCGGCCACGCCGAACGGCCCCGCGGTACCGTCGCGCATCACCTGCAGCGCCCGCTCCGGCGGTCCGTAACAGCCCAGCGCGTCGACCGTGTCGGCCAGGCCGTCGATGTGCAGGCCCCGGGTCACCAGCAGCAGCGCGGCGACGGTGAGCACCCCGGCCAGCGGGCTGTGCCCGCCGAACGCCCACTGGCCGGCCCACAGCACGGCGGCGGCCAGCGCGCCCAGGGCGGCCCCGACGACCGGCAGCGCCGTCATGGTCGCGCGGCCGAACTCGGCCCCGCGCAGCGGAACGGGTATCACCGTCCCGAACGCGAAAGCCGTTGCCAGCGAACGAATCACAGTCAGTCCGGAGAGCGCTCGGAGACGCCGGCGGCTTCGAACGTGGCCATCGAGGCCAGCGTTGCGACCGCCGCCCGCAGCACCGGCACGGCGACCGCGGCTCCGGTGCCCTCGCCCAGCCGCAGACCGAGATCGACGATCGGCGTCAACTCCAGGTGCGCCAGCGCCAGGGTGTGCGCCGGCTCGGTCGACCGGTGCCCGGCCTGCCACCAGGCCCGCGCCCCGGGCGCCAGCCGGTCGGCGACCAGCGCGGCCGCCGTCACCACCACACCGTCGAGCAGCAGGGGAGTGCGGCGCACCGCGGCCTGCGCGCAGAACCCGGTCATCGCGGCCAGATCGGCGCCGCCACAGGTTCGCAACAGCCCGACCGGATCCGGCCGGAACTGCCTGGCCCGGAACATCGCGTCGCGCACCGCTGCGGTCTTGCGCACCCACGCCGCGTCGTCGATACCCGTCCCGCGGCCGACCACGGCCACCGGCTCGGTGTCGGTGAGCGTGGCGATCAACGCCGTCGCCGCCGTGGTGTTCCCGATCCCCATGTCCCCGGCGATCAGCAGGTCGGCACCGGCGTCGACCTCGGCGTCGGCCAGCGCGCGCCCAGCATCGAGGGCGGCGACGACCTCCTCGGCGCTCAGCGCGTCCTCGGTCGCGATGTTGCCGCTGGAGCGCCGGACCTTGTGCGCGCCGATCGCCTCGCTCAACGGTGCTTCGCTGTCCACCGCGATGTCGACGACGCGCACCGAGGCACCCGCCACGCCGGCCAGCACGTTGATCGCCGCGCCGCCGGCGTCGATGTTGGCCACCATCTGGGCGGTCACCTCGGGCGGGTAGGCCGACACCCCGGTGCGGGCCACGCCGTGGTCGCCGGCGAACACCACCACCCGCACCTGCTCGAATTGTCTTGGCGGGCATAGTCCCTGGCAGCCGGACACCCAGACGGAGAGATCCTCCAGCCGGCCAAGCGCACCGGCCGGTTTGGTGAGGATGTCCTGCCGGCGCTGCGCCGCCGCGGCGGCACGGGAGTCGGGCGGGGTGACCTCGGGGAAGTCCATCAGTTCAACGCCTTCGTCGGTTTGACCCAGACCGGCAGCCCGGCAACCACCAGGACCACCTGCTCACAGCACTGGGCGAGTCGTTGGTTGAGTGTGCCGAGTTCGTCTGTGAAGCGCCTGCCAGCGGCGGTCGCCGGTACCACCGTCAAGCCCACCTCGGGGCTGACCAGCGTCAGTGGCGCGGCGAAGCCGTCGACCGCGCTCACCAGTTCGTCGACGTCGACGCTCACCGAACCGCCATCCCAGCCCCGCCGGTCCAGCATCGCGGTCAACCAGCCGCCCAGATCGTCGACCAGGGTGGTGGTGTGTGGCTCGGAACGCAAAAGTGCTGCCACATCGGCGGTTTCGACGGTGCTCCAGGACGCCGGCCGGCGGGTGCGATGCGCGGCGACGCGCTGCGCCCAGGCCGGATCGGCGTCGGCCGTCGCTCCGGTGGCGACGTAACGCACGGAGGAATCACCGGCCATGACCTCCTCAGCCCAACGGGACTTGCCCGACCTGATCCCGCCGAGCACCAGCGTGCGCACCGCGTGTGGTCGGCTCAGGCGACCTTGGCGCCGCGCTCGACCTGCGGTCGAGGCGCCCGCATGCGGCGCAGCTGCGATGCGCGGCCCGCGGCATACATCCCGAGTTTGAACGAACCTTCGGTGTTGTCCGGGAACTTGGCGTCGACCGCCTTGTTGACCTTGCGGCCCAACAGGATTCCGTCGACCGCCATGATCGCCATCAGCACCAGCATGGCCGGGGAGATGAACAGCTGGACCTGCGGCACCGCGAGCATCACGAAGATCAACCCGAGCGCGGCGGGCATGAACAGCCCGAGCACATTGCGTCGCGCGTCGACGATGTCACGCGCGTAGCGGCGCACCGGCCCCTGGTCGCGGGGCAGCAGGTAGGCCTCTTCACCGGCCATCATCCGCTCGCGCCGCTCGTTCATCGCGGCGCGGCGCTGCGCCTTGTCGGCCCGGCGCTCCTCTTTGGTCAGCGTGGCGCGCATCTCCTTGCGGCGCTTGCGTGCCTCGGCCGTGGTCATCGGCGCCGGAGCGACCGGCCCACGGCGCTTGGCCGAATCACTGCGCTTCGGGGTGGGTTTGCCCTTGGGTGCGGTGGTGCCCACCGAGACGGCGGGTTCGTCGACCTCAGCCGGCTCGGCCTTGGCGTCGCCCTCGTCGTTCTTGCGGCCCAGCAGCTTCACGCCTGCCAGGTTACCCTGCAGGAATGCGGGTGCTGATCGCGCCGGACTGTTACGGCGACAGCCTGACCGCCGTCGAAGCCGCCCAGGCCATTGCCGAAGGCTGGCGCCAGGCCAGACCGTCCGACCGGCTCACCCTCGCCCCTCAGTCCGACGGCGGCCCCGGGTTCGTCGGTGTGCTGGCCGGACGGCTCGGAGAGATCCGTCACAGCCGGGTCTGCGGCCCGCTGACCGAGCTCGTAGACGCGGACTGGGTGTACGACGCGACGACATCGACCGCCTACATCGAGTGCGCGCAGGCCTGCGGGCTGGCCCTGCTGG
>NZ_BEWG01000034.1:38217-38498 GCF_002723835.1 Mycobacterium sp. shizuoka-1 | reverse complement strand
GCGGCGGCGTCGGCCAGCTGGTCGAGGCGGCGCTGGCCGCCGGCGCGGACACCATCGTCGTCGGTCTGGGCGGCAGCTGCTGCACCGATGGCGGGCGCGGGCTGATCGAGGCGCTCGGCGGGCCGGCCCAGGCCACAGACAAGCTGGCCGGTGTCGCCCTGATCGCGGCCAGCGACGTCGAACACCCGCTGCTGGGCCCGATGGGTGCAGCCCGCGTCTTCGGCCCTCAGAAGGGTGCCGACCCGGCGACCGTGGAGCTCCTCGAACGGCGGATGACGGCG
>NZ_BEWG01000034.1:31303-38167 GCF_002723835.1 Mycobacterium sp. shizuoka-1 | reverse complement strand
GGGTGCACGGCGCGAGTCCGGGGCCGCCGTCATCGCCGGGCACACCGGGCTGGCGCGCGACATCGCCGACGCCGACCTGATCGTCACCGGCGAGGGCCGGTTCGACGACCAGTCTCTGCACGGCAAGGTGGTCAGCGCGCTGGCCGGCGGCGCCCGCGAGCGCGACATCCCGGTGCTGGTGCTCGCCGGGCAGGTGAGCCTGACGCCCGCGGTGCTGCAGGAAGCCGGGATCACCGCCGCCCACGCGATCGCCGATTACGCGGGGTCGGTGCAGCTGGCCATCGACGACGCTGCCAACCAGCTGACCGGTCTGGCCCGGCAAACCGCGGCTGGTCTCTGACTCGGCGGTTCAGCGAGGCTGGCCGGAGGTGGCGCTTGCGCCGGTGGAGGCCAGGGGAAGCTGGGACCGCCGCATCAAGTCGGGAATATGGCCAGGACAAGGTACCGTTGACGAGGTGGGTCAATCCCGCTCAGACATCTGCTTTTAAGGGAGACGCAATGACTGTTTCCGATCAGTCGACCACGACCGAAACCCACGGCGTGACCCTGACCGACGCCGCGGCCGCCAAGGCCAAGTCGCTGTTGGACCAGGAGGGTCGCGACGACCTGGCGCTGCGCATCGCCGTCCAGCCCGGTGGCTGCGCCGGCCTGCGTTACAACTTGTTCTTCGACGACCGCGCGCTCGACGGTGACCTGGTCGCCGTGTTCGGTGGCGTGAACCTGACCGTCGACCGGATGAGCGCGCCCTACGTGCAGGGCGCCACGATCGACTTCGTCGACACCATCGAGAAGCAGGGCTTCACGATCGACAATCCCAACGCCACCGGCTCGTGTGCCTGCGGCGATTCGTTCAACTGAACCACCCGCTCTGCCGCTGTCAACGGCCGTCCAGTCAGTACTGGGCGGCCGTTCGCAGTAGGTAGGAGCAGACCAGCAGCTGGTTGCCCTGCCGCAGCAGCTGTGCGACGCCCTGTTCTTCGCCGCGGTTGCCGCGCGAGCCGCTGCTCGCCACCTTCATGGTGAACAGCACCTGAGCCTGATAGTTGGACCAGGGCACGATCGAGTCGATCGAGGTCACCTCGGCCCCGGAGAACTGCCTGCGAAACGCGTCGCTGGCCAGCCGGGCCAGGGCCAGATCGGATTTGCGGTCCTTGACGCCGTCGTACATCCCGCACAGGTTGTTGCGTGCGATGGTCTCGGTGTCGCCCTTGGCGAGCGCATTCAGATAGTTCGAGATCGCCGATTTGGCCGCCGCGTCGCTGAAGCCGCCCGCCGTCGTCGTGCTGCCGCCCTGGCCGGTCCGGATGATCAGGACACCCGCCACAATGGCACCCACCAGCACCACTGCCGCCAGGCCCAGCCACAGCGCCAGACGTTTGCGCGGCTTCGGTGGGTAGCCGACCGGGGGCGGCAACGCCCCCGGATACACGCCGGGGTAGGGACCGGGCGGCGGAACACCCGGCGGGCCGAACGGCTCGTCGGGGTAGGGCTCGGGGTACGGAGGCCCGGCAATGGGCTGGCCCCCGGGCCCGACCTGCTGGTGCGGCGGAATCGGGCCAGCCATCGATAAATCTCCCTGGGATCATTCGTGCGCCGTGACTTCCAGCACCCGCCGCGGCAGTGCCGACGCCGGCCCATATAGTCGGCTCTTGTACGCAGGCTAGCGCACGCACACGTGCTAGTCCCACAAGCGAATGAAGGGCGGACACAACGTGGCGATCGCGGTGACCGGATCCATTGCCACCGACCACCTGATGCGGTTTCCCGGGCGGTTCTCCGAGCAGCTGCTGGCCGAGCATCTGCAGAAGGTGTCGCTGAGCTTCCTCGTCGACGATCTGGTGGTGCACCGCGGCGGGGTGGCGGGCAACATGTCGTACGCGATGGGCCTGCTCGGTGGCAACCCGCTGCTGGTCGGTGCGGTCGGCTCGGACTTCGACCCCTACCGGCAGTGGCTGGAATCGCACGGAGTGGACACCTCCGGGGTGCTGGTGTCCAAGACCGCCTACACCGCCCGGTTCGTCTGCACCACCGACGAGGACATGGCCCAGATCGCGTCCTTCTACCCGGGCGCGATGTCGGAGGCCCGCGACATCAAGCTCGCCGACCTCGTCGAGCGCAGTGGCACACCGGAACTGGTGATCATCGGCGCCAACGACCCGGAGGCGATGTTCCTGCACACCGAGGAGTGCCGCAAGCTGGGCCTGGCGTTCGCCGCCGACCCCAGCCAGCAGCTGGCCCGGCTCTCCGGAGACGAGATCCGCCGCCTCATCGACGGCGCCACCTACCTGTTCACCAACGACTACGAGTGGGATCTGCTGCTGCAGAAGTCCGGCTGGTCGGAGGCCGAGGTGATGACCCAGATCCAGCTGCGGATCACCACGCTGGGCCCCAACGGGGTCGACATCGTCGGCCGCGACGGCACGTTCATCCACGTCGACGTGGTCCCCGAGACCCAGAAGGACGATCCGACCGGTATCGGCGACGCCTTCCGGGCCGGCTTCCTCACCGGTCGCGGGGCCGGCCTGAGCCTGGAGCGCGCCGCGCAGCTGGCCTCGATGGTGGCCACCCTGGTGCTGGAAGCGCCCGGCCCGCAGGAATGGACCTGGGACCGCGACGCCGCGATCGCGCGGCTCAAGGACGCCTACGGCCCGGAGGCCGCCGACGAGATTCGGGCGGCGCTGAGCTAGATCCCCGGGTCGCTTCGCTCCAGCCCGCCGCGGCTAGAGCTGCACGGGGTAGTGGGGCTCGCGGATCACGGGTACCACTGACTGCTCGACGAAGATGGCGTGCCACAGCATGAAGATCAGCACGGTCCACAACCGCCTGCTGTGGTCGCCCTCGCCGGCGCGGTGGGCGTCGAGCATGGCGCGCACGGCCGCGACGTCGACCAGGTGTCCGGCCTGCGAGGCGTCGATCATCCCGTAGGCCCAGTCCATCAGCTCGCCGGCCCGCAGCCAGTGCCGGATCGGGACCGGGAAGCCGAGCTTGGCGCGGTTGAGCACGTGTGCGGGCACGATCGGCTCCAGGGCGCGCCGCAGCGCGTATTTGGTGGTGGTGCGGGTGATCTTCTGGTCGAACGGCAGCCGGGAGGCCACCGCGAACACCTCGGGATCCAAGAACGGCACCCGCAGTTCCAGTGAGTTGGCCATCGTCATCTTGTCGGCCTTGACCAGGATGTCGCCGCGCAACCAGGTGAACAGGTCGACGTGCTGCATCCGGGCGACCGGATCCCAGCCGGCCGACTCGGCGTAGATCGGGGCGGTGACGTCGGTGTGGGTCCACGCCGGGTTGAAACAAGGCAGCACGGCGCGCAGCTGCTCGTCGGAGAAGCTGCGGGCGTTGCCGTAATAGCGCTCCTCGAGCGTCAGCGAGCCGCGGTGCAGCAGGCTCTTGCCGCGCATGCCGTCGGGCAGCGGCCGTGACGCGCGGCCCAGTGACTTGCGTACCGGCCGGGGGAGATAGTCGAAGCCCTTGAGCGACAACGGTTCCCGGTAGATCGTGTACCCGCCGAACAGCTCGTCGGCGCCCTCGCCGCTCAACACCACCTTGACGTGCTTGCGGGCCTCGCGGGCGATGAAGAACAGCGGCACCAGCGCCGGGTCGGCCACCGGCTCGTCCAGATACCAGACGATCTCGGGCAGCGCGGCAACGAACTCGGCCTGGCTGACCACCTTGGTCACGTGCCGGGCGCCGATCGCCTCGGCCGACGCCACGGCCACGTCGACCTCGGAGAAACCCTCGCGCTCGAAACCGGTGGTGAAGGTGATCAGCCGTGGGTTGTGCCGGATCGCCAGGGCGGCGATCGCCGTCGAATCGATTCCGCCGGACAGAAACGCCCCGACGGTCACGTCGGCGCGCATGTGCTTGGCGACCGAGTCCTCCAGGACCGCGGTGATCTCGTCGTAGCGGGCCTGCTCGGTGCCCGCGCGCAGTGGCGCGGCGGCGAACCGGGGGGAGAAGTAGCGGCTGACCCGGGGCGGCTGCCCGGGGCGGATCACCGCGGAGCAGCCCGACTCGAGCCGCCGGATGCCGCGGTGCAGCGTCTCGGGCTCGGGCACGTACTGCAGCACCGTGTAGTGCTGGATCGCCCGGATGTCCAGCGCGTCGTCGAAGCCGACCTCGCCGGCCAGGGCGAGCAGGCATTTCTTCTCACTGCCGACGGCGGTGCCGCCCGGCCCGGTGGCCATGAACAGCGGCTTGATGCCGAAGGGGTCGCGGGCGCAGAACAACTCCTGGTTGCGGGTGTCCCACAACGCGAACGCGAACATGCCGCGCAGCCGGGTCAGCGCCTCGGTGCCCCAGTGGTGATAGGCGGCCACGATCGCCTCGCCGTCGCCGTCGGTGGCGAAGACCGCGCCGAACTCGGCGTGCAGCGCTTCGCGCAACTCGAGGTAGTTGTAGATCTCGCCGTTGAAGACCAGCACGTAGCGGTCGGGTTCGTCGGGCGGGCCCCAGCGCAGCGGCTGGTGGGAATGGGCGATGTCGATGATCGACAGCCGGTTGAACCCCAGCACCGCGTGGCCGTCCGACCAGGTTCCGGGCTCGTCGGGGCCGCGATGGCGCATCAGATGCGACGCGCCGGCCACCGCGTCGACGACCTCGGGGGTGACGGTGCTGTCAGCGTCTGTCACCAGGGCAAGCAGTCCGCACACCGGGCCCAGTATGCCGTAACCGACGGCGCCCGCAGGCGTCGGCATCGCCGACTCGGACACCGATTTCGAGGTGTGTCGGGCTGGCTGTTCGGGTGTGGTCTACGCTGCGTAGTATTCGATTCGCGGAAAGTTCCCGCGACGAGAAAAATGCGGTGTGGGCCGAGCAGTCGGTGAAACAGGAGGCGCTCACGTGAAGACCCGCGGTTCCCGGTTCCGGGTGCTGGCGCTAGCCGTCACCTTCGGTGCGCTGGCGCTGACCCTCAGCGGGTGCAGCTGGCAGGAAGTGTTCGGGCTGGGCTGGCCCAAGGGCATCACGCCCGAGGCGCAGACCAACCGCGACCTTTGGGTGTGGTCGGTGATCGCCGCGCTGGTCGTCGGCGTCATCGTGTGGGGGCTGACCTTCTGGACGATGGCCTTCCACCGCAAGAAGAAGGGCGCCCCGGCTGACGAGGAGCTGCCCCGCCAGTTCGGCTACAACATGCCGCTGGAGCTGGTCCTCACGGTGATCCCGTTCCTGATCATCTCCGTGCTCTTCTACTTCACCGTCGTGGTGCAGGAGAAGATGATGCACCGCGATCCCAATCCCGAGGTTGTCGTCGACGTCACGGCGTTCCAGTGGAACTGGAAGTTCGGCTACCAGAAGGTCGACTTCAAGGATGGCACCTTCACCTACGACGGCGCGGATCCGGCCCGCAAGGCCGCCATGGTCTCCAAGCCCGAGGGCGTCGACGCCCACGGTGAGGAGCGGGTCGGCCCGGTGCGCGGCCTGAATTCCGAGGACCGCACCTACCTCAACTTCGACAAGGTCGAGACGCTGGGCACCAGCAACGAGATCCCGGTGCTGGTGGTGCCCGCGGGCAAACGCATCGAGTTCCAGGTCGCCTCCGCCGACGTCATCCACTCGTTCTGGGTGCCGGAGTTCCTGTTCAAGCGCGACGTCTTCCCGAACCCGGAAGCCAACCACACCGAGAACAAGTTCCAGGTCTCGGAGATCCAGCTGCCGGACGGCCAGACCAGTGGCGCATTCGTCGGCCGCTGTGCCGAAATGTGCGGCACCTACCACTCGATGATGAACTTCGAGGTGCGGGTGGTTTCGCCCAACGACTTCAAGGCGTATCTGCAGGAGCGCATCGCCGGCAAGACCAACGCCGAGGCGCTGCAGGCGATCAACCAGTCACCGGTGGCCATCACCACCCACCCGTTCGACACCCGTCGAGGCGAGCAAGTGATCCCGCAGGCGAGCAAGTAGGGGACCCCGCAGATGCATATCGAAGCCAGGCTGTTCGAGATCCTGACCGCCTTTTTCATCCTCGCCGCTGTCGTCTACGGCGCACTGACTGCCGTGTTCCAGTACGGCGGGATCGAGTGGGCCGGGACCACCGCGCTGGTGCTCACCGCTGGTCTGTCGCTGATCGTCGGCACCTTCTTCCGGTTCGTGGCCCGGCGCCTGGATACCCGCCCCGAGGACTACGAAGACGCCGAGATCAGCGACGGCGCAGGGGAGTTGGGCTTCTACGCTCCGCACAGCTGGTGGCCGATCCTGATCGCGCTGGCCTTCTCGACCGCCGCCGTCGGCGCCGCACTGTGGCTGCCCTGGTTGATCGCGGCCGGTGTGGTGTTCGTGCTGGCCGCGGTGTCGGGTCTGGTGTTCGAGTACTACATCGGCCCCGAGAAGCACTGAGCGCCCGCGCGTAGGTCACAATCGAGACATCACTTGGCGCCAACGGTGTGCTGGGTCCTTCCCAGCCCGCCCGGTTGGGTAGGGTTTTGCCAGGGCAACGGGAGCCGTCGGCACGCTGCGTGCCAGTCCTTGGCCCGCGTGCCGCGGTGATGTAGTCGAAAGAGGACAGGCGAGCATGAGCGGGCCGAATCCGCCGGATGAGGAGTCGGGCGATCAGGTCGAGACACCGACCGGCACAGGTTTTCAGGCCTATTCCGCGCCGGAGTCCGAGCAGTACACCGCGGGTCCCTTCGTCGCACCCGAACCCGGGCTCTATGACTACGACAGCTACGACGCGGGTACTGAGTACATCGACGAGGCGCGACCGCCGAAATGGCCGTGGGTCGTCGGGGTCACCGCGATCGTGGCCGCCATCGCCCTGGTGGTGTCGGTATCGCTGCTGGTGACCAGCACCGACACCGACAACCTGGCCATTCCGGCGACCACCACGACCGTCAAACCACCGCCGGTGCAGGACGAGATCACCACCAC
>NZ_BEWG01000034.1:0-31229 GCF_002723835.1 Mycobacterium sp. shizuoka-1 | reverse complement strand
CCGACCACTACGACCACGACGCCCGCAGGCCCGCGTCAGGTGACCTATTCGGTCACCGGGACCAAGGCGCCCGGTGACATCATCTCGGTCACCTACGTCGACGCCTCGGGACGGCAGCGGACCCAGCGCAACGTCTACATCCCGTGGTCGCTGACGGTCACCCCGATCTCGCAGTCCGATGTGGGCTCGGTGCAGGCATCGAGCCTGTTTTTGGTCAGCAGACTGAATTGTTCGATCACGACGAGCGACGGAGTGGTGTTGTCGTCCAACCAGAACAACGCCGCGCAGACGAGCTGTTGATGGCGCGCGAATCGGAACCCCAGACGGCAGCGGACGAGCGCCGGTCCCCGGAGACGGTGGACCGCCTGCTGGTCGGCGTGTGCGGCGCGATCTGGCTGGTGCTGCTGGCCGTGACGGTCATTGCGATCGTGGCGCTGGTCGACATGAGCCGCGGACACCCGGCCAGCAGCGACGGCTCGCGCACGCCGTGGCTGCTGTACAGCATCATCATCGTGTCGGCGCTCATCATCGTCGGCGCGATCCCGCTGTTGATCCGGGCGCGGCGCACTGCGCTGGCCGACGTTCGGCTGACGCCGCCGGAGCCGGCCAAGGCGCCCGCGCCGGCGCCCGCGACCCCGGTACGCGGCACTGAGGCGCCCACCGAGAAGCTCAAGGTGTTCGGCTCGACCGTTGACCCCTACGAGCGGTATCAGCCCGATTTCGCCCAGTCCTCGGCCTCGCGGCGGGCCGACCCGCTGATCCCGGCCACCGAGCTGGACCGGTTGTGGCTGCGCTGCACGGTGATGCTGGCCGGTGCGATCGGACTGGCCCTGGTCGGCGTGTCCACTGCCACCTACCTGCTGGCGGTGAACAGCGAGACCGCGGCCTGGGTGGCGCTCGGCCTGGCCGCGCTCATCACGGTCGCGATGCCGGCGATCCCGGTGACCTATCTACGCCAGCTGCACGGCGCGGTCGAGGAGAGTGTGCCCGCCTAGCTGCGGGCTGCTCGTTCGGGTCCTCAGGTCGCGGCGAGACTGCGGCGAGCGCGTGAATCCTGGCTGAATCGCGCCGGATGGGCAGACTCGATGCCGTCAGCGCAGACTCGGCGCGCTCAGCACAGACTCGACGCGTCTGCCTCCCCGACAACGACGAAACCCCCGGGCTCCTGCGCCCGGGGGTTTCGTCGTGTTGGGACTTCTAGTGGTGGTGGCCGTTGCCGTTTCCGTTGCCGTTCGACTCGCCGTCCTGCCATTCGCGCAGGGCGGTGATCGCACGCTGCTCGGAGGCGTGCGCGGCCTCGTTGAGCGCGGCATCCTCGGACGCCGGATCGGCGGTGAGGAAGCTGCCGTGGCCGGTTCGGCCGCCGGAGCCCAGCTTGTTCATCCGTTTCGGCAGCGCCGCGCCGGCGTACTCCAGCGGGATCGGGTGGCCGTGCTCGTCGACCGGGCCCAGCGGCTGGTGCAGCTCGACGTAGGCACCGTGCGGCAGCCGCTTGATGATGCCGGTCTCGATGCCGTGCTCCAGCACGTCGCGGTCGCTGCGCTGCAGCCCGACCGCCCACCGGTAGGCGATGAAGAACACCAGCGGCGGCAGCACCAGCGATGCGATGCGGCCGATCCACGTCGTCGCGTTCAGCGAGATGTGGAACTTCAGCGCGATGATGTCGTTCATGGCGCACAGCGTCCACACCATGTACAGCGAGATCGCCATGGCGCCGATCGCGGTGCGCGTCGGAGCGTCACGCGGGCGCTGCAGCAGGTTGTGGTGCGCGGTGTCCCCGGTGAACTTCTTCTCCAGGAACGGGTAGGCGATCAGCAGGAAGAACACCAGGCCCATGACCAGCGCGACCCAGAAGGCGGCCGGCACGGTGTGATGCCAGAAGTAGAGCTCCCACGGCGGGAAGATACGGGCCAGACCCTCGGTCCACATCATGTAGAAGTCGGGCTGGCTGCCCGCCGACACCTGCGACGGCTTGTAGGGGCCGAGCTGCCAGATCGGGTTGATCTGCAGCAGACCACCCATCAGGCCCAGGATGCCGACGGTCATCGCGAAGAACGCGCCCGACTTCACCGCGAACACCGGCATGACCCGCACACCGACGACGTTCTTCTCGGTGCGGCCGGGGCCGGGGAACTGGGTGTGCTTCTGGAACCACACCAGCGCCAGGTGCATACCGATGAGCGCCAGGATGATTCCCGGGATCAGCAGGATGTGCAGGGCGTACATCCGGGGCAGCAGCACGCCGACCGCGTCGCACTGGTATCCGACACCGCCGCACGGGAAGTCGCCGCCGAACAGCGCCCAGTGCAGCCAGGTGCCGACGATCGGCACGCTCATCGTGATCGACGACAGCGCCGCCCGCAGGCCGATGCCGGACAGCAGATCGTCGGGCAGCGAGTAGCCGAAGTAGCCCTCGAACATGGCCAGGATCAGCAGCAGGGAGCCGATGACCCAGTTGGCCTCACGGGGCCTGCGGAACGCGCCGGTGAAGAAGATGCGGGCCAGGTGCACCATGATCGACGCGGCGAACAGCAGCGCCGCCCAGTGGTGGACCTGCCGGACGAACAGCCCGCCGCGTACCTCGAAGCTGATGTCGAGGGTCGTGGCGTAGGCCTTGGACATCTCGATGCCGCGAAGCGGTTGGTAGACACCCTGATACGTCACTTCGGCCATCGACGGGTCGAAGAACAGGGTCAGGTACACACCGGTGAGCAACAGGACGATGAAGCTGTACAGCGCGATCTCGCCCAGCAGGAACGACCAGTGCGTGGGGAACACCTTGTTCAGCTGGCGCCGAACCGCGGCCGACGGGTGGTAGCGAGAGTCGATGTCGTCGCCCTGCTTGGCCAGGGCATCAGCGAGTTTCGGACTCATGATGTGCGCTCCCAGAATGCCGGTCCCACGGGCTCGGCGAAGTCGCCGTTGGCGACCAGATACCCGTCGGAGTCAATGGTGATGGGCAACTGCGCCAGTGCGCGCGCAGCCGGACCGAAGATGGGGCGTGCGAAATGCAGTGCGTCGAACTGCGATTGGTGGCACGGGCACAGGATCCGGTAGGTCTGCTGCTCGTAGAGCGAGGCCGGGCAGCCCAGGTGCGAGCACACCTTGGTGTAGGCGAACAGATCACCGAAGTTGAAGCTCTCCTGGCCGGCGCGCTTGACCACGCGGGGCATGTCGACCGGCTTGATGCGGATCAGCATCACCGGATTGCGCACGCCCATGGCGATTTCGGCCAACCGCTCGTGGCTTTCCACGGTGGTTCCGTCGCCGTCGGACTCACGCCACGGGAACACCGTCTCCATGCCGCCGGCGTCGATGTCCTCCGGCCGCAGCTTGACGAACGGGGACTGACCGGGCAGGCCGGTGGCGCGCGCGAGGTAGATGGTCTCGCCGGCGAACCGCGGGGTCCAGCCCGAGGTCCACAGCACGGCCTTCTTGCCTTCGGCGGTGGGCACGACGGGCTTCCACGGGTTCTTGATCAGACCGCCGATGAACGCCACCAGGGTGCCGGCGCCGAACGCGCCGAGCCCGATGCCCAGCGACAGCCCGACCAGCTTGCGCCGCTTGATCGTCGAGCCCTCGAGCGCGTCGGTCAGGTTGGCCACCACGGTCTTGCGCTGGATCTCCGGGGAGGCACCGTCATGGCGCTCCTGGACCGAGATCTCCTCGGGGATGAACTTCTTCTGGAAGAGCACCGCGCCGATGCCGATCGACAGGATCGACAGGCCGAAGGTCAGCCCGTACAGCGGGGTGGCCAGCTCGGACCACGAGCGGCCTTCCGAGCCGTCCCACTGCCACGGCCAGAACAGGAACACCAGGAGCAGCAGCAGGCCGAACAGGCCGCCCAACAGCAGCCAGATCGCCACCGAACGCTCGGCGCGCTTCTCGGCACGGGTGCCCTCGACGGGCCAGCGCGGCTCCTTGAGGATGGTCTCGACGCCGTCCATGCGGCCGCCGAGCGCGACCAGTTCCTCGCGGGACATCTCCGCGAGCTGCTCGTCGGTGGGCTGATTCACGTCACTCATGATGATCTCGCTCCGATCCAGAGCGCCGCCGCGATGACGGCGACCATGCCGATGATCCAGATCGCCATACCCTCGGACGACGGTCCGAAGCCGCCGAGGCCGTAGCCGCCGGGGTCCGGTGCGCGGGTCGCCATCCGCACATAGGCGACGATGTCCTTCTTCTCCTCGGGGGAGAGCTGGCGGTCGCCGAACTTGGGCATGTTCTGCGGGCCGGTCAGCATCGCGGTGTAGATCTGCGCGGGGGTGGCCGGCTCGAGCTCGGGGGCGTACTTGCCCGATGACAGCGCGCCGCCCTTGCCGGTGAAGTTGTGGCACGAGGCGCAGTTCAGCCGGAAGAGGTCGCCACCGCGGGCGACGTCATTGCCGAGCAGCGAGTGATCGGCGATCTGACCGTTGGCATCGCGGGGGACCAGGGGGCCGCCGCCGTTGGCCTGGACGTACGCGCCGAGCGCGTCGATCTGGGCCTCGTCGAAGATCGGCGCCTTGCGCGGGGCCTGGGCTTCGCCGCGCATCGCCGGCATGCGGCCGGTGGACACCTGGAAGTACACCGCAGCCTCGCCGACACCGATCAGGCTGGGGCCGCGACCCTGCACGCCCTGGAGGTTGGTGCCGTGGCAGGAGATGCACGAGGTGTCGAACAACTGCTTGCCGGTGCGCAGCAGTGCCGACTGCGATTCGTCGGCCACCGCGACCTGCGGTGTGGGCGTCAGCGTGGCGGCCATACCGCCGGCGACACCGAGGCCGACCAGCAGCAGCACCGCACCGGTCAGGCGACGACGAAGCCGGCGCCGCGACTTGTCGCTCATCGCCGGTGCCTTCACCCGCGCCGATCTCTTGAGCATCGAACCCCTTCTCATCGGATGAAGTAGATCGTCGCGAACAGCGCGATCCACACGATGTCGACGAAGTGCCAGTAGTAGGACACGACGATGGCGGCGGTCGCCTGGGCCGGCGTGAACTTGCTCATCGCGGTGCGCAACAGCAGCAGGACGAACGCGACCAGCCCGCCGATCACGTGCAGGCCGTGGAAGCCGGTCGCGAGATAGAACACGCTGCCGTAGGCGCTGCCCGGGATGGTCGTGCCGTGGGTGACCAGGTGGTAGTACTCGTAGGCCTGGCCGGCCACGAAGAAGGCGCCCATCGCCAGGGTGATCACGTACCAGCGGCGCAGCCCGTAGACGTCACCTCGCTCGGCCGCGAACACACCCATCTGACAGGTGAACGATGACGCGATCAACACCAGAGTCACCGGTACGGCCTGATACAGGTTCAGTTCCGTCGGTGGCGGCGGCCATGCCCCACCGGACTGAGCACGGGCAGTGAAGTACATCGCGAACAGTCCAGCAAAGAACATCAGTTCACTGGAAAGCCACACGATGGTGCCAACACTGACCATGTTCGGCCGGTTCAGCGAATGTACGCGCGATGTGATCGCAGTTCCCGAAGTGCCAACAGCGCTCGTCACATCAAGAAGTATGACGCTTTGTAGTTGTTGAGGTACAGCCAGGGGCCGAATTAGTCATAACTGTCGGTGAACCGGGCTGTGTAGTTCCCCGGCGGCATGGGAATATCGGCGCGTGACTCACCCCGTTTCCCAGCCCGGCGCCGGGTCGCCGAATTCGTCATGGCCGCAGGTCCTGGACCGGTTGACGGCCAGCCTGGAACTCGAGCCGGGCCAGGCGAGCTGGGCGATGGACCAGATCATGACCGGGGTCGCGACGCCGGCCCAGATCGCCGCCTTCGGCGTGTCGATGAAGATGAAGCGGCCGACGCCGGCCGAGGTGCGCGAGTTGGCCGACACGATGCTGCAGTACGCCCGGATGGTGCCCACCGATGTGATCGGCACCGACACCGTCGACATCGTCGGCACCGGCGGCGACCGGGCGAACACGGTGAACCTCTCGACGATGGCGGCGATCGTGGTCGCGGCCGCCGGGGTCCCGGTGGTCAAGCACGGCAACCGTGCCGCATCGTCCAAGAGCGGCGGAGCCGACATGCTCGAGGCGCTCGGCGTGCGCATCGACCTGGGTCCCGACGAGGTGGCCCGCAGCGTGGCCGAGGTGGGCATCGGGTTCTGCTTCGCGCCGGTGTTCCACCCGTCCTACAAGTTCGCCGGGCCGCCGCGCCGCGAGATCGGCGTGCCGACCGTCTTCAATCTGCTTGGGCCGCTGACCAATCCGGCCAGCCCGCGGGCGGGACTGATCGGGTGCGCGTTCGGCGACCTGGCCGAGGTGATGGCCGGGGTGTTCGCGGCACGGCGCTGCAGCGTGCTGGTGGTGCACGGCGACGACGGCCTCGACGAGCTGACCACCACGACCACCAGCACCATCTGGCGGGTGCAGGCCGGCACCATCGACAAACTGACGTTCGACCCGCTGGGCTTCGGCTTCCCGCGGGCCCATATCGACGAGCTGGTCGGCGGGGAGGCCGAACACAACGCCGCGCAGGCGCGCGAGGTGCTCGCCGGGGCGACCGGGCCGGTGCGCGATGCGGTGATCCTCAACGCGGCGGGCGCGATGGTCGCCCACAGCGGGCTATCCAGCCACGCCGAATGGTTGCCGTCCTGGGAGGACGGGCTGGCCCGCGCCGCCGAGGCGATCGACTCCGGCGCGGCCGAGCAACTCCTGGCGCGTTGGGTGCGGTTCACTTCTGAGCTCTGAGTCCAGTCGCTCGGACTGCTCGGCGGCCAGCCGTGCGGAGCGTGCGGTGGCCGCCCACTGTGCCCACGGTCCCGCCGAGGCCAGCGGTGAGGCCAAACCCGTTGTGGCGCTGACGATTCGAACGCCAGGACTGCCGAGCCAGCGGGCGATGAGCGATGTCTCTTCGACCAGCGCCCCGCCCAGCGGGGCGGCTCTGGGCAGGATGATCTGCGCGCCGGCCTGCAGGGCTTCGACCACCGGCATCGGCGGGACGCGCCGCGGAGCCACCCCGGCGGCGGCCAGCTGCCCGCTGCGCACGACCGCGAGCTGCCAGCCCCCGGCCCCGTCCGGTGCGGCGGCGACGAGTTCGTCGACACCGGCCAGCGCTCGCAGGCGCTGACCGCGCCACAGCACGTCGACTGCGGCGGCGACGTGATCGCGCAGCCGCGCCGCACTTTCGTAGCGGGACCTTCGGGCCAACTCGCCGACCTGATCGACCGCCGCGGCCAGGGCCCCGTTGTCCAGTCCGTCGATCAGGGCGGCGGCCAGCAGGGGGGCCGACGCGTATTCGGCGGCGGTGCTGCCGCGCGGGGCGGGACAGGGGGAGACCTCCCGCTGCGGGCAGGCGGGTCCGTGTTGGGCGGACCGTCCGATGCGGCTGGTGCAGGTGCGTATCCCGGTGAACCGGGCGATCAGGTCGGCGGTGTCGGCGGCGTCGGCCCGCGACCGGAACGGCCCGATCGCGCGGTCGTGTCGCGGCTCCCGGACCACCGAGAGCCGCGGGAACGCCTCGTCGGTGAGCACCACCCACCACCATCGGTGGGGGAACCGGGAGCGCCGGTTGTACGGCGGGGCGTGCGCGGCGAGCAGCCGCAACTCGCGCACGCCGGCCTCCAGCGGGTGGGCGCATTCGACGTGATCGACCGCCGTGGCCAGCCCGACCATCTCCTTCATCCGCCCACGCGGATCGGCGCCGGTGAAGTACTGGCCGACGCGGCGGCGCAGGTCGGTGGCGGTACCGACGTAGAGCACCTCGCCGGTCGGCCCGCGGAACAGGTACACCCCGGGCCGGCGCGGCAGATCGCGGGCCAGCACCCGCTTGCCGCGCTGGGCGTTGGAGATGTTCGGCATGAACCCGCGCAGGTCGGTGTAGGTGTGCACACCCTGATTGCCGACCCGTTCGATGAGGGCGTGCAACACGTCGACTGTGGCGCGGGCATCGTCGAGGGCGCGGTGGGTCGGCTGGGTGGCGGAGCCGACCAGCCGGGCCAGCGTGGCCAGTCGCACGCTGGGCGCCTCCTCGCGGCTGAGCACCCGGCGGGCCAGCTTGACGGTGCACAGTACCGGCGGGCGGGGCCAGGTGATGCCGCACTGCTCGGCGGCCGAGCGCAGGAAGCCGATGTCGAAGCCGGCGTTGTGGGCCACGAGCACGGCGCCGCGGGCGAACTCCAGGAACATCGGCAGTACCGCGGCAATGGTGGGCGCATCGTGCACCATCGCCGTGGTGATGCCGGTCAACTGGACGATCTGCGGCGGGATGCTGCGCTGCGGATCGACCAGGGTGGCGAACTCGCCGAGCACCTCACCGCCGCGGACCTTGACCGCGCCGATCTCGGTGATCGCATCACGCGACCCGTCGGCCGAGGCGGTCGCGCGCCCGCCGGTGGTCTCCAGGTCGACCACCACGAAAGTGGTCTCGCGCAACGACACGTCGGCGGCGGGGTCGATGTCGGCGAAGCTCAGCTGCGCATCCGTTGGTGTGCCCGCCACAACCGTTGACGGTAGGCAGCCCCACCGACAGGACGCCGGTGCCGCGCCGGATCGCCCGGACTTGTCGGGGGTCGCCGTTAGCGTGCGGCCAACGACGATGAGAGGACACCCGAGATGGGACCCGAGATGGGAATGGACCCGACCGAACCGGTGGTCATCGACTGCGACGACTGTGCGGTACGCGGACCGGGCTGTCGCGACTGCGTGGTGAGCGTGCTGCTCGGCGTACCTGAGAGTTTGCTGGAAGATGAACGGGCGGCGCTGGAGGTGCTGGCTGAGGCCGGTCTGGCGCCCCGGTTGCGACTGGTGCCGATCCATCGGCACGGGGGTTCCGGGCTGGCGAGCTAGTGGCCTGATAGGTTGGTTGGCAGGGTGTGACTGGTGTTGCTCATGTGGCTGAGAGTCTCGTGAGAACTGCCTCTCCCGTTGGACAACGCCGATGCCATTTCGTAACCTATTCGAGACCTAAGGCACTCGATGCAACAACATCGACGGCACTTAAAGGATGCACAATCTTGAGCTTTGACCGCAGTTACCTCACTAAACGCGTGTTCAAACGCCCTCTAGTGGGTGGGCTGGCGGGGCTCACGGTCCTCTCCTGCGTCATCGCCGGCTCGGTGCACGCCGATCCGGCCGAAGACGGTCTGGCCAAGCTGAACGAGCTGTCACGACAGGCAGAACAGCTGACCGAGTCGATGCATTCCGCTCAGCTTGATCTTGACAAGAAGCTGCAGGCCGAAGCCGTGGCGGAGAAGAAGCACACCGACGACCTGGCCGCCGCCGATGCCGCCAAAGCCCAGCTGACCGGCTATCAGGGTGCGGTCGACAAATTTGCTGCGGCAGTGTACATGGGCGGCAGCACCGACGGCTTCAGCGCGATCCTGACCGCGGCGTCCCCGCAGGGCCTGATCGACAAGATGACCGTGCAGCGGGTGATGGCCACCGAGATGTCCGCCCAGATGCAGAGTTATCGGCGCGTCAACGACGAACTCCGCCAGGCCGAGGCCGCGTCGGCCAAGTCCGCGGCCGACGCCAAGACAGCCGCGGAGCAGGCCGCGGCCGTCCGCGCCGACTTGCAGCGCAAGCAATCCCAGCTGCAGGTGCAGATCGCGGCCGTCAAGTCGCGCTACCAGACCTTGACGCCGGATCAGCGGGTGGCGCTGGCCGCCCCCGGCCCGGTTCCGCCCGCGGAGATCCTGGCCGCCCCGGCGCCCGCGGCGCTGCCGCCGCTGGACGCCCCGCCACCCGACGCGCCGCCGCCGGCCGATGCCCCGCCGCCGCCGGATGCCGCGCAGATCGTCCCGATGGCCGCCGTGCCCAGCCCCGCTCCAGGCGGCGGCGAGCAAGCCGCGGTCGCCGTCCAGGCCGCCCTGACGCGAATCGGCGATCCCTACGTATGGGGCGGCTCGGGTCCCAACCAGTTCGACTGCTCCGGGCTGGTGATGTGGGCCTTCCAGCAGGCCGGCATCTTCCTGCCGCACTCCAGCCAGGCGCTGGCCGCCGGTGGGCAGCCGGTCCCGATGGACCAGATGCAGCCCGGTGACGTGGTGAACTACTACTCCGACGCTTCGCATTCGGCGATCTACATCGGCGACGGGATGATGGTCCACGCCTCGACATTCGGTCAGCCGGTGCGCATCGCCCCGGTCAACAACGCCCCGATCTACAACGTCCGTCGTTACTGATCGGCGCCGGCTTACTGGCGTCCTGGCCGTCGTCCTGGTCGCCCAGCTGGTCGCCGCGGCGGTCCTGATCGCCGCTCCGGCGTCCGCGCCACCGGCCGCGCCATCCCCGCGCGCGGTACCCGCACCGGCCCCGCTCGTCGTCGGTGACGGCCGCACCGTACGCCTGATCAGCCTGGGTGGCGCCCACACCGACGGGCTGCTCACCCGGATCGCCGACGATATCGGCGCCGCCGTCGGTGCGGTCGAGACATTCTGGGGCACCGACTGGGACCACGAGATCGTGGTCATCGCCACGGATTCGCAGGCCCAGTTCGTCGCCCAGGCCGGCCTGGCACCCGGCGGCGACTGGAGCGACATCGCGGCGGTCTCCGTCGCCGACCACGTCGACTTCGCGCGCCATCACGCCACCGGCCAGCGCATGGTGTTCGCCCCCGGCGCCGCCGCG
This sequence comes from Mycobacterium sp. shizuoka-1, assembly GCF_002723835.1. Lineage (GTDB taxonomy): Bacteria > Actinomycetota > Actinomycetes > Mycobacteriales > Mycobacteriaceae > Mycobacterium. Next base: position 20,665 of record NZ_BEWG01000034.1, on the reverse strand, counting down.
ATGAGCGAGACGGCGCTGCGAATCGTGTTGACTCACGAGCTGTTTCACCTGGCTGCCCGGGCGGATACCGCGCTGGACGCCCCGCGCTGGCTGGTCGAGGGGGTGGCCGACTTCGTGGCCCGGCCGGCGCAGCCGCTGCCGCCGGATGCGGGATCGAACACCGCGTTGCCGACCGACGCCGACCTGGACGTCGCCGGGCCACAGCGCGAGCGCGGTTACGACCGCGCCTGGTGGTTCGCCCGGTTCGTCGCCGATACCTACGGCGCCGACGCGCTGCGCCGGCTCTACGTCGAGGCCTGCGGCCCCGGCCACCCTGACCTGGCGACCGCGGCGCGGCGCGCCCTGGGAACCGACATCGAGGGGCTACGTGCGCGCTGGGCGCAGTGGCTGACCCGCTAGCGTGAGGGGCGATGACGCGGGTCCTGCTGGTCACCAATGACTTTCCGCCCCGCCGTGGCGGAATTCAGACCTACCTCGAACAATTCGTCAGCCGGTTGGCGGCCACCGGCGACCACGAGCTGACGGTGTACGCCCCGCAGTGGAAGGGCGCCGACGACTACGACCGGCAGGCCGGCTACCGCATCGTGCGCCACCCCGGGACGCTGATGGTGCCCGAGCCGGGGGTGGACCGCCGGATGCGAGCCCTGATCGGCGAGCACGGCATCGAGACGGTGTGGTTCGGTGCGGCCGCGCCGCTGGCCCTGCTGGCAGGTCGGGCGCGAGGCGCCGGCGCCCGGCGGGTGGTGGCCAGTACGCACGGCCACGAGGTGGGCTGGTCGATGCTGCCGATCGCCCGCTCGGCGCTGCGGCGCATCGGCGAGCACACCGATGTCGTGACGTTCATCAGCCATTACACCCGCGGGCGGATCGCCTCGGCGTTCGGTCCGAACGCCGCCCTGGAACACCTGCCGCCCGGTATCGACACCGATCGGTTCCGGCCCGATCCAGCGGCCAGGACTGCCCTGCGCGAGCGCTACGGCGTGGGCCGGCGACCCACGGTGGTGTGCCTGTCGCGGCTGGTGCCGCGCAAGGGGCAGGACATGTTGATCAAGGCGCTGCCCGGCATCCGCAGACGGGTCGGCGATGCCGCGCTGGTGATCGTCGGCGGCGGCCCCTACGCCGACGATCTGCACACGCTGGCCGAGCGGGTCGCAGTGAGCGATCACGTCGTGTTCACCGGGCCGGTGCCCGAGGCCGAACTGGCCGCCCACTATGCAATGGCCGATGTCTTCGCCATGCCTTGCCGCACACGGGGATCCGGCCTGGACGTCGAGGGCCTGGGGATCGTTTTCCTGGAGGCATCGGCCACCGGCGTGCCGGTGGTCGCCGGCCGGTCGGGCGGCGCGCCCGAGACGGTGCGGGAGGGACAGACCGGCCGGGTGGTCGACGGGCGCTCCACCGACCAGATCACCGACGCGGTGGCCGGCATCCTCGCCGACCCGGAGCTGGCCGCGCGGATGGGGGCGGCCGGCCGGGACTGGGTCGAGTCGGACTGGACCTGGGCCGGCCACATCGCACGGCTTTCCGAACTTCTCAGTGTGGCCGATCGCACCGTGTGACGATGTGCCGATGACGACGATCCGAGTCATCGGGGTCGGCGGCGTCCTGGCCACCGTGGCGGCCCTGCTCGGCCCGGTCGGCCCGGCTGGTCCCGCGGCGGCCGACGACTGCCCCGACGTGGAGGTGATCTTCGCGCGCGGCACCGGTGAGCCACCGGGCGTCGGGCGGGTAGGGCAGGCGTTCGCCGACGCGCTGGCACCACGGCTGGGTGGGCGGACCATGGACACCTACGGGGTCAATTACCCGGCCAGCCTGAACTTCCTGGCGGCGGCGTCCGGCGCCGACGACGCCGCGGCCCGCATCGCGGACATGGGTGCGCGGTGCCCCCAGACCGCGCTGGTGCTCGGCGGGTTCTCCCAGGGTGCGGCGGCGGTGTCCATGCTGGCCGGCGTGCCGCCGGTGGGACAGCGGATCGGCACCATCGGCTCGGCGCCGCCGCTGCCGCCGGCCAGCGCCGGGCGGGTGGCGGCGGTCGCGGTGTTCGGCAACCCCGGCGCCCGGTTCGGCACCCCGCTGTCGAGCGCCGGCCAGTTCGCCGGCCGCGCCGTCGACGTGTGCAGCGGCGGTGACCCGATCTGCTCGGCCGGACGCGACCGCGGCGCACACAGCGCCTACGAGCTGCCGCCGTACCCGGATCAGGCGGCGGGGTTCGTCGCCGGGCTGCTCTGAGCCACGCTACTTGGTGAAGATCGCCTCGATCTCCTCGGCGAACTTCTGCGCGACGACATTGCGTTTGACCTTCAACGTCGGGGTCAGCTCGCCGGTGAGCACGGTGAAATCACACGGCAGGATCCGGAATTTACGGATCGATTCCGCGTGCGACACATGCTGATTGGCGTCCTTGACGGCCAGCTCGATCTCTGCGACCAGATCGGGATCCTCCCGCAGCTCGGCCACCGACGCGTCGGCACGCTTGCCGTGATGGGTCTTCCAGACGTCGAACGCCTCGGGATCGATCGCGATCAGCGCGCCGATGAACGGCTGGTTGTCGCCCACCGCCATGGCCTGGCTGATCAGCGGATGGGCCCGCAGGGCGTCCTCGAGCACCGCGGGCGCCACGTTCTTGCCGCCGGCGGTCACGATGATTTCCTTCTTGCGGCCGGTGATCGACAGGAATCCGTCGGCATCGACGCTGGCCAGGTCGCCGGTGTGGAACCAGCCGTCGACGATCGCCTCGCTGGTCGCCTTCTCGTTGCGCCAATAGCCGCTGAACACCACGCCGCCTTTGACCAGCAACTCGCCGTCCTCGGCGATCTTCATTGCGTTGCCCGGCACCAGCTTGCCCACGGTGCCGACCTTGAGTTCGCCGATCCGGTTCACGGTGATCGCCGCGCTGGTCTCGGTCAGCCCGTAACCCTCGTAGATCGACAGTCCGACACCGCGGTAGAAGTGGCCGAGCCGCTTGCCCAGCGGCGCGCCGCCGGAGATCGCGGCATGGCAGTCGCCGCCCAGTGCGGCGCGCAGCTTGCCGTACACCAGCCGGTCGAACACCGCGTGGGCCGCCTTGAGCAGCAGGTTCGGCGACCCGTTCGCCAGCGCCTCGCTGTAGGCGATCGCGGTCTTGGCCGCGAGCTCGAAGATCCGGCCCTTGCCGCTGTCGCGGGCGTTCAACTCCGCTGTGTTGTACACCTTTTCGAAGACCCTGGGCACCGACACCACGATCGTCGGTTTGAACACCTGCAGCATGGGCACCAGGTTCTTGATGTCGCTGGTGTAGCCCAGGGTCACCTTGTTCGCGAATGCGGTCATCGACAGGGCGCGCGCCAGCACGTGAGCCAACGGCAAGAACACCAGCAGGCGTTCGTGCTGGCGCAGCAGGGTCGGGAAACATGTTGCCGCACCGCGGGTTTCCGACAGCAGGTTGGAATGGGTGAGTTGAACACCCTTCGGGCGCCCGGTGGTGCCCGAGGTGTAGATCAGGGTCGCCGGGTCGGCCGACCGCAGCTCGGCCAGCCTGCGCTCCAGTTCGGCGGGCTCGACACCGGCGCTGTGCTGCGCCAACTCGTCGAGGGCGGTGCTGCCCGCGGACTCGATGCGCAGCGCGGTCCGCAGGGCCGGTAGCTCGTCGTGCAGTTCGGCGACCATCTGGGCGTGCGCCTCGGTCTCGGTGAACACCACCACGGCGGCGGAATCCTCCAGCACCCATCGGACCTGCTCGGCCGAGGACGTCTCGTAGATCGGCACGGTGACCGCGCCGGCCGACAGGATCGCGTAGTCGAGGATGATCCACTCGTAACGGGTGGCCGACAGGATCGCCACCCGGTCACCGGGCGCCACGCCCAAGGCGATCAATCCCAGCGCCGCCGAGCGGATCTGAGCGGCCACCTCGGCGCAGGTGACGTCGGTCCAGGCGCCGTCGACAAGCCGCTGGGCGATCACGTAGTCCGGATCCGTGCGCTCGTGGGAGTACACGGAGCTGACCACGTTGTCGTGTTCACCGATGGTGAACGACGCCGGAACGCTGTATTCACGCATGGGGTCCAGCCTAGTCAACACCGCAGGTGGCGGTCGTCCGGCGGTGGCCATATGTGAAGCTGGGGGGATGAACAGCATCCAGGTTGCCGACGAGACGTTCGTGGCGGCCGATCCGGCGGCGGTCGGGCGGGCGGTCGCGGACCGGGCCGGCTGGCGGCGATGGTGGCCGGATCTGCGGCTCGAGGTCGTCGAGGATCGCGCCGACAAGGGCATCCGGTGGACGGTGACGGGCCCGCTGACCGGCACCATGGAGATCTGGCTGGAGCCCGTCCTCGACGGCGTGCTGCTGCACTACTTTCTGCACGCCGAGCCGACCGGCGTCGCGGCCTGGCAGCTGGCCAAGATGAACCTGCCCAAGCTGACCCATGCGCGCCGAGTGGCCGGCAAGCGGATGGCGTTCGAGGTGAAATCTCAGCTGGAGGCCTCGCGCCCGGTGGGCGTCGCACCCCAGCACTGATATCGGGTCACGCCCAGGGCCCAGAGGGTACCGTTTGTGGCCGAGGGAGCGTGACCTCGTCGGGTCGCGCAGCGCAGAAGCGACGGGAATTGGCAACAGTGGCTGACAAGACGGCGCAGACCATCTACATCGACGCGGATCCCCGCACCGTGATGGACGTCATCGCCGACATCGGGTCGTATCCGCAGTGGGTCTCGGAATACAAGGAGACCGAGGTTCTCGAGTCGGACGACCAGGGTTACCCACTGACCGCTCGGCTCGTGCTGGATGCCGCGGTGCTCTCCGACACCATGGTGCTGTCCTACGACTGGCCGGCCGACCACAAGTCGGTGCGCTGGTCGCTGGTCTCGAGCTCGCTGCTGAGGGCACTCGATGGCGCATACACCTTGGCGCCCAAGGGCTCTGGAACCGATGTCACCTACGAGCTCTCGGTGGATCTGATGATCCCGATGATCGGCCTGCTCAAGCGCAAAGCCGAGCGGCGGCTGACCGACACCGCGCTCAAGGACCTGAAGAAATGGGTCGAGGGCTGAGTGACGCCCGGTGACGCCCCCGCCGATGCGGGCCTGACCGACCGGGCCCGGATCAGCTTCTTCGTCGGCAAGGGCGGTGTGGGCAAGTCGACGCTGGCCTCGGCGACGGCGGTGCGCGCGGCACTGGCCGGTGACCGCGTGCTGGCGGTGTCCACCGACCAGGCGCATTCTCTCGGCGACGTCCTCGGCGTCCCGGTGCCGCCGACCGGTGCCCGTGAGCCGGTGCGGATTCTCACCGAGGAGGGCACCGACACCGCAGGCGGCGGCCACCTCGACGCGCTCGCGCTGGACACGTTGGCGCTGCTGGAGGGAAAGTGGCGGGCGATCGCCCCGGTGCTGGCCGCCAGGTTCCCCGACTCGGATCTCAAAGATGTTGCTCCGGAGGAACTTTCAGCACTTCCTGGAATTCAGGAGGTGCTCGGGCTTGCCGAGGTGGCCGCGCTGGCCGATTCCGGCCGGTGGGACTACCTGGTGGTGGACTGCGCCTCCACCGCCGACGCCATGCGGATGCTGACACTGCCCGCGACGTTCGCCATGTATCTCGAGCGGGCCTGGCCCCGGCATCGCCGGCTCAGTGCCGCCGTCGACAGCGCGCACAGCGCGGCCACCGTCGCGGTCATCGAGGGCGTCGCGGCCGCGGTCGAAGGGTTGTCCGCGCTGCTCACCGACGGTCAGCGGGTCAGCGCCCATCTGGTGCTCACCGCCGAACGGGTGGTCGCCGCCGAAGCCGTACGCACCCTGGGTTCGCTGGCGCTGATGGGTGTGCGCGTAGCCGAACTTCTGGTCAATCAGATTCTGGTTCAGGACGATTCGTACGAGTACCGCAACCTGCCCGACCATCCGGCGTTCGACTGGTATTCCGAGCGGATCGTCGAGCAGCAGTCGGTGCTCGACGAGCTCACCGGCGCGATCGGTGATGTCGAGCTGGTGCTGGCCCCGCACCTGCCCGGTGAACCGATCGGGGCCAAGGCGCTGGGTCAGCTGCTCGACAGCGCGCGCCGGCGGGACGGCTCGCCGCCGCCGGGGCCGCTGAAGCCGGTGGTGGACCGCGAATCGGGCTCGGGAATCGATGCGATCTACCGCATGCGGCTAGAGTTGCCGCAAATCGATCCGGCCACGCTGACGCTGGGCCGGGTCGACGACGACCTGATCATCGGCGCGGCGGGGATGCGGCGCCGGGTGCGATTGGCGTCGGTGCTGCGGCGCTGCATCGTGGTCGATGCGGCGTTGCGGGGGACCGAGCTGACCGTGCGCTTTCGACCCAACCCGGAGGTGTGGCCCGCGTGAACGGCTCGCATCCCGACCTGGGGCCTGAGCTGCGCGCGCTGGCCCAGGCGATCCTCGACCGGCTGGATCCGGCCGTGCGGGCCGGCGCCGCCTTCGCCGCGGGCAGTCCGCAGGGTAAGTGCCAACAGGTGTGGTGCCCGATCTGTGCGCTGGCCGCGTTGGTCAACGGGGAACAACACCCGCTGCTGACCGTCGTCGCCGAGCACAGCGTCGCGCTGGTGACGATGATCCGCGCCATGGTCGCCGAGCAGGGCCCGCCCGAGGGCCCCGGCCCCGGCGGTACAACACCCCCCGACGAGCCGGCTCCCGATACGCCGGGACCGTCGCCGGGTCGTTACCAGCACATCACGGTCACCGTCGAGGAGTGAAGCGACCTGTGGTCGGCCTGCGCGGGCCTGGGTAGAGTTAGCCCAAAGCGCGCGGCCCGAGCGGGAGGCTCCATGTGGTTCTGGTTGTTCAAGTACGTCATCATGGGTCCGTTGCTCCGTTTGCTCGGTCGTCCGAAAGTTGAAGGCCTGGAATACATTCCGCGCTCCGGGCCGGTGATTCTGGCCAGTAACCACCTGGCCGTCGCCGACAGCTTCTACCTCCCGCTGGTGGTCAGGCGTCGGATCACCTTCCTGGCGAAGTCGGAGTACTTCACCGGCACCGGCCTCAAGGGCTGGTTCAACCGGTGGTTCTACTCCTCGACCGGACAGGTGCCGATCGACCGCACCGACGCCGACAGTGCGCAGGCCGCGCTGGACACCGCGCAGCGGCTGCTCGAGCAGGGCAAGCTGCTCGGGATGTATCCCGAGGGCACCCGTTCGCCGGACGGCCGGCTCTACAAGGGCAAGACCGGGCTGGCCCGGCTCGCCCTGGAAACCCAGGTCCCGGTGATTCCGGTCGCGATGATCGGAACCGACGTCGTCAACCCGCCGGGATCCAAGATGTGGCGCTTCGGCCGGGTGACCGTGCGGTTCGGCAAGCCGATGGACTTCTCCCGCTTCGACGGGCTGGCCGGCAACCGGTTCATCGAGCGGGCTGTCATCGACGAGGTCATGTACGAGCTGATGAAGCTGTCCGGCCAGGAGTACGTCGACATCTACGCGGCGACGCTGAAGAACGACCCTAAGCCGGGTGCACCAGATCAGCCACCGGCGCGGATCCCGCAGTCCGCCGCGGGATAGCCCGGGTCCTCGCCGCGGTCAGCCCAGCAACCACGATCACCGCCAGCGCCCACCACACGTAGGACATCCCGAGCAGCTGGCGCCACCACGAGGCCGTGCTCTCGTGGTGTTTGGGCAGCAGCTCCAGCGGGATCCACATCATCAGCACCACCCCGATCGCGGTAACCGAGCCCAGCGCCACGTTGCGGTGGCGGTAGGCGATCACCACGCCGGTGATGACCGTCGGCAGCGCCCACACCCAGTGGTGCGACCATGACACCGGCGAGACCATCAGCCCGAACAGCGCCACACACATCAGCGCCAGCGTGGGCGCCTCGCCGCCGTCGGGTGCGGCGCTCAGCAGCCGCCGCACCGCCCAGATCGTCACCGCCAACACCGCGAAGCAGGCCAGCGTCCACAGGACGAAATGGGTGCTCTTGTCCAGACCGAGCCGGGCCAGCGCGCCGGCGATGTTCTGGTTGGTGTTCAGCGCCGCGCTGCCGATGCGATCCGTGTGGCGCACCGTGGTGGTCCAGTACTCCAGCGAATCTCGCCAGGCCAGCGCGCAGCCCAGCAGGCTGGCCGCGACGAAGGTGCCCACGGCGGTCAGCGCGGCGCGGCCGTCGCGGCGCAGCACGAAGTACAGCAGGAACACCGCGGGCGTCAGTTTCAGGGCGATCGCCACGCCCAGCAGCATTCCGCGCGGCCACGGGGTGCGGCGCGGTAGGCAGTCCGCGATCACCAGCGTCATCAGCACCACGTTGATCTGGCCGAAATCGAAGTTGGCGTCGATCGGCTCCAGGTAGATCACCGCCAGCGCCACGATGCCGGCCGCCAGCCAGGCGCGACGCAGCCAGGCCGGCTCGCGGGTGATCGCCGAGTCCGGCCACACCGCCAGCCGGGTCAGCACGATCCAGGTGGACACCAGCACCAGCACCAGCGTGATGACCGTGATCGTCACGCTGGCCACCGGGAACGACATCGCGGCGAACGGACTGAACACGATTGCCGCCAGCGGGGGGTAGGTGAACGGCAGATCCAGCCCGATCAGGGTGTGGAAGGTGGCGTCACCGGCATACAGCGGCCGCCCAGCCAACCACGCCTGACCGCCCATCCGGTAGACCTCGATGTCGATGCGGTAGGGGATGTGCCGGAACAACAACCACCCGGCGTAGAGCGCCACGGCGGCGATCACCGCCTGCGTCACCCGCCATCCCGCGGATGGCCAGGGCCTCGTCACACTGCCCAAGCCGGGCGGCCGCCGCATACTCATGTCGCCACCAGACTATCTCCGCGAAGGCGACGCGCCGGACCATATCCCGGCCGTGGCGGCGCCATCGGTGCTCATCGGGCGTATCTTCTGACCCCGTGCCCTTCGGACTGCACTTCGACGTCGTCGCCCCCGGGCGGGTGCCGCTGATGTGGTGCCTGATCGCGTTCATCCTGACCTTCTTCGTGACTCGGACGATCGTGCGCTACATCCGACGCAACGCCGGTAACGAAGCCCCGCGCAAGTGGTGGCAGCCACGCAACATCTCCGGCCGCGGCGGCCTGCACATCCACCACGTCGTCATCGGCATCGTGCTGGTGATGATCTCCGGGGTGACCATGGTGACGCTGGCCGTCGACGGCGGGGTGGGTGAGTTCACCGCCGCCGCAATTGTTTTCGGGATCGGCGCGGCCCTGGTGCTGGATGAGTTCGCGCTCATTCTGCACCTCGAGGACGTGTATTGGGCCGAGGACGGCCGCGCCTCGGTGGACGCGGTGTTCGCCGCGGTCGCGATCGCGGGCCTGCTGGTCATGGGGTTCAACCCGCTGTCGTTCTTCGACATCGGGATCTGGCGTGAGGACGATTCGGTGGTGGCCCGCACCACGGTCGTCGTGATGGCGGTGCTCACGCTGGCGCTGGCGGTGGTGGTGCTGCTCAAGGGCAAGGTCTGGACCGGGCTGGTCGGCATGTTCATCACCCCGCTGCTGTTCGTCGGCGCGATCCGGCTGTCCCGCCCGCACGCCCCGTGGGCGCGCTGGCACTACCAGGACAAGCCCAAGAAGATGAAAAAGGCCCTGGAACGGGAGCGCTACCTGCGCAGACCGGTGGTCCAGGCGAAGCTGTGGCTGCAGCACATCGTCGCCGGAGAGCCCAGTTTCCCGGCCGATTCCGAGGTCGACGCCGAGCTGGATCGCGAAATCCACGCCGCGCCCGCACCCTCGGCGCGCGTCGACGCCGCCGTCCCGGCCGAGGCGACCGGATAGGGTGCGGCCGGTGCGGTACTTCTACGACACCGAGTTCATCGACAACGGGCGGATCATCGACCTGATCTCGATCGGGGTGGTCGCCGAGGACGGTCGCGAGTTCTACGCGATCTCCACCGAGTTCGATCCGGAGTCGGCAGGCAAGTGGGTGCGCACCAACGTGCTGCCGAAACTGCCCAAACCCTCGTCGCAGCTGTGGCGGTCGCGGCGCCAGATCCGCGAGGGGCTGGAGGAGTTCTTCGACATCGACGGCGACGAGCCGATCGAGCTGTGGGCGTGGGTGGCCGCCTACGACCACGTGGCGCTGTGCCAGCTGTGGGGGCCGATGACCAGCCTGCCGCCGCAGATCCCGCGGTTCACCCGCGAGCTGCGGCAGTTCTGGGAGGAGCGGGGCTGCCCGCGGATGCCACCCCGGCCGCACGACACCCATGACGCCTTGGTCGACGCCCGCCACAACCTGCGCCGGTACGTGCTGATGACCACCGGCGTCGACCTGGGTGTGACGCCGGTCAGCCGGTAAAAGGGGGTGCGCGGCCCGGTTACCATGGACGGGTGAACTGGACCGTTGACGTACCGATCGAGCAGCTGCCGTCGCTGCCGCCGCTCCCGGCTGACCTGCGCGGACGGCTCGATGCGGCGCTGACGAAGCCGGCGCTGCAGCAGCCCAGCTGGGATCCCGAGCAGGCCGCGGCGATGCGCACGGTACTCGAGAGCGTGCCGCCGGTCACCGTGCCCTCGGAGATCGAGAAGCTCAAGTCGCAGCTGGCCGACGTCGCCCGCGGCAAGGCGTTCCTGCTCCAGGGCGGCGACTGCGCCGAGACCTTCGTCGACAACACCGAACCCCACATCCGGGCCAACATCCGCACCCTGCTGCAGATGGCGGTGGTGCTCACCTACGGCGCCAGCATGCCGGTGGTCAAGGTGGCCCGGATCGCCGGCCAGTACGCCAAGCCGCGCTCCTCGGACACCGACGCGCTGGGGCTGAAGTCCTACCGCGGCGACATGGTCAACGGATTCGCCCCCGACGCCGCGGTGCGCGAACACGACCCGTCCCGGCTGGTCCGCGCCTACGCCAACGCCAGCGCCGCGATGAACCTGGTCCGCGCCCTGACCTCGTCCGGCATGGCGTCGCTGCACCAGGTGCACGACTGGAACCGGGAGTTCGTCCGCACCTCGCCCGCGGGTGCCCGCTACGAGCAGCTGGCCGGGGAGATCGACCGTGGGCTGCGCTTCATGAGCGCCTGCCGGGTCGACGATCGCAACCTCGACACCGCCGAGATCTACGCCAGCCACGAGGCGCTGGTGCTGGACTACGAGCGGGCGATGCTGCGGATGGACACCGAATCGCCGACCGGCCCCAAGCTCTACGACCTGTCGGCGCACTACGTCTGGATCGGGGAACGCACCCGCCAGCTCGACGGCGCGCACGTCGCGTTCGCCGAGGTGATCGCCAACCCGATCGGCGTCAAGATCGGCCCGACGACGTCGCCGGAACTGGCGGTGGAATACGTCGAGCGCCTCGACCCGAACAACGAGCCGGGCCGGCTCACGCTGGTCAGCCGGATGGGCAACCACAAGGTGCGCGACGCCCTGCCCCCGATCATCGAGAAGGTGCAGGCCTCTGGTCACCAGGTGATCTGGCAGTGCGACCCGATGCACGGCAACACCCACGAGTCCTCGACCGGCTACAAGACCCGCCACTTCGATCGCATCGTCGACGAGGTGCAGGGCTTCTTCGAGGTGCATCGTGCGCTGGGCACCCATCCCGGCGGGATCCACGTGGAGATCACCGGCGAGAACGTCACCGAATGCCTCGGCGGCGCCCAGGACATCTCCGATTCGGACCTGGCCGGCCGCTATGAGACGGCCTGCGACCCGCGGTTGAACACCCAGCAGAGCCTGGAGCTGGCGTTCCTGGTCGCGGAGATGCTGCGCGACTAGGAGCCGATCAGCGCAGGCAGGTTGGTGCCCAGCATCCAGCCGGCGGCCGCGGCGCCGCCGGCGAGCAGCAGCACGATCAGCACCCAGAACACCAGCGACCGCCGGGCCCGTTGCCGTTCCCAGATGAATTCGGTGATCTCGATACCGGCGAATTGGCTTGGCGGAAGTTCGCTTTCGTCGTCGGCGGGCTCCGCATTCCACTCCTGCGGATCGCGGATCAGCTGTCGGGTGGGGTTGCGGACGCCCGGGGGAGGCGGCGGCACCGGCGCCGCGGGCGGCGCCGGTCGGTAGTCGTCGGTGGGACGGTCGTGCAGGGCGGTCGCAGCCGCATGCTGGGCGGAGTTCTTCGGTGCCGGCACACGGAATTTCGGCAGCGCGAGCTCCTGGGCGATCGCGTCGAGATCCTCGGCCATCTCCTCGGCGTCGGCGAACCGGGCGTCCGGTTCGCGCGCGGTCGCACGCGCGATGAACTCGTCGAACTGCTGCGGCACCCCGGCGATCGCCGAGCTGGGCGGCGGCACATCGTGATCCATCCGCTGATACGCCACGGTCAGCGGATTGTCACCACTGAACGGTGTTGTGCCGGTGATCAATTCGTAGGCCAGAATACCGACGGCGTAGACGTCGCTGCGGGCATCGGCCGCGCCGCTGCTGACCTGTTCGGGGGACAGGTACGCCGCGGTGCCCAAGATGACACTGGTCGAGGTGATCCCGGCCTCGGCCACCGCGCGCACCAGCCCGAAGTCGACCAGCTTGACGTCGCCGTCGTCGGAGATCAGTACGTTCTCGGGCTTGACGTCGCGGTGCACCAGCCCGGCGTGATGGGCGGTGGCCAGGCCGCCCAGCACCGGACGCAGGACCGCTGCCGCGGCGTGCGGCGGCATCGGGCCGCGCTCACGCAGCAGTTCACGCAACGTGCCGCCCTCGATCAGTTCCATCACGAGAAAGGGGTGGCTGCCGTCCAACCCCTGGTCATAAACACCGACCAGGCCAGGGTCCTTCAGCCGGGCGACTGCGCGCGCCTCACGCTGGAAGCGGGTGAGGAACTGGGCGTCGTTGGCGTAGCGCGCATCCATCACCTTCAGCGCCACCGGCCGGTCCAGTCGGACGTCCAGTCCGCGGTACACCGTCGACATTCCGCCGGTGGCGATCTTGGCGTCGACGCGGTACCGGCCTTCCAGCAACACGTGCAGCAGGGGGTCCGACGTCACCGCCACATGGTATGCCGTGCCCGAGGGGCGCCGATTCGTCACGCCGAGCGCGTGTCACGGTGGCTGTGACGGTTCTAGACTGATGCGGTGAGCAGTATTCCCGCCGGTGACGACGTTTTGGATCCCGACGAGCCCGTCTACACGCTGCCCGAAGTCGCCGATTTGTTGCAGATCCCGGTGACCAAGGTGCATCAGCAGTTACGGGAAGGCCACCTCGTGGCGGTGCGGCGCGACCGGGTGCCGGTGATCCCCCAGGCATTCCTCAACGACCAGGGCGAGGTGGTCAAGAGCCTGCCCGGCTTGCTGGCGGTGCTGCGCGACGGCGGCTATCACGACACCGAGATCCTGCGGTGGCTGTTCACCCCCGATCCGTCGCTGACGGTGACCCGTGACGGGGTCCGGGAGGCGGTCAGCAACGCGCGCCCCGTCGACGCGCTGCACGCCCACCAGGCCCGCGAGGTCATCCGGCGGGCTCAGGCGATGGCCTACTGAGCGCCGACCCCGGCAGGCGACCGCGGGGCCCGGTGCAGCGAATACCAGGCGGCCAGGGCGCAGGCGGTGGCCAGCAGCACGTGGATCCACGAGTACATGCCGTGTGAGCCGTCCGGTTTGAAGATCACCATGATCCATGTCGAGAACCCGGCGATCAGCGCGATCGCCGCACGCGACTGGGCCAGGGCCGAGATCACCGCCAGCGGCCAGGTGTAGTACCACGGCAGCGCTGCGGGCACGAACAGCACCACCATCAGCATCGCCCAGGCGATACCCATCAGAGCCTCGCGGTCGTCGTGGCGAAACCGCCACCACAGCAGCGGAAGTGACACCGCGATGATGACGATGCCGGCGATCCGGGTGACCTCGAGTACGGCGTAGAAGTTCACGCCGACGAACAGTCCGCCGACGGCGTTGGTCAGGTTGGCGACCGCCGTCGGGACGGTCAGCCAGTTGATGATCTTCACCGAGCCGGCCAGCGCGGTCAGCCAGCCCAGCCCCACCCCGGCCACCCAGGACAGCACCGCGAACACCGCGACGAAGATCGCCACCGATGCCGCCGATGCGGTCGCGAAAGCCGTTACCGCGCCTGTCTTTCGCTGCTGGCGCAGATGTCGCATCCACACCCACACCATGAACGGCAGGGCCAGCACCGCGGTGGCCTTCACCGCGACGGCGACTGCGATCAGCGCCGCACCCGCGGCGTGTTGACGGGCGAAGGTCAGCGCTATGCCGGCCATCATCAGCCCCACCATCAGCATCTCGTTGTGCACGCCACCCATGAGATGGATGATCACCAGCGGGTTGAGCACGCAAATCCACAGTGCCACCGCGCCGTTGGCGCCGACGTGGCGGGCCACCCGGGGGGCCGCCCAGATGAGCATCGCCAACCCGGGCAGCATGCACAGTCGCAGCAGCATGGTGCCGGCCACCACGTGGTCGCCGACCAGGGTGGTGACGAAGCGGGCCACCAGAATGAAGGCCGGCCCGTACGGCGCGGTGGTGGTGGTCCAGATCGGGCTGACGTTGTCCAGCAACGAGTTCTGGTTCTCCACCGGGCCGACGGCGTAGGGGTCGAAGCCGTCGCGCAGCAGCGCGCCCTGCGCCAGATAGGAATAGGTGTCGCGGCTGAACAGCGGAACGCTCAGCAGCAGGGGAGCCAGCCAGAAGCCGGTGGTGGCGATCATCGTGTAGTCGCTGACGTCGTGCTGCACCCGCCGGCCGACCCACAGCCACGCCACCAGCATCACCACCACGCCGCCCCACAGCAGCACCGAGGACACCACCAGGCCGTGGCCGAACCGCAGCCAGGACAGGTGGATCGACTCGAGCAACGGGTCGTGCTGGCGGGTGCTGCCCGCGCCCAGCCCGCCGAGGGTGATCAACACCGCGCCGAGAAAACCGAGCAGTGCCGGACGTCCCTCGTCGCCGGCGGTGAACGCCGCCAGACGCGCGAGGCCGGACTGGGGTTTCGGTGGGGTGGGTGTCAGGGCGGACATAGGCCTAGGCCGACCGGTTGGCGGCCAATCTGGCGAGCTCGGTCAGACCGGCCCGGGCCGGCGCGTTGATCGGCGCGCTCTCCAGCAGGCCCAGCGCACGGTTGGTCAGGAGTTCGATCCGGGCCTCGACGGCGGCCAGCGCGCCGACCGATTCGATGACGTCGCACAGCTCGCGTACCGCCGCGTCGCTGAGATCGGTGCCGATCCCGGCGCGCAGCCGGTCG
This sequence comes from Mycobacterium sp. shizuoka-1, assembly GCF_002723835.1. GTDB lineage: Bacteria > Actinomycetota > Actinomycetes > Mycobacteriales > Mycobacteriaceae > Mycobacterium. Next base: position 5,585 of record NZ_BEWG01000034.1, on the reverse strand, counting down.
GCGGCCGCGGCGTCGGCGGCGTCGGCCCGTCCGAGTGCCTCGGCCAGCAGCACCGTGCGCTTGCCGGAGCGCAGGTCGTCGCCGGACGGCTTGCCGGTCACGGCGGGATCGCCGAACACGCCGAGAACGTCGTCGCGCAGCTGGAACGCGACGCCCAGGTCCGTGCCCAGCTCGTAGAAGATGCTCTGCACATCCGGCCGGTCGGCGGCGGCCGCGGCACCCATCTGCAGGGGGCGGGAGATGGTGTACGAGGCGGTCTTGAAGGTGTTGACGTTCATCGCCGACTCGATCGACTCGGCGGCGCTGGACTCGGCGACGATGTCGAGGAACTGGCCGCCGAGGACCTCGGTGCGGATGTCGGACCACACCCGCTGCACCCGGCGCTGGTCGTCGGCGGGCAGATCCACCCCGGCGACGATGTCGTCGGCCCACACCAGCGACAGGTCGCCGAGCAGGATCGCCGCCGAGCGGCCGAACTGCTCGGAGTCCCCGCGCCACCCGCGATTGCGGTGCAGGTCGGTGAAGTGCACGTGGGCGGTGGGCCAGCCGCGCCGGGTCGCCGAATCGTCGATCACGTCGTCGTGCACCAGCGCGCATGCGTGCAGCAGCTCCAGCGCCGAGAACAGCAGCAGGATTCCGTCGTCCACGGCCGCGTCGGGCTCGGCGGTCACCGCGCGGTAGCCCCAGTAGGCGAACGCGGGCCGCACCCGTTTTCCGCCGCGCAGGACGAAGTCCTCGAGGGCGGCGATGAGGCCGTCGTAATCGGTACCGATGTAGGCCGCCTCGGCCCGGCGGCCGGCGAGATATCCCCGCAGTTGGTCGGTCACGGCGCCGGCCAGCTGGACGGCCGAGGGAGCTACGGCTTCGACGCTCAGCGCGGCGCCCCTTTCTGTGTACGAGGGTGGGTGCAACCTAGCGTAAAGCGTCGGCTAGCTGTCGGTCTGGTCGGCGCTGGCAAATCGTGGTGAGCGGTCCCGGCTGACCCAGGCCAGCGTGCCGATGACGCCGCAGACCACCAGGGCGCCCAGCCCCAGCCACAGCGCCGCGCCGGTGAACGAGCGGGTGCTGGGGTCGGTGTAGCGCGCCTGCGCGCTCATCGTCGACACCACGCCCGGCTTGAGCTTCCACTCGACGACGTCGGTGTCGAGCCGGTCGCCGTTGGTCGAGGTCACCTCGCCCGGGAAGGAGACCGTCAACTCCACGTCGGCGTCCGGGTCGTTGACGCTGGTCAGGTCCACCCGGCCCTCGAGGATCACCAGATTGCCGGCCCGCCGCAGCGAGATGTCCACGCCGGCCGCCTCCCGATTGAGGTTGGCCAGCTGCGGCACCTCGGAGAAGCTCAGGTTGGAGAACACCGCCTGCGACCCGACGTAATCGTCGGAGTCGTATTTCGACACCGAGATCTTCTGGCTGAACGGCACGTTGAGGTCGAACTGGGGGCCCTGGTCGCTGGAGTCCCGCGGTTTGGCCGCGGCGATGATCTGCCCGGAGACCTGGTCGTCGGGGGACACCGTGATCGAGGCGTGGACCCGCACGCAGCCGACGGCCAGCGGCGCCACGAGCAGCAGCAGCAACGCCACGGCGCGCAGGCGCAGGCGGCGGGATCGGTCGCGCACTCCGGTATCGTGCCAGATTCGGGCTAAAGCGGGAGGCTGCGGCCCAGAATGGCGAATGCCCGCGGGTCGCCGGCGAAGTGATAACCGCGGATCACATCGGTGAAGCCCAGCCGGCGGTACAGGCGCCAGGCCCGATTGGCCTCGCCGATGATCTCCGGGGTGGACAGCAACACATGCGCCTCGCCGCGCCCGGTCAGCAGCCGCCGCGCCAGCGCCTCGCCCAGGCCCCGGCCCTGCGCGCTGGGATGGATGTGCAGCTCGGTCAGCTCGAAGTAGTTGCTCATCAGCTCGCCGATCTCCTCGGCCGGCTTGCCGATGCGGTGCAGCCCGGCCACTACCTGCTGTTGCCACCACTGGTCGGGTGCCCCGCAGTATCCGTAGGCGATGCCGAGCAGCGACCCGCGTGCCAGCTGGTCGGCGTTGGGGCCGGCGGCGTCGGTCGCGTCGGCTTCGACGGCCGCCACGGCCTTCCAGCCCTGCCTGCGGGTGTGCTCGAGCCACATCGCCGCCCGCTGGCTCTCGGTGCCGCGGGGGTAGCGCATGGCGTCGACGTACACCGTCAGCGCGTCCTGAAGGCGTTGCGCCATATCGGTGGGCGACAGATCGATGAGGAAAGTCGCCAACGCCTGGATGCCCTTCGTCGTCTGCGGATCGGTCATGGGTACCCGCCATTATCGGGGCAGTCTGGACCCGTCGGTCACCGGCAAGCTGATGACGGGCCTCTTACGTGGTGGTGGCCGCAGCAGAACAACCCCTGGACACAGCTACAATCGGGTGGACCAAGTAGGTGGTACGGCGCACCTTCAGCTCGTATCATTTGGTTAGTTGCCCGGCAATTGCTGGGCAGCCAAGTTTTATCGGAATCGTGACCGGCTGTGTCGGCAAGGAGGGACGAATGCCACTCTCCGATCATGAGCAGCGCATGCTCGATCAGATCGAGAGCGCTCTCTATGCCGAGGACCCCAAGTTCGCCTCGAGCGTGCGGGGCGGGACTCTGCGTGCTCCGTCGACGCGCAGGCGACTGCAGGGTGCCGGCCTGTTCGTGATCGGTCTGGCGATGCTGATCGCCGGGGTTGCGTTCAAAGCCACCATGATCGGCAGTTTCCCGATCCTGTCGGTGGTGGGTTTCGTGGTGATGTTCGGCGGCGTCGTGTTCGCGATCACCGGGCCGCGCGTGGCCGGCGGACGGGACAAGTCCGGCCCGTCGTCGTCGGCGGGTCCGCGGCCGCGCAAGGCCAAGGGCGGCGGCGGTTCGTTCACCAGTCGGATGGAGGATCGCTTCCGGCGTCGTTTCGACGAGTGAGCGCACGCGTTTCACCCACGGGGTAGCCGATCGGCTGCCCCGTTTTTGTTTGCCTCGACGCGCTGCGCGGCGCGCGCGCCGGCGCCCGTGATCGGGCTGTCCGCCTAGGCGCCCCACTTCGCCCCACCGGGCTCTGAGCTGGACTTTTCGGGTATTCGTCCGGCGCTTCGTGGGGGATGGCGGGCATTGTGTGGCGGAAAGTGGTGAGCCGCGGCCAAAATCAGGGTCGGATGTGGAGCAAAGTGGGGGATTGTGGGGTATTGTGGCGGTTAGCGGAGCGACGGCTCCGCGGAGCTGGGGCCTCCACGCAGGTGTGAAGGGATGTGCGCAGCATGTTTCTCGGCACCTACACGCCCAAGCTCGACGACAAAGGGCGGCTCACACTGCCCGCCAAGTTCCGCGACGCGCTGGCAGGAGGGTTGATGGTCACCAAAAGCCAAGATCACAGCCTTGCTGTCTACCCGAGGACGGAATTCGAACAGCTGGCCCGGCGGGCCGCGCAGACCTCGCGCAGCAATCCCGATGCGCGCGCCTTCCTGCGCAACCTGGCGGCCGGCACCGACGAACAGCACCCCGACTCCCAGGGCCGGATCACCCTGTCCGCGGATCACCGGCGCTACGCCAACCTGTCCAAGGACTGCGTGGTCATCGGCGCCGTCGACTTCCTCGAGATCTGGGACGCCCAGGCCTGGCAGGAATACCAAGAGACCCACGAAGAGAACTTCTCCGCGGCCAGCGATGAAGCACTCAGCGACATCATCTGAGCTGGCCGCCCAGCCGGAGGTAGCCCGTGCATCGTGGCCTCTGCCCGAACCGACCCTGACGTACTTCCCCAACGCCAGGTTCGCGAACTCGGACAGGGACCTCGATGCTCGGGCGCACTCAGGCCCGATTGGTGCGCACCGCCAACTTCCCGGAGGTCCCGTCGTGGTTGACGAATCCGGCTCCGAATCCGGCCACGGGCACGTCCCCGTCCTGCTGGACCGCTGCGTCGAGATCCTGGCCCCCGCCCTGACCCGACCGGGAGCCGTTCTGGTCGACGGCACCCTGGGTGCCGGGGGACATGCCGAACGCTTTCTGACCGATTTTCCGCAGCTGCGCCTGATCGGGCTCGACCGCGATCCGGGCGCGCTGGCGATCGCCCGGGCGCGGCTGGCCCCGTTCGCCGACCGGGTCACCCTGGTGCACACCCGCTACGACGGCATCGCCGACGCGCTGATCGAAGCCGGCTGCGCCGCAACCGATTCGGTCGACGGGGTGTTGCTCGACCTGGGCGTCTCCTCGATGCAGCTGGACCAGGCCGAGCGGGGATTCTCCTACGCCAAGGACGCCCCGCTGGACATGCGGATGGACACCGACGCGCCGCTGACCGCCGCGGAGATCCTCAACACCTACGACCGTGCCGAGCTGACCGACATCCTGCGCCGGTTCGGCGAGGAGAAGTTCGCCCACCGGATCGCCGGGCTGATCGTCGAGCGCCGCCAGCAGTCGCCGCTGACCACCACCGGCGAACTCGTCGAGATCGTCTACCGCGGAATCCCGGCACCGGCCCGGCGAACCGGCGGCCACCCCGCCAAACGGACCTTCCAGGCGCTGCGGATCGCGGTGAACGCCGAGCTGGATTCGCTGACCGCGGCCCTGCCCGCGGCCTTGGCGGCGCTGCGGGCGGGCGGCCGGATCGTGGTGATGTCCTACCAGTCGCTCGAAGATCGCATCGTCAAGACCACGTTCGCCGCGGCGACCGCATCCCGGTCGCCGGCGGGTCTGCCGGTCGAACTGCCCGGCTACGAGCCGGAATTCAGCGCGATCACCCGCGGCGCCGAGCGCGCCGGCGAGGACGAGATCGAACGTAATCCGCGTAGTGCGCCGGTCCGGCTGCGGGCACTGCAACGTGTGACGCCGGGTGACCCGCGACGGGGAGGGAAGAGCTGATGAAGGTGGGGCGCAAGCCGGCCGGTCCCGGCGATCGCAAAGAGGCCAAGGCTGAGGCGGGCAGGGACAAGAAGTCCTCCGCCAAGAAGGGCGCCGCCACCAAGGCCGCTGCCAAGTCCGGCAGTGCGACCGCGCGCCGCCGCGGCGCCGAGAGCCCGGCCCGTGGTGGCCGCGCGACGGCCCGCCGCCCCCACGAACCCCGGGCGCTGCGTCAGGGCCCGCAGACCGCCCCGGTCGCCCGGCCGGCCGAACGTCCCGCGCGACCCAAGACCGTCAGCCAGGCCAAGGCCCGGGCGAAGGCCCGTAAGGCCAAGGCGCCCAAGGTTGTTCGGCCGCCACTGCGCGAGCGGCTGATCGCCCGGCTGGCGACTGTCGACCTGCGTCCGCAGGTGCTGCTGGCCAAGGTGCCGTTCGTGGTCCTGGTCATCGGTTCGCTCGGCGTCGGTCTGGCCGTGACGCTGTGGCTGTCCACCGATGCCGCGCAGCGCTCCTATCAGCTGGGCACCGCCCGCTCGGTCAACGAGGCGCTCTCGCAGCAGAAAGAGGCCCTCGAGCGCGACGTGCTGGAGGCCGAATCCGCGCCCGCGTTGGCCGAGGCCGCCCGCAATCTGGGCATGATCCCCTCGAAGGACACCGCGCATCTGGTGCAGGACCCGACCGGCAACTGGACGGTGGTGGGCAAGCCGAAGCCGGCCGAGGGCGCCCCGCCGCCCCCGCTGAATGCCAAGCTCCCC